>JBEPUH010000001.1:0-353334 GCA_041691635.1 Hyphomicrobiales bacterium
TCTCGATCTTGATCACGTCGGCGCCCATGTCGGCCATGATCACGCCGGCCAGCGGTCCCGCCAGTGCCTGGCCCACTTCGATGACGCGGATTCCGTCGAGTGGGAGGGGCACGGTCGGGAGGGGCATGGGCTTGATCCTTGGGCTGTCGGGCGCAGATGTGCCAGCATAGAGCAGTCGCGGGCCGCCGTTGATAGAATGACCGGGAAGGATCGCACCATGAAATTCGGAGTGACCGTCGCGCCGAGGATCTCGGACTGGCGGCTGTTCGTCGACCTCGAGGCAATGGGCTACGACGCCGCCTGGGTCGCGGACTCGCAGATGCTCTATTCCGACGCCTATGCGGTGCTGGCGCTGGCGGCGGCCAACACCTCGCGCATCCGGCTGGGCACCGGCGTGTCAGTCGCATCGGTGCGGCTGGCGCCGGTGACCGCCCATTCGATCGCGACGATCAACAAGCTCGCACCCGGCCGGGTCTTCATCGGCATGGGCACCGGCCACACTGCCATGCGGGTGATGGGTCAGGACCCGATGAAGGCCGGCGCGTTTCGCGAGTATCTCCGCGTCCTGCGCGCGCTCTTGCATGGCGAGGAAGTCGACTACGCGCCCGATCCCGAGCGCACCGAGCGCCGCGCCATTCGCTTCCTGCATCCGGACGAGGGCTTCATCGACGTGGCGCACCCGGTGCCGATCTATGTTGCGGCCGACGGGCCGTTGGCGCTCAAGGCCGCCGGCGCCTACGGCGATGGCCGCGTGTGCTCGCACAACCAGACGAAGGCGCGGCTGCAACTGAGCCTGCAGGCCATGGAGCAGGGCGCCGCCGCTGTCGGGCGCACCCTGCCGAAGGATTTTCATACGGCGGCGTTAAGCTATGCCTGCGTGCTGCGGCCGGGGGAGAGCATGACGTCAGACCGGGTCATCGACGAGATCGGCTCGATGGCGGCGGCGACGCTGCACTACTGGTGGGAGCTCTATCAGAAGGACGGCGACACCAGCACTGTCGCCGGCCGTTGCCGCGGCCTGTGGGAAGAATACCTCGCCTTCACCGAGAAGATGGAGACGCCGCTGGCCAGGCGTTACCAGCAGGTCCATCTCGGGCACTGCGCCTTCGTGCCGCCGGAGGAGCGCCGCTTCATCACCGAGGACCTGATCCGCGCCACCGGCGGGCTGGTCGGCACGCCCGACGAGATCGTGGCCATGCTGCGCGAGCGCGAGGAAATGGGCCTCGGCGAGATCACGCTCCTGCCGGCGATGGCGCATGCGCGCGCCAACCTCGAGGACTTCGCCACCCAGGTGATCGCGCGTTATTAGCTGTCGCCGGCGCCGGCCGGCAGTCGGTGAAGAATCCCCCGATCGCCCGGTGGCGCGGCCGGGGGGCTTTGGCTAGGATCGCGGCACTGCAAAAGCGTCGGGAACTCTGCTGCCGTCGGTATCGACAGCCCAGCCCCACCAAAAACAGTCAGTAAAATCAGTCAGCGTCAGTCGCGTGAACAGCGTTCCTTCACAGGGAGAACGGGTGTCATGCCTTTCAATAACGTGTCTCGTCGTCGAGTCATGGCCGGGGGTGCGTCCCTTGGCCTCGTCGCTGCGCCGTTCGTGCGCAGCGCCAATGCAAGCAGCAGCCTGACCATCGGGCTCTGGGACCACTGGGTCCCGGGCGCCAACGATGTCCAGGCCGCGATCATCAAGGAATGGGCGGAAAAGGAGAAAGTCGACGTCAAGGTCGACTTCATCACCAGCCAGGGCAACAAGCTCCTGCTGACGCTGTCGGTCGAAGCGCAGTCGCGCTCCGGCCACGACATCATGGAGTTCACCAACTGGGAAGTGGCGCAGTTCAGCCAGGGGCTGGAACCGGTCGACGATGTCGTCAAGGACGTCGTCGCGAAAAACGGCCCGGTCGATCCCGCCGTCGAATATGTCGGCAAGTACGAGGGCAAGTGGCTGGCCGTGCCGATGACGCGTGGCACCCTGCTGCTCGGCTGCTGCGCGCGCTTCGACCTGCTGAAGAAGCACGCCGGCGTCGACATCCAGGCGCTCTATCCGGCCGGCAAACCGCCGGCAGCCGATAGCTGGACGTGGGACAACTTCCTGGTCGCCGCCGAGAAGTGCCAGAAGGGCGGCAACAGCTTCGGCCTGCCGCTCGGCAACACCACCGACACCAACCAGTGGGTCGGCGCGCTGTTCCTCGCCTATGGCGCGGACCTGATGGACGCCAAGGGCAACATCACGGTCAAGACCGACGCTGTGCGCCAGGTCCTCGACTACGGCAAGAGGCTCGCCAGCTTCTGCCCGCCCGACGCTCAGGCATGGGACGACGCGTCGAACAACAAGTACCTCCTCTCCGGCCAGGCTTCGCTGATCTTCAACCCGCCCAGCGCCTGGGCGGTCGGCAAGCGCGACGCACCCCAGGTCGCGGAGAAATGCTGGTTCGCCGGCTTCCCCAAGGGGCCGAAGGGCCGCTACAACCCGATCCTGCCGCGCTTCTACGGCGTGTGGAGCTTCTCCAAGAACAAGCCGGCGGCCAAGAAGCTGCTCGAATACCTCGCCTCGCGGCCGGCGGCCGAGCGGCAGGTGGCGGCCAGCCAGGGCTACGACATCCCGCCGTACCCGAAGTTCAACGACTTCAAGACCTGGGACGACGAGGGCCCGCCCAAGGGCGCGCTGTCGCACTATCCGATCAGGGGCGGCGACCAGAAGGCCGGCATCACCTGCTCGCCGGCGCCGCCGCTCATCGCCTCGCAGATCTGGGCGCAGGCGATCCAGTGCCAGATGATCGTCCGCCACATGAAGGGCGAGGCGGTCGACAAGACCCTCGATTGGGCGTCGCGCGAACTCGAAGGGTTCAAGCGCACCTGATCGCACGATGAACGGGGCGCGGTCGCAGGACCGTGCCCCGCGCGTCAGCCCGGCTTGACGTTGGCGGCGCGGATCACCTTGGCCCACTTCGCCGTCTCGGCGGCGAGCAGGCCGCCGAACTCCGTCGGCGTCATCGGCATGGGCACGCCGCCCAGCTCGACGATGCGCGCGGCAAGCCTGGAGTTGGCGAGCGCGATGCCGATGGCCTTGTTGAGCCTGTCCACGATCTCGCGCGGCGTCGCTGCGGGTGCGCCGACGCCCGCGAACGCGCTGGTCTCGAAGCCGGGCAGGGTGTCGGCGATCGGCGGGACGCCGGGCAGGAGCGCAAGCGGGGCCGGCGTCGACACGCCCAGCGCGCGCAGGCGGCCGCCCCGTATGTGGTCGATCGACGACGGCAGGTTGTCGAACATGACCTGGACCTGGCCGCCCAGCAGGTCGGCCAGCGCCAGCGGCGCGCCGCGATAGGGCACGTGCTGCATGTCGATGCCGGCCATCATCTTGAACAGCTCGCCGGTGACGTGCGCCACCGAGCCGGTGCCGGCCGATCCGAAGTTGATCTTTCCGGGGTTGGCCTTGGCATAGGCGATGAACTCAACCACCGAGCGCGCCGGGAACGCGGGGTTGACCTCCATCACCTGGTAGACGCGATAGACGCCGGCGACGGCTGCGAAGTCGCGCAGCAGGTCGAAGGAGAGCTTGTCGTAGAGCGTGCTGTTGATCGGGTTGTTGGCGCCGATCATCAGCAGCGTGTAGCCGTCGGCCGGCGCGCGCGCGACCGCTTCGGTGGCGATGTTGCCGCCGACGCCCGGCCGGTTGTCGACGATGAACTGCTGGCCGAGCTGCTCGGACAGAGACTGCGCGATCAGGCGCGCCAGGATGTCGATGGCCTGCCCCGCGGCGAAGCCCACGACCAGGCGCACGGGTTGCGCCGGCCAGGCCTCGGCCCGTGCGACCGCCGGCGCCGCGAGAAGGCTCGCGGCCAGTGCGTGGAATTTTCTGCGTGGCAGTTTCATCGGCGCCATCCGATCGCCGGCGAAGGCCGGTACGTCGAGCCTAGCGGGCTCGCGCCTCCCTGTCAGCTAGTGCCGCCGGAAGAAGGCCCAAGGGTCGCGCATGAAGGCCAGGCGCGCGGCCTCCCGGGTCGCGGGATCGGCGAGCGGCCGGGCAGCGCGGCGCTGGAAGATCATGTCGCGGCGCACGTCGGTCGTGTTGGCCGAGGTGCCGTGCGCCAGGAAACTGTGCGCCACGACGATGTCGCCGGCCCCGAGCCGCGGCACGACCATGGCGGCGTCGGCGAGGAACCGCTTCTGGCCCGCGACCTTGACCTCGCCCCAGTGGACGGAAGCGTCCGTCGGCTGGTGCCCGAACAGCTCGGCGAATTTCCGGTGCGACCCGGGCAGGACATGGAAGCCGCCGGCCGTGTCCGACGCCACGTCGGTCAGCGCCACGCCGAACAATATGTTGAACGCCGCCAGCGACGGCCCGAGGCCGCCGTCGATGTGGAAATGCCGGCCGACGATGCCGGCGGTTTGGAAACCCGGCATGGTCGAGGAGAACTGGATGCGGTCGGGCGACTGCACCGTCTCCAGGATCTCGAGCGCCAGCGGATCGAGCACGTCGCCTGCGAGCCCGACGAAGGCAGGATGGGTGGCGTTCTTGATCTCGCGCCACAGTTCGTTCTTCGAGCGCTCCCAGCCCTCGGGATGCCGGGCGGCCAGGTCGTTGCCGGCCGCCTGCGCCGCGCGCAACAGCCCGCCGTCGATCGCGCCGCGCACGACCGTGTAGCCTTGGCGGCTGAGTTCGTTCCAGTGGGGGACCGTGAACGCCATCGGCGAAGTTTCGCCGCCCTGCGTGAGGCTGTCCACGGCAGGCTTATGTGCCGCTGCGCCTCGCCGCTCCCGCCGTACTCGCCGCTCCCAGCGCGATCGTGAAGGTGAGCCAGGCATTCCATCCGTCGCTTCGGTTGACGGCGGCGAACTCCCGATAGGCCTTGAGGTTCACGTAGGCCTGCCGGCCGCCGAGATCGAGGATGTAGCCCGCCTGCGGGCCGACGGCGGCGATGCTCGACCGGAAGCCGCCCTGGATCGGCAGGGCGCCGCTGTCGTCGGTGACCTGCTGGTAGACGTAGCCGACGAGGCCGACGTGAACCTTCTCGGACAGGAACTGCGAGGCGCCCCAGTCGAGATGGAGGTCGACGCCGTTCTGGTAGCTGGTCGTCGGGTTGGCGAAGTTGTAGGTGACGCCGGCGACGGCGGAGAATTCCCGGCCGTTCCCAGTGTTGAGGTAGGTGTAGCCCACGCCGCCGTCCATCGCGCTGTGCCCGATGCCGATGTTGGACAGGCGATTGGCGTCGTAGGAGCCGATCGGCACGTCGCTCGTCGTATAGACGAGGAGATTGTGGTTGCCGCTGTTCCAGCGCAGCTCCGCCATCGGATAGACGTCGCCGAAGTCGCTCGTGCTGTCGCCATAGCTGGCGGCGGCGAAGAAGGCGAAAGGCCCGATCGTGCCGCCGACCTGGGCCGCGCCGTCGACGCGATTGTAGCCGTAGGCGAAGGTCGCCCCCAGCGTGAGCTGGCCACCCAGCACCGGCTGCTCGAACGTGTAGCTCGGTCCGCCGAGGAAAAGCTCTGCCCTCTCGCTGAGGTTGGCCGAGACATTGGCGTTCAGGGTTGTGCTGAACGGGCCGACGTTGACCTGCCGCGAGATCGCCGTGGCGCCGCTGGCGGTCATTGTCTGGTGCACATAGGCGGCAGTCAGGCTCCAGCCGGTGGGCAGCGGCACGGCGGCCAGGCTACCGAAGGTGCCGGGCAGCCAGAAACTCGTGCCATTTTCATCGGCGGCGGCGGGCGCAGCCGCGCCGGCGATCGCCAGCGCCGCGGCAAGGCCCTTGGCGGCAAGGCCCTTGACGGCAAGACCTACGGCGCCACGTGCGCCGGTTGCTGCGATCGTCGATGCGATGATGGCTCTCCCCCAGGACCGCTCGCCGGCCTCCGACCTTATCGTGTGTCATTTCCGTTTCGATTGCACGCACAGCCCGTGCCGCGGCTCCCATGGCCCGCGCATCCGCCGCGTGCAAGGGTGCGGCCGGGGCGACGATGGCGATCGTCAGGGGGAGGCTGCCGAATGTCGATGCAGGATTGGCTGGGCGCAGGGAGCGGCGTTGCCTGGTCGTTGACCTACGTGATGATCGTCTACATCTCGTGGCGGCACAAAACATACGCCATGCCGATGCTGGCCATGGTCGTGAACTTCTCCTGGGAATTCCTGTTCACCTTGGTCTATCCGATGGTGGGCGGCGTCGTGCAGGAAACCGTCAACGTCGCCTGGCTGATCCTCGACGTGCTGATCGTCGCCAGCTTCATCCGCTTCTGGCGCTCGGATTTTCCGGCCGCGCTCCAGGCCTGGATGGTGCCCATCCTGCTGGGCAGCTTCGCGTTCGCGGTGCCGCTGCTCGTCGCCACGGTGTCCTTGTTCGGTCAGGACTACGGTTCGGCCTACACCGCCTTCTCCGACAACCTGATGATGTCGGTGCTGTTCCTGACGATGCTGCAGCGGCGCGGCAGCACGTGCGGGCAGAGCGTGTGGATCGCCGCCGGCAAGCTCGTCGGCACGGCCTTGGCCTCGGTGTCGCAGTATCTCTACGATCCCAGGACCGTCGTGCTGAACGTGATGTATGTCGAGATCTTCATCCTCGACGCGCTTTATCTCTACCTGCTGGTGAAAATGGGCAAGGTCGAGGCGAACGGCAGGCGATCGGGGGACTGACCCTCAAACGAGGTCGCGCGGGATCGTGCGGTCCCAGGTGCGGTGGCAGACCTCGGTGGCGCCCTCGAAGGCGCGCACGGAGGCCGTGAGGACGAACGCCTCGCGCGTGCAGCCCATGCGCAGGTGGGTCTCGATGCGCACCTGCCATCCTTCCCGTGCGACAGTGGCGGTGCGCCGCATTTCGATCGCGGCGCTGAGTGGATCGTTCTCGTCGAGGTGGGGCGCGTAATGCGACTCCTCGCCGACCTCCAGCCCGATGCGGTCGAATCGCATCACGCCCGGCCGCACCGCCTGGACCTTCTCGGGCGGCGCCATCTCGGGCGCGGGCAACGGCGGCAGGGCCTCGTCGCGCGCATGGGAAGGGGCCGGCCTTACGGGAAGGTCGAGCGCGCCGCCCAGGATCGTCACCGTCGCCTGCTCGGGCGCGGGCCACACCATCGGCCAATAGGAGGTCGAGAGCGCCAGCCGCAGGCGATGCCCGGCGGGGAAGACGGCGCCCGCGTCGTTGAGCTTGATCGACACCCGATAGCGCTCGCCCGGCACCAGCGGCGCGGGATGTTCGTGGCTGTCGCGGTGCGTGAGGTTCAGCACGCCGAAGCTCACCCTCAGCGACTCCCCGCCCGGATGCACGTCGCACAGCCGCGCGATGAGATTGGCGACCGGCTTGTCGGATGCGATCTCCAGCGTCACGACCGGCGCGCCCAATATCTCGACCGTCTCGGGCAACGGCGGCGTCTCGAACACCAGCGACAGCGCATCGTCGGCGCGCTGGTCGCCCGCCTGGTCCGCGCCGCGGCCGAACGGACACCATTGCCCGGCCATCTTGCCCAAAGTCAGCGGCGAGCGGACCTCGCGCGCCGTCAGCGGCCCCGCCGTCGCATCGAGGCCGGCGTCGCTCAGGAACAGCCGCCGCGTCTCGCGCTCCGGCGGCGGCCACGCCGGCTCGCCGACCCAGCGGCCCGGCAAGGTCTCGTGGTGCGCCGCGGGCTTCACGCTCTCCGTCATCCAGGCGCGCAGCATCGGCTCGTCCATCGTGCCGGTGTCGCGGCCCTTCAGCCAGTGGTCCCACCACCGCACCATCTCCTGCAGGAAACCAACCTGCGGCCCGGGCAGCGCGAAATGCGGATAGGCATGCGCCCACGGCCCGATCAAGCCCTTGCGCGGCGCCGACAGATGCTCGAGCAGGCGCGGGATGGCGTTGGTGTAGCCGTCGGTCCAGCCGCCGACCGCCCATACCGGGCACTGGATGGCGGCAAAATCCTCGCACACCGAGCCATGCCGCCAGTAGGCATCGCGATGCGGGTGCGACAGCCAGCGTTCGAGGAACAGCGGCAGCGCTTCCAGCCGCGCGAGCCACATCTTCCGCCAGCGCGCGCCGACCAGCGCGGGATCGGGCGGGTGGCACATGTCGGCGAAGAAGAAGCCTGCCCAGCCGAACCCGGCATTGAGCCGCGCGCCGCCCATGTAGTGCACGTCGTCGGCGTAGCGGTCGTCGGTCGAGCACAAAGTGACGATCGCCTTGAGCGCGGGAGGCCGCAGCGCGGCGACCTGCAGCGCGTTGAAGCCGCCCCACGAGATGCCGAACATGCCGACCGCGCCGCTGCACCACGGCTGGGCGGCCAGCCACGCGATCACCTCGAGCGCGTCGTTGAGCTCCTGTTGGCTGTATTCGTCGGACAGCACGCCCTCGGACTCGCCACTGCCGCGGATGTCGACCCGCGCGGACGCGTAGCCGTGACCCGCCAGCCGCGGATGCGTGAGCGCGTCGCGCTCGGCCGTGCCGTCGCGCTTGCGGTAGGGCAGGTACTCCAGCAGCGCGGGGACGGGAGTGCGCTCGGCGTCGTCCGGCAGCCACAGGCGCGCGGCGAGGCGAGTGCCGTCGCGCAGCGGGATCCAGGTGTTCTCGATCTCGCGGATGTGGCGGTGTGGGAGTGATGCGATCACCGAAAGCTCCGGCTCGGGTGAAGGTGTCGGCGATCGATCGCTCTTGGAACAGTCGTGTGACTCAAATGGATAAACTCCGCCCAGTGTGTTTCTTTGATCATCATCCAGTCTATCGAAAAACAATAACGAGGTGGGGAGAGTATCGTGATCTACCGCAACCGAGAGCTTCTATATGCTGAACCGTTCGCGGACGCTTTGGTGGATGATTCCGAATTCCGATCGTGGGTATTGAAGAAGACTATATTCGCCGACGTTGCAGATGAGGCGCGGCTACTGAATTCGGAAATGTCGGCGAAGCGTAGCCGTCGCGCCAAATATTGGTGGCGCTCGTACTATACCGAGGCTTGTCGATGCTTCGGATGTAGAGGCCAAGAAACCGATCTGCTCGCGATCTTCGAAGCCCCGGTGGGTCGGCGCTTCGCGCTTCATGTTGAAGTGAAGCATCCTCGCGATCATTTCAAAAAGGACGGGACTCAGGCTTGCGCCTATCCCGTGAGAGCAAAGTGCTGGACTACCGACCCGACAAAGCTGACCAAGGTCTTGCCACATACCTCAGCTACGACAGCACTGCTGTTTAGCAACGACAAGCGATCAGAATATGCCCCCCATCTACGGCACTTCGCCGCCGAGTTCACTTTTGAGGATGTTAAAAGGCGCTTTCCGAACGCTGTGCCAAGAGATTCTTAGCGGCAGGGACCAAGCAAGAGGGTACTTCTCTTGCCCATGAGTTTGGAACAAGCTGCGTTACTGAAAGCTAGAGGACAGGTCGCGTGAGCCGCTGACAACTGTGGGAATCAACCTCGTCATTGCTGTTACCGACGGAGACTGGTTCGAGATGCTGCGGCATCAACCGAACTTGAGCGAGGTCAATTTTTGGGCGCCTTCGCCGGCAAATTTCCGTGCCCTACAGCCAGGTGAACTGTTCTTATTCAAACTTCATTCTCCGCGGAACGTAATCGTGGGCGGTGGAGTCTTCGCACATGCCAATACAATGCCATGTTCGCTGGCATGGCAGGCGTTCGGGGAGTCCAATGGAGCGCGGTCCGCCCAGGAAATGCGCGCCCGCATTGCCCGCTATCGCAAGGAAGATCAGAACGATCGCAGTGATTTCGAGATAGGATGTCGCATTCTCACGCAGCCGTTCTTTTTCGACGAAAGCGACTGGATTCCGGTGCCGACAAGCTGGTCTCCGAACATCGTGTCGTTCAAGACCTACAACACGTCAGATGCCGAGAGCTTGGCGCTGTGGGAAGCTGTTTACGAGCGCCAAAGTCTGCCTCAGACGACAGGTATGGCGGAAGCACCCGCTCGCTTTGGCGAGCCGCATCTTATCCGCCCCCGCCTCGGGCAAGGCGCGTTCCGGGTTCTAGTGACAGATGTTTATCGACGACGCTGCGCGATCACTCATGAGCGAACGCTTCCCGCTCTGGAGGCGGCGCACATTCGTCCTTATGGCGACGGTGGAGCGCACGAAGCCAAAAATGGACTTCTCCTGCGGCGGGACATTCACAGCTTATTCGATGCCGGCTATGTCACGGTGACGCCCGATCTTCGTTTCGAGGTAAGCCGACGCATAAGAGAGGAATTCGAAAACGGCCGACATTACTACGCGTTACACGGCCAAAAGATCGAATCGCCTATCGACGTTAGTCAGCGGCCCAATCCCGACTCTTTATTTTGGCACAACGAAAATTGCTTCAAGGGATAGTCATCCGGCTCGGTCCCCCGGCCACACCCGCCGATACTATCCTCCCGCCAAGCCCGGCTCCGAGAGCCACCCCCGAGGAGACTTGCAACGCTAGGGCGCTCGACGGAATTCCTGATCCTGGGCCGGGAAACCCAACTCCGGGCGGCCACTGTCTCGACATGAGGCGTGGGCATTGTCGACGCGCCGACAGGAAAGTGTACGTCCAAGCCACGCAGCCTTGGATCCGCCTTGGCACAGAACGTCGGCCTGCGACGTTGTGAAAGTTCCATCGGCGTTGAACTGCCCGGTGACGGGCGCGCGACAGGTCATCGTTCCGGCGCGTGGGCAGCTGATCGTCTGCTGGCGTTCGCCGTGGCCGTTCGCATCGAAGCAAATCCGTCCGACCTTCGTGGTGCAGTCTTCCCGATGCCTCATCATGCCGGATCCGGCCACCACGGTCGGTGCTTCCCGGCCCAGATCCCAGCAGCCTTGCAGGACGCTGAGGTCCTTGTTCGCCCAACGATCGGCCGGCAAGGGAGGCGGCGGCGCTGTCTGCGAGAGCGCCGGAGAGGGAGGCAGAGGCGGCGGCGATGGGGAGGGACGTGGTTTCGGTTGGGGCGGCGCGGCCTGGGGTACGGCCGCGGTCCTGCACTCCTCGACCTTGTGCTTGAACTCGTCGTTCAGAGTGGAAAGCTGGGAGGCAAGCCGCGTTTGTTCGGCCTGCAATTCGCTCAGTGACGCTCGCAGTACAGGCGTCGGGTCGGGCACTACGGGTGGCGCCGGCGGCGTCGGCGATTCAGCCATCGTCACCGTCATCGAGGCAACGCCCGGCATGGTTCGCAGAAACCACGACGCTATGAGAAGCAGAAGAATAAAGAGAAGGCCAAAGCACAGAGACGCCCACCAGAAGACGCGGCTTTTCCGGTCGCGGTCGACTGCTGACGGCCGTTGCTCGACGAGGCTTTCCAAGGTCGTACCATGAGGTTTACGAACGGGAGCAGATTGGAGTGGAGTGCTCTGCTTTTAGCATCATCGAGCCGCATTCACACTGCTGCACGTGGGTCTAGAACCGGACCGACCGCCCGACTCGTCCCCCTGCCGCCCTCCGTGCTATCCTCCCGCTAAGCCCTTACTCCAAGAGGCAACCCGAGGAGACCCGCCATGCCCGACACCCGGACCCTGTCGCCCTCCATGCACGAGCGCGCCGACGCGATAGAAGAGAAGATGGCGCGCGAGCTCGACTACATCGTCGTGAAGTCACGCCTGCACATGTGGGCCGAGGCCGACATGGGCCCGCCGCCCAACGCCGGCATGATCATGCGCGACAATCCCAACGCGCGCGTGCTGATGGGCGACGATCCGCGCCTGCCCAAGATGCCGGCGGCGCCGACCTTGATCGATTTCTTCCGCCATCGCTTCGGTCCCGCCATGCACCTGCTGCAGAGCGCGCATCACGCCAGGAAGAACGGGCTGCCCGAGAAGATGGTGCTGGCCTGCCTGCTGCACGACATCGGCGTGGTCGGCTTCATCCGCGGCGATCATGGCTACTGGGGCGCGCAACTGGTCGAGCCCTATGTCGACGAGGAAGTGACCTGGGCGATCCGCGCCCACCAGGTGCTGCGCTTTTATGCCGACGAGTCGGTCAACTACGAGTATCCGGCGGCCTACGTCGCGCTGTTCGGCGAGGACTACCGCGTCGATCCCTACATTGAGGAAGACTACAAGCGGATGCGCGCCCACAAGTGGTACATGTCGGGCCGCCAGATCACCATGAACGACATCTACTCGTTCGATCCCAACCTGCATGTCGAGCTCGACGAGTTCACCGACATCATCGGCCGTCACTTCCGCCAGCCCTCGCAGGGGTTGGGCTTCGACAACAGCCCGGTCGCGCACATGTGGCGCGCGATGATCCGGCCGGCGAAGTATTTGTAGCGGCCGGCTCCTCGAATCCCGCCCCCTCCGTCGCGGTATGACCGCGACACCTCCCCCGCAGACGGGGGAGGGAAGAGGGGCTCACACCTCCTCTGACTCCCTCCCCATTCTTATGGGGAGGTGTCGCGGTCATACCGCGACGGAGGGGTCATGAGTCTTGGCCTCCTCCTCACACCCCACCCGTCACGTCGATGGTGATCCCGGTGACGAAATCGGCGTCGGACGAGGCCAGGAAGCAGATCACGTTGGCCTGATCGACCGCCTCGGCGACGCGGCGCAGCGGCGTGCGTTCGATCTCCATGGCCTGCGACGCCTGCGAGCGCTTGTCCCAATGCGGCCGGATGCGCTCGGTCAAGGTCACGCTGGGAGCGATGGCATTGACGTTGATGCCGTCGGGGCCGAGCTCGTGGGCGAGCTTGCGGGTAAAGGCGATGATGCCGCCCTTGGCCGCGGCATAGGCGCTCGAGCTGTTTTCGCTCAAGCCCCGCCCGGCGATCGAGGCCAGGTTGACGATCTTGCCGCTGCGCTGGCGCTTCATCGCCGGGATCACCGCGTGGGTGAACAGGAAGGTGCCGTCGAGGTTGAAGGCGATCAGCTTTTGCCAGTCGGCGAAGGCGAGTTGCTCGGTCGTGGCCTGCGGATTGGCGATCACCGTGCTGCCACCCACCGCGTTGACCAGGATGTCGATGCGGCCGTGGTCGCGCAGGACATCGGCCACGACCTTGTCGACCTGGGCCGCGTCCAGCGCATCGACCAGCTTCCCTTCGGCCCTGCCTTTGCCCTTGCCCTCTCCCTGGGCACCCGCGCGCTGCAGCGCCGGCACCGCCTCGTCGAGCCGGCCCTGGTTGTTGTCGACGGCGATCACCGTGGCGCCCTCGCGCACCATGATCGCGGCGGTGGCCCGGCCGATGCCGTTGGCGGCCGCGGTGATCAACGCAACCTTGTTTGTGAAGCGCATGGTGCCCTCGTCCGTTGCAGTCGTTGCTGTTACGGCGATTGTGTGGGCTGGGACCGGCGAGTCAATCGGGCTTCGAATCAGGACGCGCGAATCGAAAGGGCAGGACCCCTCGCGGTGTCCTGCCCTCCGGTTCGTGTCGCGTGACGTGCCTACACCGCCATGTCGCGCTCGCGGCGCATACGCTCGATCTCGCTCTCGCTCGGCGTATAGGCCGGCGCCTTCGGATCGAATGCCGACCATCCTTCCTTGCGATAGGCGGCGCCGCGCGCGACCGGATCGATCGGCCGGTTGCCGTCGAGGATGCCCTGGATGCGCGGTGCGATCAGGTCGTCCACGCGCGCGCTCACCAGCGTGCCACCCCGGCGCACCGATTCCGAATAGACGTGCGCGTGCTCCTCGGGAACGCCGGCGCTGACCAGCGCGCCGACCAGGCCGCCCGCCGCCGCACCCGCGGCCGCGCCGACGGCGAGCGCCGCCAGCCAGCCCGCGGCGACGACCGGGCCGAGACCCGGGATGGCGAGCAGGCCGAGCCCGGCCAGCAGGCCGCCGGCCCCGCCCACGACACCGCCGATGCCGGCGCCGGCGCCCGCCTTCGAGACGTCGGTCACGTCGTCATACTTGTCGCTGACGCCCTTGTGCGCGATCAGGCTGACCTCGCCCGACTTGACGCCGGCGGCCTCGATCGCGTCGACGGCCGCGCGGGCCTGGGCGTGGGTATCGTAGACCGCACTGACTACCTTCATGTTCCTGTCCTTCTTTGAATTTGCGCGAGAGAAATTGCGTTGGGGGGTGAGAGCGCGGGCCGGCTAGGGCGCGGGCTGGGGAACGACGTTGCCCTTGTAGTCGATAGCGACCTGCACGGACTTGCCGTCCTGCGAGGCGGTGCCGCGCCAGATGCCGTCGGCGTCCTTCTTGAGGCTGCTCACGCCGGTGAAGCCCTGCGCCATCGCGCGATCCTTGGCCTGGCCTTCGGTGAAGCTGTTGGCGCCCTTCAGCGGCGCGCCGGCGTCGGTCTTGTGCATGGTGTAGACGTCGCCCTTGCAGGCTTCCATGAAGGACGCCTTGTCGAGCTTGCCGTCGGCGCCCATCTTGGTCTCGTGCACGCGCATCGCCGCGCTGTAGCGCATCGCCTCGCTGTCGGAGAGCGCGCCATCCTTGTCGACGTCGGCCTTCGTCCATTCGGCCTGGCACTCGGCATCGGTGGCGGCATATGCGGGGGCGACGAAACAGGTCGCTGCGAGGGCAGCGGCCACGAACACTTTCTTCATTTCTTTCACCTGTAAGAGGAGTGGAGTGCGGCTTCACATGAAGCCCACCACTTCAACAGCGCGCGACGGGTCGAGGTTGCGCTGTGTACGGTGGCGGACGTCGCGGGCAGGGGTGGAACGGTCAAACCATCGCGCGTGACTCCTGGTTCCACGCTTCTCCGACAGGCTTAAAAGCCTTATTCTGCGCCATTATATCGTTGATAACGACCAAGATCGTCGAATTTTAGAAGGACGCCTATGGTGATTGCAGGGAGCGCATCCCGCGATCCCGTCGAGCGAATCGCCGGCCATTATTTTTCCATTTGTTTAATGGGAACGGGCGGCGGCGCGCTCCCACCGTGGAGACGTCGACATGCCGAAGTTCAAGAAAGACCACCCCGGTGGCCCCGGCCGTCCGCTCGGCAGCCGCAACACCGTCAACCTGATGCTCGACCAACTGGCCGAAGGCGGCGCCGAGACGATGGTGAGGAAGATGATCGAGGCGGCGGGCGAGGGCGACCGTGTTGCCGCACGCCTCGTGCTGAACCGCATCTGGTCGGCGCCGCGCGGCCGCGCGATCCAGATCGAGCTGCCGGAGATTCGCACGCCCGCTGACTTGCTCGATGCGCACGCCGCTGTCGCCGCAGCGGTCGGCGCCGGCCGGCTGACGACGCAGGATGGCGCGGCGCTGGCCTCGATGCTGGAGACGCACCGCCGCGCTTTCGAGCTGGTGGCGCAGCAAGTCGATGTCGACGTGCTCAAGGCCGAGGTGCGCAAGATGAAGGAAAATCTGAAGTGAGCCTGCGGGCGCAGATCCAGCGGCTCCAGCGCGACGTCGAATGGCTGCGCTGGTGGGGCCGCCTGCGCGCGGTCGAGCAGCGGATGAAGATCCGCGAGATTCAGCGGGCGATGGAAAAGGCCCAGGCCGCGTCGGCGATGGTGCGTCGGCCGCCGCGGCCCGTGCCGGCGCCACCCGTGCCGCCTCCGATGGCGAAACCTCCGCCGCTGCATCGCGAGGCGAGCACGCCCGCGCCACCGCCAAAACCTCCACCCCCGCCACCGCCCGATCCCGCCATCCACCCCTACGATCCGCCGGAGCACATGCAGATCCGGCCGACGCAATGGCGAGTGCCCGGACCGGCCGACTATCACGACGACGCGGCAGCCGGAACCAACGGCCAATGCATCGTGGACTACGATCCGCTGGCCGATGGGGACGACGATCCGTGAATTCAGTCTTCCGGCAGGGGAGGGAGCGGACGGGAGAGGCTGTAGTCGTCGTGCTGGGCTTTGTGCTGGCCCGCGATCGCGGCGGCAATCAGGCGCGAGGCGAGGTAGCTGAAGGTGATGCCGTTGCCGCCGTAGCCGTAGGCCGCGAGCATGCGGGGATGGCCGGGCACCGCACCGATCAGCGGCAGACCGTCGCGCGTCGTGCCGAAGGCGCCGGACCAGGTGTAGTCGGCCACCGCGTCGGCGGTGGGCTGCAGGACCTTGAGCTTGGCGAGCAGGGTCTCGGTCTTGGCCGGCGTCTGGGCGTTGCGCGCGTCGGGCTCGACGATCTCGTCGTCGTCCTCGCCGCCGATGACGATGCGGCCGTCGGCGGTGGTGCGGGCGTAGAGGTAGTCGGTCGCAGCCTCCCAGATCAGCACGCCGTCGCGCCACAGGGCGCCAGGTTTCTGCGGCGGCGTGGCCAGCGCCCAGCTCGACGAGATGCCGTGGAGGTCCGATTTCACGAAGTCGGGCATGGCGTAGCCGGTCGCCAGAACGACCCAGTCGGCCTCGATGGTGCGGCCGCTCGCGGTGGTGACGGCGGCGCGGTGGCTGGTCGAGTCGTAGCCCGTGGCGTCGTCGTCGAAGAACGCGGCGCCTTTGGCAATGGCCCGGGTCATCAGGCTGCGCGCCAGGCACAGCGGGTCGGCGTCGGCGGCGCCGGGCGACAGGAGGGCGGCCTCGCGGTCGAAGCCGTACTCGGTGCGGAGCGTACGGTAGTCGAGGAAGGCGCCCGGCAGTCCGGCGCGCTGGCGCAAGTCGTGCTCGGCCCGCAGGTCGCGCGCGCCGAGGGCGCCGTTGGCGCCGGTGGCGCCGGGGTCGCCGGTGGCGAGGTAGAGCGAGGAGCGGGCGCGGAAGGCGCAGTCGATGCGCCTCGTGTGGACGAGCTCGGCGAGGCCGGCCACGGCGGCCACGCTCTGGCGGTAGACCGTGGCGGCGCGCTCGAAGCCGTAGACCGCGGTCAGGGTGGCCAGCGGCTTGTCGATCTCCCACAGCAGCATGGCGGTGCTGGCCGCCGTGCTGCCGAGGCCGGGGCGCTCGCGGTCGACGACGCAGACGTCGTGGCCAAGCGACGCCAGATGCTCGGCCACCAGCGCGCCGGTGATGCCCGCGCCGACGACCAGCACGCCGCAGTGCCGGTCGTGGCCGAGCGGGCGCCGCGTCAGGTGGTGGGCGGCCTGCCACGGCGCGCGTCCGCCGCGCAGGTCGTCATGGGTGTCTTCTGCGGAGCCGGGGGCGCCGTCGGATGAGCGGTCGGAAGCGTCGGGCATGGAAGGCCAACGCGTCGGCGGGGGATTCGCTGCTAGGCCGTCTGCGCCTTGTACCAGTCGAGGATCTCCGCGCCGGTCCACATCACGACGCCCTCGTGGCCGAGGATATAGTCGTAGAGCATCTCGAGGTACTTGATCCGGTGCGGCACGCCGGTGAGGTAGGGGTGGATCGAGATCGCCATCACGCGCGGCGCGGTGGCACCGTCGAGATGGAGGCGGTCGAACTGGTCGCGGCCGCGGCGCCAGATCTCGTCGGACGGCTGCTGCTGGACGGCGCTGATGACGACGTCGTTGACCTCGACGGTGTAGGGCACCGAGTAGATCGCGCCGATCTTTGTTACGAGCCGGAGCGGCTGCTCGTCGAGCACCCAGTCGGCGACGTACTCGATGCCGGCCTCGGCCAGCCAGTCGAGCGTGTCGTCGGTCTCGGTGAGGCCGGGCGACTCCCAGCCGCGCGGGCCGCGGCCGGTGAAGTCGGCGATCGCCTTGATCGTGTCGGCGATGGCCGAGCGCTGGTCCTCGACCCTGTGCATGGGCTTCTGGGTGAAGCCATGGCCCATGAACTCCCAGCCCGCGTCGCGCGCGGCCGTGCAGGCCTCGCGATAGACCGTGGTCGCCGTGCCGTTCAACGCGAAGGTGGCCCTGAGGCCGCGCGATCCGAGGGTTTCGAGGAAGCGCCAGAAGCCCACGCGCATGCCGTACTCGTGCCACGCCCAGTTGGGCACGTCGGGCAGCAGCGGCTGGCCCATCGGAGGGGGCAGCACGGCGCGCGGCATCGCGCCGAGCGGACTCCAGTTCTCGACGTTGACGATGGTCCACACCGCGACCTTCGCACCGTTCGGCAGAACGAGCTTGGGCCGCTTGTGGATCGGCAGATAGGGCGCGCGGCCGCGCAGGGAATGGCCGGGCTCGTTCGCCATCGTGGTCAGCCCTTGCTGGGGTCGATCAGGTATTTCGCGCCGGTCGAGCGCTTGTTGTAGGCGGCGATGTTGGCAAGCTGCAGCGCCTCGGTCAGCGACACCGTCCTGGTGTAGTGGCTGGCAAAGGTGGTCTTGAGCTCGGCGGCGACGCGCTCGCGCAGGCGCTGCTGGTCGGGGCGGCCGATCTTCTGCAGGAACGGCGTCAGCAGCCAGCCGCCGATGCCCCACATCATGCCGAAGGCGCGGTTGAACTCGGTCGGGCCGGTGTTGAGACCGCCGTAGATGTAGACCTGCTTGTGCACCGAGGAGCCGTAGCGGCTGTAGGTCTTGGCCGACTTGTTGATGGCGATCTCCATCGCCGTCAGGATCTGGCCGGCGAGTTTGCCGCCGCCGATCGCGTCGAAGGCGATGGTGGCGCCTGTTTCGACCAGCGCCGCGGTGAGGTCGTCGAGGAAGCTGGGCGCGGTCGAGTCGACGACGTGCTTGGCGCCGATGCCCTTCAGGAGCTTGGCCTGTTCGGCCGAGCGCACGATGTTGACGAGGCCAATGCCGTCCTTGAGGCAGATCTTGTTCAGCATCTGGCCGAGGTTGGAGGCGGCCGCGGTGTGGACCAGCGCCTTGTGGCCCTCGCGCTTCATCGTCTCGGTCATGCCAAGGGCAGTCAACGGGTTGACGAACCACGAGGCACCCTCGGCCGCCGTCGTGCCTGCCGGCAGCGGCTGGCAGTCGCTGGCCTTCAGCACGCGGTATTGCGCGTACATGGCGCCGCCGATCATCGCCACGGTCTTGCCCATCAACGCTTGTGCTGCGTCGGACGATCCCGCCTTGACCACGGTGCCGGCGCCCTCGTTGCCCACGGGAAGCGACTGGTCGAGGCGCGCGGCGAGGAAGGGCAGGGTCGATGGCGCGACGGTGGCCGTCACCTTGACGTCGGCGCCCGAGCCGCTGGTCTTGGCCTGGCTCATGTCGGCCGGACCGACCAGCAGGCCGAGGTCGGACGGGTTGATCGGCGAGGCCTGGACCTTGACCACGACCTGGTCGGGGCCGGGCTCGGCGATCTCGACCTTGGCCAGCGACAGTTCGAGGGAGCCGCTCTTGGTGATGAGCGAGCGCAGTTCCAGGCCGGTGGTCATCTTGGTGTCTCCGAAGGTTCAGCCCCGCCAGGCTGGCCGGGTCGTCGAGACGGCGAGAATAGCGGAGAACGACACGATGCCCATAGCCACGAAGGCGAACAGGCCGGGCAGGCCCCAGCCCAGCACGTCGAGCGCCAGCAGGCTGCCGCCGCCCGCCACCACGATGCGCGCAAGGTTGGCGCCGACCGGCCACAGCATCTCGCCGGTGCCCTGGCTGGCAAAGTAGAGCGCCATGGCGATGCCGAAGAAGCCGTACACCGGGCCCACGATGCTGAGATAGGTGCGGCCGGTCGCCAGCGCGGCGGCATCGCGGGTGAACAGGCCGAGCCATAGGTCGGGCCAGATCGCCACCACCAGGCCGATCGCGGCGGCGATGCCGCCGGCCATGAAGGCGCCGCTCCACGCCATGCGGAGCGCGCGGGCGTGTTGCTTGGCGCCGATGTTGGTGCCGACCAGCGCCGTCAGTGCGGCACCGATGCCGAAGCTGATCGGCACCAGCATGTATTCGAGGCGACTGCCGATGCCGTAGCCCGCAATGGCGCTGTCGCCGGCACGGCCGATCAGGCCGGTGACCAGCAGCACCGTGCCGTTGGTCAGGATGACGACGAGGCAGGCGATCAGGCCGACTTTCAGAATGTCGTTGAACGGGCGCCAGCGGAAGCCATCTACCGGCCAATGCAGCCGCAGCGCCGCGTGCGGCCCGACCAGGTGGAACAGCATCCAGACGGCGGCGAGTGCAAAGCAGATCACGGCCGACGCCGCCGGTCCCTGGATGCCGAGCTTGGGCAGGCCGGCCCAGCCGAGCGTGAGCGCGCCGGTCAGTGGAATCTGCAGCGCCGCCGCAGCGACCAGCGCATAGCCCGGCGTCTTCATGTCGCCGGTGCCGCGCAGCACCGAGGCCACCGAGTTGGCGATCCAGTGTGCGAGGCAGCCGAGGAACAACACATTGGAGAAGGCCACCGCGCGGTCGAGTGCGCCGCCGCTGCCGCCAAGCGCGCCGAAGATCGCGTGGCCGAAGCCCACGAAGCCTATCGCAAACAACGCCGCCATGCCGAGCGCGATGACGAGCCCGTGCGCGGCCGCAGCTTCGGCGCCGGCGCGGTCGCCCGAGCCGAGCGCCCGCGCCACCGAGGAGGAGATGCCGCCGCCCATGGCGCCGGCCGACATCTGGCCGAGTGCCATTTGCGCGGGGAAGACGAGGGCGAGGGCCGCGAGGTCGACGATGCCGAGTTGGCCCACGAAGAAGGCGTCGCCGATGCTGACCAGGCTCTGCATCGCCACGTTCAGCACGTTGGGCGCGGCCAGGGTGAGGATGGTGGCCACGATCGGCCCGCCGAGCATCATCTGCCGGCGTTCGGCGGGTGTCATGCGACGGTCTGTATCACGCAGCCGCGAGCGTCTGCGCGAGCTTATCTAATGAGGGGTTGAGCCATTGGTCGAAGTCCTTGAGCGCACGCACGGCCATCGCCTGCTTGCGTTCCTTGCCCTTGAACGTGCCGTCGATGGGCGGGAACAGGCCGAAGTTGACGTTCATCGGCTGGAAGGTCGTGGCGTCGGCGCCGCCGGTGATGTGGCCGAGGATCGCGCCCATCGCCGTAGTCGGTGGTGGCGGCGCCTGTGCGTGACCCAGACGCTCGGCAGCCGCAAAGCGTCCGGTCATCAGGCCGACGGCGGCGCTCTCGACATAGCCCTCGCAGCCAGTGATCTGGCCGGCGAAGCGCAGGCGCGGCATGGCCTTGAGGCGCAGCGTGCCGTCGAGCAAGCGCGGGCTGTTGAGGAAGGTGTTGCGGTGCAGGCCGCCCAGCCGCGCGAACTCGGCGTTGTGCAGGCCGGGGATGGTGCGGAACAGCCGCGTCTGCTCGCCGTGCTTCAGCTTGGTCTGGAAGCCCACGATGTTCCACAGCGTGCCGAGCGCATTGTCCTGGCGCAGTTGCACGACCGCCCACGGCCGATGCCCGGTGCGCGGATCGCGCAGGCCGACCGGCTTCATCGGGCCGAAGCGCAAGGTCTGCGGGCCGCTGGCGGCAATCACCTCGATCGGCTGGCAGCCGTTGAAGTAGGGCGTGTTGTGCTCCCACTCCTTGAACTCGGTCTTGTCGCCCGCGAGCAGTGCGGCCACGAAGGCCTCGTACTCGGGCTTGTCCATCGGGCAGTTGAGATAGTCTGCGCCGTCGCCCGCCGGTCCGCCCTTGTCGTAGCGCGACTGCTTCCAGGCGATGGAGAGATCGATGCTCTCGTGGTGCACGATGGGCGCGATGGCGTCGAAGAAAGCCAGCGACTCCTCGCCCGTGATCTTGCCGATGGCTTCGGCCAGCGCCGGCGAGGTGAGGGGGCCGGTGGCGAGGATGACGCTGTCCCACTCGTCGGGCGGAAGCCCCGCCACTTCCTCGCGGCGCAGTTCGACCAGCGGATGGGCGAGCAACGCCTCTTGTACTGCCGCCGAGAAGCCGTGCCGATCGACGGCGAGCGCACCACCCGCCGGCAGCTTGTGCGCGTCGGCGGCGCGCATGATGAGGGAGCCCGCACGGCGCATCTCTTCGTGGATCACGCCGACAGCATTGTTCTGCGCATCGTCGGAGCGGAAGGAATTGGAGCACACCAGCTCGGCCAGGTTCTCGGTGAGATGCGCCTCGGTGCCGCGCACAGGTCGCATCTCGTGCAGCACCACGGGCACGCCGGCGGAGGCGAGCTGCCACGCCGCTTCGCTGCCGGCCAATCCGCCGCCCACGATGTGAACATGCTTCGTGCTTGACGCCATGTACCCCGACCTGAAACCGTGCGCCTCCTTATATGGGGGAACCGCCAATGACCATCAAGTTCCACAATCCGCCGTCGGTGTCGCTTTCGGGCAAGTACAGCCTCGGCGCCGAGGTGTCGAAGGACGCGCGGCTGCTGTTCGTTTCGGGCCAGGTCGGCGTCGATTCCAAGGGCAAGCTGCAGGCCGGCATCGACAAGCAGTGCGAGCAGGTGTGGAAGAACATCGGCCAGGTCCTGAAGGCCGGCGGCATGGGCTACAAGGACATCGTCAAGATGACGACCTTCCTGACCGACAGCCGCTTCATCCCGGCCTCGCGCACCGCCCGCGACAAGGTGTTGCCCGCAGCACCGTATCCCGCGTCGACCCTGCTGATCGTGCAGGGCCTCGCCGATCCCTCGATGCTGGTCGAGATCGAGGTGGTGGCGGCCAAGGCCTGAGCATGACGGACAGCCTCAAGGTCGCGCTGGCGCAGCTCAATCCCAAGGTCGGCGACGTCGACGGCAACCTGGCGAAGGTGCGCGCCGCGCGGGCAGAAGCCAGGAAGCAGGGCGCAGATCTGATGGTCTGCTCCGAGCTGGTGCTGTCGGGCTATTTCCCGGAAGACCTGGTGCTGAAGCCGGCCTTCCAGCAGCGTTGCCGCGAGGCGGTCGAGGCGTTGCGCGCCGACACGATGGACGGCGGTCCGGCGCTGTTTGTCACGGCGCCCTGGCGTGAGGACGACAAGCTCTACAACGCCATCATCGCCCTCGACAAAGGCGAGATCGTCGGCAAGCGCTTCAAGGTCGACCTGCCGAACTACGGCGTGTTCGACGACAAGCGCGTGTTCGCGCCCGGTCCCATGCCGGGACCGTTGGTGTTCAACGGCGTGCGGCTCGGCGTGCCGATCTGCGAAGACGTGTGGACGCCCGACGTCGTGGAATGCATCGCCGAGACCGGCGGCGAGATACTGCTGGTGCCCAACGGTTCGCCGTACGAGGCCGCCAAGACCGACGTGCGGGTGCAGCTTGGCGTCAAGCGGGTGGTCGAGAGCGGCTTGCCCTTCGCCTACGTGAACCAGGTCGGCGGCCAGGACGAGATCGTCTACGATGGCGGCTCGTTCGTGCTGGGCGCCGACCGTGCGCTCAAGGCCAAGTTCGCGTCGTTCCGCGAGCAGGTGGCGACGGTCGAGTTTCGTCGCGGGCCCAAGGGCTGGGAGTGCCTGCCGGCCGGGATTGCGCCGGAGCTGAGCGATATCGAGTCGATCTACCAGGCGATGATGCTCGGCCTGCGCGACTATGTGAACAAGACCGGCTTTCCGTCGGTCGTGATCGGCCTGTCGGGCGGCGTCGATTCGGCGCTCACCGCCGCAGTCGCAGCCGATGCCCTGGGACCGGACCGCGTGAATACGATCATGATGCCGTCGCCCTACACCAGCGCGCATTCGCTCGAAGACGCCAAGGCCTGCGCCGAGGCGATCGGCATCAAGTACGAGATCGTCGGCATCGAGCCCGCGATGAAGGCCTTCCGCGAGATGCTGCTGCCGCTGTTCGGCAATCGCAAGGAGGACGTGACCGAGGAGAACATCCAGAGCCGCGCGCGCGGTGTCACCCTGATGGCGGTGTCGAACAAGCTCGGCAGCATGGTGGTGACGACCGGCAACAAGTCGGAGATGGCGATGGGCTACGCCACGCTCTACGGCGACATGTGCGGCGGCTTCAACGTGCTGAAGGACGTCTACAAGACCGCGGTGTTCGAGCTCTGTCGGTGGCGCAATGCGCACCTGCCCGACGGTGCGATGGGTCGCAAGGGTAAAGTGATCCCCGAGCGCATCATCACCAAGCCGCCGTCGGCCGAACTGCGACCCGATCAGAAGGACGAGGATTCGCTGCCGCCGTATCCGGTGCTCGACGCCATCCTGCGCGGCCTGATCGAGCGCGACCTGTCGGCCGAGGAACTGGCGAAAGAAGGGTTCGATGGCGCAACCGTCAACCGCGTCTGGCGTTTGCTTGAGGCCGCGGAGTACAAACGTCGCCAGGCGCCGCCCGGCGTCAAGATCACGTCGCGGGCGATCAGCAAGGAGCGGCGCTATCCCATCGTCAACGGATTCCGCGGGTGACAAGCCCGGCCCCAAGGTGACCGGCAGCGGCTCGCTGTTGAAGCGCCTCGGCCCCGGCGTGATCACTGGCGCGGCTGACGACGATCCCAGCGGCATCGCCACCTATTCGCAGGCCGGCGCCCAGGCGGGCTTCGGGCTGCTTTGGACCGTCGTCATCACCTGGCCGATGATGGTCGCGGTCCAGTCGATCAGCGCCCGCATCGGCAGGGTAACCGGCAAGGGCCTGACGGCCAACATGCTGGCGGTCTTCCCGCGACCCGTCGTGCAGGCGCTGGTCGGGCTGCTGTTCATCGCCAACACCATCAATATAGGCGCCGACGTCTCGGCCATGGGCGCGGCAGCAAAGCTGGTCGTGGGCGGCGGCCAGCATCTCTTCACCGTGGCCTTTGCGCTGTTCTCGCTGCTGGCCGTGGTGCTCATTCCCTATCACCGCTACGTCAGCGTGCTGAAGTGGCTCACCTTCTCGCTGTTCGCCTACGTCGGCATCGTCTTCACCGTGCACATCGACTGGCATCAGGTGGCGATGGGCGCGGTGCTGCCGAAGTTCGACGCCAGTGGCGACACGCTGACGCTGATCGTTGCCATCTTCGGCACGACGATCAGCCCGTACCTGTTCTTCTGGCAGACTGCGCAGGAAGTCGAGGAGGAGGAGGCCGATCCGGACGCGGGGCCGCTGCTCGTCAATCCCGGACAGGCTCCGCGCGAGCTCAACCGCATCGGCTGGGAAACCTGGCTCGGCATGGGCGCCTCCAATCTCGTGGCTTTCTTCATCATGCTGACGACGGCGGTCACCTTGCACGCCAACGGCCACACCGACATCCAATCGACCGAACAGGCCGCCGCGGCGCTGAAGCCGATCGCGGGGCAGGCGGCGTTCCTGCTGTTCAGCCTCGGCATCGTCGGCACCGGCCTGCTGGCCGTGCCGGTCCTGGCCGGCGCCTCGGCCTATGCCGCGGGCGAAGTCTTCGGTTGGACCACCGGCCTCGAGAAGCGTCCCAACGAGGCGCGCGGCTTCTACGCCGTGATCGGCGCGGGCATCGTGCTCGGGATCGCCGTCGACCTGTCGCCGCTCGACCCGATCAAGGCGTTGTTCTGGAGCGCGGTGGTGAACGGCGTCATTGTCGTGCCGATTCTGGTGGCGCTGATGATCGTCGGCTCCAATGCCAAGCAGATGGGCAAGTTCGTCGCCACGCGCGGACAGCGCGTCTTCGGCTGGCTGGCAACGGCGATGATGGGCGTAGCGGCTGTCGCGATGTTCGTTCTGATGTGATATCACAGCGTGTGAAACTAGTCGGGAGAGCGTAGGGATGGTTCGGCTTCGGTACGGCCGGCGCGCCTTCGTCTTGGCGTCGGGGGCGGCCGCGCTTGTGCGCACGGCATGCGCTCAGCCGGCCCCGGGCGAGCTGATCGCCCGCCGCCTCCTGTTCTCCTCGCCAGACCACGGCCATACGGTCGTCAGTCCCGACGGCACGAAGATCGCCTTCCTGGCGCCGGTCGACGGCGTGCAGAACGTGTGGGTGGCGCCGATCGACGACGTGAAAGAGGCCAGGGCGCTCACCAAGGCCGCCGACCGCGACGTCTTCGACCGGCTGTGGTGGCCGCAGGACAACCGGCACGTCGTGTACTTCCGCGATCAGGCGGGTGACGAGAACTGGCAGGCGCACAGCGTCGACATCGAGACCGGCGCGAGCCGCGCCCTCACGCCCGGCCCGGGCGTGCGCTCGTTCGTGCAGCAGGTCTCGGCGCGCTTTCCCGGCGAGCTGCTGCTCGCCCACAACCAGCGCGACAAGAGCCACTTCGACCTCTATCGCGTCAACGTCGCCACCGGCGACAGCACACTGGTCTTCCAGAATCACGGCTTTGCCAGCCTGTTCACCGATTCGCAGTTCCGCGTGCCCTACGGCGTTCGCTACCACGAGGGCGGCGACTGGGACGTGTTGAAGGCGACAGGCGATGGCGCCGGTTCGGTGTTCCGCGGCATCGACATCGAAGACAGGTACACGACCGAGCTGCTGGCCGCCTCCGACGACGGCAAGCAACTCTATTGGCTCGACTCGAAGGGACGCGACAGCGCCGCCGTCGTGGCCGAGGACACTTCTGGCGGCAAGCAACGCGTGCTGGTCGAGAACCGCTCGGCCGACTTCAGCGAGCCGATCTTCGACCCCGTGCGCGTCACGCCGATCGCGGCATCGCTGATCTATACGCGGCGGCGCTGGTACCCGATCGACCCTGCGATCGCCCCCGATCTCGACCGCATTCAGGCGTCGATCGACGGCGACGTCATCGACTTCGGCCTGTCGAACGACAGAGCCCATTGGGTGGTCTATGCCGAGCCGGCACCGAGGCCGGGACGCTACTTCCATTACCGTCGGCAGGATCGCCAGGCCGCGCCGCTGTTCTCGATGCGCGCGGCGCTCGACGAGGCGCCGCTGGCGAAGACCGATCCGGTGGTCATTCCCACCCGCCGCGATCTGCGGCTCGTCAGCTATCTCACGCGTGGCGTCGGCATCGAGGCCGGCCAACCCGGACCGATGGTGATGCTGGTCCATGACGGGCCGTGGACGCGCGTCTTCCCCGAGTTCAACGTCTTCCACCAGTGGCTCGCCAACCGCGGCTACAACGTACTCAGCGTCAACTTCCGCGGCTCGACCGGCTTCGGCAAGAAGACCGCCAACGCCGGCGACGGCGAGTGGGGCGACAAGATGCAGAACGACCTGCTCGACGCGATGGAGTGGGCCAACAACGAGCGCATCTCCGACGAGCTGCGCATCGCCATCGCCGGCGGGGGCTACGGCGGTTACGCCGCGCTTATGGGCGCCTGCCTGACGCCCGACCGCTTTGCCTGCGCTATCGACTTCAACGGCATCACCGACCTGGTGGCGATGTCGGGCAAGGGCCCCGCCTATCTGAAGCCGCTGGCGCCCAGCCTCAAGGTGCGGCTCGGCGCCGACACCACGAGCGAGGCCGGCCGCAAGTTTCTCGCCTCGCGCTCGCCGCTCACCTACGTCAATCGCCTGAAGTGCCCGCTGCTGATCGCCCACGGGGTCAACGACGTGCGCGTGCCGGTGGCGCAGTCCGACACCTTCGTGGCGGCCCTGCAGAAGCTGAAGCAGCCCGTGACCTACGTCGCCTACGGCGACGAGGGCCACGTCTTCCGGCGGGCGGCGAACCGCCTGTCGCTCGCCGCCGTGGCCGAGGCCTTCCTGGCCGAGAACCTCGGCGGCCGGGCTGAGCCCGTGGGCGACGCCTTCACGGGCTCGAGCATCGAGTTCCGCGCCGGCCGCGAACTGATCAAGGACCTCGGCTGACAATTCCTGCCACGAAAAGGAAAAGCGCCGCGCCGGCGGCATGCTAGCGTCGCGCCATGAAACTCTACTCCGGTCCGCTCAGCATGTTCGGCGCCAAGGCCGAGATCGCCGCACGCGAGAAGGGCATCGCCTTCGAGCTGGTCATGGTGCCGTTCGAGATGAAGACGCTCTATCAGCCCAAGCATCCCGAGGTGGCGCGCATCAACCCCAAGCGCCAGGTGCCGGTGCTGGTCGACGGCGATCTCGAGATCTTCGACTCGACGCAGATCTTCGAATACCTCGAGACCGTCGCGCCCGAGCCGGCGCTGTGGCCGGCCGAGCCCAAGGCACGGGCGCGGGCACGCCTGCTCGAGATGAAATCCGACGAAGTCTACTTCGCGCCGATCGTGCGGCTGATGGGCCTGCAACAAAGACCCGACGATCCGGCGGCGGTCGAAGCGCGCGCCGCGGCAACGGGCTTCTACGACGAGCTGGAGGGGCTGATCGGCGCGCGCGAGTGGCTGGCCGGCGGCTATTCCTACGCCGACATCGCCTTCTACATGGCGCAGCTCTTCGGGGCGCGCATGACCGCGCCGATGACCGCCGCCCATCCGCGCCTGCAGGCGTGGCGTGACCGCATGAGTGCACGGCCGGCCGTGGCGGCGGTGACCGCCGCGATGGGCCGTTACCTGCTGTCGCAGGGCCGCAAGCTGCCGCCGTTCCTGGCCAGGCTCACGGCTTGACGGTCTTGCCCAGCGTCTTTTCGTAGACGTGCAGGATCGTCGAGCTGTCGTTGGCGCCCATGCCCATCTTGCGCGCCATGCGCTGGAGATTGTGCGTGGCCGAGCCCAGCGGCAGCGGCACGTCGAGCTCGTCGGCGAGCTCCATCGCCAGGTGGAGGTCCTTGTGCGCGAGGTTGAGAGCGAAGGAGGGCGGCGAGAACTTGCCCGACAGGGCGCGTTCGGAGAACGCCTTGAAGATCGCCGAGTTGCCGCTCGAGCTTGCGATCACCTGTACGAGCTTGGCGGGATCGAGGCCGGCGGTGACGCCCAGCATCATGGCCTCCGACGCCGCGGCGGCGTTGCAGAACGCCATCATGTTGTTGCAGAGCTTGGCCACCGTGCCGCTGCCGAGCGGACCCATGTGGATCACGTTGGCGCTGAACGACTGCAGCACCGGCAGCGCATCGTCGAACACCTTCTTGTCGCCGCCGACCATGATGGCGATGGTCGCGGCCTCGGCGCCGACCGTGCCGCCGCTCACCGGCGCGTCGAGCATGGCGATGCCCTTGGCGGCCATGGCCGCGCCGATCCTCTTCACCATCGAGGGCGCGTTGGTCGACAGGTCGATGTAGGTCTTGCCCTTGCCGATATTGGCCAGGATGCCGTTGTCGCCGAGGGCCACAGCCTCCACATCCCTGGGCATGGGAAGCGAAGTCATGACGATGTCGGCATCCTTGGTGGCGTCGGCGATGGATTTGCCGGCGGTCGCGCCGAGGTCGGTGCAGGTCTTCACCGCGGCAGGATTGAGGTCGAAGACCGTGACGGCGTGGTTGCTCTTCTTGATGAGATTGCGGCACATGGGGCCACCCATGTTGCCGACGCCGATATATCCAACCTTCATGGCTTCCTCCCTGGTCGATCCGTGGCGGCGACTATACGCCACCCGGAGGCGGCCGTGAGCGATAGCGACCGCGCGCGCGCCCTTTCCCGGGTGAAATGGGTGGCCGGCGTTCTGCTGGTCGGCACGGCGGCGCTGTTTGCCGTCGCCCGCCACTACGAGGCGAACCATTGGGCCTGGGGCTATGTCGCGGCCTTCGCCTCGGCCGCGACCGTGGGTGGCTTGGCCGACTGGTACGCCGTGGTGGCGCTCTTCCGCCGCCCGCTCGGCCTGCCGATCCCGCACACCGCGATCATCCCGCGCAACCACCAGCGGATCGCCGACAATCTCGGCGCCTTCATCGAAACCAACTTCCTGGCGCCCGAGGCGGTCGAGAAGAAGCTGGGCGAGGTCGCGTTCGCCACCCAGATCGCCGATTGGCTGGGCGACCCGGGACGCAGCGCCGCCTTGGCCGGCTTCACGACGCGGCTGCTGCCCCAGATGCTGACGGCGATCGACCAGTCGGGACTGCGCCGCTTCCTGGGAGAGCGCGTACGCGCGGAGCTGGAGCGGATCGAGCTGGCGCCGCTTGGCGGCAACCTGTTGGCGGCCCTGATGGAGACCGGCCGGCATCAGCGCCTGCTGAACGAGCTGCTGGGCGCGCTCGACAGGATGCTGACCAACGAGGAAACGCTCAAGGCTTTTCGCGAGAAGATCCGCGCCGAGTTGCCGGCGCTGTTCAATCTCTATCGGGCCGACGCCTATCTCCTGCGCAAGATCGTGGCCTCGACGTCGTCCTTCATCGACGAAGCGCGCAAGGACATGGACCATCCATTGCGCCGCGAGTTCGACGGCTTCGTCGCGGCTTTCGTCGAACGCCTGCGCACGTCGAAGGACTTCGCCCGACGCGCCGAGAAACTGAAGCGCGATCTGCTGGCACGGCCCGAGGTCGCGACCCTGGCGGACGGCGCGTGGGATAGCGTCCGCGCCTTCATCGAGAGCGATGCGGTAAGCGAGACGTCACAAATCCGCCGCCAGCTCGAAACCATCCTGGTCGACGCTGGCCGCCAACTCGCGCGCGATCCCGCCATCCGCACCGAGATCGATCGCGGCGTGGTGCGGCTGCTCGGCGATTTCGTGCAGAGCCAGAAGAGCGGCGTCGGCCACTTCATCGCCGACCAGGTGAAGGGCTGGGACATCGACGTGCTGATCGGACGCATCGAGCTCACGGTCGGCCGCGACCTGCAATATATCCGCTTCAATGGCACGCTGATCGGCGGCCTGGCCGGTTTGGCCTTGCACGCCATCGATCAGGGGTTGAAGCTTTGGCCGTAACATAAAGGAGGTTCCGATGGCCGACCCGACCAAGACCTTCACCGACATGTTCAAGTCGCTCGGCGACCAATTGAAGGTCCCCGCCTTCGACATGGGCAAGATCATGGAGCACCAGCAGAAGAACATCGACGCCATGGCGCGTTCCTGGCAGGCCATCGGGGCTGGCACGCAGGAGATCGCCCACAAGCAACGCGAGATCTTCGACGCCGCGGTCAAGGACATCACCGAACTCGCCCGCGAGTATCAGCCCGGCGGCTCGGCCCCGGACGCCGTGGCCAAGCACGCCGAATTCGCCAAAAAGGCGATGGAGGCCGCGATCGCCAACACCCGCGACATCGCCGAGCTGACCCGCAAGTCGGCGGGCGAGGCGCTCTCGGTCGTCCACGAGCGGATGAAGGAATCGTTCGACGAGATCCGCTCGACCCTGGAGAAGAAGTAGCCGGCGTTTTCGGCTAGGATGCGTCCATCTTCGGGGGAGACGAGATGGACCGCTTTTGGCTCAAGAGCTATCCGCCGGGCGTTCCCGCGGACATCGATCCGTCGGTCTATCCGAGCGTCGTGGCGCTGATCGAGGAGAGCTTCGCCAAGTACCGCGACGCGCGGGCCTACGTCTGCATGGACAAGGCGCTGACTTTCGGCGAGATCGACACGCTGTCGCGCGCCCTGGCGGCGTGGCTGCAGGGCAGGGGGCTGAAGCGCGGCGCAAGGGTCGGCATCATGATGCCGAACGTGCTGCAGTATCCGGTGGCCGTCGCGGCGGTGCTGCGGGCGGGCTTCATCGTCGTCAATGTCAACCCGCTCTACACCGCACGCGAACTCGAGCATCAACTCAAGGACTCCGGCGCCGAGGCGGTGATCGTCCTGGAGAACTTCGCCCCGACGCTCGAAGCCGTGATCGCAGACTCGGCCGTGAAGCACGTGATCGTGGGCAGCATGGGCGATCTGCTGGGCTTCCCGCGGGGCATGATCGTTAACTTCGTGGTGCGCCATGTGCGCAAGCTGGTGAAGCGCTACACGCTGCCGCGGCACGCGAAGTTCAACGACGTGATCGCCGCCGGCCGCTCGATGACGCTCGATCGGCCCGATCTCGGTCCCGACGACGTGGCCGTCCTGCAGTACACCGGCGGCACCACCGGCGTGGCCAAGGGCGCGACGCTCCTTCATCGCACGATCGTGGCCAACTTGCTGGCATCGGAGGCGTGGATGCAGCCGGGACTCAGGCGCAAGAATCTCCAAGGCCAGTTCACCATCGTCTGCGCGCTGCCGCTCTATCACGTCTTCGCGTTCATCACCTGCGGCCTGCTGGGCATGCGCACTGGCGCGCTCAACATCCTGATTCCCGATCCACGGGACATGAAGGGCACGATCAGGGAACTGGCCAAGTACCACATCAACATCTTCCCGGGCGTGAACACGCTATTCAGCGGACTGGCCCACCAGCCGGAGTTCGCCAAGCTCGACTTCTCCGGCCTTGCCATCACCAACGGCGGCGGCATGGCGGTGCAGGAGGTGGTGGCCAAGAACTGGCTGGCCATCACCGGCTGTCCGATCGTCGAGGGCTACGGCTTGAGTGAAACCTCGGCCGGTGTCACCTGCAATCCCACCGATTCGGAGGAGTACACGGGCTCGATCGGGCTGCCGATGCCCAACGTCGAGGTGCGCATCCTCGATGACGACGGCCACGACGTGACGCTGGGCAAGCCCGGCGAGATCGCGATCAAGGGACCGCAGCTCATGCAGGGCTATTGGCAGCGGCCCGACGAGACGGCAAAGGTCATGACCGCCGATGGCTTCTTCAAGTCGGGCGACATCGGCGTGATGGACGCGCGCGGCTATGTGAAGATCGTGGATCGCAAGAAGGAGATGATCGTCGTCTCGGGCTTCAAGGTCTTCCCCAACGAGATCGAGGCCGTGGTCTCGGGCTTCCCGGGCGTCCTCGAATGCGCGGCGATCGGCGTGCCGGACGCGCGTTCCGGCGAGGCGGTGATGTTGTTCGTGGTGAAGAAGGATCCCAGCCTGACCAAGGAGGCGCTCGAGGCTTTCTGCGCCCGCGAGTTCACCGGCTACAAGCGGCCGAAGTTCATCGAGTTCCGGCCGGTCCTGCCCAAGACCAATGTCGGCAAGATCCTGCGCCGCGAGCTGCGCGACGAGGTCGTGAAGAAGAAAGCCGCCTGACTCACGCAGACTGCGTGCAACCAGTCCCATCCTTCCGCGTTGCCGGTGAGATGAATTCGGAGGATGCACGATGACCTGTTCAAAGATGCTTTTCGTGATGGCGATCGGCCTGTCGGCCGCCGCCTGCTCGACCTATTCGACGACCACCCAGCAGGCGGCTGCTCCCGGCCCGATCAGGGTGACAGGCTCGGAGCAGGCCTGCCTGGACTATGGTTTTGACGCCGGCACGGTGGCCTATGACCGCTGCGTCGGCCGGGAGCGTGAAGCCCGCGCGCGCGGTCGCGTGACGCGCGACTACGCCCAGGCCCAGCTGACCGACGACGCCCGGTCCGCCTGCTATTCCTACGGTCTGGAGCCCGCCACCCCGCGATACGACCGCTGCGTCGGCCGCGAGATGGATGCCCGCCGCTACCGCGATTCGACGACGACCGTCTACGTCCCGGCACCCGCCCCGGCGCCGGCCTATACGACGGTTTACGTGCCGGCGCCGAGCTACCCGGAACGTCCCACCCCGTATGTCGAAACCAGAAATTCGCGTTCGGCAGGCGGTCAGGCCTTCAAGGACGAGTATGGTTTCCGCTATGATGCCGAAGGTAACCGGCTCGATCGCAACGGGAACATCATCAGCCCGCAGTCGACGCAGCCCTAGGGGGATTGATGGCGGCACCGCGTTCGTTGGCCTTTGTTCTTGTGGGTGTGGCGATCGCGGGGTGCAGCAATGTCCTGCCGAAGCCTGAATATACCTACGTGAAGACGCCGCCGGCGCTGAGGACGCTGCCGGACGGCACCCGGGTCGACGATCGCGGCTATCACCTGGATGCCCAGGGCTACCGCCTCGATCGCCGCGGGCAGATCATCGGCCTGGTTGAGTATGACGCCAAGACCCAGGACACGGTGTCGTCCAACGCCGTGGCCGGCTACTACATCAGCAGCAAGGATACCGTCGCCACCGGCACGGTCGCCGTTCCGAGCGAAGGCGCCGGAGCCGGCGCCGTGCCTGCCAGCGCGTCCCGCACGACTTCCTCAACGTCGAATGTGCCGCGCGGCACGTCGAATGTCCCTCCGCCGGCGACGACGACGCCAGTACCGCTGGCGCCGCCTGCCACGCGCTGATCGCCGACGCTATTCGATCCGGACGCCGGCCGACCTGATCACCGGCGCCCACTTGGCGATCTCGTCGTGGATGAACTTCGCCGTACGTTCGGGCGAAGTGTCGGTGGTGGGCACCGCCGCGATGTCCTCCAGGAACTTGATGACCGCGGGATCCTTCATCAGCTTGCGCGACGCCTGGTCGAGTACGTCGACGACGTTCTTCTGCATGCCGGCCGGTCCCAGGATCAGGTTGAACGTATAGGCTTCGTATCCCTTGACGCCGGCCTCGTTCATCGTCGGGATCTCAGGCGCGATCGCGGCGCGCTTGGTGTAGGCGTAGGCCAGGATGCGAGCCTTGCCCGAGCGGTGAAGCTGTAGGGTCGTGCTGAAGGTCTCGAACATCCAGGCGATCTGGCCGCTCATCATGTCTTGCAGCGCCGGCATCGAGCCCTTGTACGGCACGTGCTCGACGTCCATGCCGCCGACTTCGCGCTTGAAGTACTCCGCCGCGAGATGAAGGATGCTGCCCGCGCCCGACGAGCCATAGGAATATTTGCCCGGGTTCTTCTTCATCAGCTCGACCAGGCCCATCACTGTGTCGGGCATGTCGGGCCGCACCACCAGAACCAGCGGATTGACGCAGACCGAGGAGATCGGCGTGAAGTCCTTCACCGCGTCGTAGAGCGGCTTCACGTAGGCCGTCGGATTGATGGCGTGCGTCGAGGACGGTGCGAACAGCAGCGAATAGCCGTCGGGCTTGGCGTTCTTCACGTCGACCGCGCCGATCGAGCCGGCGGCGCCGGCCTTGTTTTCGACGACGACGTTCTGACCCAGAATGCCGGTGAGCTTCTCCGCCGACATGCGACCGATAATGTCGGTCGGGCCGGCCGGCGCGAACGGCACCACCAGGCGGATCGGGCGATCCGGAAACTTGGCCTGGGCGCGGGCCGCCGAGGGGGCGGCTACGGCGGCAAGGCCCGAGGCCAGAAGATGACGACGCTTCATTGAACGACTCCCAAAGTTTCATTGAACAATTCGATCATGGCGTTCCACGAACGCCGGTCGGTGGCCTCGTGATAGTTGAAACCCTTTATGCCGCGCGCGTCGGCGGCAGGATTAGTGAAGCTGTGGCCGGCGCCGCCGTAGAGCTGCAGCCGCCAGTCGCAGCCCGCGGCCTGCATCTCCTTCTCGAAGGCGGCGCGCTGCTCGGGCGGGATGATCGGATCCTCCGCGCCGATGCAGACCAGCACGCGACCCTTGATGTTCCCGGCGTCCTGCGGGCGCGTGGTGGCGAGGCCGGAGTGGAAGCCCACGATCGCCTTCACATCGCTGCCGCTGCGGCCGACCTTGAGTGCCGTCGTGCCGCCGAAACAATAGCCGATGACGGCGAGCCGCGCGGGATCGACTTCCTTCTGCGCCGCCAGGGTCTCGAGCGCCTTGTTGGCGCGGACGCGGATGCCGGTCGGATCGGCGCGCCACGGCGCCAGCCGGGTCATCGAGTCGGCGGGATTGGCGAGCGGCTTGCCGTCGCCGTAATAGTCCATGGCGAAGGCGGCATAGCCCAGCCCGGCGAGGCGTGCCGCGATCTTTTTGGTGTGGTCGGTGAGGCCCGGTCCTTCGTGGCAAACCAGCACGCCCGGGCGCTTGCCGGGCCGTTTGTCGTCGACGGCAAAGTGGCCGATCATCCGCGCGCCGTCGGCGCTGTAGTCGATGTTTTCGCTGCGCATGTGCTCCCCCAACGAATTGCACACTAGCTGAGAGAGCTTGACCCGCCAATCCACGAAAGCCACAAGTCGCCGATCATGGCTGCCGCCCCCATCGTCCGTTTCGCGCCAAGCCCGACCGGCCTTCTGCATGTCGGCAATATCCGCGCGGCCCTGTTCAACTGGCTGTTCGCCCGGCACCACGGCGGCACCTTCGTGCTGCGGCTCGACGACACCGACCGGGCGCGCAGCAAGCCCGAGTACGAGACGGCGATCGAGCGCGACCTGACATGGCTCGGCCTCGGCTGGGACCGCAAGGAGCGCCAGTCCGACCGTCTCGCGCACTACGATGCCGCGCGCGAAAAGCTGATCGCCTCGGGGAGGCTCTATCCCTGCTACGAGACGTCCGAGGAACTCGGGTTCAAGCGCAAGCGCCTGCTCGCGCAGGGTCGGCGGCCGGTCTACGACCGCGCTGCCCTGACGCTCGATACCGCCGCGCGCGCGAAGCTCGAAGGCGAGGGGCGCACGCCCTATTGGCGCTTCAAGCTCGCCGCCGAGGAAGTGCGTTGGGACGACCTGGTGCGCGGGCCCCAGCATGTCGACGAGGCGAGCCAGAGCGATCCGGTCCTCGTGCGCGCCGACGGGTCCTGCCTCTACAGCTTCACTTCCGTGGTCGACGATATCGACATGGCCATCACCCACGTGATCCGCGGCGAGGACCATGTCACCAACACCGGCGCGCAGATCCAGATGTTCCAGGCACTGGGTGGTACCGTGCCGACTTTCGCGCATCTGCCGCTGCTGGTCGACGCGGCGGGCGCCGGCTTGAGCAAGCGCGCGGGCTCGCTCTCGATCGGCGACCTGCGGGGACGTGGCGTCGAGGCGCTGGCGATCGACGCATTGCTGGCGCGTCTCGGGACCGCCGATCCGGTCGAGCCGGTGCCCTCGCTCGCACCGCTGATCGCGAGCGTCGACTTCGCTCGGGTCGGCCGCGCCGCTGCGCGCTTCTCGGAAGAAGAGCTCGCGCATCTGAGCGCCCGTACCCTGCATACGCTGGACTATGCCGACGTGCGCGATCGCCTCGGCGCCGATTTTGGTGAAGCGCTGTGGCTCGCCGTGCGCGGTAACCTGGCGACGCTCGACGATGCGAAGACCTGGGCCGAGATCGTGCGTGGTCCCATGACGCCGAATATCGAGGACGCTGCGTTCCTGGTCGAAGCCGCCGCCAACCTGCCGCCGGAGCCGTGGGACGAAACGACCTGGAAGGCCTGGACGTCGTCGCTCGGTCGCAAGGGCAAGGCGCTGTTCCATCCGCTGCGGCTGGCGCTCACGGCGCGCGAGACGGGACCGGAGATGGCGAAGCTCCTGCCGTTGATCGGTCGCTCCAAAGCCGAGGCGCGGCTCAAGGGGCAGGCGGCTTAGAAAGCCGTTCTACATGAGCCGATTTGCGCGACGAGATTGCTTCGTATAAATAGGCCGCATGTCGCTGTTTCTTCTCCCGGGCGCATGCGTTGCGCGATGTATCGAGGTCTGAGGCCCTGTCGGGCTCAGTCAGCCTTCGTTTGCGTCTAAATCGGGAGTAGGGCGATGTCCCTCGTCATTCACAACACGCTGTCGCGCGAAAAAGAGTCGTTCGTGCCGCTCGATGCCGGCCACATCCGTCTCTACGTCTGTGGCCCGACGGTCTACGACTATGTCCATATCGGCAATGCGCGCCCGGTCGTGGCGTTCGACGTGCTCTATCGCCTGCTCAAGCGACGCTATCCGCGCGTCACTTACGTGCGCAACATCACCGACATCGACGACCGCATCATCGCCCGCGCGGCCGACAACAAGGAGAGCATCGCGGCGCTGACCGGGCGCACGGGGTCGGCCTACCAGAGCGACATGAAGCGGCTGGGCGCGCTGGCGCCCGACGCCGAGCCGCGCGCGACCGAGTATGTCGGCCAGATGATCGCGATGATCGAACGGCTGATGGCCAACGGTCATGCCTATGCCGCCGAAGGCCACGCCCTGTTCAGCGTGCCCAGCATGCCCGACTACGGTCGGCTGTCGCGCAAGCCGCGCGACGAGCTGATCGCAGGCGCCCGGGTCGAGGTGGCGCCCTACAAGAAGGACCCGGCCGACTTCGTGCTGTGGAAACCCTCCACCGACGCGCAGCCGGGATGGGACAGCCCGTGGGGACGCGGCCGGCCGGGGTGGCACATCGAGTGCTCGGCCATGAGCGGCGCGCTGCTCGGCGAGACCTTCGACATCCATGCCGGCGGTCTCGACCTCATCTTCCCGCACCACGAGAACGAGATCGCGCAGAGCCGCTCGGCCTTCGGGCACGCCGTCATGGCGACGTACTGGATGCACAACGGCTTCCTGAACATCTCCGGCGAGAAGATGAGCAAGTCGCTCGGCAACTTCTTCACCGTGCACGAGCTGCTCGATCAATTCCCCGGCGAGGCGATCCGGCTGCTGCTGCTGTCGGCACACTATCGTCAGCCGCTCGACTTCACGCACGAGGGGCTGCAGGCCGCCAAAGCCACGCTCGATCGCTGGTATGGCGTGCTGCGTGGAAAGACGTTGGCCGTGGCGCCCGTGCCGCCGAGCGTCGAGGACGCGTTGTCCGACGACATCAACACGCCGCTGGCGATCAGCGCGCTGCATCAGCTGACCGACGCGTCGCAGCTGCGGGCCGGCGGCCAGGCGCTGGGTTTCCTGCAGGAAGACCCGGAAGCCTGGTTCCGCTGGACGCCGGCCGGCACCTTCGGCCCGACCGAAGCCGAGATCGAGTCCGCGATCGCAGCCCGTCAAGCAGCGCGCAAGGCCCGCGACTTCAAGGAGTCCGACCGCATCCGCGACGACATGAAGGCCCGGGGCGTGATCCTCGAGGACGGGCCCAAGGGCACGACCTGGAAGCGCGGATAGTCGGGCCGCGCCGCTTCGTTCAGCGCTTGTCGAACAGCACGCTCTGCACCGCGCGGCCGAAGTAGCCGTCGCGATCGGCGAGGCGGGCGGCGGCAATGCCGATCGAATCGGGGCCGGCCCAGGTCTCGGCATCGAGCAGGATCCACTCGCCCACCGGCTCGCGCGCGAGGCTGAGCGTCAGGTCGGCGTTGATGAAGGTCCACTTGCGGAAGTCGAGCAGTGCCGACGTGCCGTTGCAGAAGTCGGCAGTGATGGCGGCCCGCATCAGCGGCGAGATCTCCGCGCCCTCGACGATCGGCCGCGCCGCGCGATACCAGATCGCGGCGGGACCGGGGATGTTGAAGGCGCCCCTGACGTTCCTCATCTCGAGGCCGGACAGGAACGGCGTGTTCGACATGGCGCCACCGAGCGCATCGGCACCGTCCTCGGGCGGCGGCAGCGCGAGAGGCGGGAACGGCTCGTCGATAGGGAGCTGCTCGAGGGACTTGCGGATGCGCAGCGCCGTGGCGCGCACCACTTCCTTGCCGTCGGCCAGCAGGCGCACCGCCACGAGCTGGATCTTCTTGCCCTCGCGCAGGATCTCCGTCTCGACCGTGAGCGGCGCTACCGGCACCGGGCGCATCAGGTCGACGGTGAGGCGGGCCACCCGCATCGGCGCGGGCGCGGGCAGGCGTTCGACCGCCCAGCAGATCAGCGACGACGGCGCCGCCCCATGTTGCAGGCCGGGGTCCCACGGGCCGCCGGCGAAGGCGCTGGTCCGGGCGGTCGCGCCTTCGACTTGGTAGATTGCTTCCATGACGGGTCTTCAGCTCCGGACAAACTCCAGGAGCTCACGGTTGAAGCGATCCCGGTCCGTCACGAACAGTGCGTGCGGCGCGCCTTCATAGATTTCGAGACGGCTGCCGGCAATCCCCGCCTGCGTACGCCGGGCATTGCCGGGCATCACGGCTGCGTCGGCCGTGCCGTAGACGATCAGGGTCGGCACGGTCACGGACTTGAGGTCGGGCCTGAGGTCGGTCTCGGCGAAGGTCCGCAGGCACTGGACTTCGGCGGACAGCGCGGCCTGCCGGGCGATCGACAGCGTCCAGGCGAGTATCGCCGGATCGGGATGCGTGCCGAGGAAGGCGGCCATGCCGGCGGCGAAATAGCCCTCGCGGTCGGCCTGCAATGCCGCGATCGCCTGCTCGAAGAACGCCTGGTCGAGGCCGTCGGGATTGTCCGCGGTCTTGAGTGGAAAAGGCGTCGTGGGCGCCACCAGCAGCACGCGCTCCACGCGGCCGGCGCCGTAGCGCGTGAGATAGCGCACGACCTCGCCCGAGCCCATCGAATGGCCCACGAGGGTGATGTCGTAGAGATCGAGGCGGTCGAGCAGGGTGGCGAGATCGGCGGACAACGTGTCGTAGTCGTAGCGGCTGGCGGGTCGGGTCGACTGGCCGTGGCCGCGACGGTCGTAGGCCATGGCGCGCACGCCCTGGTCCGCGAGCCAGTCGAGCTGGTCGCGCCAGATCGCCGAGCTCAGGGTCCAGCCGTGCACGAACACGACCGGCTTGCCGGCGCCGACGTCGCGATAGAACAGCCGCTCGCCGTCGAGCGTGTCGATGAAAGTATCGGCGGCGCGGGCGGTGTTGGTGATCATCGGCGTGCCGGCCAGGGTGGTGATGAGGGTGCGTCTATTCATGAGGATCTCCGTTCGGCGGTCCTCCCAATAAGGCGCGTCGGCGCCGAGGGTCGATAATCCGGCAGGTAATGACTTGACGGTCGGTGGGTTTTTATTTAACTACATTGTTAAATATGGATATGCTCTCACAAACCTTCTCGGCCCTGGCCGATCCGACCCGCCGCGCGATCCTGGCGAGGCTCGCCACCGGCGCCGCCACAGTGGGCGAGCTCGCGGAACCGTTCGACATGTCGCTGCCCGCGGTGTCGCGGCATCTGCGTGTGCTGACCGACGCCGGCCTGATCGAACGCTCGACCGAGGCGCAGTGGCGGCGCTGCGCGCTGCGCGGCGAGGGGTTTCGCGCCGCGTCCGACTGGATCGAGTTCTATCGCCGGTTCTGGGAACAGCAGCTCGACCGGCTCGACGCGTTTCTCAAGCGCACCGAACCCAAACCTGCGAAAGGAAAACGCCGTGCCCGACGCAACGCTTGATACCAATATGCTCCGCCTGTCGCGGATCTTCGACGCTCCGCGCGAGCGCGTGTTCGACGCCTGGGCCCGACAGGACCAGTTCGTGCAATGGATGTGTCCGCCGGGTGTGACGATCACGCTGTGCGAGATCGACGTGCGTGTCGGCGGCGCCTGGCGCATCGCCGGCCGTAATGAAGGCGGGAAGGTCTTTGCCTCGTCGGGCAAGTACATCGAGGTGAAGCGGCCGGAGCGACTGGTGTTCACCTGGGCGCATCACGCCGACGGCGATTTCGCCAAGCCGCGCGGACACGAGTCGACGGTGCGCATCGAACTGCGCGCGCTGACCGCGAAGACCGAGCTGATCCTGCTCCATGGCCCGTTCCCCGACGCGCCGAGTTTCGGCAACCACAAGAGCGGCTGGGAAGGCTCGTTCGACAAGCTCGTGGCATTCCTCGGGAGGACCGCATGACCGACCATCGCATCGTTTCCCATGCCGACTGGATGAAGGCGAGCCAGGCGTTGCTCGCAAAGGAAAAGGCCTTCACGCAGCAGCGCGAGGCGATGGCGCGCGAACGCCGCGCGCTGCCGTGGGAGAAGGTCGAGAAGGACTACGTCTTCCAGGCGCCCGAGGGGCCCGTCAGCCTGGCCGAGCTGTTCGCCGGCCGCGGCCAGTTGATCGTCCAGCATTTCATGTTCGGGCCGGACTGGGACGAGGGCTGCCCGAGCTGCTCGTTCTGGTCCGACAATTTCAACGGCATCGACGGTCACCTGGCGGCGCGCGACACCTCCTTCGTGGTGGTCTCGCGCGGGCCGATCGACAGGCTCGAGGCATATCGCAAGCGCATGGGCTGGACCTTCCGCTGGGTGTCGTCGCTAAACAACGACTTCAACACCGACTACGGCGTCTCGTTCGAGCCGGGCGAGGAGGGGCTGAAGTACAACCTCGATACCTTGAAGCCCTATGGCCAGGAGAACCCAGGCGTCAGCGCCTTCCGCCGCGAGGACGGCACGGTCTACCGGACGTATTCGACCTACACCCGGGGACTTGACCAGTTGAACGGCACCTACCAACTCCTCGATATTACGTCGAAGGGCCGCGACGAGGCGGGCCTGCCCTGGCCGATGGCCTGGGTGAAGCGGCACGATCGATACTGACCGGAGGAGAGTCCGATGACCCACACCGCGACATGGTACGGCAAGGTGATCGCGCGCAGCGACAACACGCTCGAGGTTGGCGGCTATCGCTACTTCCCGCGCGATACCGTGAAGATGGAACTCCTGAAAAGCACGCCCAGGACGGCGAGCGATCTGGAGTGCCCGCACGGGGTGCAGTTCTACGACGTCGTCGAGGGCGGCTCAAAGAGCGCGCGTGCGGCGTGGTCGTACGAGGCGCCGCAGGCCAAGATGAAGCCGGTCGATCACTGGATCGGCTTCTGGGAAGACGTCGAGATCAAATAGCCCTACTTGGCGGGCGAGATCGCCGTCACCAGCAGCGGCGTCGTCAGGCCGATCACTACGTCGCCGACCTTGATCTTCTTCAGCATGTCCTGCTTGGCGATCGAGGTCGCCTTGTAGGTCCGCACCTCGCCGCCGCGGCCGTCGATCAGCGACACCTTGTTGGCCGCGAGGTCGACGGCAACCACGGTGAGCGTGAGGCGGCCGGCATCGAGGTCGGCCTGGTCCGGATTGGCGCCTTCCTTGCGCGCTTCCTTCGAGCCCGGGCCCTTCTGGCGCAGGTTAAGGAGCGTCACGACCTCGTTGTAGGTGATGTCGACGGTGGCGCCGTCCTGGACGCCGGAGAGGTTGACGCTGTCGGCGACCGCCATGCTGACGAGCCGGCCGGTGCCGGTCGTGAAGGCGACCGTGTGGGTCTCGCTGTCGGCCTCCTCGACCGTCGCGCGCACGGTGACGGTGTTGTTGAAGGAGACGCCGACCCGCGGCACCGCCTGCAGATTGCCCTGCGCCGAAGCGGTTCCCGCCATGAGCACCACGGCAACGGCTGCGAGCTTGAGCGAACGGATCATCATCGGCGTACTTCCCCTAAAAGCCATAACGCGCCGGACAATAGCGATTGCCCGACGCCGCGCAACATCGAAGCTGGCCTAGCTGAAGTGCGCCAGCACCGCCCGGGCCACGGCGTCCGGTCGATCGAGATAGGCGAGGTGGCCGGCCCCCGGGACGGTCTCGATCCGCGCGCCGCGGCCGATGCCGGCGGCGAATTTCCCGGCGTAGCTTGGCGGCAGCACGGCGTCTTTTTCACCCCACAGTAACAAAGTCGGCACCGCGATCAGGCCGAGCCGCTTTTCCAGCCGGGTGTTGCCGAGCGGCCAGAAGGCGCGGGCGGCGGCCTCGGCGGCGCGTATCATCTCGATCGGCCACTCGACGGAGTTGGCACCCTCGGGCGGCGACACCAGGGCCGTCCATTTTTCCGCATCGGCGCACATCAGGCCGGCCACGGCGTCGCGCCGCTGCGCCCACGGGTCGGTCGCCGGTTCCTTCTCGTCGAACAAGCCGAACGGCGCCAGCAGCGCCAGCCGCTTCACCCGGCCGGGAAAGACCGCGGCCATTTCGGCGGCGAACGCGCCCCCCACCGACGCGCCGATCAGGTCGCAGCCGGTGAGGCCGGCCTTGTCGAGAAGCTGACGCACCGCCAGCACCCAGTCGAGATGCGTGTCGAGCACGGTGTGGCCGGTGCTGCCGCCGGGGTAGCCCGGCAGCGACGGCACGATCACGGTGCGGGTCTTCGCGAGCTCGTCGAGGAACGGCAGCCAGCGCGGCAAGCCGCCCAGGCCGGCGAGAAAGCCCACTGCGGGGCCACTGCCCTTGGTCCAGACGCGGCAGGGAAAGCCGTTCACCTCGACGGCGGTCGTCTTCAGGTCCGACAAGGGGCTACTCCGCTGCGGCCGGATTGATCGATGAGGGCGCGCGATAGGCGGGCACGGCGGCGCGCTGGCCCTTAGCCATCGGCTTGGGCCACCACTTGTCCTCCCAGTCGCCGAACAGGTCCTTCACCTTGGGCATGACCTTCTCGGCGAACAGGCGCGTGTTGTACTTGGTCGTGTCCTTGCTCATGTTGCCGTACTGCAGCAGCAGCATGAGATGGCCGACGTTGAGGCTGGTGGCGACGTGGCGGATCTGTTCGACCACCTCGTCGGGCGAACCGACGATCACGTAACCGCCGTCGACGATGTCCTTCATGTTGGTGGCCTTGAGTGCGGCCTTGGTCGCGGGATTGGCGAGGTTGGCCGCCTTGGTCATCATGCCCTCGATGCCGGCGCGTTGCGTCGCCTCGGTCGTGTAGCCCGGCGGCAGCGCGAAGCGCGGATCGACGTGCAGGCAGCGGCCGTAGAAATATTCGGCCGGCTCGGTGTAGAGGTCGAGCGCCTGCTGGCGGCTCTCGGCGACGCCGACAAACTGCAGGAAGCCGGCACGGTAAGGATTGCGGTCCTTGCCGAGCTTTTCCATCTCGTTCCAGAAGCCGTTCATCGTGGCGAGGCCCGCCTTGTAGCCGTAGTACGAGAGATAGCAGTAGACGTAGTCCATCTCCGCGCACCACCGCCACGTCTCGACCGAGCCGCCGCCCGGGATCCAGATCGGCGGATGCGGCTCGTTCTGGATCGGCCGCGGCCAGATGTTGACGTAGCGCTGCTGGTTGAAGCGGCCGGAGAAGGTGAAGGTGTCCTTCTCTGTCCACGCGCGCTTCACGAGGTCATGCGCCTCGAGATAGCGCTCGCGCAAGCTGCTCGGGTTCTGGCCGTAGGCGTAGCAGGTGTCCATCGGCGAGCCGACGGGGAAGCCCGCGATCAGCCGGCCGCCCGAGATACAGTCGATCATCGCGAACTCTTCGGCCACCCGCGTCGGCGGATTGTAGAGCGCCAGCGAATTGCCCATGACGCAGAGCGCGGTGTCGGTCGTGCGCCGGGCCAGCGACGCGGCGATCAGGTTGGGCGAGGGCATCAGCCCGTAGCCGTTGGAGTGATGCTCGTTCACGCAGATCGCGTCGAAGCCCACTTCGGCGGCGTACTCGAGCTCGTCCATGAAGTCGTTGTACATGTGGTGTGCCCGGCGCGGGTCGAACAGCGACGAATGGATGTCGACCCACACCGAGGGGTGCTTCTTGTTGAAGTCCTCGGGAAGCTCCGTGTACGGCATGAGGTGGAACCACATGAGCTTCATCGCGCCATCTCCCTGAATCCGGCCCCCAAGGTAAACGACCGTTCACTTCGAAGAAGGGTGCCAAAGGTCCCGGAAGGGCGCAACGCCCGATTTTTCCCGCGCTGCGCAAGATTGTTGTTTTTCCCCGCCTTAAATCTTCCCATTCCGAATTTGTGCATTGCAACCTCGCGGCTGCAGCAATAGTTTCTACTGCAGTGCGATAGGAGACTTTGCCCATGTCCGTAGTTGCCTTGGCGGCGCGCAATCATCCGACGGCCGATCAGCCGGTGAAGGATCTCTATGAGGTCGGCGAGATCCCGCCGCTCGGTCACGTGCCCGCGAACATGTACGCCTGGGTGATCCGCCGCGATCGTCACGGGCCGCCCGAGCAGTCCATGCAGCTCGAGGTCGTGCCCACGCACACGATCGGCGAAGACGAGGTGCTGGTCCTCGTGATGGCCGCGGGCGTGAACTACAACGGCGTGTGGGCGGGTCTCGGCCTGCCGATCAGCCCGTTCGACGTGCACAAGCAGCCGTTCCACATCGCCGGCTCCGATGCTTCGGGCATCGTCTGGGCGATCGGCGCCAAGGTGAAGCGCTGGAAGGTCGGCGACGAGGTCGTGGTCCACTGTAACCAGGACGATGGCGACGACGAGGAGTGCAACGGCGGCGATCCGATGTTCTCGACCAGCCAGCGCATCTGGGGCTACGAGACGCCCGACGGTTCGTTCGCGCAGTTCTGCAAGGTCCAGGCGCGCCAATTGATGAAGCGCGCCCAGCATCTCACCTGGGAGGAGAGCGCCTCGTACACGCTGACGCTCGCCACTGCCTATCGCATGCTGTTCGGCCATCGCCCGCACATCCTGCGGCCCGGCCACAACGTGCTGGTGTGGGGCGCCGCGGGTGGCATCGGCTCGATGGCGGTCCAGCTCATCGCCACCGCCGGCGCCAACGCCATCGGCGTGATCTCCGATCCCTCCAAGACCGACTTCGTGATGAGCCTCGGCGCCAAGGGCGTGATCAACCGCAACGACTTCGACTGCTGGGGCCAGCTTCCCGACGTCGACGACCAGGCGGGCTATGCCGAGTACATGAAGAAGGTGCGCAAGTTCGGCGCCGCCATCTGGCAGGTCACCGGCAAGGGCAACGACGTCGACTTCGTGTTCGAGCATCCCGGCGAGCAGACCTTCCCGGTGTCGTGCAACATCGTGAAGCGCGGCGGCATGGTGGTCTTCTGCGCCGGCACCACCGGCTACAACCTCACCATGGACGCGCGCTTCGTGTGGATGCGCCAGAAGCGCATCCAGGGCAGCCACTTCGCCAACCTGCTGCAGGCGAGCCAGGCCAACCAGCTGGTGATCGAGCGCCGCATCGACCCGTGCATGAGCGAGGTCTTCGACTGGGCCGACATTCCCAAGGCGCACACCAAGATGTGGAAGAACCAGCACAAGCCCGGAAACATGGCCGTGCTGGTCTCGGCCAAGCGGCCCGGCCTGCGCACGCTCGAGGACGCGCTCGACGGATAGGCCGCGCGCGATCCCCCAGATGTCGTGGCGGTTACCGGAAGTAACGCTTTTAAAAAGCAAAATATATAGAGCCGCTCCCAGCCCTTGTGGGGGTGGGGAAGCGGTGTGGGCAGCGAGGCGAGGTCGAGGCATCATCGCATCGACCATAGGAGCCTTCGCGCAAACCACCCAACTTGGTCGTTATCATCGCTGAAAGCCTGATCCTGCTGGCTTTTAGATCAGTCGGCTTCGCCGGCGATGCTGCGTGGCTGCAGGGCGATGAACACGGCGAGCGCCACCGCCATCAGGATCGCAATGGCGAGGAAGCCCAGCCACCAGGCGTGGGCGGACATGCCGCCGGACCAGTCGAGCACGTTGCCGACGAGGATAGGCCCGACGAAGCCGCCGCCATATCCCAGCATCGAATGCACTGCGAGCGTGGCGCCGCGCCGCGACGGTTCGGCCGTGCCTGCGGTGCCCGCCGTCAGCGACGAGGAGTCGAGCCAGATCACCACGCCGTAGATCACGACAAGCAGCACGGCGGCGGCATACGAGATCGAACCGAAGAGGCCGACCACCGACCCCAGCGCGACCGACAGCCCCATAGCCGTGACGATCAGGCGGCGGCGGCCGAACCGGATCGACGCCTCGTTGCCGGCCACGCTGGCCAGGGTGCCGACCAATCCGAGTATCGTGATGACGGCCGTCGGCGGCAGAAGCGTCTGCGCGCTTCCCGGCTGCGCCGTTGGTTGCATCGCCACCCAGGCCAGGAACGCCACGCCCCAGCCGCGCAGCGCGTTCATCTCCAGCGTATGCGCGCAATAGGCGAGGGCGTAGGCCATCGCCGAGCGGTTGCGCAGGACGGGACGGAAGTCGAACAGCGCGGGTGCCGATGCGGTGCGCACGGGAGGCGCTGCTGCCGGCACCCACAGGGCGACGGTGAGCCAGGCGCAGGTCGCCGTGCCGCCGGCGATGACGAACGCTGCGTTCCAGCCCAGGTGCCCGGCGATCAGGTCGCCCACCATGTAGGAGAGGGCGCCCGAGATGCCGATGCTCGCGACGTGGCCGGTGACGGCACGCGACATCATCTTGCGGTCGACCTTGTCGGCGAGCAGCTTCAGGCCGGTCATGTAGGTGCCGGCCCAGCCGATCCCGGTCAGCGCTCGCAGCACGAACGCCGACCAGAATCCCTCCGCCAGCAGGCCGAACAGCAAATGGCCGACCACCGTGCAGGCGACGCCGAACAGATAGACCCGCTTGGCATCGACCCGGTCGGTGAGGGTGACGAGCACCGGCACCGAGACCATGTAGGCACCGTAGAAGATGGCGGTGATCCAGCCGGCCTCGCTGTTCGACAAGGACCAGCGCTGCATCATCCCCGGCAGCAGGGCAGGCCAGAAATAGGCGCCTATCTGCACCAGCACCTGCGCGCCGCAAACGAGGGCGACGAGATATTTCGCTTGGATGTGGGAGTCTCCTGACTTCAGGTGCAGCAGCCTTTCTTTGCCGCCGACGGTGCGGGCGCGCAACAGCCGCTCGCCTCCTGCGCCGGACCGCCCGCCGTGCTGCACACGCCGGTCTCGGGCAACACAAGCTCGACCTTGCGGGCCGCGTCATGGTCGCCCGCGATCTCGGCTGCGATCGAGCGGACCTGCTCGTAGCCGGTCAGCATCAGGAAGGTCGGCGCGCGGCCGTACGACTTCATGCCGGCGAAGTAGAAGCCGGGCTCGGGCTGGCCAAGCTCGCGCGCGCCATGCGGGCGGACGGTGCCGCAACTGTGCAGGTTGGGGTCGATCAACGGCGCGAGCTCGGGCGGGCACTCCAGCGCCGGGTCGAGCGAGATCCTGAGTTCGCGCAGCACCTCGAGGTCGGGACGGAAGCCCGTGGCCACCACGAGTTCGTCGGCGACGACGGCGCGACCGCAGCACGCCGATCCCGCGGAGAGGCGCAATCGGCCATCGGTCTCCGATATTTCAGCCAAACGAAAGCCGGTCTCGACCGCGATCCTGCCGCTGGCGACGAGTGCTGCCAACGCCGAGCCCAGCGCGCCGCGTGCGGCGAGCTTGTCATTGGCGCCGCCGCCGAACGCCTTCTCGGGCGTCTCGCCGCGCAGCAGCCAGATCGCCTTTGTGGCCGGCGCCTCGTCCTGCAGGCGCGCCAGATCGATCAGGGTGCCGATCGCAGAGTGACCGGCGCCCAGCACGGCGACGGTCTTGCCGAGGTAGCGGGCCCGCGCCTTGCCCGCGACGTCGGGCATGCCGTAGGCGATGCGCGACTGAAGTTCGTGTTCGCCGGCGGCGGGCAGGCCGTTGGCGCCGCCGGGATTGGGCGAGAACCAGGTGCCCGACGCGTCGATCACCGCGTCGGCATGCATCGCCTTCGCCCCGGCACCATTGTGGTAACGGATCTCGAACGGCGCGGTCTCGCGGCCTGTTGTCTTCACCTTGTCGAAGCCCACACGGCCCACGCCGACGACCTTGCTCGATGTGCGGATGTGTTCGCGCAGTGGTGTGCGTGTCGCCAACGGCTCGAGATAGCGCTCCACCAGTTCGGCGCCGGTGGGATAGCGATCCGCCTGCGGCGAGTTCCAGCCGGTCGCGGCGAGCAAACGCTCGGCTGCGCGGTCGACGTTGTATTCCCACGGCGAGAACATGCGGACGTGCGCCCAATCGCGGACCGCGTGGCCGACCTCGGGGCCGGCTTCGAGCACGACCGGCGTCATGCCGCGCTCCAGCACATGCGCCGCGGCCGCCAGTCCGACCGGACCGCCGCCCAGGATTGCCACCGTCTTCGCTGCAGTCATGCGATTCTCCATCGATTGGATTGACAGGCTAGCCATTATTTTGATAATTGTCGAATCATGGAAACATCAGACGCCGTTGCCGCCCTGGGGGCGCTTGCGCAGGACAATCGCCTCGACGTCTTTCGCCTGCTTGTGCAGACGGGACCTGACGGCATGGCCGCGGGCGACATCGCCGAGCGCCTGAATATCTCGCCGCCGACACTTTCCTTCCATCTCGCGCAGCTCCGGCAGGCGGGCCTGCTCAACATGCGTCGCGACGGGCGCTCGCTGATCTACTCGGCCGACTACGACGGCATGAACGAGCTGATGGGCTTCCTCACCGAGAACTGCTGCGCAGGCGCCGACGGCTGCGTCGTGCCGGCCTGCGTTCCGCTCAAGGCGAATGCCGGCCGCCGCAAGCGCGTCGCCCGGCACTGAGGGTTGATGTCCGATCGTGCGTTCAACATCCTCTTCCTCTGCACCGGCAATTCGGCGCGCAGTATCCTGACCGAGTCGATCGTCAATCACCTGGGCGGCGGCCGCTTCAAGGGCTTCAGCGCCGGCAGCCAGCCCAAGGGAAAGGTCCATCCGTATTCGCTCGATCTGCTCGCAAGCTTGGGCTTTCCCGCAACCGGCATGCATTCCAAGAGTTGGGAGGTATTCGCCGCGGCGGGCGCGCCGCACATGGATTTCGTCTTTACCGTTTGCGACAGCGCCGCGGGCGAGGCCTGCCCGATCTGGCCGGGCCAGCCGATGACTGCGCATTGGGGCGTGCCCGATCCGGCCGCCATCGACGGTAGCGAATTGGACAAACGCATGGCTTTTCGCGCGGCCTTCTCCGCCCTCGAGGCCCGCATCCGTCTCTTCATGAGCCTGCCGTTCGCCTCGCTCGACCGCATGGCGCTGCAACAACGTCTCGACGCCATCGGCCGCAAGACCCCCAGTTCGGCCGCCGCCTGATGTTGCGGCCGGCCGTTGCCGAAGCCGTCGGCTCGGCGCTGTTGCTCGCCGCGGTGATCGGCTCCGGCATCATGGGCGAGCGCCTGTCGGGCGGAAACGTGGCGATCACGCTGCTGGCCAACGCCATCGCCACCGGCGGTGCGCTCTATGCGTTGATCGTGCTGTTCGAGCCGATCTCGGGTGCCCATTTCAATCCGCTGGTGACGGTGGCACTCGCCATCGACGGCAAGATGGCGCGCGACAGGATCGCGCCTTATGTCATCGCCCAGGTCGCGGGTGCGATCGCGGGCGCCTGGCTCGCGCATTTCATGTTCGGCCTGCCTGTCTTCGAACTCTCGACCAAGGTTCGCGACGGCGCCGGCCTGTGGATGGGAGAGGCGATTGCGACCTTCGGGCTCCTGCTGCTGATCGTCCTGGGAGTCCGGCGCGCGTCGGCACCTGCGCTGCCGGCGGCGATCGCCTGCTACATCGTCGGCGCTTACTGGTTCACCTCGTCGACCTCGTTTGCCAACCCGGCGGTGACGATCGCGCGTTCCTTGTCCGACACATTCGCCGGTATCGCGCCGGCAAGCGCACCGGCGTTCATCGGCGCGCAAATCGTGGGGGCGGGGCTGGCCCTGGCCCTCGCGCGCTTCCTCCTTCGTTGAACGATCCAAGCGATTGTCTTAACGTCGCCTCGTCGAAAAAGACGGACCGGTATGGTTAGCCCGGTCGCTCCCGGACGGGAGCTCTGGCTGGGGATGCCCCCAAGTCCCGCGACCTGAACCGCCGGCGCATGGTGCGTCGGCGACAACAGGAGTGCGGACCATGCAGCAGCAGATCTCTGTCATCACCCTCGGCATCGCCGATCTCGCGCGCTCGCGCCGGTTCTACGCCGACGGCTTCGGCTGGAAGCCCGTCCTCGAAACACCCGACATCGTCTTCTACCAGATGAACGGGTTGATGCTGGGCACGTGGCTCCGGCACGAACTCGAGGCCGACGCACAGCGCAATGCCGGCGAGGGGCCGGGTGCCTTCGCCCTCGCACACAACGTCGCCATGCGCGAGGACGTGCAGAAGACGATCGATCATCTCGCCCGCTTCGGCGGCACGCAGTTGCGCGCGGCCGACGCGCCGCCGCACGGCGGCTTCCGCGGCTACGTCGCCGACCCCGACGGCCATGCCTGGGAGATCGCGTGGAACCCGGCGTGGCCGATCAGTCCCGAAGGCCACGTGACGTTCGGCACCTGACCGGGCGCCCTCAGGCACCCGGACTTAATGGGGCACCCTCAGGCGCCCAAGGCGAACGCGGCGACCGACAGGAGAAAGACCGCGGCCCAGACCACGGTGCTGGTGCGTTCCGCCGGCAGCCGGGTCTGGAGCTGAGGCATTCCTGCCCAGAAGGCATAGAAGGCAATCAGTGCCGGCAGCAGGATGTCGAAGACGATGGCCCACGGCATGTGGCGCGAGCACATGTCGAGCGCGACCACCGCCGCGACGCCGGACATCGGCACTAGAACGACCGCGAGGATGGCCGTCCAGCGCGGCATCCCGCCAGTGACGCCGCCGACCACGAGCATGATCGTCAGCACGACCCAGAGGCCGAAGATGAAGGTGAGTGCGGCGATGGCTTCTCCCACCGACGCGTCGCCGCTCGACATCGGCGCGGCGGCGCTGGCGAGCATGAGGAAGTAGGGCACGCAGGCGATGGCCAGCAGCACCAGCAGGCCGATCGGCCGCGTTGGCAAGGGCTGGGACGGTACTGTCATGGCTAGCTGCTCCTTCAGGCGCGCTTGTCCGCGACCTTCACGCCCATCACCTTCTTCGCCGGATATTTCTTGAACGTGCCGAGGTGGTTGCGCAGGCCGAGCTGGAACGCCTCGACGTAGGCGAGCTTGCGCGTCAGGTAATTGTGCTGCTCCTTCGGGTCGAGATAGAGATTGTACAGGCGCGGATAGGCGAAGCGTTCGAGCACGCCGGTGAAGCCGCCGGTGCCGAAGGCGTCGGTCGAGTCGTCGCTGGTGGCCGACAGCACCATCTTGTATTCGCCGCAGCGCAGCCCCGAGAAGGTCTGCGACAGCCAGTAATAATGATACTTGCGGTTCGACAGGCCGTCGGGCGCCAGCAGGAAAGAGGTCTGGTCGACGCCGTCGATGTAGCGGTCCGACGGCAGCAGCTCGCTGGCGCCGGCGAGGCCCAGCGCCGTCGGCAGGATGTCGTTGAAGTCGAACAACCCGTCGCTGGCGCCGCCTGCGTCGATCGTTCCCGGCCAGCACATCAGGCCAGGCACCCGCACGCCGCCTTCCCAGGTCGAGCCCTTGGCGCAGCGGAACGGCGTGAAGGCCGCGTCCGGCCAGGTTTCCATGTGCGGGCCGTTGTCGGACGACACGAAGATCAGCGTGTCTTCGAGCTGGCCCGATTGGCGCAGCGATTCGACCAGGCGACCCATGATGTCGTCGAGTTCGATCAGGGTGTCCTTGTAGGGATGCCGCGCCGGCGACTTGCCGAGGAATTTCTCGTGTGGGTAATTATCGAAGTGCGCGCCGCGCGTGCAATGATAGAGCAGCCATGGCTTGTCGCTCCTGGCCTGCTTCCTGATGAACTCCTGCGAATAGACGCACCACTTTTCGTCGAGTTCGGAGAGCACGGGAATCGTGACCTCCTCGACGTTGGTCGGTTCCTGGCCCTTCTTCGCGTGCACGAAGCATTTGTTGAACGGCATGTTCTTCACCCACTCCGTGCGCGCGTCGGAGTAGACGATCTCGGGGAAGAAATGCGGGTCGCGCCATTCGGTGTACATGTCGGACACCGAGAGGAAGCCGTAGAAATCGTCGTAACCGACGTTCTGCGGCTGGCTCTCGATGTTCTCGCCGATGTGCCACTTGCCCACGGCCTGCGTGGTGTAGCCGGCCTGGCTGAGCAGCATCGGCATCGTCACTTCGCCCTGCAGGCCGCCCGGCTCGCCGTACATCGGTGGACGGTGCAGCCCGTGGCGGTTGGGCACGCGGCCGGTGTGCAAGGTCGCGCGCGAGGGCGAGCACGACGGCTCGGAGTAGCACGAGGTGAGCTGCAGCCCTTGCCGTGCGAGCTTGTCGAAGTTGGGCGTCGGCGCGCCGACCGCCACGCCGCCGCCGTAGCAGCCGAAATCGCCCCAGCCGACGTCGTCCATCAGGTAGATGAGGATGTTGGGCTTCTTGCGGCCGCCGAGCTTCTTCTTCGCCACCTCGATGTTGTGGGCGTGCACGAAGGCCGGTTCCAGATGATCGGCCTTGCGCACGGTCGCGGTGGCGATCGGATCGAATGTCGGCATGTTTCCCCCGTTGTTGGCGGCATCATAGTCTCGATGCAGCTTGGCGAACAAACCCCGGGCCTTTCAAATTGAATTCCGGGCCGGACTCACGGAGGATCGAGGATGGTCGCCAGCGACACCTTTGCCGAATTTCTGCGCGAGCAGCTCGACCCGCTCGGCCGCATCACCCTGCGGCGCATGTTCGGCAAGACCGGCGTGTTCTGCTCCGGCGTGATGTTCGGGATGGTGACGGAGAACATGCTGTATTTCCGCGTCGACGAGCTGAACCGCTCGACATTCGCGGAAGCGGCGTCCTCGCCGCCGCTCAACTACGAGAAGAAGGGTGTCGCCATAGACCTATCCTTCTGGCGCGTGCCGGAACGGTTGCTCGACGAACCCGACGAGCTCGTGACCTGGGCGCGCGCGGCGCTGGCGGCGGCCCGCCGGGTGGCGGCGAAGCGGGGACGGACGGCGCCGGCTAGCGGTCGGCGTCGGCGGCAATGACGGCGGCGAGCGCGTTGAGCGGGTCGCCATAGCGGATGCCGGCCTCCGCTTCGGTCATGGCGGAACGGATGAAACGCATGGACAGGCAACCCATCACGCGGTCGCGTTTTCTGACGGCGACGCCGATACCCTGCAAGCGGCCGGAGCGCGGCAGGATGGTGAAGGCATAGCCGTCGCGCCGGATACGGGCGAAGGCCGCGGCGAGCCGCGCGTCGGGGTGGACGCCGAGGTCGCGCAATACGGTACGGCGTTCCTCGGCCGAGCAGAAGGCCAGCCACGCGCGGCCGAGCGCGCTCGACAGGATCGGGCTGCGCTTCTGCAGCGCCGCGCGCTCGAACGACATCGGGCTTTCGGCCGCCGTCGAGTGGCGGATGGTGATGGCGCGCTCGCTGATCGTGCCGAGGTAGAGCGGCCAGCCGTAACGGCGCGTGAAACGGCTCATGTGCGGGGCGGCGACGTCGACGAAATGATCGACGAAGCGGATGCCCTGGGCCAGCCCCAGCACCTTGTCGGTGAGGCGGTAACCCATCTCGCGCGACACCTGCGTGGCGTAGCCCAGCTCGGTCAGCGTCTTGAGCAGCCGCACCACCGTGGGACGCGGCAGGCCGGTCTCGCCGGCCAGGGTTGCGATCGTGCCGTGCGGCTGGCGGCTGAGCGCCTCGAGGACGGCGAAACTGCGGCTGACGGGTTCGATCATGGGGGCTCGATCATGAGCCCGCAGCCTATTCCGTATTACGGACTCTGTCGACGTCGGCCGAGAAATCCGGCGCCGGAGCGCCTATGTTGGGCACAAGCAAAGACAGAGGACGCATGTTCGGCAGGCGGCGGTTTGGAGCGATTGCGGCGGCGACGGTTCTTGGCGCACCGGCGATCGCGCGGGCAGAGAAATTCCCGTCGGGCAGGGTGACGGTGGTGGTGCCGTTCCCGGCTGGTGCGGCGACCGACATCAGCGCGCGCATCTACGCCGAGCGGCTGTCGGCGCTGTGGAACCAGGCCGTCGTGGTCGACAATCGCGGCGGCGGCAACGGCATCCCGGCGGCCGACTCCGTGGCCCGCGCCAAGCCGGACGGACTCACGATCTTCGCCACCTCGGCGATGACCCAGGCTGTCAATCCCGCGATCTACGACAAGCTGCCCTACGATCCGATCGAGAGCTTCGAGCCGATCACGCGCATGGGCACGTCGCCCTTCGTGCTGCTGGTCGACAAGAACAGCCCGATCGGCACCGCGGCCGAGCTGACGGCGAAGCTGAAGAGCGCGCCCGGCAAGTTCAACTACGGCGCCGGCGCCTTGCCCGCGCGCGTCGCCTCCGAGCTCTACAAGCTCTCGGCCGGCGTCGACGCGGTCTACGTCGGCTACAAGAGCAACCCGCAGGCCATCCCCGACGTGCAGAGCGGCCTGCTCACCTTCATGATGATCGACACGGTGAACGCCAAGGTGGCGATGGACCGCGGCGCGCTGAAGGGTCTGTTCGTGACCGACAGCGAACGCTACGCCGCCGTGCCCGACATGCCGACGGCGGCCGAGGCCGGCCTCCCCGACGTGCTGCTGACGACCTGGACCGGCTTCTACGTGCCCAAGGGCACGCCGCGCGATATCGTCGAGGAGATCCATGACGATATCGCCAAGGTGGCGGCGATGCCGGAGGTGCTGGCGCGGCTGGTCGCCATCGGCAGCGTGCCCAAGCTCATGACGCCCGACCAGTTCGGCGCCTTCACGCGCTCCGAGAAGGAGCGCTGGGGCAAGATCATCCAACGTGCCAATATCAAGGTGGAGTAGGAGAGAGCCATGCAAGGATCGTTGAGCGGCAACAAGGGCCCCCGTATCCGTCACGTCGCCGACGAGAGCGCGCGCTACGAGACCATCGCCGTCGACAAGCTGACGCCGATCATCGGCGCGGAGATCGCCGGCATCGACCTGAGCCAGCCGCTGTCGAACCGCCAGCAGGACGAGGTCCATCGCGCGCTGGCCGAGAACAGCGTGATCTTCTTCCGCGACCAGCACATCACGCCCGACCAGCAGGTGGCCTTCGGCCGGATGTTCGGCGATCTCCACGTCCATCCCGCCGCGCCGCACGAGCCCGGCCGGCCCGAGCTGATGATCATCCACGCCGACAAGGATTCTCCGCGCGCCAATGGGGAAGGTTGGCACACCGACGTGAGCTGCGACGTCGAGCCGCCGATGGGCTCGATCCTCTACATCAAGACCTGCCCGCCCAAGGGCGGCGACACGCTGTTCGCCTCGATGTACGCCGCCTACGACGCTTTGTCGGACCGCATGAAGACCTATCTCGACGGCATGACCGCGTATCATGACGGCGAGTCGGTCTATCGCGGCCTCTACAAGAACTCCAATGTCGCCGAGAAGGAGCAGTATCCGCGCGCCACCCATCCGGTGGTGCGCACCCATCCGGTGACGCGCAAGAAGGGGCTCTACGTCAATCGCGGCTTCACCCGCAGCCTCAACGGCGTGCCGCGCGACGAGAGCGACGGCATCCTGAACTATCTCTACCATCACATGGAGAACCCGCTGTTCCAGTGCCGCTTCCGCTGGCAGGCCAACTCCATCGCCTTCTGGGACAACCGCTGCGTCCAGCACCGGGCCATGTGGGACTACTGGCCCCACACCCGCAGCGGCAACCGCGTCACGGTCGCGGGCGACAAGCCGTTCTGAGGCGCTTCTCGTCATCCTGAGCGTAGCGAAGGATCTAGCGTCCGACGTATAAGGATGCCTCCTTGTGAGGGACCGGCGTGAGGTCCTTCGCTTCGCTCAGGACGACAGTGAAATTGTTGGTCATTTTCGATTGCGACGGCGTGCTGGTCGACAGCGAGCCGCTGTCCAACACCTGCTTTGCCCGCGCGCTGCAGCGCGAGGGCCTCGACTGGACGGTCGAGGAAACGATGCGCCGCCTGATGGGGCGCTCGATGAAATCCTGCGTCGAGATCGTCGAGGGGCTGCTGGCGCGCCGGCTGCCCGAGGATTTCGTGCATCACCTGCAGGTCGAGACCTTGCAGGCGTTCAGGGAAGCCCCGCTCAAGCCGGTGCCGGGCATTGCCGAGGCGATCGACGCGCTCGAGGCCGCCGGGGTCGCGACCTGCGTCGCCAGCTCGGGCGGCCACGACAAGATGGAAGTGTCGCTCGGCGTCACCGGACTCTATCCGCGCTTCAAGGACCGCATCTACAGTTCTAGCCAGGTGCCGCGCGGCAAGCCGTATCCCGACCTGTTCCTGCACGCCGCGATCTCGCAGAACGTCCAGCCGTTCGACTGCGTGGTGGTCGAGGACTCGGTGCCGGGCACGCAGGCCGCCAAGGCCGCCGGCATGAGCGCACTCGGCTATGTCGGCGCACCCTATGCCGATCGCGATGCGATGGGCGCCGCAGGGGCGTTCCTGTTCGACGACATGAGGAAATTGCCGGAACTGGTACGCGGATGACCGGCCAAGGGACGAAATCCTGGTCGATGGGGCAGGCCGTACCGGAGCGCGTGCTGGTCGTCGGCGCCGGCATGGCGGGGCTGGTGGCGGCGCGATTGCTGCATGACTCCGGCTTCCAGGTGACGGTGCTCGAGGCGCGCGAGCGCCTCGGCGGCCGGACGTGGACCGACGATCGCCTGGGCGCACCGCTCGATCTCGGCGGCTCGTGGGTGCACGGCGTCGAGGGCAATCCGCTCACTCTGTGGTGCGAGAAGCTCGGCGTGGCGCTGATCGAGAACCAGGGCGAGCGGCTCCTGATCGACGATCGCGCCACCGCGCCGACCCGCGAAGGCCAGCGCCGGCGCGCCATCCTGGGCCGCGCCGCCTTCAAGACCGCGATCGAATGGGGCAGCTGGAAGAGCAGGATGCTGACCGCCGCGCGCGGCCCGCGCTCGATCTCGGTGAAACAGGCGGTCGAGCATCTGCTGCACGCATGGTGGCTGCCCGAGGTCGACCGGCTGGTGGTCGCGACCTTCGTGGAGATGAGCGAGGGCGTGCAGGGCGCGCCGTGGGACGCGGTGTCGGTCGAGGAGTGGTTCCCGACCGAGGGCCTCGACCGCAACGGCCAGCCCAAGGGCGGCTTCCGCCAGTTGATCGACGATGCTGCCCACGGGCTCGACGTGCGCCTGGGCGCGCCGGTGCAACGCGTGGCGTGGAGCGACCGTGGTGTCAGCGCCGTCCTGAAAGGCGGCGAGACGATCGCGGCCGACCGGGCGCTGATCGCCGTGCCGCTCGGCCTGCTGCGCGCGGGCCTGCCGACGCTCGATCCGTTGCCGCCGCTCGCGCAACAGGAGGCGATCGGGCGGCTGGGCTACGGCGCCGGCGTGCTGGGCAAGGTCTATCTGCGGTTTCCGCGCCGCTTCTGGCCCGAGCATCCCAAGTGGTTCGGTCGCCTGCCCGACGGGCCGGACAGGCGGGGGACCTTCAACACCTTCGTCAGCCATCTCGACGAGACCGGCCTGCCGATCCTGCTGAGCTTCGCCAACGGCGCCACCGCGGCCCGGCTCGATCGCTCGGCCAGCGATGCCGAAGTGACCGAGGTGGCGATGAGCTCGCTGCACAAGATGTTCGGCAACGACATCCCGGGGCCCGAAGCCATCGCCTTCCCGCGCTGGCTCTCCGACCCGTGGAGCCAGGGCGGCTATTCCTATCCCGGCGTCGGCAGCGCGCCGGAGGATCGCGAGGTTCATGCCCGGCCCTTGGGCCGCCGCGTGTTCTTCGCCGGCGAAGCGACCGAGCCGGTCGAGTACGGCACCGTGCATGCAGCCCTGTGGTCGGGCGAGCAATCGGCCGAGGCGCTCTATGCCGCGGCGACCGGGGCGCCGGCCGGCCGCGACAAGAGGCCGTGGGCGGACGCGCGGCGTGGCGCCGGTCGGCACAATGGAGGATAAAGAGGCATGAAGCTCGCAAGTGTCCTCTTCATCCTCGTCGTCATCTCGGGCCTGGCAACGCTCGGCGTCCTGTTCGCCGGCCTGATCACCATGGCGCGCGGTTCCGCCGACAATCTCGAGCGCGCCAAGGCCAGCAACAAGCTGATGTGGTGGCGCGTGCGCTTGCAGATGCTGACCTTGGCGTTCGTCTTCCTGTGGTATCTCGCGAGCCGGACCTGACCGTGGTCACGCTGACGCGCATCTACACCAGGGGCGGCGACAAGGGGCAGACCTCGCTCGGTCGCGGCGAGCGCGTGGCCAAGCACGATCCCCGCGTCGAGGCCTACGGCACCGTCGATGAGGCCAACTCCGTCATCGGCCTGGCACGCGTGGCGATCGCGCGCGCGCTCAAGAAGGGCAGGCAGCGCGCCGAAGCCGAGGCGATGCTGGCGCGCATCCAGAACGACCTGTTCGACCTTGGCGCCGATCTCTGCACCGTCATGGGCAAGAGCAGGAAAGGACAGCCGGCGCTGCGCATCGTGCCGAGCCAGGTCGAGCGGCTCGAGCGCGAGATCGACGCGATGAACGCGCAGCTCACGCCGCTCAAGTCGTTCATCCTGCCCGGCGGCAGCGAGGCCGCGGCCGCGCTCCATCTCGGCCGCACCGTCGTGCGCCGCGCCGAGCGCTGCATGACCGCACTCGCCACCAAACAGGCGATCAACCCGGAGGCGATCAAGTACATCAACCGCCTCTCGGACCACCTGTTCGTGCTGGCGCGCCGGCTGAACGAAAATGGTGCAGCAGATGTTCTGTGGGTACCGGGCGGAGCGCGCTAGGATTGAGGCAACGTCGCCGCCCCGCGGACGTTACCCCCTCATGGCCTCACAAAAATCGCCGCGCGCCATGATCCTCGACCGCTTTGCGGCGGGATACGTGAATATCGACAACCTGGCGATCGAGGAAGCGGCCGGCAGCGTGCGCGTCACGGGCTCGGTTCCAAGCGAAGAGGAGCGCCAGCGCGCCCTCACCTTGCTGGCCGAGGCACAGGCTCAGGGCGTGCCGTGCACCCACGCCATCGAGGTGCGACCGAGCGACAAGCCGGCCGATGAGGCCGCCTCCATTCCCGATATCCGCTACCCTCCGGAGCCCGCCTAGACTGCTTCTTTGGGCCTTGCAGACGGAGCGAACGGGGCAAGGTCCGGATTGTAAGCTGTTGAAAAGTCCGGGGAAAACCTTTCGCGCTGCAATTTTGTGCAGTGCGCCATAGCCTTGACATGGTTGGCTGAACACCCCTACACGAAATCCCCTTCGCCGGACGGGTGGTTCGGCGGCAACTCATCATAGGCGTAACGCATGAAAGTGCTGGTCGCGGTCAAGCGGGTCATCGACTACAACGTCAAGATTCGCGTGAAGGCCGACAACACCGGTGTCGAGACGGCCAACGTCAAGATGTCCATGAACCCCTTCGACGAGATCGCCGTGGAAGAGGCGCTCCGCATGAAGGAGAAGGGCCTCGCGACCGAGGTCATCGCCTTTTCCGCCGGACCGGCCCAGTGCCAGGAGACGATCCGCACCGCGCTCGCCATGGGCGCCGACCGCGGCGTTCTCGTCCAGACCGATGCCGAGCTGCAGCCGCTGGCCGTCGCCAAGCTGCTCAAGGCCGTGGTCGACAAGGAACAGCCCGGCCTGGTGATTGTCGGCAAGCAGGCGATCGACGACGACTCCAATGCGACGGGCCAGATGCTGGCGGCACTGCTCGGCTGGTCGCAGGGCACCTTCGCCAACAAGCTCAACGTCGCCGACGGCTCGGTCGAGGTGAAGCGCGAGGTCGACGGCGGCCTCGAGAACATCAAGCTCAAGATGCCGGCGGTGATCACCACCGACCTGCGCCTCAACGAGCCGCGCTACGCGTCCCTGCCCAACATCATGAAGGCCAAGAAGAAGCCGATCGACGTGCTGGCGCCCGATGCGCTGGGTGTGGACGTGACGCCGCGCCTCAAGACGCTCAAGGTCGAGGAGCCGCCCAAGCGCAAGGCCGGCATCAAGGTGAAGACCGTGGCCGAGCTGGTCGACAAGCTCAGGAACGAAGCGGGAGTGATCTGACCATGGCCATTCTCGTTGTCGCCGCGCACGACGGCAAAAAGGTCCGCGCCAACGTAGCCAACGCGGTTGCCGCCGCGGGCCAGATGGGCTCCGACGTCACCGTGCTGGTTGCCGGTTCGAACTGCGGCGAGGCCGCCAAGTCCGCCGCTGCGATCGCCGGCGTCGCCAAGGTGCTGCAGGCCGAGGACGCGGCCTACGCCAATTGGCTGGCCGAGGATATCGCGCCGCTGGTGGTGAAGCTGGCGCGCGGCTACAGCCACGTCGTGATGGCCGCCGACTCGGTCGGCAAGAATGTTTCCCCGCGCGTCGCGGCGCTGCTCGACGTCGGCCAGGTCTCCGAGGCCATCAAGGTCGTCTCGCCCGACACGTTCGTGCGGCCGATCTACGCCGGCAATGCCATGGCCACCGTGCAGAGCGCCGACAAGATCAAGGTCGTCACCATCCGCCCGACCAACTTCAAGGCGGCCGCCGGCGGCGGTTCCGCCCCGGTCGAGCAGATCGGCGGCGAGGGCGCCAAGGGCCTGTCGTCCTACGTCGGCGCCGAACTGTCGAAGAGCGAGCGGCCGGAGCTGACCTCGGCCAAGATCGTCGTCTCGGGCGGCCGTGGTCTCGCCAGCGGCGAGAACTTCAAGATTCTCGAGAAGCTCGCCGATACCCTGGGCGCCGGCCTCGGCGCCAGCCGCGCCGCCGTCGACGCGGGCTACGTGCCCAACGACTACCAGGTCGGCCAGACCGGCAAGGTCGTGGCGCCCGATCTCTACATCGCCATCGGCATCTCCGGCGCGATCCAGCATCTCGCCGGCATGAAGGACAGCAAGACCATCGTGGCGATCAACAAGGACGAGGAGGCGCCGATCTTCCAGGTCGCCGACTACGGCATCGTGGGCGATCTGTTCCAGATCGTTCCCGAACTCACTGCCGCCGTAGAGAAGAAATAAGGTTCAGGAGTACCCATGGTAATCAAGCGCATCGGCGTCATCGGTGCCGGCCAGATGGGCAGCGGCATCGCCCATGTCTGCGCCCTCAAGGGGTACGACATTCGCCTGGTCGACGTCGACCAGCCGCATCTCGAGTCCGGCCTCGACAATATCGGCCGCAACATGGACCGCCAGATCGGCCGCGGCATGATCCGCCCCGAGGACAAGGACGCGGCGCTGAAGCGCATCGTCACCGGAACCGACTACAAGGCGTTCGCCGACTGCGACCTCGTCGTCGAGGCGGCGACCGAGAACGAGGTCGTCAAGCGCGAGATCTTCAAGAAGGTCTGCGAGGGCCTGCCGCCCAACGTGCTGCTGGCCACCAACACCTCGTCGATCTCGGTGACGCGCCTGGCGTCGGTGACCGACCGCCCTGGCAAGTTCATGGGCATGCACTTCATGAACCCGGTGCCGCTGATGGGCCTAGTCGAGCTGATCCGCGGCATCGCCACCGAGGAGGAGACCTTCCGCACCGTGCGCGAGGTCGTGGTCAAGCTCGAGAAGAAGCCGGTCAACGCCGAGGATTTCCCCGCCTTCATCGTCAACCGCATCCTGCTGCCGATGATCAACGAGGCGGTCTATGCGCTCTACGAGGGCGTCGGCAACGTCGACGCGATCGACACCGGCATGAAGCTCGGCGCCAACCATCCGATGGGCCCGCTCGAGCTCGCCGACTTCATCGGCCTCGATACCTGCTTGTCGGTCATGCAGGTGCTCCACGAGGGCCTGGCCGATTCCAAGTACCGGCCCTGTCCGCTTCTGGTGAAGTACGTCGAGGCCGGCTGGATCGGCCGCAAGGTCAAGCGCGGCTTCTACGACTATTCGGGCGAACGGCCGGTTCCGACGCGTTGATTCCACGCGGCTATAGCGGCAGCGTTGCCTAGCGAACCGTTTGCTGGGTAGGATTGTACATGATCTATATTCCCCAGGCGGTTGCACGAATTCCTATCGTGCGGGGAATATTCCGGCTCTTGCTGATGGGCTATGCCCGGATTTTCAAGCGCCGCTACGTCATCGAGCAGCGCATGGGCCTGCAGCTCCTGCTCGACCGCAATAACATCATCGACTGGCAGCTCTTCATCGCCGGCAAGTGGGAGCGGCCGCAGTTCACCGAGCTGTTTGGCCTGGCAGCCGAGCAGCTGCGCCGGCGCAAGGCCGATGCGGTGTTCCTCGACGTCGGCGCACACTGGGGCCTCTATGCCCTGGAGGCCCACAGAAGCGGCATGTTCGACCGCATCCTGGCCTTCGAGCCCGACCCGATCAGCTATGCCCAGCTTCAGGCCAACCTGTTCCTGAACCAGGCGCAGACGGCGATCGAATCGCTGCAGCTCGCCGCGTCCAACGGCGACCGCGCCTTCGCCCTCGAGCCGGGCAACGCGCGCAACCGCGGCGCCACGCGCGTGATCGAGCCCGACGTCCGCCATCCGGTGAGGTGCCACGGCATTGCCATCGACAAGCGCTTCGACTTCGCCAACAAGCTGCTGGTCATTAAGATCGACGTCGAGGGCCACGAGCCAGAAGTGATCGACGGCCTGCGCGGCTTGCTGTCGAAGAACCGCTGCATCATCCAGGTCGAGGTTTGGGACCAGCCGACGGGCGAGACCGAGCGGCGCTTCAAGCACCTGTCGACCTTGTTCGCTGCCCACAATATCCGCTTCGTGCGGGCCATCGACGCCGATTTTTTCTTCGTCTCCGACTTCCCGCACGCCCAGGCCCTGGGCGAAGCGCGCTGATCCGTCGATGGCCGAATAAGCAGTGCACCGTCGACTAGCCGACCGGGTTATTTGACTCCCAGGAACCGCTCCGCCGTCTTCCAGCGCACGCCCTCGGCCAGCGCCGGCGGCAACGGCGCCAGGTTCTCCTCGAGCTCGGTTACCGCGCCGGGATAGGTGCAATCGTAGTGGGGATAGTCGGCGCCCCAGAAGATGCAGCCGTCCATGCCCATCTCCTTCAGTCGCGGCAGGCGGTGCGCCTCGTCCGACTCGATGGAGATGAAGCACTGCTCGCGAAACAGCTCGGTCGGCTTGCGCGTGAGCCACGGCACGTGGTGGCGCATCGACTCGAAGTGGCCGTCGAGCCGGTCGAGCCAGTACTCCAGCCAGCCCAGTCCCGATTCGAGGAACGCGACCTTGAGCGTCGGGTGCTGCTGCAGAACGCCGCCGGCCACGATGTCGAGCACCGCCGCCATCTGCTCGAACGGATGGCAGATCATGTGGGTGAAGAACATGTTGTCGTAGCGGCTGGTGGCGAAGCTCGGCATCAGCGCGCCGAAGCTGCCGTGGACGGAGGCGAACAGGCCGTTGGCTGCCACCGTCTGCCAGAAGCGCTCGAGCGACTTGTCGTAGAGCGCCAGGCCCTTGTAGCGCTCGGGCCGGAAGCACACGCCCTTGAGCCCGAGCTTGGCGATATGCTCGGCCTCGCGCGCCGCCGCGCCGGCGTCCTGCAGCGGCACGATGCCGACGGCGTCGAGGCGGCCGCGGCCGTCGCGGCACATGTCGGCGATCCATTCGTTGTAGCCGTGGCAGGTCGCGGCGGCGACGGCGGGGTCCTCGATGTCGCCCGCCATCAGGTGGAGCGAGGGATAGAGCAGGGTGCGTTCGATGCCTTCTTCCTCCAGCACCGTGGCGCGCGCGCCGCCGTCGTAGGAGCCGGGCAGGATGTCGTCCCAGGTCGGCACCTTGTCGGGATCGTCCATGCCCGAGGGCACGCAGGCGGCGGCGGGGCGGAGGTTGCGCCTGACGCGGCCGTTGATCGAGATCCAGTCGCGCCCGTCGGGGTCGCGCTCGACCCGGATGGTGTCGGCGCGGTGGCGCTTCTCGACATACTCGTTCCACACCGCGGTCGGCTCGCAGATGTGGCCGTCGGCGTCGATCACGCGGTTTGCCATTTGTTTCCTCCCGAATTCTTGCAAGACTTGTCGTCGAACCCTTTCCGCGCAAGAGAAAAGCACAATGTCTCGCCCGATCCGCATCGCCGTCCTGTTTTTTGCCCATGAGACCGTGACGTTCCTGTCGAACGACACGACCCTCGACGACTTCACCTACAAGGGCTCGCCCGCCGCCGGCGAGGAACTGCTGGCTTACGATCCCAAGGGCTACATGGGCGGCTTCGTGAAGGTGGCGCGCGAGTACGACGGCGTCGAGCTGGTCGGCATCGAATCGCCGCTGTGGCCCAAGACCGGCACCGGCTCGGGGTGGATCACCCAGGAGGCCTACGAGACTTTCCTTGGCCGGATGATCGCGGGCCTCGAGGCGGGCGGCAAATGGGACGGCGTCTATCTCAGCCTGCACGGCGCCATGGGCGTGCGCGGAGTCTCGAAGCCCGAGGCCGACATCGCGCGGCGCGTGCGCGAGGCGGTGGGACACCAGGCCTTCATCGTCGGCACCTTCGACCCGCACGGCAACGAGGACGCGGAGTTCCTCGCCGCCGCCGACATGGCGTTCTGCGTGAAGTATTTCCCGCACTACGACAGCCACCTGCAGGGCGAGCGTGCAGCCCGTATGCTGGTGCGCGCGATCCGCGGTGATTACACGCCCGCCACCGTCACCCAGAAAGTGCCGATCATTACGCCGACCGTCCTGCAATGGACCGGCGCCTCGCCGTGGATGGACATGGTGCAGCGCGCGCTGATCTGGGAAGCGCGCGAGCCCGACGTCTATGTGAACGTCTTCTTCGGCTTTCCCTTCGCCGACGTGCCCGATGTCGGTCTCACCTTCCAGGTCATGACCAATGGCAAGCCGGAGCTCGCGCGCCAGGTCGCCGACGACATGGCGGAGTGGGCGTGGCGCCGGCGCGAGGCGCTGATCCACACCGCCCAGGTCCATCTCATTCCCGACGGTGTCGGGCTCGCCAAGGAAGCGATCGCCAAGGGCGCGACGCCGGTGGTGCTGGCCGACCACAGCGACCGTTCGGGTTACGCGACGTGGATATTGAAGGAGGTCATCGACCAGGGGCTGGAGGGCGTATTGTTCGCCACCATCGCCGACGGCAAGCTGAGCGCGGCACTCCAGGCCAAGGGGATCAAGGCCGGCGATCCGTTCGACTACGACGTGGGTGGCCTCGCCGACGAATCGGCCGGCCAGCCGGTGCGCATCAAGGGCACGGTGACGAAGGCGGTCGAGGGCTACGGGCAATTCTGGGTCGTGGTCGCGTTCGGCAAGGGCAACGTCCTGATCCTCAGCCGCTATCTCATCCAGGTGCAGGAGCCGCTGCCCCTCAACGCCCTGATCGACGACGCCTCGAAGTTCAACGCCATCGCCATCAAGAGCCGCGTCCACTTCCGCCGCGGCTTCGACGACTCAGGGTTCGCCAAGACGATTTTGCTGGTCGAGCCGATCGAGCCGTTCCTCGGTACGGTCCGGCTCGACGGCCTGCCGTACAAGAATGTCGACCTGAAGAAATTCTATCCCTACGGTGACGTGACATTTCCCTGAGGCAGGAGGACGCCATGGCCATCGAGATTATGGAGATCCATCACACCGGCGTGCGCATCGACACCGGTGCCGAGAAGCTCGACGCAACGAAGGAGTTCTACAACGACGTGCTTGGCCTGCCGCACGACACCAAGCGGCCGTTCATTCCCGGCATCCCGGGGGCGTGGATCAATGTCGGTGAGGTGGGCCAAATCCACCTGATCGGCGGCGCGCAGCCCTCGCCGGTCGCCAAGGGGCCGGGCGAGGACCCGACACGCCCGCACATCGCTTTCGCGGTTCGCGACATCGCGGCGACCCGCAAGGAGCTGGAGCGCATGGGGGTGAAGTATTGGATGATCGAGGGCCTTACCAGTCCCGACTCCACGCAGGTCTTCATGAACGATCCGTGCGGCAACATGGTCGAGCTGCACCAGTTCGACAAATGCCGCTGCCGCGCCAGCAATAGGGCGTAACCGCCACGGTCGCGAAACCGACGAAACAGATTTGCTGCGCCGCAACATCGCCACGACACCGGTAGGTCCTATCAGGGAGACTGATCGTGGAGAGTAAAATGGTTCAGCTTGCTGGTGGGGTCGTCTTCGGTCTGGTCGCGGCAGTGTTCGTCTACAGAGGCGATCCGATCCTCGGCTTCTTCTTCGCGACCTGCGCGATCGCGTGGGCGGCGACGACGTCCGAGTTCGCGTCGCGGCGCACGCCCAGACCCGAAGGACACACGGGCTTCTTCTGGAGGAGCTAGTCGCGCAGGCGGCGGATCAGTCGTCCGCTGCCGCGCTGTGTGCAGTGCGCGGCGGCCATACCGGCGGGTGATGGCCGAGCGGCACCGAGGGCCGCGCCCAGCAACCCGGCGTCGCGGACAATTGCGCCACGGGTGCCAAGTGACGTAGCGGCCCCGACGGTGTCTGGCTGGTTGTCGACCAGCGCTCGATCTCGGCAGTATCGAATTCCGCCGGCACGTCCTTCAGCGACGATTGGGACACCTCGCCGAGATCGACCAGCCACTTGCCGACTTGTGCCAGCGAAATGCGCACCATCCAGCTGCCACCCTCCTGCGCGCGCCGGGCAAGCCCGACCATCGTGCCGAAGGCCATCAGATAGCCGGTGCAATAGTCGATCGCCGACAGCGGGTAGAACTGCGGGCCGGGCTCCTTGCCAGGGAAGACCTCGCCCTGGCGCAAGGTCATACCGCTCACCGCCTGCACGACGGTATCGAAGCCGCGCCGCGTGGCCCACGGGCCGGCGTGGCTGAACGCCGACAGCGAGACACAGACGAGACCGGGCCGCAGCTTGATCAGCTCCTCGGGCGAGAGGCCGCGGGCGCCCAGGCTGCCGGGACGATAGCCCTGCGAGAAGACGTCGGCGTCGCAGATCAGGCCGCGCAGGGTTTCCAGCTGGTCGGGTTGGCGCATGTCGAGCTGCGCGTTCAGCTTGCCGTGGCCGGTGTCCCATTCCTGGTAGCCGAGGTTGGGCAGGTGGGCGGCGCTGATCTTCATCACGTCGGCGCCGTGCTCGGCCAGTGTGCGCGCGCAGGTCGGTCCGGCCAGCACGCGCGTGATGTCGACGACGCGGATGCCCGCCAGCGGCCGGTCGCCGGCCGGCAGCGGCTCGGGTTTGCTGTCGCCGATCTTCACGATCTCCAGCAACGGCAGGCCAGCGACGGCGATACCCTGCGGATGGTGCGTCCATTCTTCGCGCGTGCGCACCATGCCGCCGGCGCCCTTGTTGATGATGATCGCCTCCTCGAGGTCGGCGGCGGTCCAGTTGGTGACGGCCTTGGCCACGGCGGCGCGATCCTCCGGCACGCCCAGCACCTTCAGTGCCACGGCGCGATGGTTGGGAAAGTTGCAATGGAGGTAGCTCCAGCGTCCGTCCTTGGTCGGATAAAAGCCCATGATGCCGTTGCGCGCCGGCGACAGGGCGCCATCGCCGAGTTTCATGTAGTGACCGCTGCGCATCGCGGCCCCTGCGTGGCGCAGGTCAACGCCGACGTTCTGACGGGGACCGCCGCGCACTTCCCAGAGATGTGCCGCCGCCAGTCCCGCCGCGGCGATCGTCGCCGCGCCGGCGACGCCGACCTGGAGCGGCGTGCGCATCATGGGGTCGCCGGTGCCGCCGAACGACGCTTCGGCGGAAACGTCGCGCGACCAGCCCGCGATGGGAAGGATTGTCTTCAGGGCGTCGAGCGGCGTGGTCATGCGTTCCTCCTCAATGACGTTCGAGCAGTCGGCCGAAGCCCGCGACGGGGTCGGCGATGCCGGCCAGCCGCAGCGCATGCCACAGGGTCGCCTGGGTCGAGGTGATCACCGGCTTGCCGAGCGCCTTCTCCAGCCGGTCGATGACGGTGTGCGAGCGCGTGTTGAGGCAAGTCATGATGAGCGCGTCGGCGCGCGGGTCGAAGCCCCTGCGGCCGAGTTCGAACAGCATGTCCGGATCGGGCTCGGCGAGCTTGAAGCCGTCGGAGATGCCGAGGCAGGCGCCGCCCACCACTTTCAACCCGGCGGCTTCGAAATAGCGGTGCTCGGCCTCATCCACGTCCTTGGTGTAGGGCGAGACGATGGCGACGGTGCGGGCGCCCAGCGTCGCGGTCGCCGTTACGATCGCATGCGCGGCCGTGGTCGACGGCACATTGTAGTCGGCGGCGATCTCGGCGCGCAGGTGGGCGTCGTAGGCCAGGCCCTGGACGATCGACGAGGCGGTGCAGCCGTAGGCGATGACGTCGGGTCGCACGCTCGAGAGCTGGCGGATCGCCATCCTGCCCTCGTTGCGGTCCATCTCGATGAAGGCTTCGGGCGTGGTCGCGGGCGGGATGAACATGCGCGCGGCCAGCACGCTCACGCCCTCGGGCACGGTGCGCTGGGCCCACGGCTCCATCACCGTGTTGACGCTCGGCACGACGATGCCCAGTCGCGCCCGCCGTCCGTCGCCGTCGAGAGGCTGCCGGGCCATCAGAAGCGCGAGAAGAGCTGGGTGAAGCCGTAGAGCTTGTCGTCGATCCCGTTCATCCGGCAGGCATGCCAGTAGGTGGCGACGTTGACGCTGATCACCGGCTTGTCGAGCCAGCGCTCGGCCTCGTCGGCGATCTTGGCCATCGGCAGGTTGGCGCCGAACTGCACGATCGCCTCGATGTCGTCGCCGTCGATCGACTTGATGGCCTGGATCATGTCGCGCGCGGTCAGCACCGAATAGGAGGTAGGGTTCTTGCCGCGCATGTGGTTGAAGCGGACGATCTCGTAGCCGTGCGGGCCCAGTACGCCCTTCAATCGCGGCTCGATCGTCGGATAGTAGGGCTCCATCACCGCGATCTTCCTCTTAACGCCGTGGCGCTTCAGTGCCTCGACGACGGCGTCGCAGGCGATCGAGACGGGGATGTCGCTTTTGGCCACCGCGCGGATACGCTTCTTGAGGTCTTCGCCCCATTGCGGCGTGCCGCCCCACACCGAGAGGGCGGAGATGCCGAGGATGAAGGCATTGGGCTTGGCGTCCATGGCGCGCGCGACGGCGTCCTCGAGCGACAGGTCGATCAGGCGCAGCAGCTCTTCGAAGTCCTCGTTGCTGCGGACCGGGATGTCGTCGATCGACATGCGGGCGAGGTGGTTGGTGACACCGGGCGGGCGCATGTCGTCGTATTCGGGCTGCACGACGGTGTTGGTCGAGGGCGTCGCCACGCCGAACGCCAGTCGCCACGCCAGATAGTCACGCATCGTTCGCTCCCCGGGGCCGTCTCCTCAGCCCACTGCCGCCTTCATCAACGCGACCGCCTCGGGCTTGTCCCAGTCGGCCTCACCCAGCAGGCGACCGATCTCGCGGCCCTGGCCATCGATCAGGATCGACGTCGGCAGCACCGACACGTCGAGCGCCTGCTGGACCTTGCGGCCCTTGTCGAAATAGATGCCGAGGTTGGCGAGATTCTTGTCCTTGTAGAACGGCTGGACCTTGGGCTTGGACGGGCCGTCGAGCGACAGCGGCAGGACGACGAACTTGTCCTTGCCCATCGCCGCCTGCAGCCGGTCGAGGCTCGGCATCTCTTTGACGCAGGGCGCGCACCACGTCGCCCAGAAGTTCAGCAGCACCACCTTGCCCTTGTAGTCAGCGAGACCGAGCGCCTTGTCGTCGGCGTCGGCAAAGGCGATCTCGGGCAGGGCCTTGGGAGCGGAGGCGATCTCGAACTTCGACAGCGTGCCCTTAGCAAGGTCGGGGCCGACATTAGCCAGGGCAGGGGCGGCGAGAACGGAAAAGGCCCCCGCGAAGAGGCTGCGACGGGAGAGGAAATATCGTGCGGGATGTGTCATAAGCCCACGTTCCTAAAAGATCATTGGCGTTTATTCATGGCACGAAAGAACACGACTGCGCGAGTGAAGAAGAGCCGCTCCAACAGCATGTGGGGCGGGCGCTACAAGCTCGGCCCCTCCGAGATCATGGAGCGGATCAATGCCTCCATCGGTTTCGACAAGCGCCTGTATGCGCAGGACATCGCGGGCTCGCTGGCACATGCCGAAATGCTGGTGGCCCGGGGCATCCTCACGGCCAGGGATGGCGCGGCGATCAAGCGCGGCCTCAAGCAAGTGCAGGGCGAAATCGAGGCCGGCCGCTTCAAGTTCTCGACCAAGCTCGAGGACATCCATTTCAACGTCGAGGCGCGGCTCACCCAGCTGATCGGTCCGGCCGGTGGCCGCCTGCACACCGGGCGCTCGCGCAACGACCAGATCGCGCTCGATGTGCGGCTGTGGGTGCGCGACACGATCGACAAGGTCGAGGCGATGCTGCGCGACCTGCAGGCGGCGCTTATCGACCGTGCCGACCAGTATTCGGCGACGATCATGCCGGGCTTCACCCACCTGCAGACGGCCCAGCCGATCACCTTCGGCCATCACCTGCTGGCCTATGTCGAGATGTTCGGCCGCGACCGCAGTCGCTTCGCCGACTGCCGCGCGCGGCTGAACGAATCGCCGCTTGGCGCCGCCGCACTGGCCGGCACGCCCCATCCGATCGACCGGCACCGCACGGCCAAGGCGCTGGGCTTCGACGGGCCGATGGCGAACTCGCTCGATGCCGTGTCCGACCGCGACTATGTGATCGAGTTCATCGCCGCGGCCTCGACGACGGCGGTGCACCTGTCGCGCCTGTCCGAGGAGATCGTGATCTGGTGCTCCGCACCGTTCCGCTTCATCGCTCTGTCGGACGCCTTCACCACCGGCAGCTCGATCATGCCGCAGAAGCGCAATCCCGATGCTGCCGAGCTGACGCGCGCCAAGGTCGGGCGGATCATGGGCGCCTTCGTGGCGCTGTGCACGATCCTGAAGGGCCTGCCGCTGACCTATGGCAAGGACATGCAGGAGGACAAGGAGCCGTTGTTCGACGCCGCGGACTCGCTCGAGCTTGGCATCGCCGCGATGGCCGGCATGGTGCGCGACCTCAAGGCCAACCCGCAGCGCATGCGCGCCGTCGCCTCGGCCGACTACTCTGTGGCGACGGATCTGGCCGACTGGCTGGTGCGCAAGGTCGGCCTGCCGTTCCGCCAGGCCCATCACGTGACCGGCAAGCTGGTTGGCATCGCGTCCGACAAGGGCGTCGATCTCGACAAGCTCTCGCTGAAAGAGATGCAAGCCGTCGAGTCCGGCATCGATCGCGGCGTCTACAAGGTGCTGACGGTGGAAGCGTCCGTCGCCGCCCGCAAGAGCTTCGGCGGCACGGCACCGGCCAACGTCGCGCGCGCGGTCAAGGACGCGCGCAAGAGGTTCCTATGAGCTTCTTCGCCTACAAGAAGGGCGAGATGCACGCCGAAGGCGTGGCGCTCAAGACCATCGCGGCCCAGGTCGGCACGCCGTTCTACTGCTATTCGGCGGGCGCGCTGCGTGCGGCGCTGCGCGAGTTCACGACCGGCATGAAGGGCATGAACGCCTCGGTCTGCTACGCCATGAAGGCCAATTCGAGCCTCGCCGTCGTCAAGCTGTTCGCCGAGATGGGCGCGGGCGCCGACATCGTCTCCGAGGGCGAGATGAAGCGCGCGCTGGCCGCCGGCGTCGCCCCCGACCGCATCATCTATTCGGGCGTCGGCAAGAAGGCCAGTGAGCTGATGGCGGCGCTGCAGGCCGGCGTCGGCCAGATCAACGTCGAGAGCGTGTCCGAGCTCGAGACGCTCAATGCCGTCGCAGGCCAGCTCGGCAAGCGCGCCGACATCGCCATCCGCGTCAATCCCGATGTCGACGCCAAGACGCACGCCAAGATCACGACCGGCAAGAAGGGCAACAAGTTCGGCATCGACCTCAACCTGGCGCGCGACGCCTTCGCCGTGGCCAGCAAGCTGCCGCACCTGCGCGTGGTCGGCATAGCCATACACATCGGCTCGCAGCTCACGACCTTGGCGCCCTATGCCAAGTCGATCGCGAAGGTGGCGAAGTTCATCGCCCAGCTGCGCGCCGACGGCCACAAGATCGACCGCTTCGACATCGGCGGCGGGCTCGGCATCACCTACAAGAAGGAGAAGCCGCCCTCGATCGCGGAATTCCTGGCGGTGGTGAAGAAGACGACCAAGGGCCTCGACTGCGAGCTCACCTTCGAGCCCGGCCGGCGCCTGGTCGGCGAAGCGGGCGTGCTGGTGGGCGAGGTCATCCTGGTCAAGCCGGGCGCCTCCAAGACCTTCGTCATCGTCGACGCGGCGATGAACGACCTGATCCGGCCGACCTTGTATGAGGCCTGGCACGACATCGTACCGGTGCGCCAGCCGCGCCCCGATGCGGCCACGATCCGCTGCGACATTGTCGGGCCGATCTGCGAATCGGGGGATTACCTGGCACAAAACCGTGATTTGCCGCGGCTATCTGCCGGCGATCTCGTCATGGTACGCTCTGCAGGTGCCTACGGGGCGGTGATGGCGTCGAGCTACAACACCCGTCCGCTGGCGCCGGAAGTCATGGTCGATGGCACGCGATTTGCGGTCACTCGGCCCAGACCGTCGATCGAAGACATGCTCTCCGCCGAGCGGTTCCCGCCCTGGATGGAGAAGCCCAAGACCTAGAGCCCGAAAGGACGCGATGGACGCGACGCAGACCAGGACGATCGAAGGCTTCGGAGTGGAGCGCAAGATCGGTTTGGCGCGTGCGGCGCTCGCGTGGGAAGGGCTGTGGCCCCGGCTGATGCCGCTGGTGTCGATGGTGGCGCTGTTCGTGGCGGCCGCACACCTCGACGCCTTCGCCGGGCTCGATCCCTGGGTCCATACCGGCATTCTCGCCGCCCTCGCCGTCGGCTTTGCCGGCCTTGGCGGGTGGCTGCTGCGCGGCTTCCGCTGGCCGTTGCGCGACGCCGCCATCCGCCGTCTGGAGCGCGACTCGGGCGTGGCCCATCGCCCGCTGGTCGCCGTCCAGGACCAGCTCGCCGCCGGCGAAAGCGATCCGATGGCCGCAGCTTTGTGGCAGGCCCACCGCCGCCGCGAGGCCGAGCGCCTGGCCGGGCTCGCCAACAGGCCGCCGCGCCCCGGCCTGGCGCTGCTCGATACCTGGGCGCTGCGCGTGGTGCCGCTGCTGGCGCTGGTCGTGGCCGTGGTGATCGCCGGCGGCTGGCGCCCGGACCGCATGGCCGCGGCCTTCATACCGGCCTTTCCGCCGCCGCCGCCGGTGGTCGCCAATCTGTGGATCGCACCGCCGGCCTATACCGGCAAGCCGCCGGTCTATCTCGACATGGCCGAGCACGACAAGCTCCTGCGCGTGCCGGTCGGCTCCAAGATCGCGGGCTTCGTCGACGACACGCGCGGCCGCCATCCGCCCAAGCTCACCGTCGACGGCAAGAGCGTCGAGTTCAATACCGTCGGCAAGGGCAAGTACCAGATCGAGCAGACCATCACCTCGGGCAGCGAGATCGCGCTCGAGGCGCGCGGCGACCGCCAGGCGCAGTGGAAGCTCCACATCATTCCCGACCTGGCGCCGACCATCGAGTTCGCGCGCAGCGTCGGCGTCGACAAATGGTCGACCAAGGTCGACTACATCGCCGGCGACGACTTCGGCGTGACCGGCGTGCAGCTCCAGGTCCGCCTGCACGGCTCGGTGCTGGGCTCCGACATGCTGACCGACGAGGACGAGCCCGACGTCATGCGCATCGACTTGCCGGTGCCGGGCGGCTCGAAGAAGGTGTCCGACAATTTCGTGCGCGACCTCACCAGCTCGCCGTGGGCGGGGCTCAAGGTGACGATGATGCTGTTCGCCACCGATGCGCTGGGCCAGAAGGGCCGCAGTTCGGTGCAGACCTTCCTGCTGCCCGAGCGCGTGTTCAACGATCCGACGGCGCGCGCGCTGATCGTGTTGCGCAAGCAGCTCACGCGCGACCCGAGGGCGCTGCGCTCCGACGTGATCGACGGCATGACGTTGATCGGCAACGACCCCAAGAGCTACCGCGACGATCCGGTGGTCCAGCTCGGCCTGCGCATAGGCGGCTGGCAGTTGGCCGAGAGTGGCGACAAGGAGCACATTACCGAGGCCCAGAAGCTGCTGTGGGACCTCGCCATGCGGCTGGAAAACGGGGCGGCCAACGACGCCCAGCGCGCCCTCGAGCAGGCGCGCCAGGAGCTGCGCGACGCCATGCAGCGCCAGGCGGGCGACGAGGAGATCGAGAAGCTGATCCAGCAGCTCTACAGCGCCATGGACCGCTGGCAGAAGGAGATGGCCGAGAAGATGCAGGATCCGGAAGAGCGCCGCCGCATGATGGAGCAGGCGGAGAAGATGGATCCGAACAACACCATCACCGGCGACGACCTGCAGAAGATGCTCGACAAGATTCGCGAGATGGCCCGGAACGGCGACCGCGAGGGCGCCAAGCGCGCGCTCGAGGAGCTGCGCAAGATGATGGAGAACGCGACGCCGATGATGGCCCAGCCCGGCCAGCGGGGCCAGCAGCGCCAGCAGCAGGGCCAGCAGGGGCAGGGCAACCAGCAGGGCCGCGAGATGATGAACCAGCTCGACCGCATGGCGCGGCGGGAGAACCAGTTGCTGGGTGAATCAGAGCGCCAGGGTCGCCAGCAACAGGGCCAGCAAGGCCAGCAGGGACAACGCGGCCAGCAAGGTCAGCAGCCAGGCCGGCAACCGGGCCAGCAAGGCGACGGCCAGTGGGGCGAAGGCCAGCGCGGCCAGCAGCAGGGCCTGCGCAACCAGCTCGGCGACTTCATGAAGAAGCTCGACGAGAACGGCATGCCGATGCCCGAGTCGCTGGGTCGCGCCGAGCGCTCGATGCGCGAGGCCGAGGAGGCGTTGCGCCGCGGCGACTCGCGCGAGGCCTCGCGTGCCCAGCGCCGTGCGCTCGACAACCTGCAGCAGGGCATGGGCGACATGGCCGAGCAGATGCGCAACCGCGGCCCCGGCAACAACCAGGACGCTGCCGAGATCGAGGACCGCGAGAAGAAGAGCGAGGACCGCGATCCGCTGGGCCGCTCGGACGGCAACTACGGCGACTCCGTCGACAGCGGCACCGACAAGGTCCCGCTCGAGCTCGACCGCCAGAAGAGCCGCGAGATCCTCGACGAGCTGCGCCGCCGCGCCGGCGAGCAGGCGCGGCCGAAGGAAGAACTCGACTACATCGACCGCCTGCTCAAGACCTACTGATCGCGTTCAGCGTCTGCCGCGGTCCCCGTCATTTCAGGGGCGAGGAGGTTTGCCTGTGCACCTCCGGCGCGTATCAGGCGGACCGTGATCGCGACGACGACGACAACCACGATCAGGAGCAGGAGCAGGAGCGCGACCACGCCGAACGCCGAGTGTTTCATGCAGTGCCGGCGCAGGCGGCGGACTTTGGGTCATGGCGGCCCGGCCTCGGCCAAGCGCCAGATAGTGCACGAAGAAAGGCCCGCCGCTGCAAATGGCAGGCCGGCGGGCCCAGTCGTTTCCGCGGGGAGCTGGGGGAGAGCGCTCCTCGCCCTCTGTAAACGGCCTGCCCCTGGGCAGGTTGCGTGCCGTCAGCCGGTCTTTTCGACCACGCCGATGTAGGGCAGGCCTCGGAAACGGTGCGCCCAGTCGAGCCCGTAGCCGACCAGGAACTCGTCGCCGGCTTCGAAGCCGGTGAAATCGGCCTTGAGCTCGGTGCGTCGCTTGTGCGGCTTGTCGAGCAGGGTGCAGATCCACACCCGGTTGGCGCCGCGTTCCTTGATCAGGGTCCGGGCGAAGGAGAGGGTGAGGCCGGACTCGAGGATGTCGTCGACCAGCAGCACGTCGCGGCCGCGCACATCGTCGACGATGTCGCGCACGACGCGCACCGAGCCGCTGGTCTCGGTGCCGATGCCGTAGCTCGACAGGGTGAGGAAATCCATCGACCAGTCGGCGCCGGTGCGGCTCAGCGCGCGGATCAGGTCGGCGGCAAACACGAAGCTGCCCTTCAGGACCGATACCACCAGCGTGTCGGGCGGCAGCTTGGCCGCGAGTTCCTCGGCCATCACATCGACGCGCGCGGCGATCTCGGCGGCGGAGAAGCGGATGGAAACGGTCGGTCGGTCGGTCGTCACGGCGGTCTCTCTCAAGGCAGGTTGAGCACCCTGCGCCACTCGGGCGGTATCTTGGCGAGCAGCGCGTCGCCGAAGAAGTAGACGGCCGCGGCCACGATGACCACCCCCGCGACCACGGCGGCGGCGGCGACCAGCACCGTCGTCGAAGGACGAAGCCTGCGCCGGGGTGCGATCACCGCCGGCAATGACGAGCGCTGGCGGGGCGGGCGGATGACGAGATCGGGCGCCGGCTCGAATTGCACGGCAGACCCCAGGGAAGGTGCGCTGGATGGCGCACTTGCCGGCGAGTCGGTGGGCGCCGGTTCCGATGGGTCACCGGCGAACGCCGACACGGCCGCCACCGGCTTGGGCGCGGTCAACGGCGAGTTCATGGCACTTTCGACGGCGTCACGGGCCGCGGCGGCGGTCTTGGCCGCGGCGACGGTCTGCAACCACCTATGGGTGCATCGGGCGCACTGTACGATGCGGCCCACCGGACCGATCGCCAGGGGGTCTACAGCGTAGCGTGCCCCGCAATTGGGACAGGTAACTTGCATGTCGGGGCGCGGGGGGTCCCACTAGATGTGCTTGCGGCCGGACATTATGCCACTAAAACTGGCGCGACAAGCATGACTGGCCTTTCCCTCTGGCTGCGCTCGCTTTGCTTCAATGCCGGCTGGTACGCCGGCAGCGTCGTCATCGCGCTCGCCGGCTCTCCGATCCTGCTGCTGCCGCGGCGCGCCGTGATTGCCTGGGCGACATTGTGGATCGACTTCATCCTGGCGTGGCTTCGACTGACCTGCGGACTGCGCCATCGCGTGGTCGGTATGGAGAACCTGCCTAAGGGACCGGTCATTCTCGCCTGCAAGCATCAGTCGTCGTGGGAGACATTGGCGTTCACGAAATTGTTCCCGAACGCCGCGATCGTGCTGAAGCGTGAACTGCTGTTCATTCCCATCGTCGGCTGGGCGATGGCGCGCGCCGGCAATATCGCGGTGGCGCGCGGCGACGGCGCCCCGGCGCTGCGCGGCCTTGTGCGCCAGGCCAAGGCCGCGATCGGCGAGGGCCGGTCGATCCTGATCTTTCCGGAGGGCACGCGCGTCGCTGTGGGCAGCGAGCTGCCGTACCAGGTCGGTACGGCAGCGCTGTACCGCCAGCTCCGCGTTCCCGTCGTGCCCGTGGCGCTCAATTCGGGCCTGTTCTGGGGCCGCCGCAAATGGCTCAAGCGGCCCGGCACGATCACGGTCGAGGTCCTGCCGCCAATCGCCCCGGGCCTCGGCCGCGAGGCCTTCATGGCGACGCTGCGCGAGCGCATCGAAGGGGCGACGGCCGAGCTGGTCCGACAGGAACGAACCTAGAACAATCCTGTTGATATCGCCTGTTCTGACGCTTACTTTTTAGCCATGGAATGGGCTCCGGTTTCCCAGCGCATCTGGGACATGAAATACCGCTTTCGCAACGATTCGGGGGCTTCAGATGCCGATCTGAAAGCCACCTGGAAGCGGGTGGCGCGTGCGCTGGCGGCGCCCGAGCGCGACCCGGAGCTGTGGGCCGGCCGCTTCGAGGAGGCGCTGTCGGGCTTCAAGTTCCTGCCTGCCGGCCGCGTGATTGCCGGCGCCGGGACCGGGCGCTCCGTCACGCTCTTCAACTGCTTCGTCATGGGCACGATCGAGGACGACATGGCGTCGATCTTCGACAACGTGAAGGAAGCCGCGCTCACCATGCAGCAGGGTGGCGGCATCGGGCACGACTTCTCGACGCTTCGTCCAAACGGCGCGCCGGTGAAGGGCGTCGGCGCCGATGCCTCGGGCCCGCTGTCGTTCATGGATGTGTGGGACGCAATGTGCCGCACGATCATGAGCGCGGGCAGCCGCCGCGGCGCCATGATGGCGACGCTCCGCTGCGACCATCCCGACATCGAGGCCTTCGTCGACGCCAAGCGCGACGCCAAGCGCCTGCGCATGTTCAACGTCTCGGTGCTGGTGACCGACGCCTTCATGAAGGCGGTCAAGGAAGACACCGATTGGGCGCTGGTGTTCGGCGGCAAGACCTACAAGACGGTGAAGGCGAAGGCACTGTGGGAGCGTATCATGCGCGCGACCTACGACTGCGCCGAGCCGGGCGTGATCTTCATCGATCGCGTGAACCGCCGGAACAATCTCCAGTATTGCGAAACCATCCAGGCGACCAATCCCTGCGGCGAACAGCCGTTGCCGCCCTATGGCGCGTGCCTGCTCGGCTCGATCAACCTCGCCGGACTGGTGAAGGACCCGTTCACGCCGGCGGCGCGGCTCGACGCGGAGGCGCTGGAGCGGCTGGTGCCGGTCGCGGTGCGCATGCTCGACAACGTGATCGACGTCTCGCGCTTCCCGCTGCCGCAGCAGGAGAAGGAAGCCAAGGCCAAGCGCCGCATCGGGCTCGGCGTCACGGGCCTGGCCGATGCGCTGCTGCTGTGTGGCGTACGCTACGGCTCGCCGCGCGCCGTCGAACTCACGCGGCTCTGGCTGGGTGCCGTGCAGCGGCTTTCCTATCTCGCCTCGGCCGATATCGCGGCGGAAAAAGGCAGCTTCCCGCTCTACGACAAGGCGCGCTATCTCGGCGGCGAGACGATCAAGACGCTGCCGGATGACGTGCGCGCCGCGATCGGCCGCTACGGCATACGCAACGCGCTGCTGAACTCTATCGCGCCCACTGGAACGATCTCGCTGTTGGCCGATAATGTCTCGTCGGGCATCGAGCCGGTCTTCGCCTTCAGCCACACCCGCCACGTGCTGCAGCCCGACGGCACGCGCCGCGAGGAGAGCGTGGAAGATCACGCCTTCCGCCGCTGGCGCGCGCTCAAGGGCAACGAGGCGCCGCCGCAAGACGTCTTCGTCGATGCCCAGACGCTGACGCCGGCCGACCATCTCGCCATGCAGGCCGCGGCGCAGGACTACGTCGACAGCTCGATCTCCAAGACCATCAACCTGCCCAGGGACATTTCCTTCGAGGACTTCAAGCACGTCTACGAACAGGCCTATGCCGAAGGCTGCAAGGGCTGCACGACCTACCGTCCCAACGACGTCACCGGCGCCGTGCTCGAGGTGAAGTCCGTCGTCGAGGCGGCGAAACTCGTGCCGATCTCCACGCCGCTCGAGGCCGACGACCGTGTCGTCTACATCGCCCAGCCGCTCGACCGGCCGGAAGACCTGCCGGGCAAGACCTACAAGATCAAATGGCCGGGCAGCGACCATGCGATCTACATCACCATCAACGACGTGATGCAGGACGGCCGCCGTCGGCCGTTCGAGATCTTCATCAACTCCAAGAACATGGAGCACTACGCCTGGACCGTGGCGCTGACCCGCATGATCTCGGCGGTGTTCCGCCGGGGCGGCGACGTGTCGTTCGTGGTCGAGGAGTTGAAGGCCGTGTTCGACCCGCGCGGCGGGCAGTGGATGGAGGGCCGCTACGTGCCCTCGCTGCTGGCCGCGATCGGCGGCGTGATCGAGCGCCACCTGATCGACATCGGTTTCCTGAGCGCCGCAGACGCTCCGCTGATCGAGGAGGCTGTGCAGAAACGACTGAAACTCGCGGCCGGGCAAAGGGGGCCCTTGGGCGAGCCCGTTGCCGGCAGCCAGGACATGCCGCCCAAGCTCGGCCAGTGCCCCAACTGCGGCGCGGCCGCGCTCAATCACCAGGAAGGCTGCGACATCTGCCTCAACTGCGGGTACTCGCGCTGCGGCTGAGCTCGCTCAGGCGATCTCCTCATGCGACGGCATCCTGGCATCGGGCCGCAGCAGGAAGCAGTCGCCTGCGTACACCAGCGACGTGCAGTGGCGCAGCGCCACGCCGGGCGCGAAGCCGAAGAAATCGATCCGCCGACAGTCGCGCCAGTGGATTTCACCCTGGACGTCGTAGCCCTCGGCATCGTCGAGTACGATTGCGCCGCCTGGGGCCAGGTGGTCGAACGCCACCGCCACCAACTCGCGCCGCAGATGACCGTCGAGCACGATGACATCGAATTTCCGGCCCCCGAGCCGGCGGGCGATCTCTGCCAGGCAGTCCTCGTCCGGCAATTCGATCGCCATGTGGTGCAACTCAAGGTTGGGCTGGCGTCGGGCGGCGATACGCGTCTCCCACTCGGGATCGCTCTCGAAGGTCAGCACCGAGCGCGCGCGCTCCTGCCACCACAGCGTCGACTGGCCGCCGCCGAATTCCAGCACGGAGCGACCCGAAAAATCGCGCGGCGTCAGGAAATCGATCGCCGGGTAAGTGTACCAGGGCAGCGGCCGGCCGTTGGCCGTCACCGCCGCGCCGGCGAAACTGCTGCGGAAATGGCCGGTTTTGGCGCTGAAGCGCAGGGGCGTGGCGAGCGCGGTCATGGCCGCACGGACGACGTTCCACAGGACGGCCGGCAGGCGCGAATGCGCGGCGTCGGCTGCTCGGCGGAAGGGTCCTATGGCCATCGCCGGATCGTATCAGCCAATCGGCCATCGTCGCGCGTGATTTGGTCCCTGATTTGCCATAAGACGAACCGCACATCGCGGACCGGCAAGGAGCAGGCAGAATGATTCGGCGGGTATTTTGGGTAGCACTGATCGTGGCGGCAGGCGCGATGGCCGGCCAGGCGGCGGCCCAGCCGTTGCCGAGCAGCCGCGACTCGCTCCAGTTCTCCTATGCGCCGCTGGTCAAGAAGGTCTCGCCCGCCGTCGTCAACATCTACACCGCCACGACCACGCGCGTGCAGCGCCGCGTGCCGTTCCCGTTTCCGGGTATGCCCCAGGATGGCGGCAGCCGGGTCCAGAACTCGCTGGGCTCGGGCGTGCTGGCCAAGCCCGACGGGCTGATCGTCACCAACGCCCACGTCGTGCGCGGCGCCGACGAGATCCGCGTCGTGCTGTCGGACCGCCGTGAATTCGACGCCAAGATCGTGATCCAGGACGACCGCTACGACCTCGCTCTCCTGCGCATCGACGGCGCGGGCGAGAAGTTCCCCTTCCTCGAGCTGCGCGATTCCGATTCGATCGAGGTCGGCGACGTCGTGCTGGCGATCGGCAATCCGTTCGGCCTGTCGCAGACGGTGACCAGCGGCATCGTGTCGGCGGTCGCCCGCTCGGCCGGCGGCGTCAACGATTCGAGCTTTTTCCTGCAGACCGACGCCGCCATCAATCCCGGCAACTCCGGCGGCGCGCTGGTCAGCCTCGACGGCCGCCTGATCGGCATCAACACCGCCATCTACTCGCAGACCGGCGGCTCGGTCGGCATCGGCTTCGCCACACCCTCGAACATCGTGGCGCGCCTGATCGACACCGGTACCTCGGGCGGCCGCATCGTGCGGCCGTGGCTCGGCATCTCCATGCAGCCGGTGACCGCCGACCTCGCGACCGGCCTCAACCTGCCGCGCCCGGCCGGCCTCGTGGTCAAGGACGTCTTCGCCGGCGGGCCGGGCGAACAGGCCGGCATCAAGCGCAACGACGTCATCGTCGGCCTGCGCGACCAGCGGATCGACAACGAGGCGAGCCTGCGCTTCCGGCTGGCCACGCTCAGCGTCGGCGAGACGGTGCCGGTCAAGGTCCTGCGCGCCGGCAAGGAGCTCACGCTACAACTGCCGCTCGCCGCGCCGCCCGAGGACCCGCCGCGCGACCGCGCCGTGCTCGACGGTCGCCAGCCGCTGAATGGCGCCACCGTGGTCAATCTTTCGCCGGCGGTGGCCGAGGAGATGGGCCTGATCGAATGGAAGCCGGGCGTCGGCGTGGTCGAGGTCAAGGCCGGCTCCTACGCGGCGCGTTTCCTGCGCGCGGGCGACATGGTGATCGCCATCAACGGCCAGGAAGTGAAGAGCGTCTCCGATCTCAAGAAGCGCATTACCGCCGGTGTCACGAGCATGAGCGTCGGCCGGGAAGGCATGGTCTCCACCGTCCAGTTCCGCTGACGGGGGCGCCAAGGATGGCCGAGCTTTTCGCGTCTCTCGCCCCCACGCCGCTGGCCGAGCGGCTGCGTCCGAAGGCGATCGGCGACATCCTGGGCCAGGACCATCTGCTCGGTCCTGACGGCCCGCTGGGCCGCATGCTCGCAGTCAGGAAACTCTCGTCGCTGATCCTGTGGGGCCCGCCGGGCTGCGGCAAGACCACCATCGCGCGGCTGCTGGCCGAGGCCGTCGACCTGCATTTCGAGCCTCTGTCGGCCGTGTTCTCGGGCGTCGCCGACCTGCGCAAGATATTCGAGGCCGCCCGTGCGCGCCGCCGCGACGGCCGCGCGACCTTGCTGTTCGTCGACGAGATCCATCGCTTCAACCGCGCCCAGCAGGACGGCTTCCTGCCCTACGTCGAGGATGGCACCGTCACACTGATCGGCGCCACGACCGAGAACCCCTCGTTCGAACTCAACGCCGCGCTGCTCTCGCGCTGCCAGGTGCTGGTGCTGCGGCGGCTCGACGAGGCCGCGCTCGAGACGCTGCTGGCGCGGGTCGAGGCAGCGCTCGGCCTCACGCTGCCGGTCGACGCGACGGGCCGGCAGGCGCTGTTCGCCATGGCCGACGGCGATGGGCGTTACCTGATTGGCCTCGCCGAGCAACTCGCCCAGCTCAAGGAGCCGGGACCGCTGCCGCCCGAGCGGCTGGCGACGCTGCTGCAGAAGCGCGCGCCGCTCTACGACAAGGCGCAGGAAGCGCACTACAACCTGATCAGCGCCCTGCACAAGTCGCTGCGCGGCTCCGATGTCGACGCGGCGCTCTATTACTTTGCCCGCATGCTCGACGGCGGCGAGGATCCGAAATACATCGCCCGCCGGCTCGTGCGCTTTGCCGTCGAAGACATCGGCATGGCCGACCCCAATGCGCTGACCCAGACGCTCGCCGCCTGGGATACCTACGATCGCCTGGGATCGCCCGAGGGTGAGCTCGCCATCGCCCAGGCCGTGATCTATCTCGGCACCGCGCCGAAATCGAACGCCGGCTACGCCGCCTATGGCGCTGCCAAGCGCTCGGCCAAGCAATACGGCTCGCTGACGCCGCCGATGCATATCCTCAATGCCCCGACCAAGATGATGAAGGAGATCGGCTACGGCCAGGGCTACGAGTACGACCACAACACCGCCCACGGCTTCTCCGGCCAGAACTATTTCCCCGACGGCATGGCGCGCGAGGAATTCTACAAGCCGGTCGAACGCGGCTTCGAGCGTGAGATCGTGAAGCGCCTCGAATACTGGAAGAAGCTGCGCGGGAAGAAGAGATAGGGCCTCGACTGAGGCCCTTCCCCCTTCGGCCTTCGGTCACGTCCCCCGACTAGGGGGGGTGAGGGGTGAGGCAGAATAGGGGACGATTCGCCTAAAACCCTTGTACCATCGGCATCCAAAGCGTCCCCTCCGGGAGGGGACGATTCAGCCGTCAGCTGCGCGGTTTGGCCATTGCCGCCACGACCTTGCGGTCGCGGCCGTAGACGTCGTCGCGGAAGGTCGGCGTGCCGTCGGCCGCGGCGCTCACCGTGCGATAGGTCACGTAGAGCTTCACCGATTCGGGGAAGCTGAAGTGGACCTGCTCGCCGCCGTCGATCGCTCGCTGCACGCGCGCCCGGTCGAAGGAGGCGCGGCCGCTGAACACCTTCTCGACGAAGTCGAGCGGGTTCTGCAGGCGGATGCAGCCGTGGCTGAAGTTGCGGCTGCCCTCGGTGAACAGCCAGCGCGAGGCCGTGTCGTGCATGTAGATCCCGTACTTGTTCTGGAACGGGAAGAAAATGTAGCCCAGCGCATTGGTGGCGCCCGGCTCCTGGCGCACGCGATAGGGGAAGGCCTTGGGGTTGATCGAGTTCCAGTCGACGGTGCCCGGGTCGATCTCCGAATCGTTGTCGCTCCAGCTCGCGAAGATCTTGAAGCCCTGGCTGGCCAGCGCATAGGGATCGCGGCGCAGCAGCGGCAGGTATTCGTCGCCTGAGATCGACTGCGGCACCGTCCAATAGGGATTGGTCTGGAAGCCGTACATGGTCGACTGGATTTCCGGTGTCGGATGCTTGGGCGTGCCGACGATCACCTGGCTCTGGAAGACCGGCTTGCCGTCGTTCACGAACACCATCGAATAGTCGCCGGTGTTGACGAAGACGTAGCGGGGCCCGAGATCCTCCGCCAGCCAGCGGCGGCGCTCGAGGTTGGCCACGACCTGCTCGATGCGGTCGTCGAGCGAGGTGTTGAGCGAGCGCGTGGTGTTGGCGCCGATGACGCCGTCGACGGTGAGGCCCTTGGTCTCCTGGTAGGACTTCACGACGGCCACCAGCGCGTCGTCGTAGAATTCCGGCAGGGCGGTGGGGGCGGGCACCGCCAGCTCGAGTTCGCCCAGGCGCTTGCGCAGGAGCGGCACGCGGGCGTCGATCATGCCGGGCTTCAGCGCATCGCCTGTGGGGACCGGGGTATAGGTCGTGGCGGCACGCTTCTGGCGCAACGTCGCCAGCGCCTTCTGCAGCGCCGGATAGTCGCCTTTGGGCGCCAGCAAGGCCAGCCACGCGCCGAAATCGGCGGCGTCGGCGGCGGATTTCAGGAGGTCGGCGCGCGAGACCTTGCGCTGCTCGATCGAGATGTCGGGGTCGATGCTGTTGGCGTTGATGCGGCCGGTCGAGATGTCGCTGGCGTAGGCCGCGAATGCCTCACCGATCATCTGTTCGGTGCGGTCGCCGTCGGCCGACGACTTGAGCGCCTGCTCGATGCGGTCGACGCCGTACCACTGGGGATCGAGCCCATGGTCGCCCGCGGCGTGCAGCGTCTTCAGCAGGGTTTGCGTGCGCGCTTCGGCGGCACGCGATCCGGTCCACAGCGGCTCTTCGGCAAAAGAAGGAGAGGCCCCCAGCAGCAGAGCGAAGAACGCCAGCACGGCGACAAGCAGGGAAACGCGTCTCACAGTCGAAGTGTAGCGACCGGACCGCACCGACTCACGTCCGGGAGGGTGTCTGGCCGCGAATGATGTCGCGCTGTGGCGGTTTTGCAACGGCGCTGGAGACGAAGCCGTGGGTCGCCAGGAAATCCAGCAAATCGCCGGTCGCCCGCTGCTTCAGGGCGGCCGTGCCGCCGCCGGCCCGGGCGCCGCGGGTGACGCAGTGCCGGCGTGCCCACGCCTGGTAGTCGGGTTCGCTGAAAGCGCGACCGGCAGCGACCGCGAAGTGGCTACCGTCGTCCTCGATGAAATTAGTGCAGCACGACCAGTTCTCGGCGTCCTTGACGTCGAACACCGGCCCCAGCGATTCCCAGCCGTGATGGGCGCCACTGTAGACCTTGACCCGGATGCGGCCGTGGCCGGCCGTGCGCATGCGCTGGGCGTAGGCGATCGCCATCGGCGCCGGCGTGTAATCGTCGCGGCCGGCCAGCATGAAGAAGATCGGCCGATCCTGGGTGGTCGGGTCGCGGTGCTGGGCGGTGGCGCCGGGGCAGATCGCGACGTGGAGGTCGAACAGGTGGGAGAAGCCCGGCCGCCAGCGCTGGCGCACGGCGATCGCGGCGTTGAGTGTGGCGCCTGCACCCTTGGAGACGCCCATCACGCCGATCCGGGCCGGATCGATTCGCGGATCGGAACGGAGGTGGGCCAGGGCCGCGAACGCATCGCCTTCCATCTGAGAGGCCGAGACCAGGGTCTGGTCGGCCACCGTGCGGCGCACGCCGCGGCCGGTGAAGCTGTCGACGATCAGCGCCGCCACGCCCGCGTCGTTGAGCGCCTGTGCATAATAATGCTCACGATGGCGCTGCACGCCGGCACTGCTGGTCAGGATCACCATGCAGGCATGGGGCCCGCCGTCCGCGGGCGGCAAGTGCAGGCTCGCCGAAACCCGCGCCGGCCGGGACGCGGCGGGGTGGGCGAAGGTGAGCGTGGCCAGCGACACCGATTCCATGGACGCTTTTTAGCTTGTCCCGTAGGTTGCGCGCCATGAGCGACACCGTCCAGATGTGCGCCGTCTCCGAGGACGAGGCCGGACTTCGGCTCGACCGCTGGTTCCAGCGGCATTATCCCGCGCTGAGCCACGGCGCGTTGCAGAAGCTGCTGCGCACCGGCCAGGTCCGGGTCGACGGCAAGCGGGTCGAGGGCAAGGACAGGGTCGAGCCTGGGCAGACCGTGCGCTTGCCGCCCGGCGTCACGGCGCCACCCCCGCCGACCGCCCAGCCGGTCAAGGAACGGCCCGCCGTGTCCGACCGCGATGCCGCCGAGATCCAGAAGCTGGTGATCTACCGCGACGACATGGTGATCGCGCTCAACAAGCCGTCGGGCCTGGCCGTTCAGGGCGGCAGCGGCACCGAGCGCCATGTCGACGGCATGCTCGACGCACTGCGCTTCGGCTACGAGGACCGGCCGCGCCTCGTCCACCGTCTCGACAAGGACACGTCCGGCTTGCTGCTGATCGCCCGCACCGGCCAGGCGGCCAAGCGGCTTGCCGGGTCGTTCCGCGACCGCGAGACCGAGAAGCTCTACTGGGCCGTGGTCGTCGGCGTGCCGCCGCGCAAGGACGGCACGATCGACCTGCCGCTCGCCAAGCGGCCGGGCGCGCGCGACCGCGAGACGATGCAGGTCGACCACGAGGAGGGGCAGAAGGCGCTGACCCATTTCCGCGAGATGGATCGCGCCGGCCGGCGGGCGGCGCTGCTGGCGCTGTGGCCGCGCACCGGCCGCACGCACCAGCTGCGCGTCCATTGCGCCGAGATCGGCTGTCCGATCCTGGGCGATCGCAAGTACGGCGGCGAGGAAGCGCTGCTCACGTCGCTCGCCGAGGCGCGCAAGCTGCACTTGCACGCGCGTCGCATCACGCTGCCCCATCCCTCGGGCAAGGGCGAGCTCAAGGTCCAGGCTGAGGAGCCGCCTCACTTCCGCCGCACCGTCGAGGCATTCGGCTTCTCGATCGCCAACGACAGCGAGTAGGGGAGACGACGACGGCAATGCGTATCCGCTGGCGGCTCGCCCTCTGGACCGCGGTCGTGGTCGTGCCCGTCGTCGCGGCCGGCATCTTCGTCTGGGGCAAGACGCGCGACCTCTCGCGCTACCAGAGCCGGCTCGAGGAGCAGGTCCGCCGCGTCACCGGCCGCCAGCTCACGGCGCGCGTGCCGCTCAAGGTGCATTTCAGCCGCGAGCCGTCGCTGGTCGCCGAGGGTGTGAGCCTGTCGAACGCGCCATGGGGCTCGCGGCCCGAGCTCGCGCGGGTCGCCAAGATCACCATGTACCTCGACCCGTTCTCGCTGTTCCTGGGCGAGTCGAAGATCAGCCGCGTCGTGCTGGAGGGCGCCGACATCCTGGTCGAGCGCAACGAGGCGGGCGACGCCAACCTCGAGATGTTGCCGCCGCCCGACGGCTCGGGGCCGCGCGCCAGCGAGAACAAGTCGTTGCGCGTACTGCCCAATCCCGCCTTCCCGTGGATCCCCAGCATCGAGGTGCGCAATTCGGTGCTGACCGTGGCCGAGGGCGGCGGCCGGCCGCCGGTCGTGCTCGAGGTCTCGACCGGCACGCTCAAGGCCACGGCACCCAACCAGGCGCTGACGATCGAGGGTCATTTCGCCACCCCGCGGGCCGCCCAATTCGATCTCACCGGCACCGCGGGCTCGTTCGACGGCTGGATGCGCGGGCTGCCGGGCACCATCGACCTGCAGGGCGGATTCGACGGCGGCAAGATCGCGATCAAGGGCTCAATCGGCATCAAGGGCACCAACCTGCAGATCACCGCCGAGGGACCCGACATCGCCGCCTACGGCCCTTACATCCACGTGCCGATCCCGAGCGGCGGGCCCTATGTGCTGAACGCCAAGGCCGGGACCCTGCGCGGCAACTTCAAGGTCGAGGTGCCATCGCTCAAGGTCGGCAACAGCGAGCTCACCGGCGAGGCGCTGTTCCGCGTCGACCGCCAGGGCGTGCCCAATGTCGCGGTCAACATCGACGCCGCGAAGATCGACGCCGCCAGCCTCAAGCCGCCGCCGGCGCCGGCCAAGGACAGCGCGACGGCCGGGCAAAAGCGCTTCGTGCCGTCGACGCCGTTCCAGGCGAACTGGCTCGGCCGCTCGAACGTGCAGGTGACGGCGCGCATCGGCGAAGTCACCGGCTTCACCGGCAAGATCGCCAACGGCTCAGTGACCCTGGTGTCGAGTGCAACGCGCTATGCCTTCCGTGCGGCGGCCTCGATCGGCACGGGCTCGGCAGGCTTCGATCTCGTCTACGACCCGGCCGGCCGCTACGGCCAGGCGACGCTGACGGCGACGGCCAGCCACGTCTCGCTCGAGGATCTGTCGGGGTTGCTGGGGCTGGACCTCGGCCTCAAGGACGCCGTCGCCGACATCGACCTGCGCCTGCGCGGCAGCGGGCGCTCGACGGAGGCGGCGCTGAACGTGGCCAGCGGCGCCATCGACTTCGCCATCGCCAAGGGCACGTGGCCGCGCGACGGCCTCGCCGGCTGGCCGGTCGAGACCCAGCGCCTGCTGGGCGGCAGCGACGCCGGCGTGCCATTCAATTGTATCGGCGGCCGCTTCGACGTGAGCGGCGGCGTCGGATACCTGCGCCGCCTCGTGGTCGACACGCCGCGCGCGACGATGGTCGGCGGCGGCTTCATCCATCCGCGCAGCGAGAGCTGGGAGATGATCCTGGCGCCCGAGGCGCGCGACGCACAGGGCATCCAGCTCGCCTCGCCGCTGCGCCTCAAGGGGGGCACCGGCCGGCCGACGGCGGGCGTGCTCGAGCCGGGGCTGGGCAGGCTGATCATCGGCGCCGGCACAGTGCCGAGCCTCGCCGGGACCCTGAACACGATCGCCCGTCAGCCAAACGTGAACGCCTGCGCCACCATGGCACCGCGGGTCGAGGGCATGCGGCCCGGCCTGCGCGCCCAACTGCCGACGCCGTCGAGCGAGGTGCGCGGCAATCGCCGCCCGGCGGCGCCGGTCCAGAAGCCGCGCAGCGGACGCTAGAGGCCTTCCGATCGTACCGAGTTCGAGCTGACCTCGGATTTTCTCCAACTCGGGCGTTCGTCGAGGCCCGAATCGCGAGGTAGGTGAACGCATCGGTTCCAAGCCGGCTGGCACTTTGTCGCTGATAACGACCAAGATGCGCGATTCCGGTGAACGCTTCTATGGTGAGTGCTCGACATCACTCACTGGAGCTCGAAATGTCCGACACCACAGCCTCTTCGACGTCCCCGATTCGCCAGATCGACGGCCGTACCAGGAGGCAAAATGCAGGTAGAACGGTTTCCGACGGTTTAGCGACGGTTTCGGACGGTTTCCATCCGGGCGTCGCACGCGGAAAAGCCAGCAAACACGGGATTTTACCGACTCGGGGGTTCTCTTTTGCGGTTTAAAACCGTGAAACCGTCCGGCGCTGGAAGCTGTCCGATCGAATTTGAGTCACTCCCGTCGGCGACCCTTGTCGCCGAACGGGTCTGGCGTGTAAGCCCTGCGGCACATGAAGCGGTTCTATAAAGACACGGCCGCGGCGGCGGGTGAGGGCGGCTTTCGCGTGCTGCTCGACGGCAAGCCGATGCGCACGCCGGCCAAGTCGATCCTGGTCGTGCCGACGGCGCCGTTGGCCGAGGCGATCGCCGCCGAATGGGCGGGCGTGGCCGACAAGGCCGAGATCAACGCCGCGCACCTGCCGCTGACGCGCCTGGCGGCGACCGGACTCGACCGCGTCGTTGCGCGGCGCAAAGACGTCGTCGCCGACACGGCCAAGTACGCCGGATCCGATCTGCTGTGCTATCGCGCCACGACCCCGGACAGTCTCGTGAAGCTGCAGCACGACACGTGGCAGCCGCTGCTCGACTGGGCGGTCGAGCGCTACGGCACGCGGTTTGCCGTCGCCGAGGGGATCACCTTCGTCGAGCAGCCGGAAGAGGCGAAGGTGCGCGTAAAGGAGGCCGTGTCGGCCTATGCCGACGTGGCTCTATCGGCGCTCTACAATCTCACGCACACGTCGGGATCGGTGGTGATTGCTTTGGCCGTGGCCGAAGGGCGATTGACTGCCGAAGGGGCGTTTGCCGCGGCGCAAGTCGAGGAGCTTTATCAGATCGAGCGTTGGGGCGACGATCCGCACGCGAAGAAGCAGCGCGAGGGCGTGCAGAAGGATATCGAGGCCTGCACGAAATTCCTGGCCTTGCTCGGAAACAAGAAACTGAGGGGATGAACATGGGCGCCGGCACGAAGTTCCGCGAGATCCTGGGCAAGAACGGCCTCGTCGAGGCGATGGCGGCGCATTCGCCTCTGTCGGCGATGCTGGCGGCGGAGGCGGGCTTCGATGCGATCTGGGCGTCGGGTTTCGAACTGTCGGCGATGTACGGCGTGCCCGACGTCAGCATCGTGTCGATGACGCAGCATCTCGACATGACGCGCGCCATGGCCGAGCGCTCGGGCCTTCCCGTGGTGGCCGACATCGATACCGGCTTCGGCAACGCGATCAACGTGCTCTATGCCGTGGAGCAGTACGAGCGCGCGGGCGTGGCGGCGATCGTGATGGAGGACAAGAGCTTTCCCAAGGTCTCGAGCCTGATCGCCGGCGGCCGCCAGGACATGGTCCGGGTCGAGGAGTTCCAGGGCAAGATCGAGGCGGCGCGGTCGGCACGCAAGGACACGGACCTGGTGATCGTGGCGCGCACCGAGGCGCTGATCGCGGGGCTCGGCCAGGACGAGGCGCTGAAGCGCGCGCGCGCCTATGAGGCGGCCGGCGCCGACATGATCCTGGTCCATTCCAAGCAGAAGACGCCCGACGAGATCGAGGCCTTCGTCAAGGCGTGGGACGGCAAGGTGCCGATCGCGCTGGTACCGACGGCCTATCCGCAGATGACGGTGGCGCGGGTCAGGGAGCTGAAGAAGATCGGGCTGCTGATCTGGGGCAACCACGCCATCCGCGCCTCGGTCGGCGCCATGCGGAAAACCTTCGCGAAAATCCGCAAGGATCGCGGCATCCACACGGTGGAATCGGAGATCGCGACCGTTGACGAGGTCTTCGATTTGCAGGGCATGGGCAAAGTGAAGGCTGACGAGAAGAAGTTCCTGCGCTGACAAAAAGTGTAGTCTGAACCTGGAACGGACGCCGGGGGCCGGAGTTTTCGTATGCAGAACATGTTGAATGAGCTGGAGAAGCGGCGCGCGGCGGCCCGGTTGGGCGGCGGCCAGCGGCGCATCGACGCCCAGCATGCCAAGGGCAAGTTGACGGCGCGCGAGCGCATCGACGCACTGGTCGATCCCGGCTCGTTCGAGGAATACGACATGTTCGTCGAGCACCGCTCGATCGACTTCGGCATGCAGGAGCAGAAGATCCCGGGCGACGGCGTCGTGACGGGGCAGGGCACGATCAACGGCCGGCTGGTCTATGTCTTCAGCCAGGATTTCACCGTGTTCGGCGGCGCGCTCTCGGGCATGCATGCGGCCAAGATCTGCAAGATCATGGACATCGCCATGAAGGTCGGCGCTCCGGTGCTCGGCCTCAACGATTCCGGCGGTGCCCGCATCCAGGAAGGCGTCGATTCTCTGGCGGGCTACGCCGACGTGTTCCAGAGGAACGTGTTGGCCTCGGGCGTGATCCCGCAGATCTCGATGGTCATGGGCCCATGTGCGGGCGGCGCGGTCTATTCGCCGGCGATGACCGACTTCATCTTCATGGTGAAGGACAGTTCCTACATGTTCGTCACCGGTCCCGACGTGGTGAAGACCGTGACGCACGAGACGGTGACCCAGGAGGAGCTGGGCGGCGCGCTCACGCACACCCAGAAGTCGGGCGTCGCCGACTTGGCCTTCGAGAACGACATCGAGGCGCTGCTGCAGCTGCGCCGTTTCGTCGGCTTCCTGCCGGGCAACAACCGCGAGAAGCCGCCGGTCAGGCCAACCCACGATCCGGTCGATCGCGACGACTATTCGCTCGATACGCTGGTGCCCGAAAACCCCAACAAGCCCTACGACATCAAGGAACTGATCCTGAAGATCGTCGACGAGGGCGACTTCTTCGAGTTGATGCCCGAATGGGCAGGCAACATCGTGATCGGTATGGGCCGCATGGCCGGCAAGACGGTGGGCTTCGTCGCCAACCAGCCGATGGTGCTGGCCGGCTGCCTCGATATCGACTCCAGCCGCAAGGGCGCGCGCTTCGTGCGCTTCTGCGACGCCTTCAACATCCCGATCGTGACCCTGGTCGACGTGCCGGGCTTCCTTCCGGGCACGGCCCAGGAATTCGGCGGCATCATCAAGCACGGCGCCAAGCTGCTTTACGCCTACGCCGAGGCGACGGTGCCGAAGGTGACGGTGATCACCCGAAAGGCCTACGGCGGCGCCTACGACGTGATGGCATCCAAGCACCTGCGCGGCGACATGAACTACGCCTGGCCGGGCGCGGAGATCGCGGTGATGGGCGCCAAGGGCGCGGTCGAGATCATCTTCCGCTCCGACATCGGCGACGCCAGGAAGATCGCGGCGCGCACCGAGGAATATCGCGAGAAATTCGCCAACCCGTTCGTCGCGGCCAACCGCGGCTTCATCGACGACGTGATCATGCCGCACGGCACGCGGCGGCGGATCTGCAAGGCGCTGGCCACGCTCGACAACAAGAAGCTCGAGAACCCGTGGCGCAAGCACGGGAATCCGCCACTGTGAGCGGCGCGCAGTGAGCCTCTCGCCGGAGGAGCGCCTGCGTCGCACCCGCTCGGTGCGCCTGCACGTGATCGTGGCGCTGTTCACGCTGCTGGTGCTGATCGCGGTCAACGCGCTGTTCACCAGCCGCTATCCGTGGTGGCTGTGGGTCCTGATGGCGTGGATGCCGCTGATTGCGGCGCATACCGCGTGGTCGATGGGCTTCTTCGAACGCAATAAAGAAGGACGATAGGTATGGCTGCCAAAAAGAAGCCGGTCGCCAAAAAGAAGAGCACGTCGGACCTGCTGTTCGACAAGATCCTGATTGCCAACCGCGGCGAGATCGCCTGCCGCGTGATCCGCAGTTGCAAGAAGCTCGGCATCAAGACCGTCGCGGTCTATTCCGTGGCCGATGCCGACGCGCTGCATGTGCGCGAGGCGGATGAAAAAGTGTTCATCGGCCCGTCGCCGTCGGCCCAGTCGTACCTGCTGATCGACAAGATCGTCGAGGCCTGCAAGAAGACCGGCGCGCAGGCTGTGCATCCGGGCTACGGCTTTTTGTCGGAGAAGCAGGAATTCCAGAAGGCGCTGGCCAAGGCCGGCATCGTCTTCATCGGCCCCGATGCGCTGGCCATCCACGCGATGGGCGACAAGATCGAATCCAAGAAGCTGGCGCAAAAGGCCGGCGTCAGCACGGTGCCCGGACATCTCGCGGCGATCCCCAATGCCGATACGGCGGTCAAGATCGCGAACAAGGTCGGCTATCCGGTGATGATCAAGGCATCGGCCGGTGGCGGCGGCAAGGGCATGCGCATCGCCTACAACGACACCGAGGCCAAGGAAGGCTTCGTCTCGGCCACCAACGAGGCCAAGGCGTCGTTCGCCGACGACCGCGTGTTCATCGAGAAATACGTCGAGGAGCCGCGCCACATCGAGATCCAGCTGATCGCCGACGGCCACGGCAACTGCATCTACCTCTGGGAGCGCGAGTGCTCGATCCAGCGCCGTCACCAGAAGGTGATCGAGGAGGCGCCCAGCCCGTTCCTCGACGCCAGGACGCGCAAGGCGATGGGCGAGCAGGCCGTGGCCCTGGCGAAGGCGGTCAAATACAAGAGCGCCGGCACGGTCGAGTTCATCGTCGACAAGAACCGCAAGTTCTACTTCCTCGAGATGAACACCCGCCTGCAGGTCGAGCATCCGGTGACCGAGCTGATCACCGGCCTCGATCTCGTCGAGCTGATGATCAAGGTGGCGGCAGGCGAGAGACTGCCGTTCCAGCAGAAGGACGTGAAGCTGAACGGCTGGGCCGTCGAGGCGCGCGTCTATGCCGAGGACCCGTTCCGCAACTTCCTGCCATCGACGGGGCGCCTGGTGAAGTATCGCGAGCCCGTGCCCGGCTCCGACGTCCGTGTCGACACCGGCGTCTACGAGGGCGGCGAGATCTCGATGTTCTACGATCCGATGATCGCCAAGCTCTGCACGCACGGAAAGACGCGCAACGCCGCGATCGACCGCATGCGCCGCGCGCTCGACGAGTTCTATGTGCGCGGCGTGTCGCACAATGTGCCGTTCCTGGCCGCCCTGATGGCCCACCCGCGCTTCCGTGCCGGCAGGCTCACGACCAACTTCATCGCCGAGGAATTCAAGGGGGGCTTTACCGCCGCGCACCTGCCGCCGCGCGATCCCGCGGTGCTGGCCGCCGTCGCCGCCGTCGTCGAGCGCATCCGCGACGAGCGCTCGGGAGTGACCCAGGATCGCCGCGTGGTCATGCTGAACCGAGCGCCGGTGCCGGTCGTGATTACCGGCGGCGGCATAAACTTCACGGTCGATGTCGGCGGGCGGCATATTGCCGTCGAGACCGGCTGGCGGCCGGGCGATCCGCTAGTACGCGCCACTGTCGACAAGCACGTCCTGGTCGTTCAGGTCGACGTCGTCGGTTCGGGTTGGCGCCTGATCCACGAAGGCGGCCAGGCCGAGGCGCTGGTGCTCACGCCGCGCCAGGCCGAGCTCTATGCGCTGATGCCGGTCAAGGCCGAGCCGGATACCTCGAAGTTCCTGCTCTCGCCGATGCCGGGTCTGCTCGCGTCCGTGGCGGTCAGCGAAGGACAGGAGGTCAAGGCCGGTGAGGCGCTGGCTGTCGTCGAGGCGATGAAGATGGAGAACGTGCTGCGCGCGGCGCGCGACGGCACAATCAAGACGCTCCATGCCAAGGCGGGCGACAGCCTGCGCGTCGACCAGAAGATCCTCGAGTTCGCCTGAGCAGATGGCGCTGCAGGCGCGTCTCACCATCACCGGCCGCGTCCAGGGCGTCGGGTATCGCGATTGGGCCATCGCGACCGGCCAGCGGCTCGGCCTCAGCGGCTGGGTGCGCAACCGTGGCGACGGTGCGGTCGAGGCGCTGATCGTGGGCGACGAAGGTGCGGTCGGCCGGATGATCGATGCCTGCCGCCGTGGGCCTTCGATGGCGCGGGTCGACGAGATCGACGTCGAGCCGGTCGATCTCGACGTGCTGCCCGACGGCTTTACGCAACTGCCGACGGCTTGAGGGAGGATCGCAGGGATGCGGACGATTCCAATCGGGACAACAGCGACGGCGACATTGCGCGTGAAGCCTGAACATCTCGCCAATCGATTCAAGGACTCGATCCTGCCTCCGGTGTTTGCGACGCCCATGATGATCCTGGTCATGGAGAATGCCGCGCTCGACGCCATCAAGCCGTACCTGGAACCGGGTGAAAGTGCGGTCGGCACGTCGGTGGATGTGAAGCACCTCTCTGCCACGCCGGTCGGTCATGAGGTGCGTGCGACGGCCCAAGTCATCCGGGTCGAGGGAAAGCGCATCGATTACGAATTGTCGGCAAGCGACGAGCAGGGCGAGATCGGGAAGGGAACACACCAGCGGATCGTGATCGATCTCCAGTCGTTCAACGAACGTCTTGCCAGGAAGAACAAGTGAGCCTTATGCGGCGGCCGACGGCCTGACCTCTCCAAAGACTTCGTCGAAGGTCTCGGCCAGCGCCGCGTCGAGATCGGCAAGGGTCACCGGCAGGCCGAGATCGACCAGCGAGGTGACGCCGTGGCCCGCGATGCCGCAGGGCACGATCCCCTCGTAATGGCGGAGGTCAGGCTCGACGTTGATCGAAAGGCCGTGGAACGACACCCAGTGCCGGAGGCGCACGCCAATGGCCGCGATCTTGTCCTCGCGCGGGCTGCCGTCGAACAGCGGCGGCTTATCGGGTCGCCGGACCCAGACGCCGACCCGCCCGGCGCGGCGCTCGGCCGTCACGCCGAAGCGGGCGAGGGTGCGGATGGTCCATTCCTCGAGGTCGTTGACGAAGCGGCGGACGTCCTGGCCGCGGCGGCGCAGGTCGAGCATGACATAGGCCACCCGCTGGCCCGGCCCATGATAGGTGTATTGCCCGCCGCGCCCGGCGACGTGGACGGGAAAGCGCGCAGGCTGCAGAAGGTCGCGATCCCTGGAACTGGTGCCCGCGGTGTAGAGCGGCGGGTGCTCCAGCAGCCAGATCAGCTCGCCCGCATGGCCGGCGTGGATCGCTGCGACGCGCGCCTCCATGGCCGCCAGCGCCTCCTCATAAGGCACGGGTGTGTCGGAAAGGCGCCATTCCGGTCGATCCATGCCGCCCAAAATCGTTATTTCGAGGCCGTGACGCAAGGGCTTGCCGGCGCGCCTTGCCACTGCAGGGCCTATTTGGTATCCCCCGCCCCATCGATCCGGCGCGGCCATGGCGGAATTGGTAGACGCGCTAGCTTGAGGTGCTAGTGCCGCGAGGCGTGGAAGTTCGAGTCTTCTTGGCCGCACCAACGCCGGATCGATCGAAAAGGGCAGCTTAAGGTCGCCGCCTGTTGGCAGAACCCGGCAGGCGGCCCTTTTTGTAATAAGAGGCGGGAGACGTAGCTTGGCGGATGAACTGACCGACGGCGCGCTCCGATACCATCGCCTCCCCCGGCCGGGCAAAATCGAGGTCGTTCCGACCAAGCCCCTGGCCACCCAGCGCGACCTGTCGCTGGCCTATTCGCCCGGCGTGGCGGCGGCCTGCCACGAGATCGTCCGCGATCCGGCGACGGCGGCCGAGCTCACCATCCGCGCCAACCTGGTGGGCGTGGTGACCAACGGCACGGCCGTGCTTGGCCTCGGCGCCATCGGCCCGCTGGCCGCCAAGCCGGTCATGGAGGGCAAGGGCGTCCTCTTCAAGAAGTTCGCCGGCATCGACGTCTTCGACATCGAGATCGCCGAGCTTGACCAGGAGAAGCTGGTCGACATCATCGCCTCGCTGGAGCCGACCTTCGGCGGCATCAACCTCGAGGACATCAAGGCGCCGGAGTGCTTCTACGTCGAGCAGAAGCTGCGCGAGCGCATGGGTATTCCTGTTTTCCACGACGACCAGCACGGCACCGCGATCATCGTCGGCGCCGCGGTCCTGAACGCCCTGTCGCTGGTGGCCAAGGACATCGGCAAGGTGAAGCTCGTCGTCTCGGGCGCCGGTGCGGCGGCACTGTCGTGCCTGGGCGTGCTCGAGAAGCTCGGCCTGCCGCGCGAGAATATCTGGGTCACCGACATCGCCGGCGTGGTCTGGAGGGGCCGCAACGAGCTGATGGACCCGTTCAAGGAGCGCTACGCGCGCGACACGCCGCTGCGCACCCTGGGTGAGGTGATCGGCGGCGCCGACATCTTCCTCGGCCTCTCCGCGGCCGGGGTGCTGAAGCAGGACATGGTGAAGCAGATGGCGCCCAAGCCGCTGATCTTCGCGCTCGCCAATCCCAATCCCGAGATCACGCCAGAGGACGTCGCCGCCGTCCGCGACGACGCCATCATGGCGACGGGCCGCAGCGACTATCCCAACCAGGTGAACAACGTCCTGTGCTTTCCCTACATCTTCCGCGGCGCTCTCGATGTCGGCGCGACGACAGTCAACGACGAGATGAAGATCGCCTGCGTGCGCGCCATCGCCGAGCTCGCGCGCAAGGAGCCGTCGGAAGTCGTGGCCCGTGCCTTCGGCGAGGCCGGCGGCGGCGGCTTTGGACCGAACCAGATCATTCCCAAACCGTTCGATCCGCGCCTGATCGTCGAGCTGGCACCGGCCGTCGCCAAGGCCGCAATGGACTCGGGCGTGGCGACGCGGCCGATCCAGGATTTCGACGCCTATCGCCAGCAGCTCAGCCAGTTCGTCTTCAAGTCGGGCCTGGTCATGCGCCCGGTCTTTGAGCAGGCCCGCGGCGCGCCCAAGCGGGTGATCTTCAGCGCTGGCGAGGATGACCGAGTGCTGCGCGCCGTCCAGGTCGTCCTCGACGAGCGGCTCGCGGTGCCGATCCTGATCGGTCGGCCCGATGTCGTGAAGCGCCGCGCCGAGCGGCTCGGCCTGCGCTTCCGGCCCGGCATCGATGCCGAGCTCATCGATCCGTCCGACGACCCGCGCTACGACAAATATTGGGGCGCCTACCACGCCCTGATGGAGCGCCGCGGCGTCACCGAGCCGACCGCGCGCAACCTCGTGCGCTCGAGCCCGACCCTGATCGCTGCCCTCGCCGTGAAACTCGGCGATGCCGACGCCATGATCGCGGGCGCCTACGGCCGCTTCCGCACGCACTTCAATCATGTCCGTGACGTGATCGGCCCGCGCGAGGGCGTGAAGAACATGGCTGGTCTCAGTCTGCTGGTCATGCCGGCGCGCTCGCTGTTCATCGCCGACACCTACGTCAACGACGATCCCGACGCCGAGACGCTGGCCAACATCACCCTGCTGGCGGCCGACGAGGTGCTGCGCTTCGGCGTGCAGCCGCGCGTGGCGCTGCTCTCGCATTCGCTGTTCGGCAGCTCCGAGCATCCCTCGGCGCGCAAGATGGCGGAGGCGGTCAGGATTCTGCACGAGCGCGCACCCAGCCTCGAGGTCGACGGCGAGATGCACGGCGACGCCGCCCTCGACCCCGACATCCGCCAAAACGTCTTCCCGCGCTCGCGGCTCTCCGGGGCGGCCAACCTGGTGATCTGCCCGTCGCTCGATTCGGCCAATATCTCGTTCAACCTGCTCAAGACCGCCGCCGAAGGGCTCCACGTCGGGCCGATGCTGCTCGGCACCGCCTTGCCCGCGCACGTGCTGACCCCCTCGGTGACTGCGCGCGGCATCACCAACATGACCGCACTCGCCGTCGTCGAGGCCCAGCGCCTCGCCGAGGCTCGTGATGGGGCGCGGGGATGAACGGCCCGGCGGACGTCCTCGATGAAGTGACGCCGGAGATCGTCCGGCGAATCGAGGAAGCGCTCGCCGACGGACATTCCACCGAAGCCAAGAGGCTGATGGAGACCCTGAGCCCGACCGGCCAGGCCTCCGTCTTCGAGCAGGTCTCCGACCAGCAGCGCGACATGCTGGTTGCCCTGCTGAAGCGCGAGCTCGATCCCGAGATGCTGGCCGAGCTCGACGAGGACGTGCTCGACGACGTCCTCGACCAGCTCGACTCCAAGGACATCGCCGCCGTCGCCCGCGAGATGGAGGCCGACGACGCCGCCAGCCTGATCGAGGATCTGCCCGAGCACGAGCAGCGCCAGGTCCTGGCCGAGCTGCCGGCCGAGGAACGTGCCGGCATCGAGGAGGCACTCGCCTATCCGGAGGATTCGGCGGGCCGCCTGATGCAGCTCTCGCTGGTCAAGGTGCCCGACAGTTGGGTGGTCGGCCAGGTCATCGATTATTGCCGCGAGGCGACCGACCTGCCGGAGGACGTCTACGATCTGTTCGTCGTCGATCCGGCGGGCCGCCTGCGCGGCTCGGTGCCGCTCGGCCGCATGCTGCGCAGCAAGCGGCCGGTGCCGGTCCTCGACATCGTCGATCCCGATATTCCCTCGGTGCCGGCGACCGCCGACCAGGCCGAGGTGGCGCACCTCTTCCGCGACAAGAACCTGGTCTCGTGCCCGGTCGTCGATGCCGACCGGCGGCTGCTCGGCGTGATCATGGTCGACGACGTGGTCGACGTGATCGACGAGGAGGCCGAGGAAGACCTCATGAAGATGGGCGGCGTCAGCGTCGACGACATGCACGCCAACACCATCCAGACCACGCAGCGCCGCGCCTCGTGGCTCGCGGTCAACCTGGTGACTGCGGTGATCGCTTCGCTGGTGATCGGTCAGTTCGAGAACGCGATCGAGAAGATCGTGGCGCTGGCGGTGCTGATGCCGATCGTGGCCTCAATGGGCGGCAATGCCGGTACGCAGACCGTGACCGTGGCGGTGCGGGCGCTGGCGATGGGCGAGCTGACCGCGGCCAACATGTTCCGCTTCATCGCCAAGGAAGTGATGGTGGGCGGGCTGAACGGCTTCATCTTCGCCATTCTGATGGGCGGCGCCGTCATGGCCTGGTACGGCGACTGGCGCCTCGGCGCGGTGATCGGGGCGGCGATGGTCTGCAACCTGTTGGCGGCGGCGTTGTCGGGCACGCTCATCCCGCTCGGCCTGCAGAAGATCGGCGTCGATCCCGCCGTGTCGTCGACGGTGTTCCTGACGACGGTCACCGACGTGATCGGCTTCCTGGCGTTCCTCGGGCTGGCGACGCTCTTCCTGCTCTAGCACTGCTTGCGCCCCGTCGCCGCGGCCGCCACTCTCTCCGTCAAACAGATCACGGGCAGAAAATCATGATCCCCAACGCGATGCAGCCGTTCGACTTCGGTCTCGGCGAGACCGCCGACGCGCTGCGCGAACAGGTCCAGCGTTTCTCCGCCGACAAGGTGGCGCCGATCGCCGCCGAACTCGACAAGACCGACCGCTTCCCGCGCGAGCTGTGGCCGCAGATGGGCGCGCTCGGCCTGCACGGCATCACGGTCGAGGAGGAATACGGCGGCTCGGGGCTGGGCTATCTCGAGCATGTGATTGCCGTCGAGGAACTGTCGCGCGCGTCGGCCGCGGTGGGCCTCAGCTACGGCGCGCACTCCAACCTCTGCGTCAACCAGATCCGCCGCAACGGCAACGACGACCAGAAGAAGCGCTTCCTGCCCAAGCTCTTGTCCGGTGAGCATGTTGGCAGCCTCGCCATGAGCGAAGCGGGTGCAGGCTCCGATGTCGTGTCGATGAAGCTGCGCGCCGACAAGAAGGGCGACCGCTACGTGCTGAACGGCACCAAGATGTGGATCACCAACAGCCCCGACGCGCAGGTGATCGTGGTTTACGCCAAGACCGATCCGGCCGCCGGTTCGCGCGGCATCACCGCGTTCATCGTCCCGACCGACGCCAAGGGATTCAAGGTGGCCCAGAAGCTCGACAAGATGGGCATGCGTGGCTCGTCGACCGGCGAGCTGGTGTTCGAGGACTGCGAAGTCCCGGCCGAGAACGTGCTGGGGCCCGTCGGCAAGGGCGTGAACGTGCTGATGAGCGGCCTCGACTACGAGCGCGCGGTGTTGGCGGCGGGACCGATCGGCATCATGCAGGCGGCGATGGACATCGTCGTGCCCTACGTCCACGAGCGCAAGCAGTTCGGTCAGGCGATCGGCGAGTTCCAGCTCGTGCAGGGCAAGCTCGCCGACATGTACACGACCATGAATGCCTGCAAGTCGTATGTGTATGCCGTGGCCAAATCGTGCGACCGCGGCCAGACCACGCGCAAGGATTCTGCCGGCGCCATCCTCTACGCCTCCGAGAAGGCCACGCTCATGGCGCTCGATGCCATCCAGCTCCTGGGCGGCAACGGCTACATCAACGACTATCCGACCGGCCGCCTGCTGCGCGACGCCAAGCTCTACGAGATTGGCGCCGGCACCAGCGAGATCCGCCGCATGCTGATCGGCCGCGAGCTGTTCGCCGAGACGGTGTGATTGACCGTGGCTGATTTTACGTACACACTGTGTATGTAAATCATGCCGCGTTATCTCACAGACCGGGACATTGCCGACTTCCGCGCCGAGTTGTGCAAGGTCGCGACCGAGCGCTTCGCCAAGCACGGCTATGAGGGTGTCACCATGCGCCAGCTCGCCGAGGCGCTGGGCTGCAGCCCCAAGACGCCGTACCGATATTTCAAGGACAAGGCCGACATCCTGGCGACGGTGCGGGCCGAGGCGTTCGCCAAGTTCGCCGACTCGCTGGAGAAGGCCGCAGCCGCCGCGCCGCCGGCCGAGCGCGGGCGGCGCACCAGCGAGGCCTATCTCGCCTTCGCGCTCAAGAACCCGCACGCCTATCGAATTATGTTCGACATCGACGCGCCGCTCGACGAGACGCATCCCGAGCTCGGGCCGGCGGCCGAGCGTGCGGCGCGCTACATCACGCGCGGCGCCGAGCAGCTTGCCGAGTCGGGGGTGATCGACGTCGATCCGAAGTTGTTCGGCTGGTCGATGTGGGCGGCGCTGCACGGCGTCGTCATGCTGCACCAGTCTGGCATGCTGACCCACGGGCCGGACTACAAGGGGCTGGCGGCCTTCCTCGGCGAGACCATGATCAAGGGCGCGAGAGGACAGAAGCGATGACCGCGGGTACGACGGCAGGTGTCACGTCGGGCGAGCGCTTCCGCAGCTGGCCCGAGGTCCAAGCTAATGCCGCACGCGGCGCGGGCGGCCTCGCGGCGCTGGGCGTGAGCGAGGACGACAGCGTGGCGCTGATGCTGCGCAACGACTTCGCGACCTTCGAGGTCAACATAGCGGCGGGCCAGCTTGGCGCCTATGCCGTGCCAATCAACTGGCACTTCACGCCGGAGGAGGCGGGCTACATCCTGGCCGACTGCCGCGCCAAGGTGCTGGTGGCGCACGCCGATCTCTATGCGCAGATCGCGGCGGGCGTGCCCGCGCATGTGACGGTGCTCGTGGTGCCGGTGCCCGACGAGATCGCGGCAGCCTATGGCGTGCCGCTGGAGAAGCGGACGGCGCCGGCGGGTCTCGAGACGTGGGAGGGGTTCGTGGCCCGCAGTGCCGCCAACACCCAGGCGCCCAAGCTGGCGCGCGGCAGCATGATCTACACTTCCGGCACGACCGGCCGGCCGAAGGGCGTGCGGCGCCGGCCGTCGACGCCCGAGCTGCAGGCCAAGTCCGCGCTCGAGGTCGGCAAGTACTGGGGGCTGGTGGCCGATCCCTCGATCGTCGTGCTGATGAACGGGCCGATGTACCACTCCGCGCCCGCGGCCTACGGCATGGGCGGCGCGCGGCTCGGCCTCAACGTCGTGTTGCAGGCGCGCTTCGAGGCCGAGGACATGTTGCGCCTTATCGCCCGGCACGGGGTGACCCACATGCACATCGTGCCGACGATGTTCGTGCGCCTCATGCGCCTGCCCGACGCGGTGAAGGAGAAGTACGCGCTGTCGTCGCTGCGCTGGGTCACCCATGGCGCGGCACCGTGCGCGCCAGCGGTGAAGCGCCAGATGATCGACTGGTGGGGGCCGGTCATCAATGAATACTACGGTGCCACCGAGACCGGCATCGTGGTGTGGCACAATTCGACCGAGGCGCTGCGCAAGCCCGGCACGGTGGGCCGCGTCGTCGACGGCGCCCTGATGCGCATCGTCGACGACCAGGGCCGCGACGTGGCGCCGGGCGACGTCGGCGAGATCTACCTGCGCGGACCCAATCTGTCGGAGTTCACCTACAACAATGACGACGCCAAGCGGCGCGAGATCGCGCTGGGCGAACTGGTGACGGTAGGCGACGTCGGCTACCAGGACGTCGACGGCTACCTGTTTCTGTGCGACCGCAAGCGCGACATGATCATCTCGGGCGGCGTGAACATCTATCCGGCCGAGATCGAGTCGGTGCTGATCCAGATGCCGGGTGTGCGCGACTGCGCGGTGTTCGGCATTCCCGACGAGGAATTCGGCGAGCAGATCTGCGCCCATGTCGAGCCGCTGGGCGGCGCCACGATCGACGCCGCTGGGGTGCGGACCTATCTTTCGCAGCATCTGGCGCGCTACAAGGTGCCGAAGCTGGTGGAATTCAGCGCCGCTTTGCCGCGGGAAGACTCGGGAAAGATCTTCAAAAGGAAGCTCCGCACCCCATATTGGGAGAAGGCGGGACGCAGCATCTGAAGGAAGTCATGTCCGACGACGTCACCCTGTTCGGCAAGTTGAAGAACAAGCTGATCGACACCAAGCAGAAGTGGGCCGAGGACGGCCGGCTGCTGACCGGCAAGACGGCGGCCTCCGGCGAGCGCCTGCCGCCCGGCCAGCGCCAGGTCGAGACCTGGCCGGTGCTCGACCTCGGCGTCCAGCCGGAGATTCCCACGCACGTCTGGCGTCTGTTCGTCGATGGTGCGGTCGAGGAGCCGATGGACTGGAAGTGGGGTGCGTTCACCGACCTGCCCAAGACCACGCTCAAGACGGATATCCATTGCGTCACCGCGTGGTCGCGCTACGACAACGTCTGGGAGGGCGTTTCAGCCCGCGACCTGATCGCGCTGGTCAGGCCCAAGGCCGACGCCCAGCACGTCATCTTCCACTCCTACGATACCTACACGACCAACGTGCCGCTCGCCGACTTCGCGGCCGCCGACGTCATCCTGGCCTGGAGCTGGAACGGCCAGCCAATCAGCCGGGAACACGGCGGACCGCTGCGCGTTGTCGTGCCCAAGCTTTATTTCTGGAAGAGCGCCAAGTGGATCAAACGCATCGAATTCTCGGTGCTCGACAAGCCGGGGTTCTGGGAGCTACGCGGCTACCACAACTACGGCGATCCCTGGCGCGAGCAACGTTACGACGAGGAGATTTGAGATGGCATCGGCTCACGATTTCAGCTTCACCGGCATCGACGGCAAGAAGATCGACCTCAAGCAGTACGCCGGCCACCCGGTGCTGATCGTCAACGTCGCCTCCTATTGCGGCTTCACTCCGCAGTACAGCGAGTTGCAGAAGCTGCACGACAAGTACGGACCCAAGGGCTTAGTCGTGCTGGGCGTGCCGTCGAACGACTTCGGTGCGCAGGAGCCCAAGACCGAGTCCGAGATCAGGAAGTTCTGCGAGAGCTCTTTCGGCGTCTCTTTCCCGATGACGGCCAAGCAGCAGATCGTCGGCCTCGATGCGCACGAACTCTACAAGTGGTTCTCGGGCGAGGCGGGCGAGGCCGTGGCGCCCAAGTGGAACTTCCACAAGTACCTGATCGACAAGGAAGGCAAGCTGGCGGGCTCGTGGCCGAGCAAGGTGAGCCCGACGTCGTCGGAGATCACCGGCCAGATCGAGATGATGCTGGCTGGTTGAGGCACTCCGCGTCGCGGAGTGCACTGCGCAGAAAGAGTGAGACTGGCTAAAGCGCCGCGCGGACCTTGCCGAACACGTCGTGGAACATCTCGGTCGTCAGGCGCCTGGTGTTCGTGTTGTAGCGCGAACAGTGATAGCTGTCGGCCAGTGTGATGCCGCCCGGCAGCGCGTGCAGCCGTGAATGGATGAACGGATAGGCGCCGGCAGGCTTCACCGTTAGCGCGCGCAGGATCTGGTCGTGCGCGCCCTTGCCCAGGGCCACGATCACCTTGAGCTTCGTCATGGCCGCGATCTCGGCCTGTACGAACGGCCGGCATTCGACGAACTCAGCCGGCAGCGGCTTGTTCTCCGGCGGCAGGCAGCGCACGGCGTTGCAGATGCGGGCGCCGACCAGGGTGAGGCCGTCGTTCGGATCGGCCTTGAAGGTGCCTTTGGCGAAGCCGAACTTCAGCAGGGTCGAATAGAGAAGCTCGCCCGCATAGTCGCCGGTGAACGGCCGCCCGGTGCGGTTGGCGCCGCGCATGCCGGGCGCCAGGCCCACGATCAGCAATGACGCGTCGAGCCCGCCAAACGAACGGACGGGCGCGTTGCACCAGTCGGAATACATTGCCTGCAGCTCGCGGCGGAAGGCCACGAGCCGGGGGCAGCGCGGACAATCGAGCGGCGGCTCTGCGAAAGCGGGCGGGGCAGCCACGGCGTCGGCTTTAGGCCGACGAGCGCATCAGGTGCTCGGAGGGCGACTCGTCACCGGCATCGCCGTTGGCGACGGCCGGACGCGGGGCGCGCTCCGACGGGTTACGGGCGATCAGCGGCGCCAGCTCGGAGAGCTCGATGAAGTCGTCGGCCTGGCGGCGGAGCTCGTCGGCCACCATTGGCGGCGAGGACTTGATGGTGCTGACCACCGACACGCGCAGGCCCTTGCGCTGTACGGCCTCGACCAGGCGGCGGAAGTCGCCGTCGCCCGAGAACAGGATCACGTGGTCGAGGTGTTCGGCCATCTCGAGCACGTCGATGGCGAGCTCGATGTCCATGTTGCCCTTGATCTTGCGGCGGCCCATGGCATCGGTGAATTCCTTGGTCGGCTTGGTGACCATGGTGTAGCCGTTGTAGTCCAGCCAATCGATCAGCGGCCGGATCGGCGAATATTCCTGATCCTCGATCAGCGCGGTGTAGTAGTAGGCGCGGACCAGCCTGCCCTTTTCGCGGAACACCTTGAGGAGGCGGCGATAGTCGATGTCGAAGCCCAACGAGCGGGCGGCAGAGTAGAGGTTGGCGCCGTCGATGAAGAGCGCGACGCGCTCGGATTCATAGAAATTGCCGTTCATGGTCCTTATCCTTTTTTTAATATGTTCAGAGGGGCCGAAAAAATTTATTGAGCCGTAGGAAGAAACTAACGTCATACGCTCCGATAACGGATTAAGTATAGAGCTTTAAGCCATTGTTCACAAGGGGTTGAAGGAGAAGGTCGGTGGATCGTGGAGCGACGGAGTCAATTTACATCGGACTGGGAGCAAATCTGCCTCATCCCAGATATGGGGCTCCGGTCGAGACCTTGACGGCGGCGCTGGCGGATCTGGGCGGGCGGGGCGTTGATGTCCGCCGTATCTCGCCCTGGTACCGCAGCGCGCCAGTTCCAGCCTCCGATCAGCCTTGGTTCGTGAACGCGGTGGCTGAAATCTCGACAGAATCGGCCGCAGACGCCCTGCTGGCGATCCTGCACGCGGTCGAGGAGACCTTCGGCCGGGTCAGGAGCGTCGCCAACGCCCCGCGGCTCATCGACCTCGATTTACTCGATTTTCGGGGGGGAATTGCCCCGGGCGGTCCCGGAAAGGCCACCCTGCCGCACCCGAGGATGGCGGCCCGGGCCTTTGTTTTGAGGCCTTTGGCCGACTTGGTCCCCGCCTGGCGTCATCCCGCGACCGGGACCCCGATCGCGGCCCTTGTCGCGGCTCTGCCGGCCGACCAGATCGTGGAGAGGCTGTAGCCTTGTTTTTTGGGCTGGGGCGCGTATAACCCGCCGCTCCCGCGAATTCAGAGGTCTCCATGGCGCGTGTCACCGTCGAAGACTGCATTGTGCAGGTGCCCAACCGTTTCGAACTCGTCCTGTTTGCCGCCCAGCGCGCGCGCGACGTGTCAGCCGGTGCCCAGATCACCGTCGATCGCGACCGCGACAAGAATCCGGTCGTGGCGCTGCGCGAGATTGCCGAGACCAAGCTCGATCAGGTCGCCCTCAAGGACTCGCTGATTTCGGGCATGCAGAAGCATGCCGACATCGACAAGCCCGAGGAAGTCAACGAGATGGCCGAGCTCGAGCAGGAACTGGCCGCGGCCCTGGCCCAGGGCGGCGCCGAAGCCGCCCAGCCCAAGGCCCTGCCGATGGCCGAGGAAGACGACGTCACCGAGTAGCAGTTGGCGGGCCCCTCCTAGCTGAGGTAAGGCCTGCTATTCGCGCAAACGTCGTGGAGTGAAGGCAATCGTCCCCATATAATGGGCGATTGCCATGATTCGTCAATTCGAACTCGTTGAACGCGTGCAGTCCTACGATCCGGAAGCGGACGAGGACGTGCTCAACCGCGCCTACGTCTACGGGCTGAAGAAGCACGGCAGCCAGCTGCGCGCCTCGGGCGATCCGTATTTTTCGCACCCTGTCGAGGTCGCGGGCATCCTGGCCGAGATGAAGCTCGACACCTCGTCGATCGTCACCGGCCTGCTGCACGACACGATCGAGGACACCGACGCCACGCGCGACGAGATCGCCGGCATGTTCGGCGAGGACATCGCCCGCCTGGTCGACGGCGTCACCAAGCTCAGCCGGCTCGAGGTCCAGTCCGAGAGCACCAAGGAGGCCGAGAATCTGCGCAAGCTGGTGCTCGCCATGTCGTCGGACATCCGCGTGCTGTTGGTGAAGCTCGCCGACCGGCTGCACAACATGCGCACGCTCCATCACATCAAGGAGCCGGCGCGGCGCAAGCGCATCGCCCGCGAGACGATGGACCTCTACGCGCCGCTCGCCTCGCGCATCGGCATGGAGAGGGTGAAGCGCGAGCTCGAGGAACTGGCCTTCGCCGAACTCAATCCAGACGGCCGCTCCTCGGTGCAGGCACGCCTGGGCTACCTCAAGGAAAAGGGCGACGAGATCGTGCCCCAGGTCGAGGCCGAGCTCACGCGCACGCTGAAGGAGGGCGGCCTCGACGCGCAGGTCTCGGGCCGCGAGAAGACGCCCTATTCGATCTGGCGCAAGATGCAGCAGAAAAACGTGTCGTTCGAGCAACTCGCCGACATCATGGCCTTCCGCATCATCGTCGCCGACACCGCGCAGTGCTACCAGGCGCTCGGCCTGCTCCACGGCCGCTACCAGGTGTTGCCGCAGCGCTTCAAGGACTACATCTCCGTTCCCAAGCCCAACGGCTACCGCTCGCTGCACACCGGCGTCATCGGCCCGGCCGGCCAGCGCATCGAGATCCAGATCCGCACCGAGGAGATGCAGGACCAGGCTGAGCGCGGCGTGGCGGCGCACTGGATCTACAAGCAAGGCGGTCCCTCGACCGACGCGCCGCAGTACGCCTGGCTGCGCTCGCTGATCGACATCCTCGACAAGGCGCCCAACGCCGAGGAATTCCTCGAGCACACCAAGCTCGAGATGTTCCAGGACCAGGTGTTCTGCTTCACGCCCAAGGGCAACCTGATCGCCCTGCCGCGCGGCGCCACGCCGATCGACTTCGCCTACGCGGTGCACAGCCAGGTCGGCGACACCTGCGTCGGCGCCAAGATCAACGGCCGCATGCTGCCGCTCAGGACCCAGCTCTCCAATGGCGACCAGATCGAGATCGTGACGTCGAAGGCGCAGACGCCGTCGCCGACGTGGGAGCGCTTCGCCGTCACCGGCAAGGCCAAGGCCGCGATCCGCCGCTTCATCCGCACGCGCCAGCGCGAGCAGTACATCCAGCTCGGCAAGTCGCTGCTCGACAAGACCTTCCACGAGGAGGGCTACGAGGCCACGGAGAAGGGCCTCGATGGCGTGAAAGCGAACTTCAAGCACGCCACGACTGACGACCTGATCGCCTCGGTGGGTTCGGGGATCATCGGCGCCCGCGAGGTCATGACGGCGGTCTATCCCGGCCTCAAGCAGCAGCGCCCCGCCGCGCGCAATGGCGGCGCCGACGTGGTGCCGATCACGCGCGCGCGCGCCAAGGCGGCGAAGGCGAGCGAGAACGGCCGCGCTGCTGCCGAGAACGGCCAGATCGCGATCAAGGGGCTCATCCCGGGCATGGCGGTGCACTTCGCGCGCTGCTGTCATCCGCTGCCGGGCGACCGCATCGTAGGCATCATCACCACAGGCAAGGGTGTCACGCTGCACACGATCGACTGCGCCACGCTCGAGAGCTTCTCCGAATCGCCCGAGCGCTGGATCGATGTAGGCTGGGACGCGGTCGGCGAGGACGCGCCGTCCTATACCGGCCGCCTCAAGATCACTGTCGCCAACCAGCCCGGCAGCCTGTCGAGCCTGTCGACGGTGATTGCCCGCCACGAGGGCAACATCTCGAACCTGCGCATCGTCAACCGCTCGATGGATTTCTTCGACATGGTGATAGACGTCGAGGTATCAGACGTGAAGCACCTCGCCGACATCACCGCCGCGCTGCGCGCGACGCCGGCCATCAACGCCGTCGAGCGCGCGCGCAATTGACGGCAACCTCCCGCGTTCCAGATCAAGAAAGAGTCGTATGCCTGCGCTTGTCCCCCTGCGTCTCGGAGTGAACATCGACCACGTCGCCACCGTGCGCAACGCGCGCGGCGGCAAGCTGCCCGACCCGCTGCGCGCGGCGGCGATCGCAGCGGCGGCCGGCGCCGACGGCATCACCGCGCACCTGCGCGAGGATCGCCGCCACATCGTCGACGGCGACATCGACGGGCTGATGCGCGAGCTCAAGATCCCGCTCAACTTCGAGATGGCGGCGACGCCGGAGATGGTCGGCATCGCGCTCAAGCATCGTCCCCACGCCGCTTGCCTCGTGCCCGAGAAGCGCGAGGAGCGGACGACCGAGGGCGGGCTCGACGCCGCCGGCCAGCACAACCACCTGAAGCCGATGGTGGCCAGTCTGCTCGGCGCGGGCATCCGCGTTTCCCTCTTCATCGAGGCCGACCTGCGGCAGCTCGAGGCGGCGGTGAGCCTCGGCGCACCGGTCGTCGAGCTGCATACCGGACGGTACTGCGAACTCGAGGGTGCGGCCCAGCAGGCCGAACTCACGCGTCTGCGCAAGGGTGCCGCGCTCTGCGGCAAGCTCGGCCTCGAATGCCACATGGGCCATGGGCTCGGCTTCGCCGACGTGGCGCCGGTCGCTGCCATCCCCGAGGTGCGCGAACTCAACATCGGGCATTTCTTGGTCGGCGAGGCGATCTTCATCGGACTCGAAGCGGCGATCCGGGAGATGCGTCGCATCATGAATGAAGCGCGCGCGGGAGCGTCGACTTGATCGTCGGCATCGGCAACGACCTGGTCGATATCCGCCGCATCGAGAGCTCGCTCGAGCGCTTCGGCGAGCGTTTCATCCGCAGAATATTCACCGAGATCGAACAAAAGCGCTCTGAGGGCCGCGCCGAAAGGGCGGCCAGCTATGCAAAACGCTTCGCCGCCAAGGAGGCCTGCTCCAAGGCCCTGGGGACGGGCTTGCGTCGCGGCGTGTTCTGGCGCGACATGGGCGTGGTCAACCTCCGGGGCGGCAAGCCGACCATGGCGTTGACCGGCGGCGCTTTTGCCCGCCTGGCCGAGATCACACCCGCCGGCATGACCGCGCAGATCGATCTCAGCGTGACCGACGAATACCCGCTGGCACAGGCTTTTGTGATCATTTCGGCGGTGCCGGCCACATGACCGATTTGCAGCGCTCCCATGCCGCGCCCGGGCTGGGAGACAGCACCCCTCGGGCCCTGCTATATGCGCGGCTCGTTGAACCGGACAGGCGATGATAGACGTGGCAGAGCGTCGTAAGCGAGGGCAGGATCAGGCGGGCGGATGGGGCGAGACCGTCCGCACGGTGATCTATGCCGTACTGATCGCGATAGTGGTGCGCACTTTCGCCGTAGAGCCGTTCAACATCCCCTCGGGCTCCATGATCCCGACCCTGCTGGTCGGCGATTATCTGTTCGTGTCGAAATACTCCTACGGCTACAGCAAGCACTCCTTCCCGTTCTCCGCCGGCATCTTCTCGGGCCGCATCTTCAAGCGCATGCCCGAGCGCGGCGACGTCGCCGTCTTCAAGTACCCCGGCGACCAGGGCCAGGGCTTGAACCGCACCGACTACATCAAGCGCATCGTCGGCCTGCCGGGCGATCGCATCCAGGTGACCAACGGCGTGCTGCACATCAACGGCGAGTCGGTCGAGCGCACGCGCATCGGCGACTACGTCAAGGGCGCGCACGGCCAGTACCAGAAGGGCACGCTCTATATCGAGAAGCTGCCGAACGGCCGCCGCCACGAGATTCTCGAATCGTCCGACAACGGCCCATCCGACAACACGCCGGAATTCCTGGTGCCGGCCAACAACTTCTTCGTCATGGGCGACAACCGCGACGACTCGCTGGACAGCCGCACGCGCCTCACCCTGCGCGACGCCACCGGCATGCCGCGCGAGCGCGACGAGCTCGGCTGGTACGTGCCGGATGAGAACCTCGTCGGCCGCGCCGAGTTCATCTTCTTCAGCCACGACCCGTCTGCCGCGGGATGGCTGGAACCGTGGAAGTGGCCCGAGGCGGTTCGCTTCAGCCGCTTCTTCATGGGCATCCACTGACGACTGGCGACGCCGACCTGGTGGCGCTGGCCCGCGCCATCGGGCACGGTTTCTCGCGCGCCGAGCTTGCCGCCGAGGCGCTCACCCATCGCAGCGCGCTCGACCGCCAGCCGGCGCTCAAGGCCCTTTATCCGCACGGCAACGAGCGATTGGAATTCCTCGGCGACCGCGTGCTGTCGCTGGCCATGGCCGATCTGCTGTTGCTGCGCTTCCCGCACGAGCGCGAAGGCGAGCTGGCGCGCCGCCACGCTGCCTTCGTGAAGGCGGGTACCCTGGTTGAGATCGCCGAGGCGATCGGGCTCGGCGTCCATATCCGCCTCGGCGATTCCGAGAGCGTCGCCGGCACGACCGTGAAGCCCACCATCCTCGCCGACGCGCTAGAGGCTCTGCTCGGCGCGGTGTTCGTCGACGCGGGCTTCGCCGTCGCCGCCCAGTGCATCGAACGGCTGTGGGACGACCGCATCGACCGGCATGTAGCGGCGCCGCGCGACGCCAAGACGGCGCTGCAGGAATGGGCGCAGGCGCGCCACCTGCCGCTGCCGGACTATCGCGAGGTCGGCCGCGATGGGCCGCCGCACGCGCCGGTGTTCATGGTCGACGTCGCGATCAAGGGACACGAGCCGGCGCGCGGACGCGGCAGCAGCAAGCGCGAAGCCGAACGGCTTGCGGCAACGGCGCTTCTCGAAAGGCTGGAGAAATGAGCGACGTGAAGACCCGCGCCGGCTTCGTCGCCATCGTCGGCGCCCCCAACGCCGGCAAGTCGACGCTGGTTAACGCCCTGGTGGGTTCGAAGGTCTCGATCGTCTCGCCCAAGGTCCAGACCACGCGCATGCGGGTCACCGGCATCGCCGTCACCGACCTGCCCGATGGATCACGCGCGCAGGTCATTCTGGTCGATACGCCGGGCATCTTCCGCATCCAGCGGCGCCGCCTCGAGCGCGCGATGGTTGCCGCCGCCTGGCAGGGCGCGGACGATGCCGATGTCGTGTGCCTCGTGGTCGATGCCGAGCGCGGCGTCGGTCAGGAGACACGCGCGATCGTCGAGCGTCTGAAGAGCATGAAGGCGCCGCGCTACCTGATCCTGAACAAGATCGACCGGGTACCGCGCGAGACGTTGCTCGGGCTGACCACCGAGATGAACCTGCTGATGCCGTTCGAGAACACCTTCATGATCAGCGCGTTGAACAACGACGGCGTGGAGTATGTCCTCACGACTGTTGCCAAGCAGCTACAGCTCAGCCCGTTCTTTTATCCGGAGGACCAGGCAGCCGACCTTCCGATGCGTCTGCTGGCGGCCGAAGTGACGCGCGAACAGGTCTTCCTGCAGCTCAATCAGGAGCTGCCGTACGAGACCGCAGTCGAGACCGACAAATGGGAAGAGCGTGGTGACAGTTCGGTGCGTATCGAGCAGACGATCCACGTCCAGCGCGAGAACCAGCGCGCGATCGTGCTCGGCAAGGGCGGCGCCAAGATCAAGCAGATCGGCGCCCGCGCCCGCCACGAACTCGGCCGGATGCTGGAGCGTCCGGTGCATCTCTTCCTGCACGTGAAGGTGAGTGAGCGCTGGTCCGAGGACCCTTCGCACTACCGCGCGATCGGACTGGATTACGAGCCGAAGTAGGCATACTGCGAGACCATGGACTGGAGCGACCATGGCATCGTGCTGACAACCCGGCATCACGGCGAGACCGGGCTGGTCGTCAACCTTCTGACCGCGGAGCACGGCCGTCACGCGGGCTTCGTGCCGGGTGGCGTCTCGCGGCGGTCGCGGCCGATCTGGCAACCCGGCAACGTCGTCGAGGTCAATTGGCGGGCACGGCTCGCCGACCAGCTTGGCAACTTCAACGGCGAATTGCGCGAGCCGCATGCGGCCAAGGCGATGGACAGCGCCGTCGAGCTGGCCGGCCTGTCGTCGGCCTGCTCGGTCGTCGACGAGGCCCTGCCGGAGCGCGAGCCGCATCCGGCGATGTATGCCGGCCTCCATGCCTTGCTGACCGTGCTCGGCCATCCTGGTTGGCCCGCGATCTACGTCCGCCTCGAACTGGGCCTCCTGCAGGAACTGGGCTTCGGCCTCGACCTCGAGAAGTGCGCGGCGACCGGGACCACCGAGGACCTGGCCTTCGTCTCGCCCAAGACCGGCCGGGCGGTGTCGCGCGTCGCAGCCGAACCCTATGCCGGCAAGCTCCTGCCGCTGCCGGCGTTTCTATCCACCGGCGGGGCGACGGACGATCGGGAGGCGTTGCGCCAGGGGCTCGATTTGACGGGTTATTTCCTTGAACGCCACGTGTTCTGGCCACACAACAAGCCCTTGCCTCCCGCGCGGGCGAGACTTATTGAATCGCTGCAACGCTAGAACAACGAAGGCTGCGGCCCGAACCGCGGTCCAGGTCCTCTCAAGCCCCTCTCGATGGCCAAACGCAGCACAAACGTCATTCCGCTCGCCGCCGTGAAGCCGGTGCAATTCGGACAGGCGCTCCAGGAGCGCTACCTGTCCTATGCGCTGTCCACGATCATGGCGCGCTCGCTGCCCGACGTGCGCGACGGCCTGAAGCCGGTTCATCGCCGCCTGATGCACGCCATGCGTCTGCTGCGGCTCGCCCCCGACAGTGCGTTCAAGAAGAGCGCGCGCGTCGTTGGCGACGTGATCGGCCAGTACCACCCGCACGGCGACCAGTCGATCTACGACGCGCTGGTGCGGCTCGCCCAGGAATTCTCCGTCCGCTATCCGCTGATCGAGGGCCAAGGCAACTTCGGCAACATCGACGGCGATAACCCGGCCGCCATGCGTTACACCGAGGCGCGCCTCACGGCGGTCGCCGAGGCGTTACTCGCCGGCATCGACGAGAACGCGGTCGACTTCCGCCCGAACTACGACGGCTCCACGGACGAGCCGATCGTGTTGCCGGGCGGCTTCCCCAACCTCCTGGCTAATGGCGCGGCGGGCATCGCCGTCGGCATGGCTTGCTCGATCCCGCCGCACAACGCTGGCGAATTGTGCGATGCGCTGCTTCATCTCATCAAGACGCCGAACGCGCGCATCGACACCTTGGTCGACCTGGTGAAGGGTCCGGATTTTCCGACCGGCGGCATCCTGGTCGAGCCGCGCGAGTCGATCGTGGAGTCCTACAAGACCGGCCGCGGCGCCTTTCGGCTGCGCGCGCGCTGGACCAGGGAAGAGCTGCCGCGCGGCCAGTACCGGATCATCATCACCGAGATCCCCTACCAGGTGCAGAAGGGCAGGCTGATCGAGCGTATCGCCGAGATCATCAATGCCAAGAAGCTGCCGATCCTCGAGGACGTGCGCGACGAATCGGCCGACGACGTGCGCGTCGTGCTCGAGCCGCGCACCGGCCAGGTGCCGGCCGAGCTCTTGATGGAACAGCTCTTCAAGCTGACCGACCTCGAGATCCGCTTTCCGCTCAACCTTAACGTACTCGACAGGGACAACACGCCGCGCGTGATGGACCTGCGCGAGGCGCTGCAGGCGTTCCTCGATCACCGCCGCGAGGTGCTGATCCGGCGTTCGACCTTCCGGCTCGAGGCGATCGAGCGGCGGCTCGAGATCCTCGAAGGCTACCTGATCGCCTATCTCAACCTCGACAAGTTGATCAAGATCATCCGCGAGGAGGACGAGCCCAAGCCGAAGATGATCAAGGCTTTCGGACTCACCGACAACCAGGCCGAGGCGATCCTCAACATGCGCCTGCGCGCGCTGCGCCGGCTGGAAGAGTTCGAGATCAAGGGCGAGCACAAGAAGCTCTCGGCCGAGCGCAAGGACCTCAAGGCGCTGCTCAAGGACGAGAAGCTGCAATGGGGCAAGATCTCCGAGCAGGTCCAGGAGACCAAGGCGAAGTTCGGCCAGAAGACCAAGATCGGCAAGCGTCGCACCGAACTGGCCGATGCGCCGGTCGAGATCGAGCATGCCATCGAGGATTTCGTCGAGCGCGAGCCGGTCACGATCGTGCTGTCCGACAAGGGCTGGATCCGCGCCGCCAAGGGCCATCTCGACGACAAGCAGGCGGGCGAGCTCAAGTACAAGGAAGGCGACGAGGCCAAGTTCGCCGTCCATGCCCAATCGACCGACAAGGTGCTGGTGTTCGGCACCAATGGCCGCTTCTACACGCTGGGCTGCGACAAGCTGCCGAGCGCGCGCGGCCACGGCGAGCCGATCCGCCTGATGATCGAGCTCGGCAACGACCAGGACATCGTCACGCTCGAAGTGCTGAAGGGCGGGCGCAAGTTCCTCGTGGCGTCCGACGCCGGCCGCGGCTTCGTCGTGCCGGAGGACGAGGTCGTGGCGCAAACCAAGAACGGCAGGCAGGTGCTCAATCTCGCCGACAAGGAGAAGGCGCAGGCATTCTCGGTGATTCCCGAGGGCGCCGATTCGATCGCGGCGCTGAGCCAGGGCCGCAAGCTGCTGATCTTCCCGCTCGATCAGGTGCCGGAGATGGGCCGCGGCCGCGGCGTGACCCTGCAGAAATCCAAAAACGACCGTCTTTCCGATACGCAGGCTTTCAAGCTGGCCGACGGCCTGCCGTGGGGCAACCGCGTGATCGAGGCGGGTGAACTCAAATTCTGGCGCGGCGAGCGCGCCCAGGCGGGCCGGATGCCCGAAAAAGGTTGGCCGCGCGCAAAACGATTCAGGGATTAGGGCACGATGGACTGGATCATGATCTGGAAGACGGTGCTGATCGGGATCGTCGAAGGCCTCACGGAGTTCCTGCCGGTTTCCTCGACCGGGCACATCATCCTGGCCGAGAAGGTGCTGAACTTCGAGGGCCCGCCTGGCAAGGTGTTCGAGATCGTGATCCAGCTCGGCGCGATCCTCGCCATCTGCTTCCTCTATCGCTTCAAGATCATGGCGACCGTGTCGGGCGTGCTGCGGCGCGAGCCGGTGGCGACGCGCTTCGCCACGTCGGTTATCGTGGCCTTCCTCCCGGCGGCGGTGGTCGGCGTGGCGCTGCACAAGTACATCAAGGCGCTGCTCGACAAGCCGATCGTCGTGGCGGTGTCGCTGATCGTGGGCGGTATCGCCATCCTGGTGATCGAGAAGCTGGCACAAAGGCCGCGCATAAAATCGGTCGACGACGTCGACTGGAAGACCGCGCTGTTCATCGGCGTCTGCCAGTGCCTCGCCATGGTGCCGGGCGTGTCACGTTCGGGTGCCACCATCATGGCCGCGCGCGCTTTTCGCGTCGACCGTGCGACGGCCGCCGAATTCTCGTTCTTCCTCGCCATCCCGACGATGCTGGGCGCCACCGTCTACGACTTGTTCAGGAACTGGTCGACGCTGGGCTGGAACGGCGGCGGCCTGATCGTGCTCGGCATGGCCGTGGCCTTCGTGTCGGCGCTGATCGTGGTAAAGGCCTTCGTGGCCTTCATCAGCCGGCACGGCTTCGGCGTGTTCGCCTGGTACCGCATCGTCGTCGGCGCCCTGGTGCTGGCCGTTTTGCTGGCCCCCTGAAGGCGGTCGGGCGACCAAAAAGTCGCTAAGGAACATCTTTTCAGGCTCACTGCAGCGTGCGATAAACCCGCAATTCTAAGGGAGAACGCTCAATGCAACGTCGTAAATTCCTGCGTACCGCCGGTGTCGGTGGCGCTGCTGTGGCGGCCAGCGTGGCCGTCGCCGCTCCTGCCATCGCCCAGTCGATGCCCGAACTCAATTGGCGCATGACTTCGAGCTTCCCCAAGTCGCTCGACACCCTTTGGGGCGGTGCAGAACGTCTGACTCAGGTCGTCGCCGAGGCGACTGACAACAAGTTCAAAATTCGTGCGTTCGCGGCGGGCGAGATCGTGCCCGGCCTGCAGGTCGCCGATGCCGTGCAGAACGGCACCGTCGAGATGGGCCACACTGCGTCCTATTATTTCTTTGGCAAGGATCCGACGTTCGCGCTCGGCACTGTCGTGCCGTTCGGCCTCAACACGCGCCAGATGGATGCGTGGCTGACCCAGGGCGGCGGCGAGAAGCTGATGAACGACTTCTACAAGGGGTACAACCTCTACGGCATCGTCGCCGGCAACACCTGCGCGCAGATGGGCGGCTGGTTCCGCAAGGAGATCAACACTGTCGACGATCTCAAAGGTCTCAAGTTCCGCATCGCCGGCTTTGCCGGCCTGGTGATGACGAAGCTCGGCGTCGTACCGCAGCAGATCGCCGGCGGTGACATCTATCCGGCGCTCGAGAAGGGGACGATCGACGCTGCCGAATGGGTGGGGCCGTATGACGACCAGAAGCTGGGCTTCGCGAAAGTCGCGCCGAATTACTATTACCCCGGTTGGTGGGAAGGCAACGCTGCGCTTCACGCCTTCTTCAATCTGGACAAGTGGAATGCGCTGCCGAAGCACTATCAGGCGGTCCTCCGTTCGGCATGCGCGGAAGCCAACAGCTGGGTGCGTACGAAATACGACACCGACAACCCCAAAGCGCTACGCGAACTCGTCGCTAGCGGGACCAAGCTGCTGCCGTTCTCACAGCCCATCCTCGAGGCTTCGTTCAAGGCGTCCAATGAGGTCTACGCGGAGACCAACGCCAAGAATGCCAACTTCAAGAAGATCTATGATTCGATGATGGCATTCCGCAAGGAAGAGGTCCTGTGGTTCCGCGTCGCCGAGAACACCTTCGACAATTTCATGGCACGCCAGTCGGCGGGCAACAAGCTCTAGGGTTCCCGAGACCTTCGACGAAAAACCCCGCTTTGGCGGGGTTTTTTTACGCCCTACAGCCGGTCAAGCCTTTCCAGGCGGCCGTACGCGCCGCTATTTGAAGACGGGCGGGCCTGCATCGTCTGCTGGGGGGGCTTGTATCTCAATCTTGACCTTGTTGGGGTCGACGCCGTTGCCCTTGTCCAGGCCGGCCGTCACCATCCCCGGGAAGGCAATCACCAGCCCGACCATGATCGCCTGGATGCAAACGAACGGCACGGCGCCCCAGTAGATCTGCGCGGTTGTCACTCCTTCGGTGAGCTTACCGGTGACCTTGTCCAGGAACTTGCCATCCGGCGCGACCGACCGCAGATAGAACAGGGCGAAGCCGAAGGGCGGATGCATGAACGAGGTCTGCATGTTGATGCCGAGCAGGACACCGAACCAGATGAGGTCGATGCCGAGCGCCTCGGCGGGCTTCGCCAGAAGCGGGATGATGATGAAGGCCAGCTCGAAGAAATCGAGGAAGAAGGCGAGCAGGAAAATCAGAACATTGACGACGATTAGGAAGCCGATCGCGCCGCCGGGCAGGCCGAGCAGCAGATGTTCGACCCAGAGGTCTCCGTTTACGCCGTAGAAGCTCAGGCTGAAGACGCGGGCGCCGACCAAGATGAAGACGACGAAAGCGGTCAGCTTCGCCGTGCTGTCCATGGCCTGCCGCAGGAGGCTCCAGTTCAGGCGCCGGTTTGCCATCGCCATGAGCAGGGCGCCCGTCGCGCCCATTGCACCGCCCTCGGTCGGCGTCGCCAGGCCGATAAAGATCGTACCTAGGACTAGGAAGATCAACGCCAGCGGCGGCATCATGACAATCACGACCTGCTGGCATAGTTGGCTCAGAAGGCCGAGCTTCAGCCAGCGGTTGGCCAGTGCGAGCGCATAGGCGACGATCAGGCAGATCGATATCCCCCACAGCGATTCCAGATCGCCGTACTGGATCAGCCCCCACGATGCGATGCCTACGATTGCGACCAAGCCGACAAGCGACGGATAGCCGCCGCTGCCGTCCGCTTCCCTGAGTTGGCGCGCTTCGGGCGGCAGTGCGGGTGCGATCTTGGGATTGAGAATGGTGCGAACCAGTACATAGCCGACATAGAAAGACGTCAGAATGAGACCGGGATAGATCGCGCCCTTGTACATATCACCGACCGACCGGCCGAGCTGGTCGGCGAGGACGATGAGGACGAGACTGGGCGGGATGATCTGCGCCAACGTGCCCGATGCAGCGATGACGCCCGATGCAAGGCGCCGATCGTAGCCATAGCGCAGCATGATCGGGAGCGAGATCAGGCCCATGGAGATCACCGACGCCGCCACGACGCCGGTGGTCGCCGCCAGCAAGGCGCCCACGAAGATCACTGCATAGGCCAGGCCACCCGGCAGCGGTCCGAAGAGTTGGCCGATCGTCTCGAGGAGATCCTCGGCCATGCCTGAGCGCTCGAGGATCAACCCCATGAAGGTGAAGAAGGGTATGGCCAGAAGAGTGTCATTCTCCATGATGCCGAACAGGCGGTTCGGGAGCGCCTGCATAAGGTTGGTAGTGAACAGGCCGAGTTCGATGCCGGCGATCGCGTACAGCAAGCCCAGGGCGGCGAGCGAAAAAGCGACCGGGTAGCCCATCAACAGGAAAAAGACGAGCGAGATGAACATGATTGGCGCCATCTCGCGCCTGAGGAAATCAGCGGCGACGCTATTTGGCGCCAGAATGCTGACGGCCAGCAGCACAACCAGGGCAACAAGGAACGCGTAGAAAAATCCACGGAGAATCTTCATGGTGAGATTCCCTCAGTGGATCTTCGGCTGGCCGCGGGGGACGATATACACCCCGCGCATGACTCCGATCTGCTTGATGATTTCGGATAGTCCCTGGAGCAGCAGCAGCGCGAAGCCGGCGATCATCGCTAACTTTACTGGCCAGCGCAGGAGTCCGCCAGCATTGCTCGAATGCTCGTTGATGCGGATCGATTCCATGAGGTAGGGCCAGGATTCGTAGAGCATGATCGCGCATAGCGGCATCAAGAAGAAGATGTGCCCGAACAGGGCGATACGCTGGTTCGCGCGATCCGACAGGTGTCCGGCCACGATGTCGATGCGGATGTGTTCCTTGCACAGCAAGGCGTATCCGGCGCAGCACAGGAAGACGACGCTGAACAGGTACCACTGGAGTTCGAGCCACGCATTGGAGCTGGCATCGAAGAACTTGCGGGCAACGGCGTTGCCGGCACTGACGAGCACCATCGCCAGGATAAGCCACGAGAGAGTCTTGCCGACGAACGTGCTGAAGCGATCAATTGCGGCGCTTAATTTGAGAAGACCACCCATCGGCATTGCCCCCGAATATTCTTTTTTCTTTGTCGTGCAAAATGGAAGAGATACGAAAAGCTCCCCGAGCCGCCCGGCGGAAGGCTTTTTCTAGCAGAAAACGACTGGGGATGAAGTCTTCTCGTGGCCGGGTGGTGGGCGTAAAGTCCCGACCTTGAGCTGTAAATTCCTCGTCGGAGGCAGGTGGCTCACGATCCGGTCACGAGGCGGCGAGTTCCGCCCAGCCCTCGGGGCCGAAGAATTCCAGCGGCCGGAAGGCGCGCTTGTAGGCCATCTTGCTCGAATCCTGGATCCAATAGCCCAGGTAGACGTACGGCAGGCCGCGCCTGGCGGCCGCCTCGGCCAGCCACAGGATCATGTAGGTGCCGAGCCCCCGGCGCGGGGCCTGGGGGTCGAAGAAGCTGTAGACCGCCGAGACACCGCTCGACAGCCAGTCGACCAGGCAGGCGCCGACCAGCTTGCCGTCGGCCGAATCGTCGCGGAACTCGATGATCGCCGTCTCGACCGGGCTTTCCTCGACCATGGCGCGGTAGTCGTCGAAATCCATGTCGGCCATGTCGCCGTCGCGGTGCCGGGCCAGCACGTAGCGCGAAAAAAGAGCGTACTGCTCGCCGGTCGCGAGGGCCTGGGTCTCGGTCGCGTGGACATGCTCGTTGCGGCGCAGGATGCGGCGCTGCATGCGGCTGGTGTCGAAATCACGGACGCGGATACGGACCGGCACACAGGCGCGGCAGCCGTCGCACAGAGGCTTGTAGACGAAGTGGTGCGAGCGCCGGAAGCCGGCGTCGGTCAGCGTGTCGTGCTGGGAGATCGCATCGGGACCCGACAACTCGGTGACGAGCTTGGTCTCCAGCCGGTGCGGCAGATACGGACAGCGCATCGCCGGCGTGGTGCGGAAGAACCGCAGGGTCTGGATGTTCTGGCGGATGAACATGGGTTTACAGGCCGAAGTCTACAGCCCCGTTGCCGATTAGGGAAAGCAAAGCTTCCGATCACGGGTCTTGACGGCGGCGCATCAGCCGGCGGAACGGCAGGATCGCCAGGCGCACCAGCTTGGGCAGAAGCCAGACCAGCGCCGCCGCGAACAGCGCCAGCAGGCACAGGAAAGTGATCGGGTGTGTGATCGCCAGCACCAGCCCGCCGATCACCAGCGCGTCGGTCGCGAGCGAGGCAGCGATGTTGCTGAACGGCTCGGGTGAGGTGTTGATCAGGGCCCGGCTGCCGGTCTTGGCGAGATGACTGCCGGCCGCCAGCGTGCCGCCCAGCAGCGCGGCGATCACCGCGGCCTCCGGGCCGATCTGGTCGGCCGCGCCGAACGCCAGCAGCGCGCCCGCGGGCACGCGCACGGCCGTGTGCAGAAGGTCGTTCAGGCTGTCGACGTAGGGGATCTTGTCGGCGAGGAAATTGAGCGCGAACAGGATCGCCGCCGCCGCCAGCACCAGCGGCGAGGCCAGAATCTGCAAGTCGTGCGGCAATGCCAGCATGCCGATGCGCTGGCCGACACCCAGCACCAACACCGCGGCATAGACATTGAGCCCGCTCGCCCAGCCCGCGCCCAGCGCCACGGCGAGGGTCGCCAAGGTGGCGCTGGCCAAGCAGCGTTCCTAGATCGCGCGCCGCGCCTTGAGCGCGGTCGCGAGCGTGCCGTCGTCCAGCCAGTCGAGCTCGCCGCCGACCGGCACGCCGTGTGCCAGGCGGGTGACCGGGACGTCGGATCCGGAGAGACGCTCGGCAAGATAGTGCGCCGTCGTCTGGCCGTCGACGGTGGCGTTGGTGGCCACGATGACCTCGCGCACGCCGCCGGCGTTCACCCGCTGGACGAGGCCCGCGATGTTGAGCTCGTCCGGGCCGATGCCGTCGAGCGCCGACAGGGTGCCGCCCAGCACGTGGTAGCGGCCGAAGAAGATCTTGCCGCGCTCCATCGCCCACAGGTCGCCGACGTCCTCGACGACGCAGATGAGGCCCTGGTCGCGCTTGGGGTCGCTGCAGATCGAGCATGGATCGACGGTGTCGAGGTTGCCGCAGGCCGAGCACGGCTTGATGGCGCGCGCGGCGTCGCCCAGCGCGGCGCCGAGCGGCTGCATCAGCGTCTCGCGCTTCTTCAGCAAGTGCAGCGCCACGCGGCGCGCCGAGCGCGGCCCCAGCCCAGGCAGGCGGCTCAGCAACTGGATCAGCCGCTCGATCTCGGTCCCGATCATGCTTTGATCAGAGCTTGAAGCCCGGCGGCAGCGGCATGCCGCCGGTGATCGACTTCATCTGCTCCTGCACCCGCGCTTCGACCTTGCCGCGCGCGTCGTTGCAGGCGGCCACGATCAGGTCCTCGATCACGCCCTTGTCCTCGGGCTTGAACAGCGAGGAATCGATCTCGATGCGGCGCGTCTCGCCCCTGCCGCTCACCGTCACCTTCACCAGGCCGGCGCCGGAGTTGCCGACGATCTCGAGGCGCTCGAGCTCGTCCTGCATCTCCTTCATCTTCTGTTGCATCTGCTGGGCCTGTGCCATCAGGCCGCCGAGATCCTTGAGCTTGTCGAACATCAACTGTCGCTTTCGGGGATGTCGCCGTCGTCGGCGGGATATTCGTCGGGCAGGGGTGCCCCATCGGCCAGCGGTTCGTCCGCGAGCGGCTCGCCGGAGGCACCGAGACCCGCCACCATCGAGGTCTGGTCGCCCTTGCGGCGCACCGCGTCGATCCTGGCGCCGGGGAAGGTCTTGAGGATGGCCTGCACGGTGGCGTTGCCCTCGGCCGCGCTGCGCAGCTCGTCACCCTTGGTGGCCTTCTGGGCCATCAGGGTGGGCTTGCCAGTGTCCGAGGACACCGAGGCGAGCCAGCGCCGGCCGGTCCATTGCGACAGCAGCGCGCTCACCTTGGCGGCAAGGTCGCCCGGCGCCTGCGGCTCGGGCCGGAACTCGACGAGGCCGGGCTCGCAGCGCACCTCGTGGACGTGGTGCATCAAGTGATGCACCAGCCGCGGCTCGCGCCGCGCCTCGAACAGCGCCACGACCTCGGTGAAGTTTTTCGGTGCGGGCTGGGCGGCAGAGGGCTGCGGTGCCACCGCGTTGGCAGGCTGGGAGGCAAGACGCGCTGCCGCGCCACCACCACCGCCGTTGCCGCGTGATGCCGGCGTGCCGGCCGAAGCGGGCGCGCCGCCGGCCTGCAGCGTCTTGATGGCGTCGGACGGCGAGGGCAGTTCGGCGGCGTAGCACAGGCGGATCAGCGCCATTTCGGCGGCGCGCACCGGCGAGGGCGCGACCAGCGTCTCGTGCAGGCCCTTCATCAGCAGAGTCCAGGCGCGCGTCAGCGCCGCCATGGTGAGTTTCTTCGACATGCCGAGGCCCTGGGCAGCATCGGAATCGGCCATGCCGGCCGCCGCCTCGGGCGCCACCTTGAGTCGCGTCACCCAGTGCGTGAGTTCGAGCAGGTCCTGCAGGATCACGACAGGATCGGCGCCGGAGTCGTGCATCCCGCCCAGCGCCGCCACGACGGCGGCAGCATCGCCCTTCATCACCTTCTCGAACAGGTCGAGCACGCGGCTGCGATCGGCCAGGCCCAGCATGTCGCGCACTTGTGCGGCATCGACCACGCCGCCGCCGTGGGCGATCGCCTGGTCGAGCATCGACAGCCCGTCGCGCACCGAGCCGTCGGCCGCGCGCGCCAGCAGCGCCAGCGCCTCGGGCGAGATCTCGACTTTCTCCGTGGCGGCGATCTTGCCGAAATGCTCGACCAGTACGTCCTGCGGCACGCGCTTCAGGTCAAAGCGCTGGCAGCGTGACAGCACCGTTACCGGCACCTTGCGAATTTCTGTCGTGGCAAACAGGAACTTCACGTGTGGCGGCGGTTCTTCCAGCGTCTTGAGCAGCGCATTGAACGCCTTCTCGGACAGCATGTGCACTTCGTCGATGATGTAGACCTTGTAGCGCGCCGATACCGGGCGGTAGCGCACGCCCTCGATCAGCTCGCGCACGTCGTCGATGCCGGTGCGCGAGGCGGCGTCCATCTCGATCACGTCGACGTGGCGGTCCTCGGTGATGGCCTTGCAGTTGTCGCAGACGCCGCACGGATCCACCGTCGGTCCGCCTTTGCCGTCGGGCCCGACGCAATTGAGCGCGCGGGCGATGATGCGGGCGGTCGTGGTCTTGCCGACGCCGCGCACGCCGGTGAGCATGAAGGCATGCGCGATGCGGCCGGTGGCGATGGCGTTGCGCAGGGTGCGCACCATGGCCTCTTGCCCGACCAGTGTGGTGAAATCGACAGGGCGGTATTTGCGGGCGAGGACGCGATAGGGGAGGGCGGTGGCCGCGCCTCCGGTAGTGGCTTTCGCCATGCTGTCACCCGTCCAACGCCGCGGCCCTTTCAAGCTCGGCGGTCATCGCGCCCGGGCTGCCCGGCCCGCCGCGGCGGCGCGCGGGAGGAACGGGTGAGAGACCGGCATGACCCGAAGCGAATTCGTTACGGCTGCTTCCTTCCGGATCTGACCGGGTTGGCGACTGCTCCGCCCACACCGGCCCCTCGAGGCGGTTATATCAGGAGTCGGGGCGGCCGACGCAAGGGCGGAAGTGGACTGATTCGACCGCTGGGCAGGGAGATGGCAAGTCCCAGTAAATACAGGGTTTTCTCAGACGCCGGCGGAATCTCCCGGTGCCCTTGTGAGAGGCGGCGGCAGCCTGTATCGCCATGATCATGACTCCTTCAAACGACAGTGACCCGCCGGTCGTCGAAGCCCCGCCGCATCCCGAAGAGCCCGACGTCACGCTGCGGGCGCTGCGCCAGCGCATCCGCCAGCAGGAGATCCTGGCCGAGCTGGGCGTCATTGCCCTGCAGGGTGCGTCGTTCGACAAGCTCCTCGACGAGACGTCGCGCCTCACGGCCGAAGCCCTGCGCGCCGAATTCTGCAAGGTGCTCGAGCATGTTCCGGCGGAGAACCGGCTGCTGCTCCGTGCCGGCACGGGCTGGGCGCCCGGCGTCGTGGGCACGGCCAGCGTCGGTGCCGATCTGGCCTCGCCCGCGGGCTTTGCCTTGCGCACCGGCAAGCCGGTGATCTCCAATCATCTCGGGAACGAGGAGCGCTTTCGCACGCCCGAGGTCCTGCGCCAGCACGGCATCCACCGGGCGATGAACGTCATCCTGCAAGGCGACGGCCGGCCGTTCGGCGTGCTCGAGGTCGACAGCCGCTCCGAGGGCGAGTTCGTCGAGCACGATCTCGCCTTTCTCCAGGGCGCCGCCAACCTTCTCGGCATGGCCATCGAGCGCGAGCGTCACGAGTGCAATCTCAAGGCGGCGCTGGCGCGCGAGCAGGTTCTCCGCAGCGAGATGAACCACCGCGTGAAGAACAGCCTGATGATCGTGGCCAGCATGCTCGCCCTGCAGGCCAAGGACGTCGAGGATTCGACGACGACGGCGTATTTGGAGGAAGCCTCGCATCGTGTGATGGCGGTGGCGCAGGCCCATGACCGGTTGTTCCAGGGCTCCGATATCGAGCGGCTGGATCTCGGCAAATACATCGCCGAGGTGTGCCGCGATCTCGACGCGAGCGTGCCGCGCTGCGACATCCGCATCGACGCGGCGGCCGACATCGAGCTTCCGACCGATCGCGCCATCTCGGTCGCCCTGATCGTCAACGAGCTGATCACCAATGCCGCGAAGTACGCCTACCCGGGCCGTTCGGATGGCAGGATCGATATCTCCGTCACAGCGGCGGCGGACAACATGCTGTCGATCTCGGTGCGCGATGAGGGCGCCGGCCTGCCGCCCGACTTCGACCTCGCCAGGCCGCGCGGGCTCGGCATGCGCATCGTCACGTCGTTCGCCCAGCAGCTGAACGGCACCCTGGCGATCCACGCCCGCCACCCGGGCACCGAGTTCGTTCTGGTCATTCCGCGCCAAGTCGCCTGAGGGCGCCCCAGTCGCCTGAGCACGGGCCGCCTGCACACCGGCCAATCGGCTTCAATCGCGGGTACGCCGCCGGCGCAGCGCCTCGCGGGTTTCCAGCCAGCGCCGCCGGGCGATTTCCAGGACTTTCAGCGCCTCGGCCGTCGGCCTGCGGGCCAAATGTTCATGCAGGATAGACAGCCAGATGAACCGGCGTCGCTCCTCGCTTTCGAGCTCGGTGAGCGAGGTCTCGATCGCTGGTCGTTCGTCTCGAGAAGACCCCCGCATGTCGATATGCCAGACACAAATTGCACTGCACTATATGCGCAACGTCGCATCGCTTTGTCCGGTTGCGGACAAAAGTGCGACAGGTCGTCTTCTGCCGTCACCCGATCCGGGGCAGGCCGAGATGGTCGCGGAGTGTCGTGCCGGCGTAGTCGGCCCGGAACAGGCCGCGCTCCTGCAGGATCGGTACCACCTGATCGACGAAGGCGTCGAACTGGCCGGGGAAGAACGGTGGCATGACGTTGAAGCCGTCGGCGGCGCTGGCGGTGAACCAGCGCGCGAGCACGTCGGCGACCTGAGCGCCGGTGCCGACGAGTAGCAAGTGGCCGCGCGCGGCGGCGACGCGGTAATAGAGTTCGCGCAAGGTGAGCCTGTCGCGCCGTGCCATCTCCATCAGCAATGCCGAGCGGCTCTTGAGGTCCTCGGTCGCGGGCGGTGCCGGCACCGGCCCGTCCATCGGCAGTCTCGACACATCCATGCCGAGTCGTTCCGAGAGCACGGTGAAGGCTTGCGTCGAGTCGATGCCGCGGTTGAGCTCGGCAAAAATCTCGCGCGCCTCGTTCTCGCTGCGGCCAACGACCGGGAACACACCCGGCATGACGAGCGCGCTCGTGGGCGCGCGGCCGAACGAGGCGACCTGTGCCTTGAGCGCGTCGTGGAAGGCCTTGGCCTCGTCGAGATCGTTCTGCGCGGTGAACACCACGTCGGCGATGCGCGCGGCCAGCGCCTGGCCGGGCCCCGACGAGCCGGCCTGGATCAGCACCGGATGGCCCTGCGGCGCGCGCGGCACGTTGAGGCCGCCGGTGACGGTGAAGTACTTGCCGTGAAAGTCCGGCGTGTGGAGGCTGCCCGGCTTCACGAACTGGCCGCGCTCCTTGTCGCCGACGAAAGCGCCTTCGTCCCACGTGTCCCACAGCAACCGGCAGGCTTCGACGAATTCGGCAGCGATCGCATAGCGCTCGGCGTGCGGCGGGTGCGCACGGCCGAACACCGCGCTCGACTTGGCGTAGGCCGTCGTCACCACGTTCCAGCCGGCGCGGCCGCCCGAGATATGGTCGAGCGAGGCGAAGCCGCGAGCCACGTGATAGGGCTCGGCATAGGTCGTCGATGCGGTTGCTGCCAGGCCGACCTTCTTGGTCACCATGGCGAGCGCCGACAGGAGCGTCAGCGGCTCGAACTTGCCGATGGTCGAGGGATGCTCGCCGTAGCCCGTGGCGAAGCCGTCGCCCAGGAAAAACATGTCGAACTTGCCGCGCTCGGCAGTGGCGGCGATGTGCTTCATCAACTCGAGGTTGGGCCATCCCGTCGTCACCGCATCGGGATGCCGCCATCCGGCGACGTGATGCCCCGGCGTCTGCACGAACACGCCGAGGCGCATCTGGCGCTTGTCGATCATGGCGCCTTGATGGCCGATAAATGCGTGATCCGGCAAGTCGCAATCTGCGCCAGCGTTTTCTCTCGCGCTTGTGATGTGCGCCAGGCAACGGCGGGGTAGAGCATGCGTTCCACCCCGATGAATGACCTTGATCCTCGTTCCGGCGACGTGCGCCTGCTGTCGCTGGCGACCGCCGTCCCCCCGCACCGATTGAAGCAATCCGACGCCGTCGTCATGGCGCGCGAGATCTTCTCCGGCAGCTTCCGCAATTTCGATCGCATGGCGCCCGTCTTCGAGAGCGCCGGCATCGCGGCGCGCCACACCGTGCAGCCGCCCGAGTGGTACATGTCGCGCCGGCTCGGTTGGCCCGAGCGCATGACGGCCTATCTCGAGGGCGCCGAACGGCTGTTCGTCGACGCCGCGACGCGGGCGCTGGATGCGGCCAAGTGCACGGCAGCCGAAATCGACACGATCGTCACCGTCTCCTCGACCGGCATCGCCACGCCGAGCCTCGAGGCGCGGGTGGCGTCGCGGCTGGGCTTCCGCGCCGACGTCGAGCGCGTACCGGTGTTCGGCCTGGGCTGCGCTGGCGGCGTCTCGGGCCTGGCGATCGCAGGCCGTCTCGCCGCCGCGCGGCCGGGCACCAACGTGCTGATGGTCGCCGTCGAGATCTGCACCGTGGCGTTCCGCGGCGACCAGCCGACCAAGGCCAGCATCGTGGCCTCGGCGCTGTTCGGCGACGGCGCCGCCGCCTGCGTCGTGCGCGCGGGCCCGCGTCCCAATGCCGATGGCTTGGCGCGCATCGAGGGCGCGGGCCAGCACATGTGGCCCGACACTCTGAACATCATGGGTTGGGATGTCGACGAGACCGGCCTCAGCGTGATCTTCGACCGCGCCATTCCGCCCTTCGTCGAGGCCAACGTGCGTGCCGCCGTCGAGGGCATTCTCGGACGGATCGGCGTCGCTCCCGGCTCGGTCGACCGCTTCGTCTGCCATCCCGGCGGGGCCAAGGTCATCACTGCGCTGGAGACCGCGCTCAGTCTCGACCAGGGTACGCTCGACCACGAACGCGGCGTGCTGTCGGACTACGGCAACATGTCGGCGCCCACGGTCTTCTTCGTGATGGAGCGCGTCCTGCGGACGGGTTTGCCGGCGCGCGCGGTGATGACGGCCATGGGCCCCGGCTTCTCGTGCGCGGCACTGTCGTTAGCGGCATGAGGGTGGCTGCATGACGGCGGCGGCGCTGATCCTCGCCCTCGTCACCCTGCAGCGGCTGGGTGAATTGATCCTCGCGCAACGCAACACCGCCCGCCTGCTGGCGCGCGGCGCGCACGAGGTGGGCGCCGCACATTATCCGCTGATCGTGCTGCTGCACGCGGCTTGGCTAGCGGGCCTCTGGTATCTGGGGTTCGACAAAGCGCCCAGCCTCGCCTGGCTCGCCGTCTTCGTCGTCCTGCAGGTGGCCCGCGTGTGGGTGATCGCGACCCTGGGCGAGCGTTGGACCACGCGCATCATCGTCCTGCCCGGTGTGCCGCTGGTCGCGACGGGACCGTTCCGTTTCGTCTCACATCCGAATTACTGCATCGTCGCAGCCGAGATCCTTGTGCTGCCGCTGGTCTTCGACCTGTTGGCCTACGGCGTCGTCTTCTCGATCCTGAACGCGCTGGTGCTGTGGCGGCGGATCGGCGCCGAGAACGCCGCTTTGCGGCAGAATGGCCCGGGAGAAGCGCCGACTCCGGCCGCTCCCTGATCGATCCGTTCCAGGCGGGCGTGCATTACATCTGTGATAACGACCAAGATGCGTGTTTTGCGCAGATGCTTCTATGAATGAAGGACGGGGAAGGCGGTGCCGGAGGGCGTCGTCATTATCCGTGCATTTGTTTAATGGGAACTCATCGCAGGAGACAGACATGGGCAAGTTCACCAAGGGGCATTCCGGCGGGCCGGGCCGCCCCGCCGGCAGCCGCAACGCCGCCAACCGCGTGCTCGACGCACTGGCGGCCGAGGGCGCCGAGGCGATCCTGAGGAAGACGATCGAACTGGCCCAGGCGGGCGATGCACGCGCCGCGGAGATGGTGCTGAAGCGGGCGTGGCCGCAGCCCAAGGGGCGCGTCGTCGATCTCGACCTGCCGCCGATCGAGGTTCCCGCCGACCTCGTGCGCGCCCATGCGGCGCTCGTCACGGCAATGGGTGCACGCACGATCACGCCGGAGGAAGCGTCGTCGGTCTCCTCGGTGCTCGAGAGGCAGCGCCAGGCCATCGTGACCGCCGATCACGAGCCGCGGATCCGCGAACTCGAGGACGAAGAGAAGGCCCGGAGGATCCCGCAGGCGGCGCACGGCCACTGGTGACGGCGTTGCCCCGGCCGGAGTCAGGTGTCGGCCGCGCCGCCCTCGTCGCGATAGGCCCAGCAGGTGTCGGGCGGCAGGGTGAGGGCGATTTCGCCCTCCGTGCCGTGCCGCGCGGCGGTGCCGAGTTCGAGCGCCTCGAGCATCTGGCCGCCAAGGTCGACGTCGTAGACCGTCTGCATGCCCTGGTAGCGCCGCTCGATCACGCGGCCGGAGAAGGCGTTGGCGGGACCGCGTTCGCCCAGCCGGACGTTCTCGGCGCGCAAGGCCACGCGCGCGGCATCGCCGGCGGTGAGTGCATGCGGCGTCCAGGCCTCGATGCGGCCGGCGGCGCCCAGGTCGATGGTGGCGCGGCCACCGCTGCAGGCCAGCACCTTGCCGCGCAGCACGTTCGAGGCGCCGGTGAAGTTGGCGACGAAGGAGTCGGTGGGCCTGTTGTAGATCTCGTCGGGTGGCGCCATCTGCAGGAGCTTGCCCTCGTTCATCACGCCGATGCGGTCGCCCAGCACCACCGCTTCGGACTGGTCGTGCGTGACGTAGAGCCCGGTCATGCCGGTCATCTTCAGAATACGGCGCAGCTCGTCGCGCAGGCGGATGCGCAGCTTGGCGTCGAGGTTGGAGAGCGGCTCGTCGAGCAGGATGAGCTGGGGCCGGTAGACCAGGCTGCGGGCCAGCGCCACGCGCTGCATCTGGCCGCCCGACAGGGAGACGACGGGTCGCTCGGCATAGTCGCCGAGGCCGACCAGCTCGAGCGTCTCGTTCACCTTGGCATTGATGTTGCCGACCGCCTTGCGCCGGTACTTCAGCGGATAGGCCACGTTCTGGCGCACCGTCATGTGCGGCCACACGGCATAGGACTGGAAGACCATGCCGATGTCGCGTTCGCGCGGGGAGACCAGCGTGCCGTTGGCCGGATCGGAGACGACACGGCCGCCGATCGAGATGCGACCGCCGGTCGGATGCTCGAGACCGGCCGCGCAGCGCAAGGTCGTGGTCTTGCCGCAGCCCGACGGGCCCAGCAACACCACGATTTCGCCCGCCGGCACGTCGAAGCTCACGCCGTCGACGGCCGGACGGACCCCAGGCGTGAACCGCTTCTCGAGGTTTTCGATGGCGAGCGCAGAGGTCACTGGCGATACCCGTAGGTCTTGTTCCACTCTTCAATCCACGGCGCGCGCAGCTTCTCGAACTCGTCGAACTTCGGCACCCACGCCTTGATGACCTTTGGATCCCAGCCCTTGGGGAAGGCCGGCGGCTCCTTGAGCGAGGTGATGTTGCCCAGCGACTTGATGGCGAAGGTCTGGCCTTCCTTGCTGAGGCGCCAGTTCATGAACAGCTTGGCGGCGTTGGGGCTCTTCGACGTCTTGGGGATGCCGTCGGCGTAGGGGATGATCGGCACGCCCTCGGGCGCGAACACGGTCTCGGCCGGCGCGCCCTCCACGATCTTGGTGTAGATGATGTTGTAGAGCAGCGGCGCGATCGAAACCTCGCCGCGCACCAGCGAGTCCGACGTCGGCGCGCCGGACGGGTAGAGCACCGGCTCGGTGGCGGCCTGCTTCTTCCAGTAGTCGTCGCCCAGAACCTGCCGCTCGAACATGATGCGGGTCCACGTCGTGCCGCCCGACGGGCCGACGACCTGGCCGATCAGCTTGCCCTTGTATTCGGCCTTGGTGAGATCCATCCAGGTCTTGGGCGGGTTCTTCACCAACTGCGTGTTGTAGGCGATGCACCAGCCGAGCGTGACGCCGGGCCAGAACTTGGGCGAGACCAGCGCGTCGGTCCGGTAGTCGGCGGCGTTGGGCGGCATGTAGTCCTGGAACAGGTCCTGGATCTCGAGCATCAGGCCGCGGTCGGAGTGGTCGACCACGTCGGCGGCGAGCTTGCCGGCGGCGGCCTCGGTCTTGATGCGGGTGATGAGCTGGCCGCCCGGGGCGCGGACCATCGCCACCTTGATTTTGGGGAAGCGCTTGTTGAAGGCCTTGATGACCTCCTGCTCGACCTCGGCGAAGTTGGCCGTGTAATAGGTGAGCGAGCCTTCCTTCTCGGCCGCGTCGATCAGCTCCTTGGAGCCGAACTCGTTGGCCTGGGCGAGCGCCGGCAGCGTCCAGCCCGCCGCGGCGCCGGCGATGCCGGTCATAAGTGTTCTGCGCTTCATGATGCGTTTCCTCCTGTTGTCGTCATGTGGTCAGCCGGTGCGCGCCGCGCCTTGGACGGCGCCGCGCGAAAGCAAGGTCGTGATGCAGAGCAGCGTGCCGAGGATCGCCGTCTGCACGAGGCTGAAGGCGGCGGTCTTGCCGGTGTTGCCGCCTTCGTAATAGTCGAGCAGCAGGACCGCCATCACGGTCGTGTCGCTGGTGTAGAGGAAGAGCGACGAGCCGAGCTCGCGGACCGCCAGTACGAAGAGCAGCGTCATCGAGGCGATCACGCCGGGTCGCGCGAGCGGCAGGACGATGGTGAAGATCGTGCTCAGGATGCCGCGCCCGCTGATCCAGGCGGCCTCCTCGAGCTCCTTGTGGATCTGCAGGAACGAGGTCGACAGCGCCTTCACCGTGTCGGGCATGAAGCGCGCGACGAAGGCCAGCGCCAGGATCCAGATCGTGCCGTAGAGCCCGCCCGGCAGGCCGATCCACGCCCACAGGTAGGCAACGCCGATCACGAGGCCGGGAATGGCGACCGGGATCGTGGCCAGCAGGTCGATGGCGCGCCGGCCCTTGAGGTTGGTGCGGTTGACCGTGTAGCCGATGGCGAAGGCCAGGATGCCGCCCAGCACGGCGGTGATGACGCCGACCTTGAGCGTGTTCCAGATCGACAGCATGGTCAGCGGATTGTCGAACACCGCGTCGAAGTGCCAGAGGCCATAGGCCTTGGCGTCGAACAGCGCGTCGAAGTCCTTGAAGAACAGGAAGCGGCGGAACGCGGCGATCCCCAGGGCCAGCGTCGGCAGCACGACGACGACGAAGAGATAGACCAGCGCCAGGCCGAAGGTGAACCAGCGCCACGGCCCGAGGTTCAGACTGCGCGGGCGGAAGGCCTTGCCGGCCACGGTGGCGAAGCTCTTGCCGCTCAGCACCTTCTGCTGCGCCCACACCAGGATCGCCGTCACGATCATCAGCAGGATCGCGACCGCGGCGGCGGTGTTGTAGAGCGGCGGGCTCCAGGCGGTGAGCTTGAAGATGTAGGTCGTCAGCACGTTGATGTTGGCGGGGGCGCCGAGGGCGGCGGGCACGCCGTAGATGCCGAGCATGACCACGAACGACAGCAGCGTGCCGGCCAGGATCGCCGGCGCGATCAGCGGGAAGGTGACCGTGAACAGGGTGGCGAAGGCCGAGGCGCCGGAGACTTCCGAGGCTTCCTCGAGGCTGGGGTCCATGTTGCGCAGCGCCGACGAGGTGAACATGTAGACGTAGGGCGCGTAGTAGATGCCGAACACGACGACCAGGCCGGTCATCGAATAGAAGTTGAAGCGGAAGTCGATGCCCACCCACTTCAACACGATGTTGAGCAGGCCGGTCTTGGGCGAGCCGAGGATGCCCCAGGCGACGCCGGCGACCAGCGGCGGCACGAACAGCGGGATCATGCTGGCGCCGGCGATGAAGCCGCGGAACGGCGTGTCGGTGCGCACGACGATCCACGAAAAGAAAAGCCCGATGACGACGGCGAGCACCGTGCCGCCGCCGCAGGCGACCAGCGCGTTGAAGAAGGCGAGGTGGACGTTCTCGTTGACCAGGACCTCGACGAAATGATCCATCGAGGGGCTGAACTTGGCGAAGCCGTCGACCACCGGGTTCGAATCGCTCAAGGCGCCGAACACCAGCATCGACAGCGGATAGAGGACGAGGAACGCCAGCAGGACCAGCAGGCCGCCGATCCACAAAGGCGCCATCAGCCGGCGCGGCGCGCGCGCAGACTCCCTCGACCCCGGCAAGGCGGCAGCACTCGTCGCCGTCAAAACGCTACTCCTCCCATCAACCGCGGCTGGTTCCCCGGCTGCTTCACCCTCTGTGCAAACCTAGCCTATCGCCTCGCGCGACGCTACGTTTTGCTGATGAAGCTCAGAAGCCACGGCCGCTATCCCTACACGCCGCTGCGCGGCCGGCCGGACTATAGCTGGCCGGGCGGCCGGCGCCTCGCAGTCTATTTCGCCCTGAACCTCGAGCACTTTTCCTACGGCGCGGGGCTGGGCGCGGAACTTTCGCCCGGCGGTCCCCAGCCCGACATCCTGAACTTCGCCTGGCGGGACTACGGCAACCGGGTCGGTGCATGGTACATGCTCGATGCCTTCGACGCGCTCGAGCTGCCGATGGCAGCCTTGGTCAACAGCGCGATGTACGACTACGCGCCCGAGCTTGTCGCCGCCTTCCGCGCGCGCGGCGACGAGATTGTCGGCCACGGCCGCACCAACGCCGAGCGCCAGGGCGTGCTCGACGAGGACGGTGAACGCACCCTGATCGCGCACGCGACCGACCGCCTGACCAGGGAAGAAAGCCGCGCGCCGCAGGGCTGGCTCGGTCCGTGGATTTCGCACAGCCACGCCTCGCCCGACCTGCTGGCGGAGGCGGGCTACGACTATCTGCTCGACTGGTGCATGGACGATCAGCCGGTCTGGCTCACCTGCCGCGACGGTCGGCGGATCATGGCGGTACCCTATCCGCAGGAGATCAACGACATTCCCGCCATCGTCGGCCGCAAGGTGGGCGCCTCGGCCTTCGCCGACATGATCGTCGACCAATTCGACGAGATGCTCGACCTTTCCGCCGAGCGACCGCTGGTCATGGGCGTGGCGCTGCATACCTACATCGTGGGCCAGCCGCACCGGCTGCGGCATCTCAAGCGCGCGCTGAAGCACATCGCCCGGCGCCGCGAGGCGATCTGGCTCACCACGCCCGGCGCGATCGCACGCCATTGCGCGGCCCTGCCGGCCGGCACTGTTCCTTAAGGAGTCCAATGCGCCTGTTCACCGCCACGCTCGCCACCGAGACCAACACCTTCTCGCCACTGCCGACCAGCCTGCAGAACTACAAGGAGTCGGTGTTCTTCCGGCCGGGCGAGCATCCGGCCGACGCGCCGCGCATGTGCACCGCGCCCTTGATGGTGGGCCGCGCCCGCGCCGCGCAGGAAGGCTACGAGCTGATCGAGGGAAGCTGCTTTGCCGCCAGCCCCGCCGGCACGACCAACCGCGCCGACTATGAGTTCATGCGCGACGAAATCCTGGGCCAGCTCAAGGCGGCGATGCCGGTCGACGGGTTGTTGCTCGGCCTGCACGGGGCGATGGTTGCACACGGCTACGACGACGTCGAAGGCGACATCGTCGAGCGTTGCCGGGCCATCGTCGGGCCCAAATGCGTGATCGGCGTCGAGCTCGATCCGCACTGCCACCTCACGATGAAGCGCGTGTCGGGCGCCGACATCATCGTGCTCTACAAGGAGTTCCCGCACACCGACGTCGTCGAGCGCGCCGAGGACGTGCTGACCCTCGTGCTCGCCACTCTCCGCGGCAAGATCAAGCCGGTCATGTCGGTTTACGACTGCCGGCAGATCCAGAGCTATCCCACGACGATGCAGCCGATGCGCGGCCTGGTCGACCGCATCATGGCGATGGAAGGCAAGGACGGCATCCTGTCGATCTCGATCGCGCACTGCTTCCCGTACGGCGACGTGGCCGAGATCGGCACGCGCGTGCTGGTGATCGCCGATGGCGACAAGAAGAAGGCCGATGCGCTGGCAACGTCGCTCGGCGAGGAACTGGTGAGCCTGCGCGGCAAGACGCGGCCGCAGTATTTCGACGTTCGGACGGGCGTCGCCCAGGGTGTGGCCTTCAACGATCTTCCCGTGGTGATGGCCGATCCGGCCGACAATGCCGGCGGCGGCGCGCCGTCGGACAATACCGACATCCTGCGCCACCTGATCGAGCGCAAGGTCGAGAATGCCTGCCTCGGGCCGATCTGGGACCCGATCGCGGTGCGCATCTGCTTCGACGCCGGCCTCGGCGCCCGCATCGACCTGCGCTTCGGCGGCAAGATCGCCGTCACCTCGGGCCCGCCGGTCGACGCCGAGGTCGAGATCGTCGGCCTGAAGCGCGACGCTTGGCAGAGCTTCGGCCCGACGCAGGTGCCGGTCGGCGACTGCGCGGCGGTGCGGGTAGGCGGGATCGACGTGGTGCTGATCGCCAACCGCACGCAGGCGACGGGACTTGAGCTGTTTACCAATGTGGGCATCGATCCGGCGCAGAAGAAGATCGTGGTGGTGAAGTCGACCAACCACTTCATGGCGGCGTATGGGCCGATCGCCAAGAAGGTGATCTACATCGATTCCGACGGGCCATTGAAGCGCGACCCGGCCAAGGTGCCCTACACCAAGGTCGAGCGACCGATCTGGCCGCTCGATGCCGACGCGAAACCGCGCGGGCTTATTTTCTAGCGCGCGCTCCGATCGTCGCATACGCTCTGAACGGAACTCGCTAAGGGGAAAGCATGAAGCTCCGGTTTTTCACGACTCTGCTCGCGCTCGTATTGCCGCTCTTTGGGTCGCTGCCCGCGATGGCGCAGGAAAAAGTGTTGCGCGCGGTCATGCACGCCGACGTGCGCGTTATCGATCCGATCTGGACCACCCAGACGATTGCCAACATCCACGGCGCACTGGTCTACGACACGCTGTTCGGCAACGACGCCGACCAGAAGCCGCACCCGCAGATGGTGGGCAAGTACGAGATCAGCGCCGATCGCCTGAACTACAGCTTCACCTTGCGCGACGGGCTCAAGTTCCACGACGGCTCGCCGGTCACCACCAAGGACGTCATCGCCTCGCTCAAGCGCTGGGGCGCCAAGGACGGCGTCGGCCAGCGCCTGCTGGGCTGTGTTACCGAGATGAAGGCGGTCGACGACAAGACCTTCACCATGACGTTGCGCGAACCCTACGGCATGGTGCTCGAGTCGCTGGGCAAGAGCGGCAGCTCGATCGCCGCGATCATGCGCGAGAAGGATGCGCTCACCGATCCGCAGGTCCAGGTGAAGGAGTCGGTGGGCTCGGGCCCGTTCATCTTTGCCAAGGACCAGTGGGTGCCGGGCAGCAAGGCGGTCTATCTCAAGAACAAGGACTATGTGCCGCGCAGCGAGCCGCCGTCGTCGTTCGCCGGCGGCAAGATTCCCGGTGTCGATCGCATCGAGCTGATCTGGATGCCCGATCCGCAGACGGCTATGTCGGCGCTGATCAATGGCGAGATCGACTTCTGGGAGAACCCCAACAACGACTTCCTGCCGCTGCTCACCAAGGCCAAGGGCGTGAAGTTGCTGAAGACCGGCAAGATCGACAGCACGCAGGGCATGATCCGGCTCAACCACCTGCAGCCGCCGTTCGACAACATCAAGATGCGTCAGGCGATGTACTACCTGGTGAATCAGGAGGATTTCCTGCGCGCCATCGTCGGCGATCCGAAATACTACAAGGTGTGCCCGGGCCTGCTGACCTGCGGCGGCCCTTACGAGAACGACGGCGGCACGCACTGGATGAAGGAATACAATCCCAAGAAGGCGCTGCAGCTCATGAAGGAGGCTGGCTACAAGGGCGAGCCGATCACCGTGCTGGCGGCGACTGACCACAACACGATCACGCCGGCCACGCAGGTGCTGATCCAGGCGATGCGCGAGGCCGGCCTCAACGTCGACGTCCAGTCGATGGACTGGGGCTCGGTGGTCTCGCGCCGCGCCAAGAAGGATCCGCCGGCGCAGGGCGGCTGGAACATCTTCGTCACCACTTCGGGTGGCGTCGGCTCGTCCAATCCGGTGCTGCACACCTGGATCGGTGCGGCCTGCGACAAGGGCCTGTTCGGCTGGCCGTGCGATCCCGAGGTCGAGAAGCTGCGCAACGCCTTCGGCATGGCCGCGACGGAGGAGGAGCGCAAGAAGATCGCCAAGGATCTGCAGACGCGGGCGATGGACGACGTCGTCTTCATTCCGTTCGGCCAGTGGGACACGCCGCTCGCCTACCGCGGCGACAGGATCGACGGCATCGTGCCCAACACCGGCCTCGCCGTCCTGTGGGGCATTACGAAGAAGTGACGAGCGCAGCTCGTCATCCCGACCGAAGTGGAGGGATCTCTTTGGCGACTTTCGTAAGAGAGGCCCTTCGACTTCGCTGCGCTCCGCTCAGGGTGACGGCTCCGCCGTCATGACCGCATACATCGTTCGCCGGGTCTTCGCCGTCCTGCCGGTCATGGCGGTGGTGGCGCTGTTCGTCTTCTTCCTGCTGCGCTTCGCGCCGGGCGACCCGGCCGCGATCATCGCCGGCGAGGACGCCACCAACGAGGCGATCGAGGCGGTGCGCGCCAAGCTCGGCCTCGACCGGCCGGTGGTCGAGCAGTTCGCGATCTGGCTGTGGCGCCTGCTGCACGGCGACCTCGGCGTGTCGATCTTCTCGAACCTGCCGGTGACGCGCCTGATCGCCCAGCGGCTCGAGCCGACGGCGGCGCTGACCCTGGCCACGCTGTTCGTCTCGGTGGCGCTCGCCGTGCCGATCGGTGTCGTGGCGGCGTGGAAGGCGCGCAAGCTCGCCGACCGGCTGGTCATGGGCTTCGCGGTGATGGGCTTCGCCGTGCCGACCTTCGTGCTGGCCTATGTGCTGATCTATTTCTTTGCCGTGCGCTGGCAGATGCTGCCGGTACAGGGCTACCAGCCGATCGCGGGCGGGCTGTGGCCGTTCGCCGAGAGCCTGATCCTGCCGTCGCTGGCGCTCGGCATCACCTATATGGCGCTGATCGCGCGCATCACCCGCACCTCGATGCTGGAGGTGCTGCAGCAGGACTATATCCGCACCGCCAACGCCAAGGGGCTGGCGACCGACCGCGTGCTGCTGCTCCATGCGCTCAAGAATGCCGCGGTGCCGATCGTCACCGTGATCGGCATCGGCGTCGCGCTGCTGATCTCGGGCGTGGTGATCACCGAAACCGTGTTCAACATCCCGGGGCTCGGCCGCCTCACCGTCGATGCCGTGCTGAAGCGCGACTATCCCATCGTGCAGGGGCTGATCCTGGTGTTCGCCGCGGCCAAGGTGTTCCTCAACCTGCTGATCGACATCTCCTACGCCTTCCTCGATCCGCGGATTCGGTACTGACATGGTCGCCGTCGCCGACGATCTCCCGCTGCCGCCCCGACGGTTCTCGTTGGGCACCGCCATCCGGCGCAATCCGACGGTCGCGTTTGGCGCGACGCTGCTCGTGATCCTGGTGGCACTCGCTGTCTTCGGGCCGCTGTTCGTCGGCGATCCGCTCAAGATCGCGCCGGTCAACCGCCTGCGGCCGCCGTCGGAACGCTGGTGGTTCGGTACCGACCAGTTTGGCCGCGACGTCTTCACGCGCACCATCTACGGCTCGCGTGTGTCGCTGATCGTCGGCCTCTCGGTCGCCGCCTTCTCAAGCATCCTCGGCCTCACGCTCGGCCTGGCCTGCGGCTACTTCCGCGCCCTCGACGGCTTCGTCATGCGCATCATGGACGGCGTCATGGCGATTCCGTCGATCCTGCTGGCGATCGCGCTGATCACGCTGACGCGGCCGGGCCTCGGCATCGTGATCGTGGCCATCGTCATCCCGGAAGTGCCGCGCGTCGTGCGCGTGGTGCGCGCCGTCGTGCTGTCGATCCGCAGCCAACCCTACATCGAAAGCGCCATCGCCGGCGGCACGCGCAATACCAAGCTGCTGTGGCGGCACGTGCTGCCCAATACGTTGGCGCCGCTGATCGTGCAGTCGACCTATGTCTGCGCCTCGGCGATGCTGATCGAGGCGGGCCTCAGCTTCCTCGGCGCCGGCGTGCCGCCCGAAGTGCCGAGCTGGGGCAACATCATCGCCCAGGGCCGCACCTTCTTCCAGATCGCGCCGTGGAGCATCCTGATCCCGGGTGCCTTCCTCGCGACCACCGTGCTGGCGGTAAATCTTCTGGGCGACGGCCTGCGCGACCGGCTCGACCCGCGCCTGGCGAGGCGGCTATGAGCGGGAAGGGGAGCGCGCTGCTCGAAGTGCGCGACCTGCACACCCAATTCGACACGCTCGACGGCGTGGTGCGTGCTGTCGACGGCGTGTCGTTCGACCTGGCGCGCGGCGAGACGCTCGGCATCGTGGGCGAGTCGGGCTGCGGCAAGTCGGTGACGGCGCTGTCGATCCTGCGCCTGATCCCGCCGGAGACCGGCCGTATCGCCTCTGGTTCGATCCACTTCGAGGGCCACGATCTCGCGACCCTGCCCGAGGACGAGATGAAGCGGCTGCGCGGCCATCGCATCTCGATGATCTTCCAGGAGCCGATGACCAGCCTCAATCCGGTGCTGACCGTCGGCACGCAGATCGCCGAGAACGTCGTGCGCCACCTCGACGTGTCGTGGAAGCAAGCACGCGAGCGGGCGTTCGAGATGCTCGGCCTCGTGCGCATCGCCGACGCGCGCCGCCGGCTCGACGAATATCCGCACCAGCTCTCCGGCGGCATGCGCCAGAGGGTCATGATCGCCATGGCGCTGTCGTGCGACCCGCAGGTGTTGATCGCCGACGAGCCGACGACGGCGCTCGACGTCACCATCCAGGCCCAGATCCTCGACCTGATGCTGGAGCTGAAGGAGAAGACCGGCACGGCCATCGTGCTGATCACGCACGACCTCGGCGTCGTGGCCGAGACTGCCGAGCGAGTCGTGGTGATGTACGCCGGGCGCAAGGTCGAGGAGGCGCCGGTCGAGGCACTGTTCGAGCGGCCGCTGCATCCCTATACGCGCGGCCTGATGGCGGCGATCCCGCGCCTCGACATCGATGCCGAGACCGGCGGCCGGCGCCCGCGCCTGCAGGAAATCCCGGGCCTCGTGCCCCGGCTCACGCGGCCCATCGTCGGCTGCGTCTTCGCCTCGCGCTGCAGCCTCGTCACCGACCGCTGCCGCGCCGAGACACCGCCGGTCGTCGACGCGGGTGGCGGCCACACGGTCGCCTGCTGGGAGGCCCGGCCATGAGCATCCTCGAGGTCACCGACCTGGTGAAGCACTTCCCGATCCACGGCGGCCTGCTGCAGCGCCAGGTCGGCGCGGTGCGGGCGGTCGACGGCGTCAGCTTCGCCATCGCCAGGGGCGAGACGCTGGGGCTGGTGGGCGAGTCGGGTTGCGGCAAGTCGACGATCGGCAAGACGGTGCTGAAGCTGATCGAGCCCACGGCCGGCCGGATCGTGCTGGGTGGCCAGGATATCACGGCGCTGAAGCCCTCGGCGATGTGGCCGCACCGCAAGCGCATCCAGACGATCTTCCAGGATCCTTACTCGTCGATGAACCCGCGCCTGCCGGCGGGCACGATCGTCGGCGAGCCGCTGGAGAATTTCGGCATCGCCCGCGGCTGCGAGCGCGACGACCGCGTCGCCCGGCTGTTCGAAAGGGTGGGGCTGCGGCCCGACGCGATGCGCAAGTATGCGCACGAATTCTCGGGCGGCCAACGCCAGCGGCTCGGCATCGCCAAGGCGCTGTCGGTCAGCCCCGACGTGATCGTGGCCGACGAGCCGGTCTCGGCGCTCGACGTGTCGGTGCAGGCGCAGGTGTTGAACCTGCTGATCGACCTGCAGGAGGAGCTGGGCCTGGCCTATCTCTTCATCAGTCACGACCTGGCAGTGATGCGCCACATCAGCCATCGCATCGCCGTTATGTATCTCGGCCGCATCGTCGAGCTCGCGACCAAGCGCACGCTGTTCGCGACGCCGCTCCATCCCTACACCGAGGCGCTGCTGTCGGCCGCGACCGCGCCCGACCCCAAGCGCCGCAGCAAGCGCCGCGCCATCGTGCAGGGCGACGTGCCGAGCCCGGCCAAGCCGCCGCCCGGCTGCCACTTCCATACGCGCTGCCCCTACGCGGTCGCCGAGTGCAAGGTGACTTCGCCGCCGTTGCGCGAAGTGGCGCCTGGCCATCAGGTCGCCTGCCACCTGCGCTGAGGCTCTAGCGCTGCGGCGTCTCGGCCGGCTCGGTGGCCTTCATCGACGGGCGAGCAGCGACCTTGTCGTACCAGGCCGCCAGTTTCGGCGCGGCATCGCGCCAGCCGGGGCCGTAGCGCCACTCGTCGTAGCCGCAGGCGACCGCGGTGGTGATCTGGGCGAGATCGAACGCGTCACCGAACGCGATGAGATGGTCTTTCTCGATGGCCGCGTGGCAGCGCATCTGGCGATCGCGCATCTTGGCGATGAAATCGTTTGACCGTTCCTTGTCGGCGCGCAGCAGCTCGGCTCGACGCATGATCTGGGCTTCGAGGTTGCCGCTGGCGATCGCGATGGTCGACAAGGCCTGCCAGCGCGCGGCGCCCTCGCGCGCCAGCAGCCGCAAGCCGCCGAACTCCGCATTGAGATAGTCGCAGATCGCGTGAGAATCGGTGAGCGTGACACTGTCGGTGACGAGCGCGGGAATACGCGCCACCGGAGTCGCCGCCGCGAAATCCGGCGCGAGCGTGGTGACGGTCTGCGTGCCCCAGCTGTGCGGCCACCGGGTCTGGACGAATTCGAAGCGATCCTCGATGGCTAGTTCGAGGATCGTGACCCGCACGCGCCGGACCCACGGCGAGGCCGGCGTTACGTACAGGTGCATGGTTATTCGGGCCCTGCGCCGGTCCGACGGGGCGCACGGCTGCGCGTCGATATCGTCGGTGATGTGGAGGTTCTAGAACTCATCTGTCTCTAAATGTACGATGAATTTTGCCGCGGGTGATAGCCACATAGTAGCGCGCAGCGGCAGCGAGATTGAAGAGAGGGGCAGCGTAAAGGGAAGGGTGTCAGCCTACAGTTCGGCCAGCAGTCGCCGCCAGGCTGCGACCTCGCGCGCGGGCCGGAACAGCGGCGCGCGGCGGGCCAATGATTTTTCCAGACGTGCGACGAAACGCGGCTCGCCCTCCAGCCGCCGCAGCAAATCGGCGAGCGCTTGCGTGTCGCCGACCGGGAAGTAGCCGGGATAGTCCGTGCCCAGCAGCCCGACATTGCCGTCGATGCGGGAAGCCAGGATCGGCACGCCGGCGACGGCGGCTTCCGAGACGACGTTGGCGCCGCCTTCGCTGAGCGAGGATATCACCATGGCATGGCTGCGCGCGAGCAGCCGGCGAACCTCGCGTGCAGGCACATCGTCCCGCCAGGTATAGCGCGGATTGGCGGCCATCTCGGCACGCGCGCGGGCGGCCCATTTGGGGGTGTAGGCACGGCCCACCTGCTCGACACGCACCCGGCTTTCGTCCGGCAGCAAACGCACGGCCTCGGCCGCGCGCAGCGGGTCCTTCACGTCGCGCAGATGACCGATCACCGAGACCACCACGGCGTGACGGCTGGGCCGGCGCGCATGCGGCAGCGCCGTCGCCGACTGGTGGATGACGCGCAGGCGCGGATGAAACCGCTTCGGAACGACTTTCGCCGCGAGATCGTTCAGGGCCACCAACCGGTCAGCGAGCGTCATCGAGTGTCGTGTGGGCGCGGGATCCGAGACGAGATAGCCGTAAATGTCGGTGCCGCTCAGTTGCAGGATCACGGAACGTTCGGGGTACCGGGCCTTGAAGAGCGCGATGGCCGCGGCACTGCGCCAGGCATGAACGGCGACCATCAGATCGGCCGGTCGTCCGTCGTAAGCCGCGGCAATGCGCACACTGTGCCCGAGGCGCCGCAGAATGTGGGCCCAGCGCGAGGCGGCGATCCTGTTGCCGGTGCGTGAAGTAGGGCCCTCGGGTGTGATAAGGACGATCTTCATGGACGACAGGAATATCGACCTGGGACACGCCGAACGGCCGACCAGCGGTGCATCCGCTGCCGAACTCGTGGCGCAACTGCGCGGGGCCCGTCACCGCACCCGGCGTTTGACGGAAGACCTGTCATCTGCCGAATTGTTGGGCCCCCGTCTGGCCATCGTCAATCCCGTGCTGTGGGAGATCGGCCACGTCGGCTGGTTCCACGAATACTGGACGCTGCGGCATGCGCATGGCCGCGCGCCGCTGATCGAGCGCGGCGATCGGCTGTGGGACTCCAGTGCCGTGCCGCACGCTACGCGCTGGCAACTCGACCTGCCGGATCGTGCCGGCACCTTCGGCTATCTGGGTGATGTGCTGGCGCGCCAGGAGGATCGGCTCGGTGGCGCGCTGGACGACGGGACCGGTTATTTCTTCGAGCTGGCGATCCGTCATGAGGACATGCATGTCGAGGCGCTGACCTATTCGCGCCAGACGCTGGCCTATGCGCCGCCTTCTGACCTTGGTGATGCCTTGCGTCCGCCGGCGGGGGCTCTGCCCGGCGACGTCGCCGTTCCGGGCGGGACATGGCGACTGGGATCGACGCCGGCCGACGGCTTCGTCTTCGACAACGAGAAGTGGGCGCATGAGACGGTGCTGGCGCCGTTCCGCATCGCCCGCGCGGCCGTCACCAATGCCGAGTTCGCGGCCTTCGTCGACGCCGGCGGCTACCGCGCCCGGGAATTCTGGAGCGAGGCCGGCTGGCAGTGGCACGAACGGCACAATACCGAACGTCCGGTCTACTGGCAGGCCAAGCGCGACGGTGCCTGGACGGTCCGGCGCTATCGATCGATCGAGCCGCTGGCGCCGAATGCACCGGTCGCGTTCGTCTCCTGGTTCGAGGCCGACGCGTGGTGCCGGTGGGCGGGTCGTCGCCTGCCGAGCGAGGCCGAATGGGAAGCCGCCGCCATCGGCGTGCCGATGGCCGATGGCGCGCGGTTGGAGAGCGCGAAGCGGCGCTGGCCGTGGGGCGACCGGACGCCGACCTCCGCCCATGCCAACCTCGACTTTGCCTTCGACGGTCCGGTCGATGTCGCCGCCTGCGCCGACGGCGACAGCGCCTTCGGCTGCCGCCAGATGATCGGCAATGTCTGGGAATGGACGGCGTCGGACTTCCTGCCGTTCGCCGGCTTTGTCGCCGATCCGTACGAGGACTATTCGCAACCCTGGTTCGGCTCGCGCAAGGTGCTGCGTGGCGGCTGCTGGGCGACCAGCGCGCGGATCGCCCGCCCGGCCTATCGCAACTTCTTCACACCGGACCGCAACGACGTCTTTGCCGGTTTCCGCAGCTGCCCGTTGTGAAGGCTCTGTCCTGAGGCGTGCTATTTTCGCATTGACATTAGACGCGAAATACGCAATAGTAAGGACATGAACGCCCCATCCCCTCCCAGCGCCTATCAGCCCCGCGTCCTTGTCGTAAGATTCCCGAATTCCCGAAAGTTCGGGAAATCGTAGGGTCTGAGGGCAGAAAAGTCCGATGCGCCAAAGGCTTGCGGTCCGATTGTGCACGTTTCGGGAAAAAGTCGATTTTCGCGCCAGGCCAATGCACTCAATCTGTCACATCGTTCGGGCAGGGCTTCCCGTTTTTTCCGTTTGTTTAACGGCGATCGCCGGGCCGGCCGGTTAGGCGTGCCGCGCGCCGGGCGCGGTGTCGCGCAGGTAGGTGAGGGCGGCCTGCACGCCGCCGGCCTTGTGCGGCACCTTGGCCAGGCCCAGCGCCATCTCGACGCCCGAGAGCGTACCCATCAGCATCAGGTCGTTGAAGTCGCCGAGATGGCCGATGCGGAAGACCTTGCCCGCGACCTTCGACAGGCCCTGGCCGAGCGAAATGTTGAAGTTCTCGAGCGCCACCTTGCGGAAGGCGTCGGCGTCGTGGCCTTCCGGCATCAGAATCGCTGTCAGCGTGCCGCTGTAGGCCTTCGGATCGGCGCACAGAATCTCGAGACCCCACGCGTTGACGGCAATGCGGGTCGCCTCGGCGTGGCGGGCGTGGCGGGCGAACACCGCACCGAGTCCTTCCTCCAGCAGCATGTCGCAGGCCTCGTTGAGGCCATAGAGCAGGGTGGTCGCCGGCGTATAGGGGAACCAGCCGTTGGCGTTGGAGGCCAGCATCTCGTCCCAGCTCCAGAACGAGCGCGGCATGTTGGCGGTCTTGGAGGCCGCGAGCGCCTTCTCGCTCACGGCGTTGAACGACAGGCCGGGTGGCAGCATCAGGCCCTTCTGCGAGCCGCCGACGGTGACGTCGACGCCCCAGGCGTCGTGGCGGAAGTCGATCGAGCCCAGCGAGGAGATGGTGTCGACGAGCAACAGCGCGGGATGGCTCGCCGCATCGATGGCGCGGCGGATGGCGCTCACATCCGTCACCACGCCGGTCGAGGTCTCGTTGTGGACGACGCAGACCGCCTTGATCGTGTGGCCGGTGTCTTCCTTGAGACGCTTCTCGATGGCGGCGGGATCGGCGGGCCGGCGCCAGTCGCCGCCCATGAACTCCGCCTTCAGGCCGAGGCGATCGGCGATCTTCTTCCATAGCGAGGCGAAGTGACCGGTCTCCCACATCAATACCGTGTCGCCGCTCGACAGGGTGTTCACCAACGCGGCTTCCCACGCGCCGGTGCCGGAGGCGGGATAGATCACAACCGGCTGCTTGGTCTGGAAAACCTGCCGGATGCTGCGCAGGACCTTCTTGGCCAGCGCGTTGAACTCGGGGCCGCGGTGATCGATGGTCGGGTAATCCATCGCGCGCGAGACCCGGTCGGGCACGTTGCTGGGGCCCGGGATCTGCAGGAAGTGGCGGCCGCTCGGATGTGAGTTCAGGCGCATGGTCTGGGTCCCTTCGTGGATCTTCAGTTGCATTTTGTATACAACATGCCAAAGTGAGTCCAGATGGATGGTTCACATTTTCCGATCGCCCGGCAGGCGCTGCCCGAAGCGGCGGCCGAGCGGCTGCGCACTCTTATTATCGAAGGCGAGCTGGCGCCCGGCGCGCGGCTGAACGAGCGCGAACTCAGCGAGCGGCTGGGCGTGTCGCGCACGCCGTTGCGCGAGGCCTTCCGCATGCTGGCGGCCGACGGGCTGCTGGTCCAGTTGCCCAACCGCGGCGCCCAGGTCGTGGCGCTGTCGCGCGACGACGTCCGCCATGCCTTCGAGGTGATGGCCACGCTCGAGGGCCTGTCGGGCGAGCTCGCCGTCCAGCGCGTCACCGAAGGCGACATCGCCGACCTGCGCGCCCTCCAGGGCGAGATGGAGGCGGCGTACCAACGGCACGACCTGCCGAACTACTATCGTGTCAACCGTGCGATCCACGACCGGCTGAACGCGATCGCGGCCAACCCGATCCTGACCCACACCTTCCGGACCCTGAACACGCGCCTGCACGCGTTGCGCTTCCGCTCGAACCTCGTGCAAGGCAAGTGGGACCAGGCGGTGGCCGAGCATCGCGACATGATCGCGGCGTTGGTGGCGCGCGACGGCGCACGCCTGCGCGATCTGCTGGTCCGACACCTGCGCGCCAAGCTGCAGGCCGTCCTCGAAACGATGGAAGAAAAGTGAGCAACCTCGAGCAAACCCTGCGTCGCACGATCAAGGGCGACGTGCTGTTCGACAAGGCCTCGCGCGGCCGCTACTCGACCGACGCCTCGATCTACCAGGTCGAGCCGGTGGGCATCGTCATCCCGCGCGACGAGACCGACCTCGCGCTGGCGCTCGACGTGGCGCGCGACGCAGGCGCGGCGATCCTGCCGCGCGGCGCCGGCACCTCGCAGTGCGGCCAGACGGTGGGCCGGGCGCTGGTCGTCGATTTCTCGCGCGACATGCGCAACGTCGTCGGCTTCGACAAGGATCGCGCCGAGGTCACGGTGCAGCCGGGCGTCGTGCTCGACCAGCTCAACGCCTGGCTGAAGCCGCATGGCCTTTGGTATCCCGTCGACGTCTCGACCTCCGCTCAATGCACCTTGGGTGGCATGGCGGGCAACAATTCCTGCGGCAGCCGCTCGATCCGCTACGGCAACATGGTGCACAACGTGGCCGCGATGGACGCCATCCTGGCCGACGGCACGCGCGCACGCTTCGACTCCAGCCGGCCGGAGGACATGCAGCCCGCGGTCCGCGTCCTCGCCGACAAGATCGCAGCCCTTGCCGTTGCCGAGCAGGACGAGATCGTGCGCACCTACCCCAAGGTGCTGCGGCGTGTCGGCGGCTACAACCTCGACATCTTCTTTCCACAGTCGGAGCGGCCGTACACCACCGACAATTCGGTGAACCTCGCGCACCTGCTGGTCGGCAGCGAGGGCACCCTAGCCGTCACTGAGCGGCTGACCTTGAAGTTGTCGCGGCTGCCCAAGCACAAGACGTTGGGCGTCGTGAACTTCACCTCGTTCCACAAGGCGATGGACAGCGCACAGCACATCGTGAAGCTGAAGCCCACGGCGGTGGAACTGGTGGACCGCACCATGATCGAACTTGCGCGCGGCAATCCGGCGTTCCGGCCGGTGATCGAACGCGCGCTGATCGGCAAGCCCGAGGCGATCCTGCTGGTCGAGTTTGCGGGCGAGGAGCGCGAGGATCAGGTCCGAGACCTCAAGCGCCTGGTCGAGCTGATGGCCGATCTCGGCCTGCCGGGCAGCGTCGTGGAGATGCCCGAGCCCGGCCCGCAGGCCGCGCTGTGGGAAGTGCGCAAGGCCGGCCTCAACATCATGATGTCGATGAAGGGCGACGGTAAGCCTGTGTCCTTCATCGAGGATTGCGCCGTGCCGCTCGAGCATCTGGCCGACTACACGCAGCGCCTCACCGACGTCTTCACCAGGCACGGCACCAGGGGCACTTGGTACGCCCATGCCAGCGTCGGCACCCTACACGTGCGGCCGATCCTCGACATGCGCCGCGAGGGTGCCGCCAAGATGCGCGCGATCGCTGAAGAGGCGTCGGCCCTGGTGCGCGAATACAAGGGCGCCTATTCGGGCGAGCATGGCGACGGGCTGGTGCGCTCGGAATGGGTTGGCTGGCAGTACGGCCCGCGTATCGCCAAGGCGTTCGAGACGATCAAGGACCTGTTCGATCCCAAGGGGCTGCTCAATCCCGGCAAGATCGTCCGGCCGACCAAGATGGACGACCGCTCGCTGTTCCGCTTCAAGCCAGACTACAAGAACGTGGCCTACAAGCCCGCGCTCGACTGGTCGGCCTGGAACGTCCAGAACGATCCGCTCACCGAGGCGCTCGGCGAGCCGGGCAGCGGTGGCGATGCGACCGGCGGTTTCGCGAAGGCCGTCGAGATGTGCAACAACAACGGCCATTGCCGGAAGTTCGATGCCGGCACGATGTGCCCGTCGTTCCGCATGACGCGCGAGGAAGTCCACCTGACGCGCGGGCGCGCCAATACGCTCCGGCTGGCGCTCTCGGGCCAACTCGGCGCCACGGCGTTGACCTCCGACGCGGTGGCCGAGGCGATGGACCTCTGCGTGTCCTGCAAGGGCTGCAAGCGCGACTGCCCGACCGGCGTCGACATGGCGCGCATGAAGATCGAAGTGAAGTCGGCGCGGCGCATGAGCAAAGGGCTGTCCCTGCGCGACAGGCTGATCGGCGACCTGCCGGCGATGGCGCCGTGGGCGCGCCGGTTGCCGTGGCTGTTCAACCTCGCACAGCGCTTCACGCCGTGGTGGTTGGGCTTCGCCCGCGAACGCTCGCTGCCCAGGTGGCGCGGCGATACGTTTCTCGCCACGACCGACGTCGATGTTGCCGACGCCACCGTCGTGATCTTCGCCGACACTTTCTCGAACAACTTCGAGCCCGAGATCCTGCACGCCGCGCGGCGGGTGCTGACGGCCGCCGGCCACCGGGTCGCCGTCGCCTGGCCGATGCCGGGGGCGCGCGCGCTGTGCTGCGGTCGGACTTTCCTCGCCACCGGTCAGGTCGACAAGGCCAGGGACGAGGCCGAGCGCCTGCTCGAGGCGCTGTATCCGTTCGTCGTGCGCGGCGTGCCGGTGATCGGCCTCGAGCCGTCGTGCCTGTTCACCCTGCGCGACGAGTTCCTGGCGCTGGGGCTGGGCGATGCGGCGGTCAGGACGGCGGAGAGCGCCCTGCTGTTCGAGGAATTCCTCGCGCGAGAGAAGAAGGCGGGGCGGCTCACGCTCGACCTCAAGCCGCTGCCGCAGAAGACGGCGCTGCTGCACGGCCATTGTCACCAGAAGGCGTTTGGCGCGATGAGCGCGGTGCAGGAAGCGTTGGCGTTGATCCCCGACCTTGCCGTTAGCCCCATCGAGTCGAGTTGCTGCGGTATGGCCGGCAGCTTCGGCTACGAGGCCGAGCACTACGAGGCCTCGATCGCCATGGCCGAGCTGTCGCTGCTGCCGGCCGTACGCAAAGCAGCACCGGATGTGCTGATCGTGGCCGACGGCACCTCCTGCCGTCACCAGATCGCCGACGGGTCGGACCGCCAGGCGCTGCACGTCGCCCAGGTGCTGGCGTCGGCGCTCGCCTAGGGCTGCGCCCGGCCGACGATCCGCAGGATCTCCGGGGCGCCCGGTAGCCGGTCGAGATCGAGCGCGAGGTGCTTCAGCCGATTGGCCGCGGCGGGATCGCGCGTGGCGTTGGCGAGAAGCGGGTGTGTGGAGGCACTCATGATGGTCCCGACAATAGTGAGCTTCCGCGCGGAATTCGACAGGCGGTATGCCGGCTGCCAGATTGCAGCCGCAGGCCCGCTGTGGCACCGTCCGCGCCGCATGCAAAGACCCAGCAATCCCTATTCCAGCGCTGAAATCGACCGGTCGAGTCTCGAGCGCGACAACGACGAGCGCATGATCGAACTCGCCTCGTCGGGCGAGGCGCGGTTTGTGCCCATCGATTCCGAGAAGAACCTGGTGAAAGCCGGCGGCAATCCCGAGGCGATCTTCCTGCAGGGCATGATGGGCCGCGCGGTCGCCAACGCAGCCGACCATCACATCTTCCTGGGTTACGTCGACGGTGCGCCGTACTTCGCCATCGACATCACCGGCAAGGACACGCCGGCGGCGGGGCTGGGCGAATTCGTCGACCTGCGCCAGGTCGGCGCGCTGCTGTTCGCCAAGGAAGGCTCGATCCTGGCCTATGCGCGCGGCATGACCTACTGGCACCGCCGTCACAAGTTCTGCGGTATCTGCGGCGCGATCACCAAGGTCGTGCGCGGCGGCCACGTCCGGCGCTGCACCAACGAGAGCTGCAAGACCGAGCATTTCCCGCGCACCGATCCCGCCGTCATCATGCTGGTCCACCACGGCGACAAATGCCTGCTGGGCCGTGGCAAGCAGTTTCCGCGCGGCATGCACTCGACCCTGGCGGGCTTCGTCGAGCCGGGCGAGAGCTTCGAGGACGCCGTTGTGCGCGAGGTCTACGAGGAGGTGAAGGTGCGCGTGAAAAACGTCACCTATCGGTCGTCGCAGCCGTGGCCGTTCCCGGCCTCGGTGATGATCGGCTTCCATGCCGAGGCCGAGTCGCTCGACTACGAGGTAAATCTCGACGAGCTCGCCGAGGCACGCTGGCTGAGCCGCGAGGAGCTGCGGACGGAGAACCTGCCGAAGGACGGCTCGTTCTTCATGCCGCGCCGCGATTCCATCGCCCGCCGCCTGATCGAGGAGTGGCTGGGCCACGAAGCCGGGCCGTCGATCAACGGCTGATCTCGAGTTCGGGGGAGTATCGATGACCGCCACGCTGTTCACGCCGGTCGACCTGGGCGGAGTGACCTTGCCCAACCGCATCGTCGTGTCGCCAATGTGCCAGTACTCCGCCGTCGACGGCAGCGCCCAGCCTTGGCACCAGGTGCACTACGGCATGCTGTCGATGTCGGGCGCGGGTCTGCTGTGCTTCGAAGCCACGCACGTCGAGCGGGAGGGCCGCATCACGCAGGGCTGCCTCGGCATCTACAGCGACGACAACGAGGCGGCGCTGAAGCCGGTCGTCGAGTGGATCCGCGGCTGGATGCCCAACGTGAAGCTCGGCGTGCAGCTTGCCCACGCCGGCCGCAAGGCCTCGGCGCAACGGCCGTGGAAAGGCGGGGGACCGCTTACCCAGGCCGATGCGCCCGACCTGCCGTGGACGACCTTCTCGGCCTCGGCGCTGCCCTACGATCCGTCGACCCGGTGGCACGTGCCGGTACCGCTCGACGCCGTCGGTCTCGGGCGGGTCAAGGACGCCTTCGTGTCCGGTGTCGAACGCAGCCTCCGGCTGGGCTTCGACGTCATCGAGTTGCACGGCGCGCACGGCTATGGCCTGCACCAGTTCCTGTCGCCGCTCAGCAACCATCGCACGGATGCTTACGGTGGCACGATGGAGAAGCGCCGGCGCTTCCCGCTCGAGGTCTTCGAGGCTTGCCGCCGGCTGGTGCCGGCGGACAAGGCGCTCGGCATTCGCCTGTCGGCGACCGACTGGGTCGAGGGCGGTCTTACGATCGAGGATACGGTCGAAACGGCCCGGCAATTGAAGGCGTTGGGCTGCGATTTCGTCGACGTGAGCTCGGGCGGCAATTCGCCGGCACAGAAGATCGCCGTCGCGCCGGGCTATCATGTGCCGTTCGCTGCGCGTGTGCGCCGCGAAGCAGACATCAAGACCTGGGCCGTGGGCGTCATCACCGAGCCCGAGCAGGCCGAGCGCATCGTTGCTTCGGGCGAGGCCGACTGTACCGCCCATGCACGGGCCTTCCTGCTCGATCCGCGCTGGGGTTGGAACGCCGCCCGCGCGCTCGGTGTGGACACGCCACCCTTGCCCCTGCCGGCGGCCCGTGCGACCACTATCCTGCCGTTCAAGCCTCAGCCCATGTTGCAGCGAGCGGCCGAATAGGGATGACGCATGGCGAGCGTGCTGTTGGCTGAGGACGAATTTCTGATCCGTGCTGTATTGGTCGACGCGCTGAGCGAGGTCGGGATCGCCTGCATCGAGGCGCCGACAGGGCAGGATGCGCTCGACGTCCTGGCCGGCGACGCACCGCTCGACGCCATCATCGTCGACATCGGCCTGCCCGACATGTCGGGCGAAAAGGTGATCGAGGCCGCCGCCCGGCATCGGCCGGATACGCCGGTCATCCGCTGCTCCGGCGCGGCGGCACCAGCGGCGAGCGGCGGCAATAAGGTGCACGTCTTTTCCAAGCCTTACAGCGCGATCGAGCTCTCGAAGTTCGTGTTATCGCTGATGCCGCGCACCGTGAGCTGAGACGGGCGGTGCGCCGGCTGCTCAAACTGCGGACCTGGAGCCTGCGCGGCGCCAGCGCCGCGGAATCGTCGATGGTGGTGGCGATCGCCTGCGTGCTGGTCCCGCTGGTCCTCTACGTCGGCGCCTGCTGGCTGGCTTACGACGAGGTCCAGCGGCAGGCTGACGAGCGCATCAAGCGCACGCTCGACCTGCTGTACGTGAACGTCCGCACGACGTTCGAGACCGAATATCTGGTCACGACCAACGTCGCCGAGCTGCTCGACGACTACACCAACGCCGAGGTTCCGGCGAACGAGGAGAAGCTGCACGAGCAACTCGAGCGCCTGGTCGACGCGCTGCCCCAGGTCGAGGACGTCTGGGTGCTGGACGAGCAGGGCAAGCCCCTGGTCTCCGCCAAGGTCTATCCGATGCCGGGCGGCTTCAACTACAGCGACCGCTCGTACTTCAAGGCGCTGCGTGCCGGCGCGCCGATCAGCATCAGCGAGCTGATCCACGGCCGGGTCAAGGACATCGACTTCTTCCAGTACAGCGCGCGTCGCGCCACGCCCGACGGCAGCTTCAACGGCGCGATCGCCGTGTCGATCTCGCCGGCCTATTTCTCGCGGGTCTTCGGGCGTGCCGCCGAAGAGCCCAAGGCGGTCGCCTCGATCATCCGCGCCGATGGCGAGATTCTCGCGCGCTTCCCCGGCACGGGACCGGGCGGAAAACTCGGGCCCAACACCGGATTCATGCGCACTACGGCGGCGTATCCGCTGGAGGGCCGGTACACCGTGGGCAGCGGCGTGATCGACGGCGTCGAGCGCATCATCGACTACCGCAAGCTGCCCGACCTGCCGATCTACGTCGTCCACGGCATCGCCACCGCCAGCGTGCGCCAGGCCTGGATCGACCGCATGGCGTCGCACCTGATCTTCGGCGTGCCGGCGACGCTCGGCCTGTTCTTCCTGGCGCTGATCGCCTCGCGCCGCGCCACCCAGGAAAGCGATGCGCTCGCGCGGTTGCGCCAGGAGCAGCTGCGCCGCGAGAATGCCGAGGAGAGCCTGCGCCAGTCGCAGAAGATGAACGCGATCGGCCAGCTCACCGCCGGCATTGCGCACGATTTCAACAACCTCCTGACCGGCATCGGCGGCGCCGTCGAGATGGTCGGCCGCCGGCTGGCGCAGCCGTCGGTCGAGGTCGTGCGCTTCCTCGACCTCGCGCGCAGCGGCGTGTCGCGCGCGGCGACGCTGACCCAGCGGCTGCTCGCCTTCTCTCGCCAGCAACCCCTGCAGATCGAGATCATCGACGCCAACAAGCTGGTGTCCGGCATGTCGGAGCTGCTGCGCCGCACGCTGGGCGAGAAGGTCAAGGTCGAGACCGTGCTGGCCGGTGGTCTGTGGCGTGGCAAGGCCGACGTGACGCAGCTCGAAAGCGCGATCCTGAACCTCGCCATCAACGGCCGCGACGCCATGGTGAACGGTGGCACGCTCACGATCGAGACCGCCAACGCCCATCTCGACGACGCTTACGCCCAGGCCAACGCCGAAGTGACGCCCGGCCAGTATGTGATGGTGGCGGTGTCCGACACCGGCACCGGCATGGCGCCCGAGACGATCGCGCGCGCGTTCGAGCCGTTCTTCACCACCAAGCAGCGCGGCCAGGGCACCGGCCTCGGCCTCAGCATGGCGTTCGGTTACGTCAAGCAGATCGGCGGGCACCTCAAGATCTACAGCGAGATCGGTCGCGGCACGACGGTGAAGGTCTACCTGCCGCGCGACCTGGGCGAGGGCGAGCAGGCGGTCGACGCGGCGCCGGTGCTGCCTGTCGCGCGGCCCGGCGCGGGACCGGTGGTGCTGGTGGTCGAGGACGACCCGGTGGTGCGCGAGTTCGCGATCTCGGCCTGCCGCGAGCTCGGTTGCACCGTCTACCATGCGGAAGACGGGGCGTCGGCGCTGGCCATACTGGAGGCGCACGATGACATTGCGCTGCTGTTCACCGACGTCGGCCTGCCAGGCAACATGAACGGCCGCCAGCTCGCCGGCGTGGCGACCGAGCGCTGGCCGTATCTCAAGGTGCTGTTCACCACCGGCTACACGGCCAACGCCATCGTCCACCACGGCGTGCTCGACCACGGCGTGAACTTCATCGGCAAACCGTTCTCGATTGCCGCACTGGCCGCGAAGATAAAGAGCATCGGCTTCTGACGCGGAATTGCGGGGCCCCGGACCGGTTTGCCGCGCCGGCCGTCCGCGCTAGTTTGGATCGATGACCGTCAAAGCGCCTCAACCGCCGTCCGGGCCGAGCGACCGCATCCTGCGCGCCATCCTGTCGACGGTGGTCGCGATGGCGTGCTTCTCGTGCCTGAACGCGATGTCGAAGACGCTGTCGATGTCGGGCTTTCCGGTGATCGAGGTCATCTGGGCGCGCTATTTCTTCGCCTTCGTCTTCATGATGGCGATGTTCCTGCCGCGCAGCGGCCGCGAGCTGTTTCGCATCCGCCGGCTCGACACGCAGGTCGTGCGCGGCCTGCTGCTGTTCTTCTCGTCGTATCTCTACTTCCACGGCGTCGTCTACCTGCCGCTGGCGACGGCGGCCTCGATCTCGCTGTCTAGCCCCATCGTCGTCACCGCGCTGTCGTCGCGGCTGCTGGGCGAGAAGGTCGGCGGCCATCGCTGGGCGGCGGTCGGCGTCGGCTTCATCGGCGCGCTGATCGTGGTCCGCCCGGGGCACGCGCAGTTCGACTGGCACGTGCTGCTGATTGTGGCGAGCACGATCTGCAGCTCCTTCTATCAGCTGTTCTCGCGCCGCTACGGTCAGACCGAGCGGCCGGACGCTTCGGCTACGGTCGCCACCATCGTCGGCACGGTCGCGGCCAGCCCCTTCGTGCCGTTCGAATGGGTCATGCCGCCGGTCGGCTGGGAGATGGCGATGTTCGTCGGCATGGGCATCATGGCCGGCACCGGCCATTACTTCCTCACCATCGCCTACAGTCAGGCACCGGCTGCCGTCGTGTCGCCGTTCAACTACACGCAGCTTATCGGTGCGGCGATCCTGGGTTACGCCATCTTCGACGACTTCCCCGACACCTGGACCTGGGTCGGTGCCGCCGTGATCATCGGCTCGGGCCTCTATATCGGCTATCGCGAGCGGGTGAGATATCGCAGCGCGCGCTAGCGCGTCTACTTGATGATCTTGTCCGGCAGCCACATGGCGATGTCGGGCAGGAAGCACAGCACGACGACGGCTACGGTCATCAGGATCACGAACGGCACCACGCCCCAGATGACGTCGCCGAGCGGTATGTCGGGCGCGATGTTCTTGATGACGAAGAGGTTGAGGCCGACCGGCGGATGGATGAGACCCATTTCCATGACGATGGTCATGATGACGCCGAACCAGACGAGGTCGAAGCCTGCGGCCTTGAGCGGCGGCAGGATGATCGGCGCGGTCATCAGGATGATCGACACCGGTGGCAGGAAGAAGCCCAGGACCACCACCATCACCAGGATCGACGCCAGCAGCACCCAGCGCGACAGGTGCTGGGCCACGACCCATTCGGCAGCCGACTGGCTGATGTGGAGATAGCTCATCACGTAGGAGTAGAAGAGCGACATGCCGATGATCAGCATCAGCATCGAGCCTTCGCGGATCGTGTTCTCCATGATCGGCTTGAGGTCGCGCGGCCGCCAGGTGTCGTAGATCAGGGCGATGAGGATCAGGGCCAGGATCGCGCCGAGGCCGGCGGTCTCCGACGGCGTGGCGAAGCCGCCGTAGAGGGCGATCATCACGCCGGTCAGCAGCAGGACGAACGGCAGGACGCGCGGCAGGGCCGCGAAGCGCTGGCGCAGTGTGTAATGCTCCTGGTCGAGCAGCGCCGACGTCGCACCGCCGCCGTCGTGGACGCGCTGGGCCTTGCGGGTTTCGTAGGAGTAGCGCCAGGCGGCGTAGGCGGCGAAGAACGAGACCAGCAGCAGGGCGGGGCCGATGCCGGCCAGGAACAGCCGGCCCAGCGACTGCTCGGCGGCGACGGCGTAGAGGATCATGGTGATCGACGGCGGCAGCAGGATGCCCAGCGTGCCGCCGGCGGCGATCAGGCCGGCCGCGAAGCCGCCAGGATAGCCGCGCTTGCGCATCTCGGGGATGCCGGCCGAGCCGATCGCCGAGCAGGTCGCCGGGCTCGATCCGGCCATGGCCGCGAACAGGGCGCAGGCGAAGACATTGGCGATGCCGAGGCCGCCGGGAATGCGGCTCATCCAGACATGCAGCGCCGAATAGAGGTCGCGCCCGGCCGGAGATCGACCGATCGCGGCGCCCTTCAGGATGAACAGCGGGATCGACAGCAGGGTGATCGCCGACATCTCCTCGTAGACGTTCTGGGTCACCGTATCGAGCGCGGCGGGCGGCATGAAGAAGACCATGAACACGGTGGACACGCCGCCCAGCGCGAAGGCGATGGGCATGCCCGAGAACATGACGAGCAGGGTGGCGCCGCCGAACAGCAGGCCGATCTCGAAGGTGCTCATGACTTGTGGAAGGCCTGGACGAGGATTTGCGTCGTGAGCAGGGTCATGCCGAGGGACATGGCGAGGTAGGGAATCCACAGCGGCGGCGCCCACGCGGTGGCGCTCACGTAGCCGCCGACCCAGGCCTCGTGCAGCAGGGTCCAGGACTTCCAGGCGAAGAAGGCGCAGAACGCTGCGCTCAGCAGATCGACGACGAACTGCCGCCAGCGATCGACGGCGGGCGGCAGGATTTCCTTGAGCGCCTCGATGCCGATGTGGCCGCGCTGGGAATGGACCCACGCCGACGCACCGAAGCTGACGCCGATCAGGAGGAAGACGGAGAACTCGTCCTGCCAGTCGGTCGGTTCGGGGGAGAAATAGCGCAGGACGACCGAATAGGTCAGGACGGCGGCAGCAAGAACCAGGGCGATCGCGGCAAGAACGACGATCGCCCTGTTCAGCAGATCGAGAAGCCTCACGAGACCTGCTGGCTGAGCTTCAGGAACTCGGCGTTGCCGGCGTTCTTGTCGGCATATTCCTTCCAGCACGTGTCGCGGGCGACGGCCTTCCACTTGTCGACCTGCACCTGGTCGATGTCGTAGGTCTTGATGCCACGCTTCTCGTAGACCTTGGCGACCTCGTCGTCGTCGGCCTTGGCCTTTTCGGCGGCGAACTTTTCCATCTCCGCGCCGATGTCCATGATCGCCGTCTGCTGGTCCTTGGGCAGGGCGTCGAAGATTTGCTTCGACATCAGGAGCGGCTCGAGCACGAAGAAGAAGCTCTTCTTGCGCGAGGTGGTCAGGCTGTGCGCGATCTCCTCGAGGCGGAAGGAGATGAAGCTGGTGGAGGTCGTCATGCAGACGTCCATCGTGCCGGTCTGCATCGCCGCATAGAGCTCGTTCGACGGCATCGACACGACCGAGGCGCCTGCGCCCTTCAGCATCAGGTCCATCTCGCGGCTGCCGCCGCGCACCTTCTTGCCCTTGACGTCCTCGGGCACGAGGACGGGCTTGGCATCGCGCGTCGCCGAGCCGCCGGCCTGCCACAGCCAGGTGACGAGCACGCAGCCCTTCTCGGCCATCAGCGCGTTCATCTTCTTGCCAATCTCGGCCTTCTTCCAGGCATAGCCCTGCTCGTAGGAGCTGACGACGCCCGGCATGAACCCGATGTTGTATTCGCTCACCTCGCCGCCGGCGTAGTTCAGCGGATAGAGCGTCATGTCGAGCGCGCCGCGACGGATCGCCGAATACTGCGCCACGGTCTTGACCAGCGAGGAGTTGGGATAGATCTCGGCGCCGAGCGCGCCTTTGGTGCGCTTCTCGAGCTCGGCGGCGAAGCGCCGGCAGAGCTGGTCGCGGAAGTCGCCGGTGGTCGCGGTGCCGCCGGGGAATTGGTGGGAGATCTTGAGTTTTTTGGTCTCGGCGCGCGCGGTGCCGATGACGAAGGGAGCGGCCAGGGGAGCTGCCGCGGCGGCAGCCAGGATGTGGCGGCGGGTGATCTTCATATCCATCTCCTCCAATCGAAGCGGGTGCTTCATTAATTGGGCCGGATTGGCATTTATCCCCTGTGCAAAGTCAACGGGTCCGTAAGTCGCGCAGGCCTAAAGAGCCAGCCTCGCGATGTAGAACCCGTCGAGCCCGCCGCGCTCGGCCCACATCGAGGGGAGAGTGCGAACATCGCCTAGCGATGTCAGGGCGCCGGCCAGTTCAGGCAGCTCGTGGGGCTGCGGCGGTACGCGCCGCAAACGCCTGTCGCGCGCCAGCAGGGCTTCGACGCGGGCGGGGCCTTCGTCCTCCTGCAGCGAGCAGGTGGCGTAGACCAGCGTGCCGCCGGGCTTCAGCAGATCGACGGCGCGCAGCAGGAGCCGGTCCTGGGCAAGCGCGAGGCGCGCCACGTCCTCTTCGGACTTGAGCCAGGCGATGTCGGGATGGCGGCGCAAGGTGCCTGTACCAGAACAGGGCGCGTCGAGCAGGACGGCGTCGAACTTCTCCGCCGTCGTCCACTTGGACACGTCGGACGTGACGAGTTCGGCCGACAGGCCCGAGCGCGCGAGATTATCGCTGAGCCGAATCATGCGCCGCGCCGAGATGTCGACGGCAGTCACTTGGGCGCCGGCGGCGCATAGCTGCATCGTCTTGCCGCCGGGCGCCGCGCACAGATCGGCGACCTTCTTGCCGGCGATGTCGCCCAGCAGGCGAACGGGAAGAGTGGCGGCGGCATCCTGTACCCACCACGCGCCCTCGGCGAAGCCCGGCAGGTCGGCGATGTAGCCACCGGCAGTGCGGCGCAGGGTGCCGGTGGGCAGGATCTCGGCCTCAAGCTGGCCCGCCCACTGCGCCACGTCCGAGCGCGGCGTGATGTCGAGCGGCGCCTCGATCAGGTGGGCGGCGGCGATCGCCCGTGTGGTTTCCTCGCCGTAACTCTGCGACCAGCTCTCCCACAGCCAGGCCGGAGTATTGAGGCGGGCGGGATCGCGGTCGCCGAGCACGGTGGCGCCCTCGCGCGAGATGCGGCGCAGCACGGCATTGGTGAGGCCTTTGAGATGGGGGAGGCCGGCCTGTTCGACCAGCCGCACCGATGTGTCGACCGCGGCATGGGCGGGCGTGCCCAGGAACAGGAGCTGGGCGGCACCCAGGCGCAAAATCTGCAGCGCGGCGGTGGCGGCGCCGTCGAGCGGCCGCTCGATCATCATGCCCAGGACCTCGTCGATCTCGCCCAGCCGGCGCAGGGTGGTGGCCAGCACCAAGCGCACGAAGGCCCGGTCGCGTGGATCGAGGCCCGAGAAGCCGTCGTGCCGGCCGAGCGCCTCGTCGAGCGGCTGGCCCTTGTCGAGGCAGGACATCAAAACGTCGAGGGCGACGCTGCGGGGGGCGAGGTAGGAGGAGGCGTCCATCGTGCGGCGCTATAAACCCGGTTGGCGCTCCTGTCATGGGCCGGTATGGTTGGGGTAACAAACAATCGGGAGAAATCGCCATGAACAAGCTCTCTATGGTCCCCGTCCTGGCGCTCGCCGCCGGGCTCATGCTGCCCCTGACGGCTGCCCCACCGGCGCTGGCCCAGGACAAGACGGTCGATCTGAAACTCTCGATCTGGATTCCGCCGGCCCATCCGCTGGTACCGTCGACCAGAGAGTGGGCCGACGACATCACCAAGCAGTCGGGCGGCACCATCAAGATCACGATCTTCCCGTCCGAGCAGCTCGGCAAGGCGTTCGACCACTACGACATGGCGCGAGACGGCATCGCCGACATCACCTACGTCAATCCCGGCTACCAGCCGGGCCGCTTTCCCCTGATCGCCGCCGGCCAGATCCCATTCCTCTTCAAGGACACCAAGAAGGGTTCGGCGGCGCTCGATGCCTGGTATCGCAAGTACGCCGCCCAGGAAATGAAGGACACGCACTTCTGCCTGGCCTTCATCCACGATCCCGGGGCCTACCATGGCAACAAGAAGGTCCTGCTGCCCGAGGACATCAAGGGCATGAAGATCCGCCCGGCGCAGAGCACGATCGCCCAGATGGTCACCATGCTGGGCGGCACCAACGTACAGGCCGCGGCACCGCAGGCGCGCGACGTGCTGGAGCGCGGCGTCGCCGACGCGATCTTCTTCCCGTGGGGCTCGATGTTCCTGTTCGGCCTCGACAAGGTCACCAAGTACCACATGGACGTGCCGCTCTATGCCACCGTGTTCACCTACTCGATGAACAAGGCCAAGTACGACAGCCTGTCGCCGGCGCAGAAGAAGGTGATGGACGATCACTGCACGACGGAATGGGCGGTGAAGCTCGCCTCGCCGTGGGCCGACTTCGAGGCGGCGGGCCTGCCCAAGATGAAGGCGCTGGCGGGCCACGATGTTTATCCGCTGTCCGCCGACCAGCTCAAGGCGTGGAAGACCGCCGTGGCACCGCTGCAGAAGCAGTGGGCCGACGCCGTCACCAAGGCCGGCGGCAATGCCGACGCGATCTGGAAGGACTTCGAGGCCAGCCTCGCCAAGTACGGCGCGGGGTTCTGACGCCGGCGTCGCACTGCAGGACGGGGAAGGGCGGCGGTTTGAAGCGTAGCGTCATGGACCGCATCATCGACACGATCGAGGCGATCGCCGCCTTGTTCGTGGGGCTGGTCGCGGCTGACATCTTCATTTCGGTGATGCTGCGCCGCTTCTTCAGCCTGCAGATTCCCGACAGCTACGACTTCGGCCGCATGCTGCTCGGCATCCTGATCTTCTGGGGGATCGCGGCGACCTCGTACCGCGGCAGCCACATCACCGTCGACCTGGTGTGGGCTCAGGCCAATTCACGCTGGAAGCGGGTGATCGACGTGTTCGCCACGCTCGTGTTGCTGTTCGTGGTGACGGTCCAAACCTACACGCTGTTCGACAAAGTGCAGTCGACCTACAACGACAACGTCCTCACCTTCGATCTCCGCCTGCCGACCTGGCCGTTCTTCGCTGTCGCCTGGATCGGCGATGTCTCCGCCGTGGTGCTGATCGCCATCCGCACCTGGCGGCTGATTTTCCATCCCGAGGACATCCACGACGCGCGGATCGACCAGGAAGCGGGCTCGCGATGAGCCCCGATACCGTCGCAGTCCTGGGCTTCGTCGTGCTGTTCGGACTGATGCTGTTGCGCGTGCCGGTCGGCATGGCCATGGGCCTGGTCGGCGTCAGCGGCTACGCCTACCTGAGCGGCGGCGGGCCGGCGCTGAAGCTGATCGGCCTCACCTCGATGCGCACCGTCACCGACTATCAGTTCGGCGTCATTCCGATGTTCCTGCTGATGGGCGCGTTCGTGTCGACCTCGGGCGTGAGCCGCGAGCTGTTCCGTGCGGCCAACACCTTCATCGGCCACCGCCGCGGCGGGCTGGGGCTCGCCACCATCGTGTCGTGCGGAGGGTTCGCGGCGATCTCGGGTTCCTCGGTCGCCACGGCCGCGACCTTCTCGAGCGTCGCCTATCCCGAGATGCGCCGCTACGGCTATCCCAAGAGCTTCGCCACCGGCGTGATCGCCGCCGGCGGGACCCTTGGCGCCATGCTGCCGCCCTCGACCGTCCTTGCCGTCTACGGCCTGATCACCCAGCAGGACATCGGCAAGCTCTTCATGGCCGGCATCGTGCCCGGCATCTTCGCGATGCTCATGTACATGCTCACCATCACGGTGATCACGCGTGTGCGACCCGACTTCCTGCCGACCGCGCCGAAATCGTCGTGGACCGAGCGCAAGGCCGGCCTGCGCGACGTGTGGGCGCCGCTGCTGCTCTTCGTGTTCGTGATCGGCGGCCTCTATGGCGGCGTCTTCACGCCGACCGAAGCCGGCGGCGTCGGCGCCGGCGGGGCGTTCGTGCTGGGCGTGCTGCGCGGCCGGCTGGGCAAGGCCGAGATCCGCGCCTCCTTGCTGCAGGCCACGCGCACGGCGGCCGCGGTGTTCACCGTGCTGATCGGCGCGCTGCTGTTCGGTTACTTCCTTACCATCACCCAGGTGCCGCAGACGGTGACCGAGTTCCTGACCAGCCTCGGCATCGGCCGTTACGGCGTGCTGGCATTGATCATGGTCATGTACCTGGTGCTCGGCTGCCTGATGGATGCCATGGCGATGATCATCCTCACCGTGCCGATCATCTTCCCGGTGGTCATCCAGCTCGGCTTCGACCCGATCTGGTTCGGAGTCATCATCGTCATGACCGTCGAACTCGGCCTCATTCACCCGCCGGTCGGGATGAACGTTTTCGTGATCAAGAGCGTCGTGCAGGACGTCACATTTTCGGCAATTTTCAAGGGTGTCCTGCCGTTCATCGCGACCGACATGCTGCGGCTGATCATCCTGATCGCCTTTCCGGTCATCGCACTCTGGCTGCCCAGCCACATGTAAGGCTAGTGTGCGGGCGAAAGAAGGATCCCGCGCATGAAGAGAGTCGGCTCGTTCCTCGGTGACTGGTGGTATCTGGTCGCCCCGTACTTCAAGTCCGAGGACTGGCGCTACGCAATCCCGCTCCTGATCGGGGCGATTGCCCTCACGTTCACGGGCGTCGGTCTTGAAGTCCTGTTCAACGAGTGGAACCGCCGTTTCTACGACAGCCTGCAGAACAAGGACGAGGCGGTCTTCTGGCACGAGATCTTCGTCTTCTCGGTACTGGCGGCGCTTTTCATCCTGAATGCGGTCGCCAGGAGCATCGTCAGCCCCTACCTGCGTCTGCGCTGGCGGCGGTGGCTGACCCACCACTATGTCGCCCACTGGCTCGACGGCCGCGGCTATTACCGCATCGAACTGCAGCGTACCGTCGACAACGTCGACCAGCGCATCGCAGAGGACCTGAACTATCTCGGGCAGTACACGATGCAGCTCTTCTTGGGCTTCCTGAGCGCAGTTGCAACCTTGCTGTCCTTCATCGTCATCCTGTGGACGCTGTCCGGTCCGATCCATCTCGGGTTCATCGGCCTCGACATTACGATCCCCGGCTATATGGCGATCGCAGCGCTGCTCTATGCCATCGTCGGCTCCTTTTTCGCCAACCTGGTCGGCCGCCGGCTGATCCCGCTCAACTTCATGCGCCAGCGCTACGAGGCGAACTTCCGCTTCTCGCTGGTGCGCGTGCGCGAGAACGCCGAAGGCATCGCCCTCTACAACGGCGAGAAGGAGGAGGCGCAGACGCTTACCGAGCGGTTCGCGGACGTCTTCAGCAACGGCTGGCGCGTTCTGTTCACGCAGACCCAGCTCATGTTCTACCAGTCGGGATATGCCCAGATCGCGATCATCTTTCCGTTCCTGGTGAGCGCGCCGCGCTACTTCGCCGGTGCCATCACCCTTGGCGTGGTGATGCAGACAGCCTCCGCCTTCGGCCAGGTGCAGAACGCGCTCTCGTTCTTCGTCGACAACTACACTTCGCTTGCCGAATTGCGCGCGGTCATGGATCGACTGAAGGGGCTGCAGACCGCCGTCGACGAGAAGCCGCCGGCGGCGATCGCCGTCGCCCCCGACTCGGGGCGGCCGGACGTGGCCGCGGACGGGTTGACGCTCGCCTTGCCGTCCGGGCAGGCGCTGCTGCAGAACGTCGACCTCACGCTGCCGCGGGGGAAGATGACGCTCATCTCGGGTGAAAGCGGCTCCGGCAAGAGCACGCTGTTCCGTGCGCTGGCCGGCATCTGGCCGTTCGGTCAGGGCACGGTCCACATTCCGGCAGGGGCGCGCGTGCTGTTCCTGCCGCAGAAGCCCTACATCCCGATCGGCACCTTGCGCGAGGCGATCAAGTATCCCGACGAGCGTTCGGCGGCGAGCGACGGCGAGATCGCCGCGGCGCTCGAGGCTGCGCGGCTTGGCAGCCTGAAGGACCGGCTCGACGAGACGGCGCACTGGAGCAACCTACTGTCGGGTGGCGAGCAGCAGCGGCTGGCGATCGCCCGGGCGCTGGTCTTCAAGCCCGACTGGCTGTTCATGGACGAGGCGACGGCGTCGCTCGACGTCGCCAACGAGGCCGCGATCTACCGCGAGCTGAAGGCGCGGCTGCCCGGTACGACCGTGATCTCGATCGGCCATTCGCCGGCGCTCCGGCAGTGGCACGACCGCATCCTCGAGCTGCAGCGCAAGCCCGGCGAAGTCGGCCGGCTGGTCGAGGGAGCGGCGCCGGCGTAGCGTCCTGTGCTACGAGCCCGGCGCGGGCTTTCCGCTCCACAAGCACGACTTCGCGCAAATCTGGTACATCGTCGATGGCGAGTTCCGGATGGGCGCCCGCAAATACGGGCCCGGCATGCTCGTCTTCATGGACGATCCGTATTTCGAGGACGAGACGTGCACCGAGACCGGCGGCACGGTGCTGTTCGTGCAGTACCCCGGGCCGACCACCGGCGCGCGTCCGATCTACCAGGGCCGCATGAACCTGAAGGCGGCACCGCCGGCGGCGGAGATCGACCTCGAGCACTGAGGCGGCCGGGCTCAGGAAAAGGCGACGAAGCCCAGGCAGCCGATCATGAACAGGGCGCCGATCCACAGGCAGGTGAGCGCCGTGCCGGCCCATTTGCCTTCCCGGCGCAGCACCAGCCAGATGCCGGCGATGAAGCCCAGCGCCACGCCTGTGACGCCGCCGATCGTGGCGTCGCTCAGGGCGGGGCCCTCGAACGTGCCGTGGATCCAGGTGAATGTCTGCGCCGTCGCCATCGACAGCGCCGGACCCAGGATGATCGCCCCCGCCAGGCCGCCGAGCAGGGTGAAGAGCGGCTTGATCAGCGCCGGCCCCGTCTCTAGCGCAGGCTGGCGTTGATCCGGTCGAGCGCCGTGTTGCCCGGGCAGAGGTCGGGCGTGTTCAGCGAGTTGAGCGGCGCGTCGACGGTGTTGAGATGGTGGTGCAGGTCCTTCGGCGTCGGATCGACGTAGAGCAGGCCGGTGACGACCTCGCCCTCGGCCTGGCCTTCCTGGACGCGCTTCATGGCCGCGATCTTGTCGGAGGGGTCGTAGTCCTCGCCGAGCTTGCTGAGGCGCAGGATCGAGCCGTCGTGCTGCTGCACCATCGTCGTCGTGCCGGGGGCGTACTGCGCGGTGATCTCCTCGCGGCCCTCGATGACGTCGATGCGGTTCAGCGACTCGTTGTGCTCGCGCACGTAGTCGTAGCTCTTGGTCGAGCCGGCGTGATTGTTGAAGGCTACGCACGGGCTGATGACGTCGAGGAACGCCGCGCCCCTGTGCGCCATGGCGGCCTTGATCAGAGGCACGAGCTGGTGCTTGTCGCCCGAGAACGAGCGGCCGACGAAGGTGGCGCCCATCAGGATCGCCATCGACACCATGTCGATCGAGGAGTCGGGGTTGGAGACGCCCTTCTTGCTGATCGAGCCCTTGTCGGCGGTGGCCGAAAACTGGCCCTTGGTCAGGCCATACACGCCGTTGTTCATGACGATGTAGGTCATGTTCACGCCGCGACGCATGATGTGGGCGAACTGGCCAAGGCCGATCGAGGCGGAGTCGCCGTCGCCCGACACGCCCATGTACATCAGGTCTTTGTTGGCAAGGTTGGCACCGGTCATCACCGACGGCATGCGGCCGTGCACGGTATTGAAGCCGTGGCTGGCGCCGACGAAATAGGTCGGCGTCTTGGACGAGCAGCCGATGCCGGAGAGCTTGGCGATCTGGTGGGGCAGGATATCGAGCTCGTAGCTCGCCTGGATGATGGCGGCGCTGATCGAGTCGTGGCCGCAGCCGGCGCACAGCGTCGAGACCGCGCCCTCGTAGTCGCGGCGGGTGAAGCCGGCCTTGTTTCTGACCAGCGAGGGATGATGGAGCTTGGGCTTGGCGATGTAGGTCATGACGCGGCTTTCTCGAACGGGACGACCTTGAACTGGGCGAGCTTCTTGGCGATATCGCCGGCGATGAAGCGGGCGGTGATCGGCGTGCCGTCATAGTGCAGGACGGGCACCAGCTTGCGGGCGTCGAGCGTGAACTCGTTCATCACCATCGACCGGAACTGGCCGTCGCGGTTCTGCTCGACGATGAACACCTTGTCGTGCTCGTGGATGAAGTCCTCGACGCTCTGCGCCAGCGGGAAGGCGCGCACGCGCAGCGCATTGACGTGGTTGCCGTCGGCCTCGAGATGGTCGAGCGCCTCGGCCATGGCCGGGCTGGTCGAGCCCAGGTAGATCACGCCGTACTTGGTCGGCTCGGGCGAGGAGTAGCGCACCGGCTGCGGCGCGATCTTCGCCGCGGTCAGGAACTTCTTCTGCAGCCGCTCCATGTTGCGGACGTAGACCGTGCCTTCTTCGGAGTACTTCGCGTACTCGTCCTTGGTCGTGCCGCGCGTGAAGTACGAGCCCTTGGACGGATGCGTGCCGGGATAGGTGCGGAACGGGATGCCGTCGCCGTCGATGTCGAGGTAGCGGCCGAAGTTCTTGCCGGCCTCGAGCTCCTCGGCGGTCATCACTTTGCCGCGGTCGAGGTTGCGGTGCTCGTCCCACTGGAACGGCTTGCACAGGCGGTGGTTCATGCCGATGTCGAGGTCGGTCATGACGAATATCGGAGTCTGCAGGCGGTCGGCGAGGTCGAATGCGTCGGCGGTGAAGTCGAAGCACTCCCGCGGGTCCTCGGGGAACAGCAGGACGTGCTTGGTGTCGCCGTTGGAGGCGTAGGCGCAGCTGAGCAGGTCGGACTGCTGCGTGCGCGTCGGCATGCCGGTCGACGGGCCGCCGCGCTGGACGTTCACGATCACCGCCGGGACCTCGGCGAACGAGGCCAGCCCGATGAATTCCGTCATCAGCGAGATGCCCGGTCCCGACGTGCTGGTGAAGGCGCGCGCGCCGTTCCAGGCCGCGCCGATCACCATGCCGATCGAGGCGAGCTCGTCCTCGGCCTGGACGATGGCGTACTTGGCCTTGCCGGTCTCCTTGTCGTGGCGAAGTTTCTTGCAGTGCGCCTGGAAAGCCTCGGCGAGCGACGACGACGGCGTGATCGGATACCACGCGCACACGGTGGCACCGCCGTAGACGGCGCCCAGCGCGGCGGCATTGTTGCCTTCGACGAAGATGCGGTCGCCGACATTGTCTGATTTGCGGACCTTGAGCTTCACCGCGTCGGCCTCGATGTGCTGGGTGACCCAGTCGCGGCCGAGCTGCAGGGCCTTGACGTTGGAGTCGATCAGCTTCTCCTTGCCCTTGAATTGCTCGCCGAACAGCCGCTGTACCTCCTTCTCGTCGATGCCGAGCAAGATCGAGAGCGCACCGACGTAGATGATGTTCTTGAAGAGTTGGCGCTGGCGGGCGTCGGAGTAGGTGGCGTTGGTGATGGCGGTGAGCGGCACGCCGATCACGTTGATGTCGTCGCGGAAGGCCGACGACGGCATCGGCTTGGTCGAATCGTAGAACAGGTAGCCGCCCGGCGTGATCTCCTTGACGTCGGCGGCCCAGGTCTGCGGGTTCATCGCCACCATCATGTCGACGCCGCCGCGCCGGCCGAGATAGCCCTTCTCGGTGACGCGGACCTCGTACCAGGTCGGCAGGCCCTGGATGTTAGACGGGAAGATGTTGCGCGGGCTGACCGGCACGCCCATGCGCAGGATCGAGCGGGCGAACAGCTCGTTGGCGGAGGCCGATCCGGAGCCGTTGACGTTCGCGAACTTGACGACGAAGTCGTTAACGGCGGCTATTGCTTGCGGCATTCGTGCTCCGCTTGGGTCATTTCCATGTAGTACTTGCGCATATCCCACGCGCCGGTGGGGCAGCGCTCGGCGCACAGCCCGCAGTGCAGGCAGACATCCTCGTCCTTGACCATGACCCGCTGGGTCTTGAGGTCGCCGCCGATGTAGAGATCCTGCGTCGGGTTCATCGCCGGCGCCATCAGGCGCGTGCGCAGGTCCTTCTCCTCGCCGTCCTCGGCGAAGGTGATGCAGTCCATCGGGCAGATGTCGACGCAGGCGTCGCACTCGATGCACAGGCTGCCGGTGAAGACGGTCTGCACGTCGCAGTTCAGGCAGCGCTGCGCCTCCTCGAAGGCGAGCTTGGGATCGAAGCCGAGTTCGACCTCGGTCATGATGTTCTTCAGCGCCTCGGCCTTGGCGCGGTGCGGCACCTTGAACCGATGGTCGATGGTCGGCGCGTTGTCGTAGCTCCACTCGTGGATGCCCATCTTCTGGCTGAGCACGGTGACGCCCGGCGCCGGACGCTCCTCGACGTTCTCGCCGATCAGCATCTTGTGGATGGAGATCGCCGCGTCATGGCCGTGCGCGGCCGCCCAGATGATGTTCTTCGGGCCGAAGGCCGCGTCGCCGCCGAAGAATACCTTCTTTTGCGTGCTCTGCAGCGTCGCCTCGTTGAGCTTGGGCAGGCCCCACTTGTCGAACTCGATGCCCGAGTCCTTCTCGATCCAGGGGAAGGCGTTCTCCTGGCCGATCGCGACCAGCACGTCGTCGCACTCGTGGAACTCGTCGGGTTCGCCCGACGGCTTGAGCGAGCGGCGGCCCTTGTCGTCGTACTCGGCCTTGACCTTCTCGAACAGCACGCCCGTGATCTTGCCGCCCTGGTGGCGGACTTCCTTGGGCACCAGCATGTTGAGAATGGGGATGTCCTCGCCCATCGCGTCTTCCTTCTCCCACGGCGACGCCTTCATCTCGTCGAAGCCGGAGCGCACGATCACCTTCACGTCGTCGCCGCCCAAGCGGCGCGCGGTGCGGCAGCAGTCCATCGCCGTGTTGCCGCCGCCCAGCACGATCACGCGCTTGCCGACCTTGGTGATGTGGCCGAACGAGACGCTCGACAGCCAGTCCAGCCCGATGTGGATGTTGGCGGCGGCCTCCTTGCGGCCCGGTACGTCGAGGTCGCGGCCGCGCGGCGCGCCGGAGCCGACGAATACCGCGTCGTAGCCCTCGGCCAGGATGGCCTTCATCGAACTGACCTTCTGGTGGCGGAACTCGATGTTGCCGATGCCGGTGATGTGGCCGACTTCCTCGTCGATCACGTGCTCGGGCAGGCGGAAGTGCGGGATTTGCGTGCGGATGAAGCCGCCGAGCTTGGGATCCTGATCGTAGATCACGATCTCGTAGCCCAGCACAGCGAGGTCGCGCGCCACGGTGAGCGAAGAGGGGCCGCCGCCGATGCAGGCGATGCGCTTGCCGTTCTTCTTCGGCGCCTTAGGCATGGCGGCCTTGATCTCGTCGTCGTCCTTGTAGTCGGCGGCGACGCGCTTGAGGCGGCAGATCGCGACCGGCTCCTTCTTGCCCTTCACCAGTTTCTCGTCCTCGACGCGGCCGCGCCGGCAGGCGGGCTCGCACGGACGGTCGCAGGTGCGGCCAAGGATTCCCGGGAAGACGTTCGACTTCCAGTTGATCATGTAGGCGTCGGAGTAACGCCCATGCGCGATCAGACGGATGTACTCGGGAACAGGGGTGTGCGCGGGGCACGCCCACTGACAATCGACCACCTTGTGAAAATAGTCCGGATTCTTGATATCAGTCGGCTTCAAAACGAAACTCCAAGGGCTACTCGAGCGCAGCCGCCGATCTTTGCTAAACGACGGTTTATCCTACCCCAAACAGGACCCGCATTGGGGATATTCGACGCCGCCGCGTCAAGCAGACCTTCGGCGTAATGGCTTGGAATAACTGCCAAATCCCCACGTTTTACGGGGATATGTCAGTCGGCCGCAGGCCGGTTTCGATAATCGCTGGGAGAGGCCCCTGACGCGCGCCTGAACATGGCGCTGAAAGCGCTGACGCCGTCGTAGCCGAGGTCGAGCGCCACCTGGGTCACCGGCACGCCGCTGCCCAGCCGGCCCATCGCTTCGAGCACGCGCGCCTGCTGGCGCCAGGCGCCGAAAGTGAGGCCGGTCTCGTCCTGGAAGCGGCGGGCGAGGGTGCGGGCGCTGGTGTTGATCGTCGCCGCCCACGCCTCAAGCGGCCGCCGGTCGCCCGGTGCGTCGAGCAACGCCTGGCAAAGCTGGTGCAGACGGGCGTCGCGCGGCATGGGCAGTTGAAGCGGCAGGGACTTGAGGCCGCGCAGTTCCGACAGGATTAGCGCGATCACATGGCCGGCGGGGCCGCTCTCGTCGTACTGCACCGGCAGTTCGGTCGCTCGCACGATCAGCTCGCGCAGCAGCGCCAGGATCGACAGCACGCGGCAGGCGTCGGGCATGAAGGCGACGGCGTCGGTGCGCAGGTAGAGTGTGCGCATGGTGACGTCGCTGGCCATGACGATGCTGTGGCCGATGCCGGCCGGCATCCACAACGCGCGCTGCGGCGGCACCACCCACATGTCGTCGCGGGTCGCCACGCGCATCGTGCCCGCCGTCGCGTAGATAAGCTGCGAGCGTTCGTGGCTGTGCGGATCGATCCTGAAGCCAGCCCCGAAATTCTTGGGCATCGCGGCCACCGCGCGCGGCACGCGCTGGTAGTCGTCGGCATTGGTCGAGCGTGTCTGGCTGACTTTCGACATGAGCCGACAGTCTACGGCAAGACGGCCATTGCCGCCTTATCCCTTCCGACGCAAGCTTTCGACGATGCACAAAGTATTCTTTCTGCCGGGGACCGGCGCGTCGCCCGACTTCTGGAAGCCGGTCGGATCGCGCCTGCCGCCCGCCTGGACGAAGCTCTACTTCGGCTGGCCGGGTCTCGGCGCCGAGCCGCCCGATCCTGCGATCAACAGCTACGACGATCTGGTGCGCCTGGTCGACGCCCGGCTCGACGGTCCGGTCGATCTGGTGGCGCAGTCGATGGGCGGCCTCATTGCCGCGCGCATCGCCCTTGCCCGGCCGACGCTCGTGCGCCGGCTGGTCCTCACGGCAACGTCGGGTGGCATCGATATGACGGACTTCGGCGCGGCCGACTGGCGGCCCGGCTATCGAAGGCTCTATCCCGACGCGGCGGCGTGGATCACCGAGCCGAGCTCGGCGGCAAACGAGCCGGTCGACCGCATCCTCTGTCCGACCTTGCTGATCTGGGGCGATGCCGATCCGGTCAGCCCGCTCGCGGTCGGCCACCGTCTGAAGGCCCGCCTGCCGAATGCCAGGCTTTACGTCGTTGCCGGCGGCGACCACCGCTTCGTCACCACCAAACCCGACGAGGTTGCGCCGCTGATCGCCGATCACCTGGCGTAGGCGGGATGAGGGCCTCAGCGTGCAATAATATCAAACTGATACATTCGAAGTTAGTCGGGGCTTGCCGGTCTTCGGGCTTTGCGACAACTATTGCCCGAATGGAACACGGGGCCGAGGCCCACCTGAAGAATCGTCAATGAAAAGTCTCCTCTATCTCCATCTCCTCGTTGTCGTGCTGGCAGTCGTCTGCCTGTGGTCGATGCGCCACGAGCTCGTGGAACGGCCCGCTGGTCGCCTCGGCTGGACCGTGCCGGCCGTGCTCGCCATCGTCGTGGCCGCGGCGTTGTTGATCGTGTCGCCGGGCAAGCGCTTCGAATTGTGGGTTGTCGCCATCGCGGTCGGCCTTGCCGTGGGCGTGGGCGCGGGCGTGATCGTGAAGGCCACCAAGGATTTCGAACGCGTCGTGGTCAAGGTGCAGTACACGTGGGACGGCTTCGGTGCGGCGGCGCTGCTGCTGCTGCTGGCGGTGGCGCGACTCGTGACGTCGGATCTCATGACGCGCCAATCCGGCAAGTACGGCGTGCTCGGCGCGTCGGCGGCGTTTCTCGCCGCTTACCTCGGCGGCAGGGCCATTGCCGTGTGGTTCTACACGGCGCCCCGATCGATCCATCTCGACATGACCCCGGACGGCAAGCGCAAAGCCGGTTAGCGATTGCGTCTGGCCGATGCAGATTGTCCATTTCACGACATAATTTGGCAATATAGCGCAAGACCGCCATTGCCGGCTTCCCTATCATCGAGGGCCTAGGAGACATCCAATGAAGCTCTCGAGCCCGACGTCCCTGCTGCTCAATCTCGGCCATGCGATGGACCACTGGGTCATCGCCATCTTCCTCTACACGGTGAGCGTGATCGCCGGTGTGTGGGGCGCCGACTGGAAAGAACTGACGCCCTACGCATTCGGTGCCTCCTTCATGTTCGGCGCGGGCTCGATCGTGTCGGGCAAGCTCGGCGACCAGTGGGGCCGTCGCGCCATGATGGTCATATTCTTCACCGGCTTGGGCGTGTCGTGCCTGCTGATCGCGCTGTGCGAGAACAAGTGGCAGATCGGCGCCGCGCTCACGCTGATGGGCGCCTTCGCCTCGATCTACCATCCGGTCGGCATTCCGATGATAGTGCAGCACGCCGAGAAGCCGGGCTTCGTGATCGGCGTCAACGGCCTGGTCGGCAACCTCGGCATCGCCATCGGCTCCAGCGTCTCGGTGCTGCTGGCCACGCGCTACGGCTGGCAGATGGCCTACATCGTGCCCGGCGTCGTCTGCCTGGCGGCGGCCGCCCTGTTCACGAAGTTCGTGCCCCGCGAAGACGCCGCGCCGTCCAAGCGCAAGGCCAAGATGCTCGACCTGCCGCCCAACGTCATGGCGCGCGTGTTCTTCATCATGACCTGCGCGGCCGTCACCGGCTCGATCGTGTTCAACTTCACCACCAACTCCAACGGCGAGATGCTGAAGGCGCGCATCGCCGAGCTGGCGGCCGATCCGTGGCTCCTCAGCATCGTGCTGTTCTCCGTCTTCACCTTCGCCTCGCTCGCCCAGCTCGTGGTCGGCCACCTGATCGACCGCTATCCGCTGAAGACGATCTACCTGCCGATCCTGCTGGCGCAGATCCCGCTGTTCCTGCTCGCGGCCTACTCCGAGGGTTGGGCGCTGGTGTTCGTGACGGCGTTGTTCATGGTCTTCGTGTTCGGCGCTATTCCTTTCACCGACGCCATGATCGTGCGCTACGTCGACGATCGCCTGAGGAGTCGCGTCACCGGCATGCGCCTGGCCATCGGCTTCGGCGTCTCCTCGCTGGTCACCGCCGCGATCGGACCGTCGGTGAAGGCCGCGGGCTTCCCGACCTTGCTGATGTCGCTGGCCGTCGTCGCGGCCTGCTCGCTGATCGCCATTTCGTTTCTGCCCAACGAAAGGGATGTGACCTCGACGGCGCTCAAGCCCGCGGAGTAACGTGCCTCCCTTCGGAGGAGGAACGAATGATCAAGCGGCGTGGAGTGCTGGCGGGTGCCGGCGGCTGGACGATCGTGGCGGCCTCGGCGGTGCGCGCGCAGGCTTGGCCCAGCCAGCAGATCAGGATCGTCGTGCCCTACATCCCGGGCGGCGCCACCGACACCGCCGGCCGCGTGGTCGCGGAAAAGCTGGGCACGCTGCTCGGCCAGCAGGTCATCGTCGAGAACAAGGGCGGCGGCAACACCATCATCGGCATGGAGGCCGTCGCCAATGCCAAGCCTGACGGCTACACGCTGCTGCTCGGCACGACGACCCTGGCGACCAATGCAGCCCTCGGCCTCAAGCAGCCGTTCGATCCGCTGAAGGATTTCCAGGCCATCTCCACGGTCGCCGACATTCCCGACATGATCGCGGTCAACAAGGACCTGCCGGTCCGGAACTACGAGGAGTTCGCCGACTGGGTGAAGAAGCAGCCGGAGAAGGTGCGCTTCGCCTGCTCGGGCATCGGCAACCAGCCGCACCTGTGGGGCGAGCTGTTCAAGAGCCGCAACAAGCTCAACATGGAAGTGGTCGGCTACAAGGGCTCGGCCGACGCGCTCCGCGACACGATGGGCGGCCATGTGCCGGTGGTCTGCGACGTCGTGCTGCCGACCGGTGTGCACGTCAACGCCGGCCGCCTGACGGGCATCCTCGTGGCCTCGCCCGAGCGCTGCCCGATCTGCCCCGACGTGCCGACGGTCGCCGAGCTCGGCATGAAGGACCTCGAGAGCGCGGTGTTCTACGGCGTCGTCGGGCCGATCGGCATGCCGCGCCCCGTGGTCGAGCGGCTGAACGCGCTGATCCTCGAGACGGTCAAGGATCCGGTGGTAAAGAAGAGATTCGGCGAGCTGGGCTTCGTCACCACCGGCAGCACGCCCGAGGCCTATCTCGACAAGCTGAAGTTCGAGACCGAGCGCTGGGCCAAGGTGGTGAAGGACAACAACATCAAGGTCGAAGGCTAGCCCTCAGCAAGAGCTTCCTGAGGTCGGAGGCCGTAAGCCTGTCGAGCCTCGCCAGGAACATCGCCGTCCCGCGATAGTGGTCGGTGACGAAGAAGGTCGCGGGATCGGCCTGGAGCAGGTGATCGCGCGTCTTGTGGCCGACGTTGAGGACGATGGATTCTCCGTCCTGGTGCAGGCGCGCCAGCAGCTTGCCCTTGAATCGCCAGGCGGGAGTGCCGTAGGACGTGCCTTCCTCGACGCCGGACAGTGCAATTACAGCGCGGCGAATTGCCGGGAGCGAGAGCTTGCGTTGGGCCATGGCGCGCTCGCAAAGTGCCGCGTCCGACGAAGAAGGAAAAGCGAAAATGGCCGTAGCGTCCGCCGTGCCAGTGCCGGCGTCCCATCTCGACGCCGCGCGCGACGCCGATCCTGCGACCCGCGCGGCCAATGCCGCGATGGCGGCGCGGCTGCCGTTCTCCGACGTCCGCGACTTCGAGGCGGCCAAACGCGGCCTGATCGCACCGGTGCCCGACGGCATGGTGCGCACGCAAAGCGGCACGACTTTGTGGAACCTGGGCGAGTACGCCTTCATCGACGGCGAACTGGCGCCGGCCACGGTGAACCCCAGCCTGTGGCGCATGGCGCGGCTCAACCTCGCCAACGGCCTGTTCAAGGTCACCGAGCGGCTCTACCAGCTGCGCGGCTTCGACATCGCCAACATGACGGTGATCGAAGGCGACAGCGGCCTGATCCTGATCGATCCGCTGACCACGGCGGAGGTTTCCCGCGCCGCCCTCGACCTCTACTACGCGCATCGGCCGAAGAGGCCGGTGGTGGCGGTGATCTACACGCACAGCCACATCGATCACTATGGCGGCGTGCGCGGCGTGCTCGACGATGGCGAGGTGAAGGCGGGGCGGGCCGTCGTGATCGCGCCCAACGGCTTCATGGAGGCGGTGTCGGGCGAGAACATCCTGGCCGGCCTGCCGATGATCCGGCGCGCGCAGTTCCAGTTCGGCGCCTTGCTGCCGCGCGGGCCAAAGGGCCAGGTCGACGCCGGCCTGGGCAAGGGCGTGGCGCGCGGCACGCCCGGCCTGATCGCGCCCACGCAACTGATCGTGCAGGCGGTCGAAGAGCACGTCGTCGACGGCGTGAAGATCGTGTTCCAGCTCGCACCCGATACCGAGGCCCCGGCCGAGATGCACATGTTCTATCCCGGGCTCGGCGTGCTCAACATGGCGGAGAACGCCTGTCCGCTGCTGCACAACTTCATCCCGTTGCGCGGCGCCGTGGCGCGCGATCCGCGCATCTGGGCGAGCTACATCGGCGACGCGATCAAGATGTACGCCCCGCATGCCGACGTGCTGATCGGCCAGCACCACTGGCCGACCTGGGGCTGCGCGGCGATCGTCGACTACCTCGAGGCGCAGCGCGACCTCTACAAGCACATCCACGACCAGACCCTGCGCTACATGAACAAGGGCTGGCGGCCGGCCGAGATCGCCGAGGCGATCGACCTGCCGCCGGGATTGGCCGAGCGCTGGTCGGTGCGCGGCTACTACGGCACGGTCAGCCACAACGTGAAGGCGGTCTACCAGCGGTACCTGAGCTGGTACGACGGCAATCCGTGCAACCTCCATCCGCTGCCGCCGGCGCCGACGGCGCGCAAATTCGTCGAGTACATGGGGGGCGGTGCCGCCGTGATCGCGCGGGCAAAGGCCGATTTCGCCCGAGGCGAATACCGCTGGGTCGCCCAGGTCATGAAGGAGGTGGTCTTCGCCGAACCCGCCAACACCGAAGCCCGCGCGCTGTGCGCCGATGCGCTGGAGCAGATGGGCTACCAGGCCGAGTCGGCGACCTGGCGCAATGCCTTCCTCTACGGCGCCCAGGAACTGCGGCACGGCGTCTTCCAGATGCCGGCGCGGCCCAACATGAGCGCCGACACGCTGGCCGGTCTTGCTACCGCCGTGTTCTTCGACGCGCTGGCGATCCGGCTCGATCCGGCGAAGGCGGCGGGGCAGGCCTTCGTGCTCAACTGGCATTTCACCGACCGCGGCGAGGAAATGGCGCTGACGCTCGCCAACTGCACGCTCAGCCACCGCATGGGCGAGCGCTCGGACCGGGCGGCCGCCACGGTGACCACGACACGGGTCATGCTCGACGCGCTGGTCTTGCGCAAGCTTGCCGCACCCGAGGCGCTGGCGTCGGGTGCGCTCAAGCTCGAGGGCGATATTTCGAAGTTTGCGCTGCTGTTCGGCATGCTCGACGCGCCGGGCGGCATGATGTTCGACATTCTCACTCCCGGTGAAGGGCGGCTCTGAATTCCGCTATGCGCTTGACATAGGCCGGCGGGGACCTTGTGATGTGCGGAATACAAAGAAGCCTATCAGGGAGAAGCGCATGATGAGGGGAAGTGTCGCCCGGTCGTTGGGCGTTGGGTTGGCCGCCGTGGCGGCCCTGGCATTGGCGGTGTCCGCCCAGGCCCAGGAAAAGAAGATCAAGATCGGCGTCGTCTACGACCTCACCGGCCCGTTCGCCGGCGGCGGTTCCAAGCTGCAGTACGACGGCGCCAAGATCATGCTCGATTACTTCATCAAGCAGGGTGGCGTCGAAGGCTATCAGATCGAGCCGATCTACGCCGACGCGCAGAGCAAGCCCGACGTCGCGATCAACGAGGCGGTGCGCCTGATCGAGAAGGAGAAGGTCGATCTGGTGATGGGCTTCTACTCCTCGGCACAGTGCGTGCCGGCGGCGGCGAAGATCGAACAGCTCAAGAAGTTCATGTGGCTCACCACCTGCGTGTCGAGTGCCGTGCTCGATAACCGCCACCTGCACTATGTCTTCCGGCCGCAGGTCAGCGGCAATCTGTACGGCGTCGCCGCGACCGACATGATCGCCGAGTACGCGAAGTCCAAGTTCGGCAAGGAACCGAAAGACCTCCGTGTCGCGATCGTCCACGAGGACGGCGCCTACGGCGTCGACGTCGCCAAGGGCGACGAGGCTGGCTCCAAGAAACATGGCTTCCAGATCGTGCTGAACGAAGGCTACTCGATCACCGCACCCGACCTGTCGGCGCTGGTGACCAAGCTGAAGCGTGCCAAGCCGGACGTGATTTTCCATACCGGCTACAACCCCGACATCACGCTGTTGCTGCGTCAGGCGCGCGAGCAGGGGCTGAAGGTCGGCGCGATCGTCGGCCAGGGCGCGGGCTACAGCGTCTACGACAAGCTGAAGGAAGGCCTGGGCAACGACTCCAACCTTCTCTTCACCATCGATCCGATTTCGATCTGGCTCGCCAATACCAAGACGATGGATCCCAAGCTGCCGCCGCTCATCAAGATGGTCGGTGAGCAGTTCGACAAGATGGAGCCGGGCGCCACCCGATCGGCCCATGTCGGCATGTCGGCCAGCAACATCTACGTCTTCTTCACCGAAGTGCTGCCGCGCGCCATCAAGAAGTACGGCGGTGTCGACGGCGAAGCGCTGCGCAAGGCGGCGCTCGACGTCGACGTGCCCGAAGGCGGCACGATGATGGGTTTCGGCGTGAAGTTCGCCGGACAGGACGAACCGATGGCCGGACAGAACATGCGCGCCTTCCCGGTGGTCACGCAGTACGTCGACGGCAAGGCAGTGGTGGTGTGGCCGAAGAGCCAGCAGCAGGCCGAACCGGTGCTGCCGCTGCCCGCCGGCACGACCTACAGCTACAAGTAGGCCGGTCGGCATTGCGTACAGACGAGCCGTGCTCGTCGTCGAAGGTCTGGTCAAGCGTTTCGGCGGCTTCACGGCCGTCGGCGGCGTGTCGTTCAAGGTCGATCAGGGCGAGATTCTCGGCCTGATCGGCCCCAACGGCTCGGGCAAGAGCACGATCTTCAACATGCTGTCGGGGACGCTTCCGCCCTCGGCCGGCTCGATCAAGTTCGAGGGTGTCGAGCTGGCCGGCCTGGCGCCGCACAAGATCATCAACCGCGGCATCGGTCGCACCTTCCAGATCCCGCGGCCGTTTCGCCGGCTGTCGATCTTCGAGAACGCGGCGCTGGCCGGCTATTTCGGCCAGGGCCGGCACAGCCGGGCCAAGGCCGACGAGGCGGCGGAACGTGCGCTCACGCTGGTCGGCTTGCCGACCGACCGGCACGCGAGCGTCGACGGGTTGGGCGCTGCCGGGCTGAAGAAGCTCGAGCTTGCCAAGGCGCTGGCCACCGGGCCGAAGCTGCTGCTGGCCGACGAGAGCCTGGGCGGCCTCGACGACAAGGAGATGAACCAGGCCGCCGACATGCTGCGCAAGATCCGCGACGAAACCGGCGTCACCATCATCTGGGTCGAGCATATCATGGGGGTGCTGATGCGCGTGGTCGATCGCGTCATGGTGCTCGATCACGGCGAGAAGATTTCCGAGGGACTTCCGAGCCACGTGTCGAGCGATCCCCGCGTCATCGAGGTCTATCTCGGCACCGACGCCGATGCCACCCAGGCCGCCGCGGCCGAGAATCGCCGCTGAGCGGGGCCGGCATGCTCACCCTCAAATCGGTCGACGCGGGCTACGGCAGCTTCCAGGCGCTGTTCGGCGTCGACCTCGAGGTCAAGGCGGGCGAGGCGGTCGGCGTCATCGGCCCCAATGGCGCAGGCAAGACCACGCTGATGCGCGTGATCTCGGGCCTGATCCGGCCGCGCAAGGGCTCGATCGCCATGCAGGGCACCGATGTGCTGGCGACGCCGGCACACCGCATCGTCAGCCTCGGCATCGCGCACGTGCCGGAGAATCGCCGTCTCTTCCCGCGCCTCACTGTCGAGGACAATCTCAAGATGGGCGCGTTCATGCCCGAGGCGCGCCGCCATCACGACGAGCGGCTGGCCTTCGTGTTCGACCTGTTTCCACGCATGAAGGAGCGCCGGCATCAGCTTGCCGGCACGATGTCCGGCGGCGAGCAGCAGATGTGCGCGATCGGCCGGGCGCTGATGAGCGATCCCAAGCTGCTGCTGCTGGACGAACCGTCGGCCGGGTTGGCACCCGTCGTCGTGCAACAGGTGTTCGAGCTGGTGAAACGCATTCGTGCCGGCGGCCTGACGGTGCTGATCGTCGAACAGAACGTGCAGCAGGTCCTGCGCGTCGTCGACCGCGCCTATCTCCTGGAGGCCGGCACGATCCGCGGCTCGGGCACCGCGGCCGAGATGCTGCAGAGCGACACGATCAAGCAAGCTTATCTCGGCGTGTAGGGGCGGGCGATGCAGGCATTCCTCGACATCTTCGACATCTATCTGCTCGAGACCGTGATCAACGGCATCCTGTTCGGCGGCGTGCTCGCGCTCCTGGCGCTCGGGCTGAACCTGATCTTCGGCGTCATCGACGTGACCTGGATCTGCTACGCCGAGCTGATCATGATCGGCATGTACGGCATGTACTACCTGGTGCATGTCTACGGCGTTCCCTACTGGGCGGCGGCGCCGATGTGCATCCTGCTGGTGGCCGGCATGGGCGCGTTGCTGCATTTCCTGGTGATCGCACCGCTGCTGTCCTCGCCGCCGATCAACCAGTTGCTGGCGACCGGCGGCGTGCTGTTCTTCCTGCAGAGCTTCGCCACCGTGGCCTTCGGCGTCGAGTTCCACAACATCGGCATCCAGCTGCCGGTGCTGCGCCTCGGCGAGATGAATTTCAGTTACGCGCGCCTGCTGTCGTTCGCCGCTGCGCTGATCGGCATGGTCGCGGTCTATGTGTTCATGAAGCGGACCTATGTCGGCACCGCGATCCGCGCCATCGCCCAGGATCGCCAGATCATGGCGCTGATGGGCGTCGACACGCGCCGGATCTACCTCATCACGTCGGCGCTGGGCGGCGGGCTGGCCGGCCTCGCGGCCTGCCTGCTGGTGTTGCTGTACGACGTGCATCCCTTCATCGGCCTGTCGATCGGGCCGATCACCTTCCTGATCTGCGTACTGGGCGGGCTGGGCAATTTCATCGGCGGCTTCGTGGCGGCCTTCGTGTTCGCCGAGATCATCTCGCTCGGCGGCATGTTCTCCGACCTCGAATGGGGCTACGTACTGGCCTTCGGCTTCTTCATCGTGATGATGTTCATCCGGCCTGCCGGCCTGCTGTCGAGGCGCTCGTGAACCGCCGGCATCTGGCCATCGCGATCGCCGGTGCGGCACTTGTTGCCCTGCCGTTCGTTCATCGCGATCCCTATCATCTGCATATCCTGATCCTGATGCTGATCTGGTCCTTCGCCTACACCTCGTGGTCGATGATGGGGCGGTTCGGCCTGGTGTCGCTCGGGCACGGCGGATTCATGGGAGCCGGCGCCTACGTGACGGCGCTGCTGTGGAACCATCTCGGCATATCGCCGTGGCTCGGCATCCCGCTCGCCATGGTCACCGCCGCCGCGCTGGCCGTGGTGGTCGGCTACCCGTGCTTTCGCTTCCGCATCACCGGACATTATTTCGTGCTGGTCACGCTGGCGCTGTCCGGCATCGTCCTGCAGATCATCACCGCCGCGCGCGACTGGACCGGCGGTTCGCTGGGCTACACGCCCGAGCGCACCAAAGGCAGCGTCCTGGTGGCGCTGCAGTTCGACGACAAGATCACCTGGTACCTGATCGCGCTCGCCGTCTGGGCGTGTGGATTGCTGATCTGGCGCTGGGTCGACGGCAGCATGGACCGCTATGCGCTGGAAGCGATCTCCGAGGACGAGGATGCAGCGGCGGCCGCGGGCGTGAACGTCACCTACGAGAAACTGAAGATCACGGTGCTCAGCGCGGTGATGACGGCCTTCGCCGGCGCGCTCTACTGCCAGTACCAGATGTTCATCTCGCCCGACACGGTGAGCGGCATCTCGGTCTCGCTGCAGATGGTGTTCGCCGCCATCGTCGGCGGGCTCTACGTGGCGCTCGGGCCGACGGTCGGGGCGGTTATCACCATCATGATGGCCGAGGCCCTGCGCATCGGCTTGGGCACCAAGGCGGTCGGCTGGGACAATCTCATCTACGGGCTGCTGCTGGTTCTGTTCATCATCTTCTTGCCCAAGGGCGTGCTGGGCAGCATCCTCGCCCGGATCAAGGCGCGGCGCCCGTCCGGCTGAGGGCGGCGATCTCGAGCGGCTCGACCCGGCCGCGCACCGCCAGCGTCGGCAGCACCTCGGCATTGACGCCATCGGGTAGTTTCGAGCGCCCCAGCAACTCCGCCGACACCAGTATGTCGCGCCCGATCGCCTTGGTGGCGTCGAGCAGCCGGGCCGCGACGTTCAGCGTGTCGCCGACGAAGGCGATCTCGCGGCGCACGTCGCCGATTTCGCCGGCGACGATCGCCCCACAGTGAAGTGCGGCCCGGAACTCGGGCACGGCGCCGAAGCGATCGCGATAGTGTGTCTCGCGCGCGGCGATGACGTCGCGGGCGAGGAAGGGGCAGGCCAGCGCCGTGCCGTCGCCGAGCCCGGCTGTGCCCAGCCAGGTGAGGATCGCCTCGTCGCCCACGTATTTGTGGATCTCCGCATTGCACTCGAGGGCGGCGTCGGAGACGTCGCGGAAGAAGTCGTTCAGCAGCTCGTGGAAGCGCACCGGTCCCAGGCGCTCGGCCATGCCGGTCGAGTCCTTCATGTCGATCAGCAGGAAGGTCCGCTGCTCGGTGCGCGGCTGGACGTAGCGGCCGGTCAGGAGGTTGCGCAGCGTGCCCAGCCCGAGCAGCCCGCCGAACTCGAAGAACAGGTTGCCGACCACCGCCATGGCGATCGAGAAGACGATGGCGCGGCGGAAGGTCTGGTCGAGGTCCACAGGGTCGGCCAGGATGATCCGCGCGACGATCAGGCCGCCGACGATCATGGCGGCGTAGAAGAGCGTCTTCAGCGCGAAGTAGACGACCAGGGGTAGGCGCCGCAGTCGGCGCAGCGGCGCCCAGCTGTCGAACTTGAGCTGAACGATCACGATCGGCGTGGCGATCACCAGCGACGTGACGATCCCGTGGATGGCCGAGCGAAGCATCGGATCGTTTTCCGGTCCGACCTTGATGCCGAACCAGGCGCTGATCGCGGCGCTGGCCACGAGGACCCACAGGATGATCCGCCATTCGCGACGGCTGCGTCGGGACATCTTCATGAAAATTTGTGCCGTGCCAGCGCGCGCTGGAAGGTCGCGTGATCGACGTTGCCGCCGGAGCAGACGACGGCGACGTTGCGGCCCTTGACCGGCAGCTTGCCGGTGAGCGCCGCTGCCAGCGCCACTGCACCGCCCGGCTCGACCACGATCTTGAACTCGCGGAACGCCGTCTCCATGGCGTCGAGCACTTCCTCGTCGGTCACGACGAGGCCCGGGCCCAGCACCTTCTGCGCCAGCGGGAAAGTGACGTCGCCCGGCTCGGGCGCCAGCAGCGCATCGCAGATCGAGCCCGAGAGTTTCTCGTTCTTCTCCTTCTTGCCGCTTACCAGTGAGCGCGCGAGATCGTCGAAGCCCGCCGGCTCGCCCGCATGCACACTGGTGTTCGGGCTGATGCCCTTGACGCCCAGTGCCACGCCGGTCGACAGGCCGCCGCCGGAGCAGGGCGCGGCAACGGCATCGAGGATGACGCCCAGCGCCTTGGCCTGCTCGGCAAGCTCGAGGCCGGCCGTGCCCTGGCCGGTCAGGATCCACGGATGATCGTAGGGCGGCACGACGGTGGCGCCGGTCCTGGCGGCGATGCCGAGGCCGATCTCCTCGCGGCTGTCCTTGACCCGGTCGTAGAGCACGATCTCCGCGCCCGAGGCGCGCGTGTTGGCGACCTTGAGCGCCGGTGCATCGGCCGGCATGACGATGGTGGTCTTCACGCCCAACAGGCGGCCCGCCTCGGCGAGCCCTTGCGCGTGGTTGCCCGACGACCAACCGACAACGCCCTTCTTGCGGTCGGCCTCGCTCATCGACGCCAGGAAATTGTAGGCGCCGCGGATCTTGAAGGAACCCGTGCGCTGCAGGCACTCGGCCTTGATGAACAGGCGGCCGCCCAGTCGCGCGTTCACGCGGGCATTCTCGAGCAGCGGCGTGCGCAGCACGATGCCGTCGAGACGGTGGGCCGCGGCCTGGACGTCGGCGAAGGTCGGAAGAGCAATCATCACGAGACACCGAGTTGGGCGGGAAGGTGGGAGAGATCCTTGATGTGGGCGACGACCGTACCCGGGAGATTGTCCTCCGGCGCGCCGCTGCGGTTCACCCACAAGGTCTTGAAGCCGAACTGCGCCGCGCCGTGCGCGTCCCAGCAGTTCGACGACAGGAAGCAGACCTTGTCGGACGTTACGCCGGTGTGCTTCTTGACCAGCTCGTAGGCCTTCGGGTCGACCTTGAAGACCTTGGCGTCGTCGACGCTGATCACCGCCTCGAAGCGGTCGGCAAGGCCCGAGGCCTTGACCATCGGGTCGAGCATCTCGGGATTGCCGTTCGACAAGATGGCCAGCCGCTTGCCCGCGCGCTGCAGCCTGTCGAGCATTGCCGGCACCTCGGGGAAGGGATCGAGCGCCAGGTAGGAGGCCAGCAGCTTCTCGCGCACGGCCTTGTCGGCGATGCCGAAGGTGGCGAGACAATGGTCCAAAGCCTCGCCGGTGACCTGCCAGAACGGCGAATAGGTGCCCATGCTGTTGCGCAGCCAGGTGTACTGGACCTGCTTGGTGCGCCACATCTCCGACAGCGCGTCGGCCTTCGGTCCGATCGCGGCGCGATGCCGGGCGACGGCGGAATTGAAGTCGTAGAGCGTGCCATAGGCGTCGAACACGCATATCTCGGTGCCAGCTAGGGCGGCGTTCATCAATTGCTCCGGAGTTTTACTGGCCGTAGGGTACCTCGCATGTTCATCGCGATCGTTCAAATCCCCATGACCAAACGCCCACGCGAAACCGCCGTCGAATCGGCTCGCAAGACGGTGCCCACCTATACCGCGCTCGGCGCCAAGGGGCTGTTGCGGAAATACTACCTCAACGGCGACGCCGGCGGCGGCGGGGTCTATCTCTGGGAATCCGAGGCCGCGGCGCGCGCCTGGTACACGCCGGAGTGGGAGAAGCGCATGGCCGCCGCCTTCGGCGCGGTGCCGACGGTCACCTATTACGACAGCCACGTCACCGTGGACAACGAAGCCGGCAAGGTCAGGGTCGAAGAATAGCGCCCTTTCCCTTTGCGGAGTTCGCGAAGGGGGCACTGAAAATCGAGGAGACGAAAATGGAACGCCGCAAGTTTGGCCGTACGGGTCTCGATATCTCTGTGCTCGGCTTCGGCGCCGGTGCGGTCGGCGGGCTGATGACCAAGGGTGCGCCGGCCGACCAGGAACGCGCCATCGCCCGCGCCGTCGACCAGGGCATCAACTACATCGACACCGCCGCGCTCTACGGCAACGGCGAATCCGAGCGCAACCTCGGCCGCGTGCTGAAGACGCTGAAGCCTAACATTGTGCTCGGCACCAAGTTCCGGCTGAAGGCCGCCGACCGCCGAGGTGTTGCCGCCTTCGTTGCGCAGTCGATGGACGAAAGCCTGAAACGTCTGCAACGCGATCATGTCGATCTCTTCCAGCTGCACAATCCGCTGGTCGCCAAGGATGCCGACGATCACATGGACATCGAGATCGCGCTGGGCGAGGTCGTGCCGGCATTGCAGGCGCTGGTGAAGGCCGGCAAGACGCGCTTCGTGGGCTTCAGCGGCGTCGGCGAGACGCCGGCGCTGCTGAAGGCCATCGACTCGAAGAGCTTCGACACGATGCAGGTGGTCTACAACGCGCTCAATCCCAGCGCCGGCGGCGCGATGCCGAAGGGTGCACCCGGCCAGGACTACGGCCGCGTATTGGAGCGCACCAAGGCCAACGACATGGGCACCATCGTGATTCGTGCGCTAGCCGGCGGCGCGCTGGCTGGCACGGCCGAGCGCCATCCGCTCGCCATGCAGGCCGTCGACCCGATCGGCTCGGCGCCGGATTTTTCCGGCGACGTCGCCCGCGCCAAGGCGCTCGAGCCGCTGGTACGCGAAAGCGGCTCGTCGAGCCTGGCGGAGATGGCGCAGCGCTTCGTGATTTCCAATCCCGCCGTCACCACCATGCTGGTCGGCTACTCGACCCTCGATCAGCTCGACCAGGCGCTCGCCGCCGTCGCCAAGGGACCGTTGCCGGACGCCGTGCTCCGGAAAATCGGGTAATTATGTTGCGGAAGGGGGGTGGCGAAAAAGGGGACGAATCGCCTAAAAGCCCTATTCCATCGGTATCCGAGGCGTCCCCTGAAAGAGGGGACGTTTCTACGACCGCCCCATCGCCGGGGCGAGGGTCTGGAAGGGGCCGTTCAGGCGGTCGCGGTAGACGCCGACGCCTTCCATGATGCGCTGGACATAATTTCGCGTCTCGCGGATCGGGATCATCTCGATCCAGTCGACCATGTCGATCTTGCCGGCGCGCGGATCGCCGATCGAGTCGAGCCAGCGCGACACGCGGCCGGGCCCGGCGTTGTAGGCGGCCAGCGCCAACTCGTAGGAGCCGCCGAAGCGCTTCAGCATGTCGGCGAGGTACTGGCTGCCGAGGCTGACGTTGTAGGCGGGATCGCGCGTGAGCTTGTCCTGGATGAAGGGCACGCCGACCTTGCCGGCAACCTCGCGCGCCGTGCCGGGCATGAGCTGCATCAGGCCGAGCGCGCCCGAGGGAGAGACCGCGGCGGAATTGAACGCGCTCTCCTGGCGCGACACGGCGAGCGCCAGCGCGCGCTCGATCGAGCCGGTGCTGCCGAGGTCGACCACGGGGAAGGAGGCATCGAACAGGGTGACGCCGTGCTCGACGGCGCGCCGGGCGATGGCGACGGCGACGTCGGGGCGCTTGAGCTCGGTGGCGAGCTGGGCCAGCAACCGCGTCTCGCCCGGGCCGTTCACCATGCGCGCGAGCTTCAGCAGGAACGGCTGCGTGCGGTCCCAGGCGGCGGCCTGGCCGAGCCAGCGCGCGACGGTCACCAGCTCGCGACCGCCCAGCGCCAGCCGGTCGGCGTCGTTGATCGCGGGATCGCTCGGCAGGCGCGCGGCACCGCCGGGCAATTTGCGCGCGGCGAGCTGGCCGTAGAACGTCTGGCCGAAGCCGGCGGCGCGGCCGTACCATTCGTTGGCGTCCTTGGGCTTGCCCTCGGCTTCGAGCGCGCGGCCCATCCAGTAGGCGGCGCGGCTCTTGGAGATGTCGGTCGAGACGCCGTCGTAGAGCGTCTGGAAATGCTTGCGCCCGTCGGCCGGCTTCTTGAGATGGCGCAGCGCAATCCAGCCGGCGAGAAACTCGGCCTCGGCAAACGCCAGTCCCTTGGCGTGGCCGTGCTGGACGACCACGGCATAGGCGTCGGCCGGATGGCCGGCGGCGAGAAGATCGCGCGCGACCTGCTGGCGCTCGTTCCACCAGCCGTCGGTCGTGCTGTCGGGCTGCCTGGTCGCCGGCGCCATCAGCAGGGCCTTGGCGTCGTCGAGATGGCCGCTGCGGCGCATCCACTGCAGGCGCTCGAGCCGGATCGCCGGCGTGTCGAGTTGCGCCGGTGCCACGCCGCGCAGGATCTGCACGGTGTCGGCGGCTTTCGTCGCCATGGCCAGGCGCGCGTTGGCGAGCGGCTGGTAGGCCGGCGGCAGCTTCGACACCAGGTCCTTGGCGATCTGCGGGCGGCCCTCGCGCACGATGCGGTCGAAGCGGGCGATCTGGTCGTCGGGCGTGAGATAGGTGCCGTACTTGTTGAGGAACTCCTCCTCGTCGGCCGGCTTGAAGGTGGCGGTGCGCCAGCTGTCGCCCGCCAACCGCTGCACGTCCTTGGGCGCGATGGCCTGGGCCGCTTCGAGGCGGCGCAGGTGGCCCGCGCTGGTGAGCGGCGGATTGTCGGCGAAGTAGCGCCAGACGAGGGCGGGTGGCGTGGCGCTGCCGATCCGGTCCTCGGCCTGGCGGCGCAGCGCCTCGGGCTCGGGCCAGTCGGGCGTCTCGCGCAGGAGGTCGACATAGTCGGCGAAGCGCGCCTCGGCCCTCGGGGCGACGCGCAGCGCCTGCCATTGGACGATGCGGGCGAGCAGCGGGTTGTTGAAGTTGGCGACGGAGGCACCGGCGTCGGCGAAGCGGCCGTCGTCGATCGCCTTCAGCGCCGACGTGAGGGCGGCGGCCTCGGCGTCGCTGAGCGGCTTGCCCGATACGATAGCCTGGCCGATGGGGCCGGGGGTCTGGCCGATCGGGCCCGCCGGCGGGGCGGACGGTGTCGCGGGCAGGACGCTGCCGCCGGCGCCGCCCTCGCGGATCGGCAGCGTGGCGTCGGCCGAGGGGCGCGCGGTCGAGCCGCCGCCGGCCGACGGCACGCGCCGCACGCCGGTGTCGGGTACGCCCGGACGGGTCTGTTCACTCTCGCCGCGCAGCACGGTCACGCCGTTCTGCTGGGCGCCTGCAGGAAGAGAGAGGCCCGCGGCGAGGAGCAAAATGAGAGGGGATATTCTGGGGATCATCTTTGGGGTCACGCTAGGAATCGTAGGCAGGTGAGTGCGGCATCACAATGGCAAGTTGCTCCCCTCCTTGGGCGGGGGGTAAAGTGCCGTTCTACTGAAAAGTCGTCGGAGGAAGCCATGTTCAACGGATCGCTCGTCGCGCTCATCACCCCGTTCAGGAACGGCGCGGTGGATGAAAAGGGCTTCGAGAAGTTCGTGGCCTGGCAGATCAAGGAAGGTACCGACGGCCTGGTGCCGTGCGGCACCACCGGCGAATCGCCGACCCTGTCTATGGTCGAGCACAAGCGGGTGATCGACATCTGCATCGCCGCCGCCAAGGGCTCGGGCGTGCCGGTCATCGCCGGCACCGGCTCGAACTCGACCGACGAGGCGATCGAGCTCACCAGGCACGCCAAGAAGGCCGGCGCCGACGCCGCCATGCTGGTCGTGCCGTACTACAACAAGCCGACCCAGGAAGGCCTCTACCAACACTTCAAGGCGGTGGCCGACGCCGTCGATATTCCGATCCTGCTCTACAACGTGCCGCCGCGCACCGGCGGCGACATGCAGGTCGAGACCGTCATTCGTCTGTCGCAGGTCAAGAACATCATCGGCATCAAGGACGCGAGCTACGACATGGCACGCCCGACCTTGACCAAGCTCAAGGCCAAGAAGGGCTTCATCCAGCTCTCGGGCGAGGATGCCAGCGCCATGGGCTTCATGGCCCAGGGCGGTGACGGCTGCATCTCGGTGACCGCCAATGTGGCGCCGCGCCTGTGCGGCGACATGCACGACGCGTGGAAGAAGCGCGACCTCGACAAGGTGTTCGAACTGCAGGACCGGCTGATGCCGCTGCACAAGGCGATGTTCTGCGAGACCAGCCCCGGCCCGGTGAAGTACGGCGCCGAGCTGATCGGTCAGTGCAGCGCGGAGATGCGTCTGCCGATGGTGCCGATCGCCGAGGCCAGCAAGAAGGCCGTGCGCGAGGCGATGGTCCACGCGGGCCTCGTCAACTAGTAGAGTTCCCCTTTGGCCAAGAAACCGGACCTGGACCGCACGGTGGTGGCCCAGAACCGCAAGGCGCGGTTCGACTACTTCATCGAAGAGACCTTCGAGGCGGGCCTGCAACTGACGGGCACAGAAGTAAAGTCGCTGCGCGGCGGGCGCAGCACGATCGCGGAGTCGTATGTCACCGAGCAAGGTGGCGAGGCGTGGCTGGTCAACGCCAACATTCCTCTTTATGCCGCGGGCAACCGCAACAATCATGAGCCCAAGCGGCCGCGCAAGCTGCTGCTGCACAAAGCCCAGATCAGCAAGCTGATCGGCGCCATCCAGCGCGAGGGCCGCACGGTCGTGCCGCTGCAGGTCTATTTCAACGAGCGCGGCCGCGCCAAGATCGAGATCGCGCTGGCCAAGGGCAAGCAGGCGCACGACAAGCGCCAGACGATCAAGGACCGCGACTGGCAACGCCAACGCTCGCGCCTTCTGTCCCATCGCTAGCGGAGGAGCCGCGTCATGCCGACCGTCCTGATCACCGGTGCCGCGCGCGGCCTCGGGCTCGACTTCGCCAAGCAATATGCCGCCACGGGCTGGAAGGTGCTGGCCTGCGCGCGCGACGCCCAGCCGCTGAAGGGCATCAAGGGCGACGTCCATCACCACGCGCTCGAAGTGACCGACTACAGTGCGGTGAAGGCGCTGGCGGTGAAGCTGAAGGCCGAGGCGATCGACGTGCTGCTGTGCAATGCCGGAGTGGGCGGCGAGCGCGGTTCGAACGTCCAGGATCTCGGCACGCTCGAACCCGACGCCTGGCGCCACATGTTCGAGGTCAATGCGCTGGCGCCGCTGATGATGGCCGAGGCCTTCGCCCCGCACGTCGTGCGCTCGGCGCAGAAGAAGATGATCGCGCTCTCGAGCATCCTGGGCAGCATCGCCAACAACAACGGCGGCCGCTATTTCTATCGTGCCAGCAAGACCGCGCTGAACATGGAGTGGAGCTGCCTGGCGAAGGACATGGAGGCCAAGGGTGCGATCTGCGTCGTGCTGCATCCCGGCTGGGTGCAGACCGACATGGGCGGACCGACGGCGACCCTCACCATCGAGCAGAGCGTGCCCGGCATGGTGAAGGTGATCGACGGGCTGAAGACGTCCGACAACGGCCGCTTCCTGCAATACGACGGCAGCGAACTGGCCTGGTGAGATCATGCTGCTCGACGAAGAACAGATCCTGATCCGCGACACCGCCCGCGCCTTTGCGCAGGAACAGGTATTGCCGCACGTGCGCAAGTGGGAGGCCGACGGCGCCATCCCGCGCGCTCTTCTGGCCGAGATGGGCCGCCTGGGTTTCCTCGGCATGACGGTTCCCACCGAGTGGGGCGGCGCCGGCGCATCGATGCTGTCCTACGTGCTGGCGCTGGAGGAGATTGCGGCGGCCGACGGCGGCCTGTCGACGGTGATGAGCGTCAACAACTCGCCCGACTGTGCCGCGCTGCTGGCCTACGGCTCGCCCGAGCAGAAGGAGAAGTGGCTGAAGCCGCTCGCAAAGGGCGAGATATTGGGCGCTTTCTGCCTCACCGAACCGCAGGCTGGCTCCGACGCCTCGAACCTCAGGACGCGCGCGGAGAAGAAGGGCAACGGCTGGGTGCTGAACGGGGTGAAGCAGTTCATCACCTCGGGCCGCTCCGCCGACATGGCCCTGGTGTTTGCCGTGACCGATCCGGCCAATCCCAAGCGCGGTATCTCCTGCTTCATCGTGCCGACCAGGACGCCGGGCTATCGTGTCGCCTCGGTCGAGAAGAAGCTCGGCCAGAAATCCTCCGACACCTGTCAGATCGCCTTCGAGAACTGCGCCGTCGGCGCCGACGCCATGCTGGGCCAGGAAGGGCAGGGTTACCGCATTGCGCTGGCCAACCTCGAGGTCGGCCGCATCGGCATCGCAGCCCAGGCGGTCGGCATGGCGCGGGCGTCGTTCGAGCTCGCCCGGGCGTATGCCGGCGAACGCGAGGCCTTCGGCACCCAGATCATCAACCACCAGGCCGTGCAATTCCGGCTGGCCGACATGGCCACGAAAGTCACCGTCGCGCGCCAGATGGTGCACCACGCTGCGACACTTCGTGATGCGGCCCGGCCATGCCTCACCGAGGCCGCAATGGCCAAGCTATATGCCTCGGAGATGGCCGAGGAGGTGTGCTCGGCAGCCATCCAGATTCATGGCGGATACGGCTACGTCGCGGACTACCTGGCCGAGAAAATCTGGCGCGACGTGCGGGTCTGCCAGATCTACGAGGGCACCAGCGACGTCCAGCGCATCCTGATCGGCCGGGGCCTTTCCGCGTTGTAAGGCCGCCTTGTGAGACGGCATGCATCGTGACAAAATCATTGCGTGTGAAGCGGGCGGCCTATTGAGCTTTTGCCGTAGATCTTGGGGTTTGGGAATCCTGGCCGTTGCCGGCATGACCGCGGCCGGCACCGTCTTGGCCAACGAGCCGGACGTGGCGCCGGGCATCGTGCTGCACATGCAGACCGCCTTCAATCCGCAACTCCCGGGCGCCGGCGAGGCGGTCCGCACCTTCACCAAGACCCTGAAGCACATGAGCGGCGGCGCGCTCACCCTCAAGATCATCGAACCCGGCCACGTGGCACCGACGCGCGACATGCTGGATGCCGTCGTCTCGGGCGACCTCGAGGCGGCCTTCACCTGGTCGGGCTATGCGGTGCCCAAGGCGCCGGTGCTCTCCCTGTTCGCCGCCGAGCCGTTCGGACCGGGGCCGGAGGAGATGACCTCGTGGCTGCTCGAGGGCGACGGCGGCAAGATCCACAAACAGGCCTACGACAAGCTCGGCGTCACCGGCATCCCGTGCGGGGTGCAGGGCAGCAAGGGCGGCGGCTGGTTCCGCGGCGACCTCAACACGCTCGAAGACTTCAAGGGCATGCGCCTGCGCTACGGCCACATCTCCGGTCCGGTCATTGAGAAGACCGGCGCCGTCCTGGTGCCGCTGCCGGCGGGCGAGTTTTTCTACCAGCTCCAGCAGGGCAAGGTCGACGGCGGCGAGATGTCGACGCCGGCGATCGACGCGGCGCTCGGCTTCGACAAGCTCGGTCTGCCGTACTACATGCCGGGCTGGCAGCAGCCCTCGGCCGTGCTCGACTTCCTGATGCGCAAGGACAAGTGGATGGAGCTGCCCGCGGTATTGCGGGCGCAGATCGAGACCGCCTGTCGCGCCAACATCGCCTGGACCTTGAGCCGCGCGCCGCACATCCAGGCGATCGCGCTCGAGAAGCTCAAGGCCTCCGGCGTCGTCATCAAGCAGTGGCCGCCGGCTCTGCTCGAGGCGTTCCGCCGCAACACCGGCATCGTTCTGCAGGAGCGTGCCGACCACGACCCCGATTTTGCCGCGGCCTGGGCCAACCAGAAGGCCTTCATCGCGCAGGGCGTGACCTGGCGGACCATGTCGCGCTTGCCCTGATCCTCCGGTCCGGGCAGTTTCGTCCGGACATGACCATCCTTTCTTCCCGGATCGACACCCGTTCAGACGCGTTCAAGAAGAACGCCGAAGCCATGCGCGCCCAGGTCGCCGACCTGCGCGCCCGCACCGAGAAGGTGTGGCTGGGTGGCGGCGAGGAATCGCGCAAGCGCCACGTCGGCCGTGGCAAGCTGCTGCCGCGCGAGCGGGTCCGCGCGCTGCTCGACCCCGGATCGCCATTCCTCGAACTGTCACCGCTGGCGGCGATGGGCATGTACGACGACGCCGCACCTGGCTCCGGCGTCATCACCGGCATCGGCCGGGTGAGCGGCGTGGAATGCGTGATCGTCTGCAACGACGCCACCGTGAAGGGGGGCACCTACTATCCGATGACGGTGAAGAAGCACCTCCGCGCCCAGGAAGTGGCTGTCGAGAACCGGCTGCCTTGCCTCTATCTGGTCGACTCGGGGGGCGCCAACCTGCCGCAGTGGCCGGAAGTCTTCCCCGACAAGACCCACTTCGGCCGCATCTTCTACAACCAGGCCAACATGTCGGCGATCGGCATCCCGCAGATTGCCTGCGTCATGGGCTCGTGCACCGCCGGCGGTGCCTACGTGCCGGCGATGAGCGACGAAACCATCATCGTGCGCAAGCAGGGCACGATCTTCCTGGGCGGCCCGCCGCTGGTGAAGGCCGCGATCGGCGAGATCGTCAGCGCCGAGGATTTGGGCGGCGCTGACGTCCATGCCCGCACCTCGGGCGTGGCCGACCACTACGCCCACAACGACAGCCACGCGCTCGGCATGCTGCGGCGCATCGTGGCCAACCTCAACTGGAAGAAGCAGCCGTCGGTCTCGCTCCTGCCGCCGGTCGATCCGCGCTACGCCGCCGACGAGCTCTACGGCGTCGTGCCGTCGGATGGTCGCATTCCCTACGACATGCGCGAGGTGATCGCCCGCCTAGTCGACAACAGCGAGCTCGACGAGTTCAAGCACCTCTACGGCACGACGATCGTGACCGGATTCGCCCGCATCTGGGGCTATCCGATCGGCATCGTCGCCAACAACGGCATCCTGTTCAACGAATCGGCGCTCAAGGCCACGCACTTCATCGAGCTGTGCGGCCAGCGCGGCATCCCGCTGCTCTTCCTGCAGAACATCACGGGCTTCATGGTCGGCCGCAAGTACGAGGCCGGCGGCATCGCCCGCGACGGTGCCAAGATGGTGACGGCGGTGTCGACGGTGAACGTGCCGAAGTTCACCGTCATCGTCGGCGGCAGCTACGGTGCGGGCAACTACGGCATGTGCGGCCGCGCCTACAGCCCGCGCTTCCTGTGGATGTGGCCGTCGGCGCGCATCTCGGTGATGGGCGGCGAGCAAGCCGCCAGCGTGCTGGCCACCGTGCGGCGCGACAACATCGAGGCCAAGGGCGGCGCCTGGTCGAAGGAGGAGGAAGAGGCCTTCAAGCAGCCGGTGCGCGACCAGTTCGAGCGCGAGGGCCATCCGTACTACGCCACCGCGCGCATCTGGGACGACGGCATCCTCGATCCGGTCGACACGCGCATGACCTTGGCGCTGGCCCTGTCGGCGGCGATGAACCAGCCGATCGGCCAGACCAAGTTCGGCGTCTTCCGGATGTGATCGGACGATGACCGGCTCCATCCTGACGGCGGTCGAGGGCGGCGTCGCCACTCTGCGGCTGAACCGTCCCGACGACATGAACTCGCTCGATGCCGACACCGCACGCGCCATTCGCGACGCGGTCGAGGCCTTCGCCGCCGACGAGGCGGTGCGGGTGTTGGTGCTGGCCGGCGAGGGCCGGACCTTCTCCGCCGGCGGCGACTTCAACTGGGTGCTGACCTGGCCCAGGATGGACGCCATCACCCGCCACGTCGGCGCCGACGCGCTGATGGCGGCGGTGCAGGCGATCTACGATTTCCCCAAGCCCTCGATCGCGCGGGTCCATGGCGCGACGGTGGGCGGCGGCATCGGCCTGATGCTGGCCTGCGACTTCGCCGTAGCCTCCGACGGCGCCCGCTTCGGACTCACTTCGGTGCGCAACGGTCTGTTGGCAGGCATCGCCATCCCCGTGCTGATCGAGGCGGTGGGGCCGCGCATGGCGCGACAGCTTTTGATGCATGGCGGCATCTTCGATGCAGCGACGGCGCTGCGCATCGGCCTGGTCGACCAGGTCGTCGAGGCCGACGCGCTCGACGCCACGGTGGCCGCCCTGGCCGACGAGCTGAAGCTCGGCGCGCCCTCGGTGCAGATGCTGATCAAGAAGCTCGTCACCCAGATCAACGCCTTGCCCCACGATTCCGACGCTGCAGAGATCCTGGGCAGCCACGTCGCCAACCAGTGCGTCACCGAAGAGGCGCTGGAAGGCATGAAGGCGTTCCTCGACAAGCGCAAGCCAAGGTGGGCAAGCTGATGACGTGGAGGAGTCGCCTGCTTGCCGCGGGCGTGAGCCTGGTACTGCTGCAGCCGGGCATGCCGTCTCGGGCACAGGACTCGAGCAAAGCTGAGACGATCAAGCTTCTCACGGACCAACTGGGTGGCGCCGAGTACATGATGGGCTTCGTCAGCAATCTCTACGTTGCGTCGCTGCGCTGTGGGATTGGCGACCCGCAAATCTGGGTACGCGTTGCCGCGGCCGTCGATCGCCGGATCGAGCATTGCGCCCGCGAGAACCCCGAATGGTCGCCCGTGGTAACGCGCGCGTCGGAAGACGCGGAGCGCAATGCACCGGTGCGAGGGCAGGGCATCGGGTATGCTTCGCTCGCATTCTGGAAACGGGTTTCCGACGCGGAACGCTGGTTCGATAAGATCGCGCCGTCCGAGCGATGCTCATCGCCGGCGCTCAGGAAGGTGCTGGATCCGGCAGCGGTGCCCGACGAGGACCTGGCGAAGGCTCGTCAGACAATGGATCCGCGAGTTCGGATCGAATTCGAGATGTACGAGAAATGGCGCACGATCGCCGACATCCAGAAGTGGATCGCAACGCCCTGCGATGCGTTGTGGCCCAATTGACGAAGGTCTGTGGAATGTTCTCGAAGATCCTGATCGCCAACCGCGGCGAGATCGCCTGCCGTGTCATCAAGACCGCGCGCCGGCTGGGCGTGAAGACGGTCGCCGTCTACTCCGACGCCGACGCCGGGTCGCGCCACGTCGCGATGGCCGACGAGGCCGTGCACATCGGCGGCTCGGCGGCGCGCGACAGCTATCTCGTGGTCGACAAGATCCTCGACGCGGTCCGGCGCACCGGCGCCCAGGCGGTGCACCCCGGCTACGGCTTCCTGTCGGAGAACGCGGGCTTCGCCGAGGCCTGCGGCAAGGCCGGGGTCGTCTTCATCGGACCGCCGCCCGCGGCCATCCGCGCCATGGGCTCCAAGAGCGAAGCCAAGAAGATCATGGAGAAGGCCAAGGTGCCGCTGGTGCCGGGCTATCACGGCGACGACCAGTCGCCGGCGCTGCTGGCCAGGGAAGCCGGACGCATCGGCTTTCCGGTGCTGATCAAGGCGTCGGCCGGCGGCGGCGGCAAGGGCATGCGCGTGGTCGAGGCGGCCGACAAGTTCAACGACGCGCTGGAGGGCGCCAAGCGCGAGGCCAAGGCGTCGTTCGCCGACGACCATGTGCTGATCGAGAGGTATCTCACGCGGCCGCGCCACATCGAAATCCAGGTCTTCGCCGACGGCCACGGCGACTGCGTCTACCTGTTCGAGCGCGACTGCTCGATCCAGCGCCGCCACCAGAAAGTGATCGAGGAGGCGCCGGCGCCCAACATGGATCCGGCGCGGCGCAAGGCGATGGGCGAGGCGGCGGTCGCGGCGGCCAAGGCGATCGGCTACGTCGGCGCTGGCACCGTCGAGTTCATCGCCAACCAGGACGGCACCTTCTACTTCATGGAGATGAACACCCGCCTGCAGGTCGAGCATCCTGTGACCGAAGCGATCACCGGCCAGGACCTCGTCGAGTGGCAGCTCCAGGTCGCCGCGGGCGGCCGCCTGCCGCTGAAACAGGACGAGCTGCGCATCGACGGCCATGCGGTCGAGGTGCGGCTCTACGCCGAGGACCCGGCGCGCAACTTCCTGCCGTCGACCGGCACGCTCGTGCACCTGCGCCTGCCCGAGGAGGACGCGCATGTCCGGGTCGACACCGGCGTACGCCAGGGTGACACGGTGACCCCGTTCTACGATCCGATGATCGCCAAGGTGATCGTGCACGACCGCGACCGCACGTCGGCGATGCGACGCATGGCGGCGCTAATGGCGGCCACCGAGGTCGTGGGCGTCACGACCAACGCGGCCCTGCTGCACGCGCTCTGCGCGCATCCGGCCTTCGTCGGCGGCGAGGTCGATACCGGCTTCATCGAGCGCCATCGCGCCGAGCTCTTCGCCAAGGCAGCACCTGCCGACGACCGCGCCTTTGCGGTGGCGACGCTGGCGCGCCTGCTGGAGTGGCGCGAGGCGCCGTCGTCGCCGGCCGATCCCCATTCGCCGTGGAGCACGCAGGACAGCTTCCGCCTGCTCGACGAGGGCCACGACGAGGTGCGCTGGAAGGACGGCGAGCGCGAGGTCGCGGTGATCGCACGCCACCGGCGCGGTGGCGGGCTGCGGCTCGAGCTGCCGGGCGGGGCGCTCGACGCCACGATGCGGCGCCTGGGCGACGGCCGCATCGCCGTCGATCTCGGCAACGACACGTTTGAGGCCAGCGTCGTGCGCCGCGCCGCCAACGACGGTGGGATCGACTACACGGTGTTCGCGGGGGCGGGCGGCCGGCGGTTGCGCCTGGTCGATCCGCTCGACGTCACGCAATACGAGGCGACGGCCGCCGACCAGACCGCGGTGCGCTCGCCGCTGCCGGGCAAGATCATCGACCTCAAGATCAAGGCCGGCGACAGTGTCACCAAGGGCCAGGCGCTGCTGGTGCTCGAGGCGATGAAGATGGAGCACACGCTGACGGCGCCGACCGACGGCAAGATCAAGAGCGTGCGCTACGCTGTCGGCGAGCAGGTCCCCGAAGGCGCCGACCTGGTCGAGTTCGAGACCGACTGAGCTGTCGCCCCTCGGTAATTTTATCGCGATATTATACTTCCCGTACCCACTGCGGGAGGTAGACTGTGACCGCCGGTAGTGGCGCACTCGCCCTGTGCAATCCCCATCGGCTCGGGAGCCTTTGGGATATGTACACGCTCAAGCTGAAGTTTCTCGATACGGTTATGTGGCTGATCCGGCAGCGAGAGGACGATTACAGCGCGTGGTCTATCTCGCCTCCCGCCGCGCCATCAGCACAGGGTCTTTTCGGCCTTAGCACTGGGCTCATAAACCAGCCGTCGACCAACTCGGTGGCGAACGCGTTCGCGCTTCCCCCCAGTCCGGTAACCGTCACGGCCACCCTCATTGATGAGCAAAGGTCGATGCTCGATATCGTCGATCATCTGGCTCAGCTGCTTGAGCTTGAAGGGGTCCTAGACCGGATTAAGCACTTCAGAAGTGCTTGGTATGACCCCTATCTACAAGTCTTGCCAAGAGGAGTGGAAGGCGCTCCGAACGCACATCGAGACCTAATTAGAAAAGCGAAGTGTCTACTACGTGGGCAAGGGCCAAGGCGTGCACTTGGCATCGGTTCTGGATCAGTGGGCCCTCGTCTTCGAGTCCTTCCCGTCTGTGCGGAAGGATGTGGAATGCGCGGTAAGATGCTTCGCGTTTGAGGAAACTACCGCGACCGTTTTTCATATGATGCGGGTTGCAGAACAGGGCCTTAGGGCCGTGGCTAAAGAACGTAAAATGAAGCTCCCGAAGGAGCGGCCCATCGATGCCGCAGAATGGGGAATGCTTACCGATCGACTAAACACGGTGATTGGGAAGATAAGCAATTGGCCTGCAAAGCGCGCCGGCCGACCAGCGGCACTTCAGTTCTACACGCAGGTTCGGGCGGACACGGTTTTCTTCAAGGACAGATACCGAAATTTGGTGTCGCATTCGTCCACCCACTTCGGAGAGCCCGAAGCAGATTCAGTTATTCGCCGCGTGAAGGAGTTTATGGTCGTCGCTTCTTCTCGGCTGGATGAATCGGCGCAGCGGATTGTTTGGAAATAATCCGTGCGAATGCTTCATCAAAATCACTTGCGACTTCGGACGCGCCAGCGTTGCGCGCGGCGGTTACGAACCTTTCCTTTTGCGGGATCTCGTCCTTCTTCGGTTTTGCCTTTTTCGGCATCAGCCACCAACTGTCCTATAGGTGAGGCGCTTTCCGGCCGCGCCCTTAAGCGCTTTGTCGGCACGCTGAGCATCATCAACGCCCAGCGCCGTGCGGGCATTGTAGCGGAAATCAAACTCGCTGAGGTAGCGATGCAGATGCCGCTCGCCACAGTGCTGGTAGACGCCGCGCATGCCGCGTTTGAAGATCGAGTAGAAGCCCTCGACGGTGTTCGTATTGGCCGTACCGCGCGCATACTCGCCCTTGGCATGGCTCACGACCTGATGGTCAGCGAACGTCTTGCCAACGGCCTTGTAGACGCCCGCTTCGTCGGTGTTGAGCGTGCTTTCGCGAGCGACGTTGTCGGCCACGATCTTCTCGATGATGGCGCGGTTCGTCCGCTCGACGTGGAAGGAACGCACCTCGCCACCACGCTCGACCAGAGAGACGACCGCCCGCTTGTGGTGGAAGGCAGCCTTAACGGGCACGCCCTTCTTGAAGCCGATGTACGTCTCGTCCGCCTCGACATGCTTGCCAGCGCCGCCCAGCGGATCGCCGCCAGTGCGCTTCATGGCGAACCGGATACGATGCGACAGAAACCACGCGCTCTTGAGCGTGATCCCCAAGATGCGGTGAAGCTGGTTGTTGCTCATGCCCTTCTTGGACGAGCAAATCAGGTGGATCGCCTGCAACCACAGATGCAGCGGAACGTGCGACGGCTCGAAGATCGTCCCAACCTTCACAGAGAACGGCTTGCGGCAGGCGTAGCACTTGCGGACGCCCGGACGGGTCGACTTGCCGCCCAGCACGCCAATCTTGGCCGTGTCCGCGTTCCCGCAGTGGGGGCAGGTCGGGCCTTGCGGCCACAGGCGGCCCTCGACGTAGGCCAGCGCGGCAGCTTCGTCGTGGAAGTGGGGAGCGGTCAGAACGGACTTAGACATGGCCAAAACCTCTTTGATGCCCTGAATATGGGCCTTGAAGCTGGGTACGTCAAGTATAATATCGCGATTTTGTTGCGTAGGGGGTGGGGTGAGCAGTGAGACGAATCACCTGAAACTCTCATCCTGTAGCGTTAAAAGTGTCTCACCGCGGTGAGACTCCAGGGGCGTTCTAAGCCTTGCGGCGGAACAGCTCGAAGGTGATCGACCTTATCCAGCGGTGGCCGTCGTCGCGGTGATAGCGCTCGTGCCAGTACTGCGCGATCTCGATGCGCGGCAGGGCCACCGGGCAGTCGAAGGCGGCGAGGCCGAGGGGTGCCGCGAGCCGGTGGGCAACATTGGCGGGCAGGGTGGCGATACCGTCGGTCTCGGCGGCCACGATGGCGGCGGCGATGAAGCTCGGCACCTGCAACAGGATGTTCGTCGCAGGGATTTCGTCGGCGAGGGTGCGTTGGGCGACGCCGTGGGCCGCATGGCCGAGTTCCGACGCCGTCACGAGGATGTGCTGCTCGTCGAGGAAGGCTTTGCGCGACCCGATCCGCGACAGGCGGGCGTGGGACTTGCGCACCACGCTCTTGTAACCGTCGGAATAGAGCCGCTGGCGCCGCAGGTGGCGCGCCGCCTTGGGGTACGCGCCGATCGCCAAATCGGCCTCGCCGGCTTGGAGGGCGGCCTCGAACTGGCGGGACTGCAGGGGTGCGGCCCGCAGGCTGACGTTTGGTGCCAGGGCGGCGATGCGCGCGACCAGCGGCGGCAGGAAGTGGATCATGCCGACATCGGTCAGCAGCAGGTTGAACTGGCGGTCGGATCGCGCCGGATCGAAGGTCGCGGCTGCGGCCCGCAGGTCGTCGGCGGCGGCCAGCAGGGTGCGCAGGCGCTGGGAGAGGTCGAGCGCCCGGGTGGTCGGCTGCATGGCATGGCCGTTGCGCACGAACAGTGGATCGGCGAACTGCGCGCGCAGGCGTCCCAGCACCTTGCTGACGGCAGGCTGCGTCGTGTCCAGCAACTCGGCGGTCCGGCTGATGCTGCACTCGCGCAGCAGGGTGGCCAGGACATGCAGCTCGGTCAGCCTCAGCCCGGAATATGCCAATATCGCCATATCATCCATTCCTCAAAGAGAATGGTGCCGATGACGCCCGCAAAGTAGCCTTCTGTCAAACGCCAGGGAGGCCAGCGCCATGGGCAAGTTCATCGTCGAGCCGCATTTCCGTCTCCAGGAGTGGGTGGCCGAGGAGAAGGGCTACTTCCGCACCGAGGGCCTCGACTACGAGTTCCGCGAGTTGATCCGCTCGACCGGCGGCCAGCACCACAACAAAGGTGGCCAAGGCGCCTTCCAGAGCATCGAGAAGGGCCGCGAGGCCGACGTGAGCTGCGCCTGCCACTGGACGGTGAACGTCGCGGCCTCGAACGGCCATGCGAGGCTTTACGCCGACGCCTATTCGGTGGCGCCGTCGGGCATCTTCGTCCCGGCCGACTCAGCCATCCGCGGTCCGGCCGATCTCGCCGGCGTGCCAATCTCGGTCGGCTTTCAGTCGGGCAGCCACTATTCGACGATCCAGGCGCTCGAGCCATACCTCGCACCGAAGGACATCAACCTCACCTTCGAGGACGGCATGCTGTTCCGCCGGCTCGAGTTGCTGGTCGAGGGCAAGAGCGGGGCGGCGGCGCTGTTCAGCGGGCCCTATTACCTCGCCGAGCAACTCGGCTTCCGCAAAGTGATCGACACGACCTTCATGATCGCGGCCATGATCAACGGCTCGCCCGATCCCGAGGACGTCAGGCGCTATTACCGGGCACTCAAGAGCGCGCAGCGCGACATCGACCTGCGCCCCGAGCTCTACACGCACTATTACCGGAACGAGTTTCCCGAGCGTTACCACACGATCATGGACACGCGGCGCTGGGGGCCGGGCGAGCGCATCGTCTTCGAGACCTACTCGCGCGAGGTCTACCAACAGTCGTTCGAATGGATCGCCAGCCACGAGATCTTCGCCGAGGGTGGCATGGGCGCCGGCGACTACGACAAGGCCACCGTCTCCTTCGCCGAGCGCAAGGCTACTGCGTGACCACGTAGTTCTTGGGCGGGTGCTTCTTCAGTGCCGCCTCGTCGATATCCATGCCCCAGCCCGGGCCCTTGGGCAGGATGAAGTCGCCGTTCTCGATCACCGGCGGGTTGGTCACGATCTCGTCGCGCCACGGCACGCTGTCGATGTCGGTCTCCATGATGCGGAAGTTGGGGACTGCGGCGCAGAAGTGGGCGCTGATCACGCTGGCCAGGTGGCCGTAGAAATTGTGCGGCGCCACGTTCACCTCATAGACGTCGGCCAGGGCCGCGATCTTCAGCGACTCGGCAAAGCCGTTCCAGATCACGTCGACGATGGCGGTGTCGAAGGCGTAGGCCTCGAGATAGGGCCGGAAGTCGCGGCGCTCCAGCAACGTCTCGCCCGAGGCGATCGGGCAGGGCGCGTCGCGGCGCAGCAGCGCGATCGACTTGGGGTCGTGCACGTCGAGCTCGAGCCAGGTGAGATTGCTCGGCGCCACCGCCTCGGCAATGCGGCGGAAGCCTTCGGTGCGGAAGTGGAAGTTGGTGTCGAGCATGATGCCGACGTCGGGGCCGCAGCCCTTGCGGAAGGCCTCGACCGTCCGGGCGGCGCTGCGGGCGATGAAGGCATCCCAGTTGCGCTCGGGGAAACCCTTGCCGACCACGAAGCCCGGCCGATAGGCACGCAGCTTGCCGTCGACTTCCATGGCGATGTTGGTCTTGCAGGCGGTGAAGCCGCGCGTCTTCACTTCTTCGGCGAGCCTGGTCATGTCGTCGTAGGTCCGCACAGCCGGCGTGCCGACGATGTCGGGATTGCGCATGCGGTAGGAGCCGCAGTGCGACCAGTAGACGGGGATACGGTCGCGCAGCTTGCCGCCGAACAGCTGGTAGACCGGCACGCCCAGCGCCTTGCCCTTGATGTCGAGCAGCGCGTTCTCGATCGCCGCGATGGCCTGGCGCACCACGCCGCCGCGCGACTGCGTCGATTTGGTGGCCAGCACGGCATTCATCATCTCGATTTCCATGGCGTCCATGCCAACCACGCTCGGCATCAACGCCTCGATCACCCCGGCAAGGCCGGGGCTGCCGAAGCTCTCGTTGAACTCGGACCAGCCGACGATGCCGTCGGCGGTCGTGAGCTTGAGGAACGAGAAGATCCGCCAGCCGGCGTCGCAGCGGAAGATCTCGTGTCCCCTGACCTTGTGTATGGTCACTTCCTGCCCCGACTCAGCAGGGCATGGAGGATGATGGCGCCGAAAGTGGCGGTGCCGATGCCGCCCATGGCGAAGCCGCCGAACTTCAGGGTGAAGTCGCCGGTGCCCAGCACCAGGGTGATGGCGGCCACGAGCAGGTTGCGGCTGTCGGAGAAATCGACCTTGCTGTCGACCCAGATGCGGGCGCCGGCGATGGCGATCAGGCCGAACACCACGATGCTGACGCCGCCCATGACCGCGAGCGGAATGCTCTGGATCAGGGCGCCGAACTTGGGCGAGAAGCCCAGCAGGATCGCGAACAGCGCTGCCACGACGAAGATCGCCGTCGAGTAGATGCGGGTCGCGGCCATCACGCCGATGTTCTCGGCGTAGGTGGTGACGCCGGTGCCGCCGACACCGCCGGAGACCATGGTGGCGATGCCGTCGCCCAGGAAGGCCCGGCCGATGTGGCGGTCCATGTCCTGGCCGGTCATGGCGCCGACCGCCTTCAGGTGGCCGAGGTTCTCCGCCACCAGGATCAGCGCGACCGGCACGATCAGCACGATCGCCCTGGCGTCGAACACCGGCGCGGTGAAGTGCGGCGCGCCGAACCACGCGGCGTTGGCGACGAGGCTGGTGTCGATCGGCGTGCCCAGCCCCATGCCGTTGGTCAGCACGGCGTAGATCGCGCTGGCCAGGATCAGGCCCACCAGGATCAGCAGCCGGCGCACCATGCCGGTGGTGTAGACCGCGACCACGGCGATGCTGAGGAAGGTCACGACCTGCATCCAGGCGTCGAAGCCGGTCGGCGCCATGTTCTTGACCGGGATGGAGGCGAGGTTGAGGCCGATTACGGCCACGACTGCGCCGGTTACGACCGGTGGCATCAGCCGTTCGACCCAGCGCGTGCCTGCGCCGATGACGGCGAGGCCGATCAGGGCGTAGACCGCGCCGCAGGCGATGATGCCGCCCAACGCCACCGCGATGTTGCCGTTCAGCCCCTTGCCGCCGAAGCCGGTGACCGCGATCACCACGGAGATGAAGGCGAAGGAGGAGCCGAGGTAGCTCGGCACCTTGCCGCCGACCACGACGAAGAAGATCAGCGTGCCGACGCCGCTCATCAGCACGGCGATGTTGGGATCGAAGCCCATCAGCAGCGGCGCCAGGATCGTCGATCCGAACATCGCCACCACGTGTTGCAGGCCGAGTGCCACTGTCTGCGGCCAGGGCAGGCGCTCACCGGGCGCGACGACGCCGCCATCGACCGGCTGTTTTACCGTCCAGTTGAACATTGAATCCCCCGATTGTTGTTCTCTGACGACTGGGTACGCTACTGCAGGAACTTGAGATATTGCCCCACGAAATCGCAGCCGACGTCCTTGGCGTAGGCGTCGATCAGCCGCTTGGTGATCGGTCCGGGCGTCTTGCCGTCGCCGACGGGCGCACCGTTGAAACTGCGCACCGGCAGGATGCAAAGGCTAGTCGAGGTCAGGAACATCTCCTCGGCATTGGCCGCGTCGAACATGTCGATGTCGCCTGGCGTGCAGGGAACGCCGATCTTCCCGGCCATGTCGATGGTCATCTGGCGGCTGACGCCCGGCAGCACGTAGCGCTCCGACGGCGTGTAGAGCTGGCCTTCGCGAACGATGAAGATGTTGCTGCCCATGCCTTCGGCCAGGTTGCCGTTCTCGTCGAGCAGGAGCGCCCAGGCGTCGGGGTTGAGCGCCTTCACCGGCTTCTCGGCCATGATCATGTTGAGATAGTTGTGCGTCTTGGCGCGCGGGCTGAGCATCGAGGGCGCGATGCGGCGTGCCGTCGTGGTCATGACCTCGGCGCCGTCGCGGTACTGTTTGGCGCGCTTGGCGAAGGGCAGCGGCGTCAGCTCGATCACGACGTTGGGGCCGGTGTGGTCCCAGCCCTCGTCGCCGACGGCGTCGACGCCGCGGCTCACCCGCTGACCGAGCCACCAGTCGCCGACCGCGCCGCGCAGGTGCTCGTTGCGCGCCACGACCTCGTCGCTGTGGGCGATCATCTCCTTGGGCGACAGGCCGGGATCGATCTGCAGGTAGCGCAGCGAGCGATAGAAGCGATCGATGTGCTCCTTCAGCCGGAACGGATGGCCGTTGAAGGTGCGGGTCATGTCGAAGGCGCCGTCGCCGTACTTCCAGCTACGGTCGCGGAACGGAATCACGACCTCGGCTTCCGGCACGAACTTGCCGTTGAACCAGGCGAGACGTTGATTGCTGAGCTGCTGGGCCATGGAACTCTCCTCCGGCCGGCGAGCCTAGCACAGGGAACGGCCGAGATGCTCGACCAGCGCCTGTGCGTGAACCGGCAGGGCGCGGAAGCTGAGCGCGCAGATCCGCAGCCGCCGGACCGCCCACGCGTCGGCCAGCGGAACGACGTCGATCGCCATCGTCTGCCGGCAGCGCTCGGCCGCGATCTTGGACACCACGGCGACGCCGATGCCGCTTTCCACCACGCGGCATACCGAATCGAAGTTCGGCAGCCGTACCCTGAGCTTCAGCCGCTGCCCTGTGCGCGCGGCATGGCCGCCGACGTATTCCTGCAGGGCGCTGCCGGCGGAGAGGCCGACGAAATCCTGATCGAGCACGTCGCGAAAGGCGATGCGCCGGCGGCGCGAGAGCGCGTGGCGCCGCGCCGTCACCAGCACCAGCCGGTCCTCGGCGAACGGCCGCGTCTCGAGTTCGGCGGCGGCATCGACGGCGTCGGCCACGATGCCGATGTCGGCGCGGCCGCCGGCCACCGCACGCACGATCTCGGGACTCGGCCGTTCCTCGATTTCGACGTCGACATTGGCATGGCCGGCGAGGAAGGCGCCAAGCAGTGGCGGCAGGAACTCGAGCGTCGCGGCGGTGTTGGAGAGCAGGCGGACCTGGCCGCGCAGGCCCTTGGCGAATTGCGTGAGCTCGCCGCGCATCTGCTCGAGCTGGCGGGTGACGAGGCGGGCATGATGGACCAGCGCGATACCGGCCGGCGTCGGCGTCACGCCGCGGCGCTGGCGCTCGAACAGCGGCGCGCCGAGTGCCTGCTCCATGTCGCGGATGCGCTCGCTGGCCGAGGCGAGGGCGAGCCCGCTACGGGCGGCGCCATGGGTGATGCTGGCCGCCTCGGCGACGTTCAGCACCAGCTGGAGATCGACCAGGTCGAAGCGCATGGGCCAAGTCTAGCCTTCGGCCAGACCGAAGGCTATGTCCGCGCCTTCCGCATTGTGCCGGACCGGCGCCGCCGTCACGTTCCAGGCCATGACGACAAGCCTGTGGATATTGATCGGCGGCACGTTCCTGCTGGCCGGCCTCGTGAAGGGGGTGATCGGCATGGGCCTGCCGACCGTGGCGATGGGCGTGCTGGCGCTCGTCCTGCCGCCCGCCGAGGCCGCGGCGCTGCTGGTCGTGCCGTCGCTGGTGACCAACGTCTGGCAGCTCCTCGCCGGGCCGCGCTTCGGCGCCCTGGCGCGACGGCTGTGGCCGATGATGGCGGGGGTGACGGTGGGCACGATCGCGGGCGCGGGCGTCCTCGCCGGGGATCGCGCCGGTCTGGCCAGCATCGGACTCGGCATTGCGCTGGCGATCTATGCCGTGGTCGGCCTCGCGGGCTTCCGGATGACGGTGGCCCCTCGCCATGAAAGCTGGCTGGCGCCGACCATCGGGTTGACCACGGGACTGGTCACCGGCGCCACCGGCGTGCTCGTGATCCCGGCCGTGCCCTACCTGCAGGCGCTCGGCTTGGAGCGCGACGATCTTATCCAAGCGCTGGGGCTTTCCTTTACCGTGTCGACGATCGCGCTGGCGCTCGGCTTGCTGCGGGTCGACGCCTGGCACGCAAACTCGATCTGGCTGTCGCTGCTGGCCCTTGTGCCGGCGCTGCTCGGCATGCAGGCGGGCCAGATGCTGCGCCAGCGCATCGCCGCGCCGACGTTTCGCAGGGTGTTCTTTGTCGGTCTGCTGCTGCTCGGCATCTACCTCGTGGCCGAGAGATTGGCGTAGACTGGCGGCCATGAATTACCCGAGGAAAGTACGTCTGGTCGAAGTCGGCCCGCGCGACGGCCTGCAGAACGAAGCCAAGCCGGTGTCGGTCGAGGCCAAGGTAAAACTGATCGACGCGCTCTCGGCCGCCGGCCACTCCGCCGTCGAGTCCGGGAGCTTCGTGTCGCCCAAGTGGGTGCCGCAGATGGCCAACACAGAGGCGGTGATGGCACAGATCAAGCGCAAGCCCGGCGTCTCCTACCCCGTGCTGGTGCCCAACAAGCAGGGCATGAACGGCGCGGTCGAGGCCCGGTGCGGGGAGATCGCGATCTTCACGGCGGCATCGGAAGCCTTCTGCCGCAAGAACACCAATTGCTCGATCGACGAGAGCTTCCAGCGCTTCGCGCCGGTGATCGAAGCCGCCCAAAAGCACGGCATGAAGGTGCGCGGCTACGTCTCGACCGTAATCGCCTGTCCCTACGACGGAAAGGTGTCGCCGGCCAAGGTGGCGGAAGTCTCCGAGCGGTTGTTCAAGATGGGCTGCTACGAGGTCTCGCTCGGCGACACGATCGGCGTCGGCACGCCGGCCGAGTGCGTGGCCATGATCGATGCCGTGGCCGAGAAGATGCCGCGCGACAAGATGGCGGCGCATTTCCACGACACCTACGGCCAGTCGCTGGCCAACATCATGGCGGTGATGGAGCGCGGCATCACGGTATTCGATACCGCCGTCGCGGGTCTCGGCGGCTGCCCCTATGCCAAGGGCGCATCGGGCAATGTCGGCACCGAAGACGTGATCTACCTGATGAACGGGCTCGGCATCAGCCACGGTGTCGACCTCGATGCGATTGCCGCTGCCGGCCGCGACATCTGCGTGGCGCTCGGCCGCGAGCCGGCGTCGAAGGTGGCGCAGGCGCTGAAGGCGAAGCAGGCGGCGTAAGTAAAAGACGCAAGATTGTTGCGCGCGAGATGTGGTGAAAAGTGGGACGACTCGGCCGGCCGGGTGGCGCACGAACGTTCAAGACTTGGCCCTCGGCGTCCGCCATATCGGCACCATGGACGGCTTGCCCGGTTTCCTCCTGGCCGCGCTGGCGCTTGCAGGTAGTCCCGGGCCGGCGACGCTCAGCGTCGCCGCGGCGGCCGCGGCGTTCGGCGCGCGCCGGGTGACGGGATACTTCATCGGCATCCTGGTCGGCATGGTCGGCGTGATGGCGATCGTGGCCAGCGGTGTGATGGGCCTGCTGGCGACCGTGCCGGGGGCGACGCCGGTCGTGACGATCGCGGCTGCGCTCTACTTCGTATGGTTGGCCTGGCGCATCGCCACCGCGCCGCCGTTGACGGAGGCGGCGGGCGACCGGCTGCCGCCGACGTTCGCGGGCGGACTCGGCCTGTCGCTGATCAATCCCAAAGGCTATGCGGCGATGGCGGCGCTGTTCTCGGGGTTCGTGCTGCTTCGCGGACAGTTGGCGCTCGATGCCGCGGTCAAGATCGCGCTGCTCACGGTCCTGATCGGCGCGGTGAACGTCGCGTGGCTGCTGCTGGGTGCGCTCATGACGCGCTTCTTCCGCGATCCGCGCACCAATCGGATCGTGAACGTGATCTTTGCGGTGTTGCTGCTGGCCTCGGTGGCGTTGGCCGTCAGGGCCGCCTGACGATGCGCACGGTGACGGCGCTCGACCGGCCCTGATCGTCGACGACGGCGACGCGGGCCTCGCCGGTGGCGTCGGGCTTCCACTGGCCGCCGTCGAGCGGGCGGCCGTCGACCAGCCAACGCAAATTGCCGCTGCCGCCGTTGGCGCTGAGCGGCACGGAGTCGCGCGGGCCGAGTTCGATCTTCGAGTCGGCTGCCGGATAGGCGATGCGCGGGCCGCCGGTGGTCTGGGCGATCGGCGCCAGCACGCGCATGCGCGGCGGCAGCTCGCGCCACGAGGCCACGCGCACGACATCGGCCGGCGGCGGCGGCGCGCGGTTGTCCTCGGCCGGCAGGCGGCCGAAGGCCTTGAGCGCGATCGGCAGAGCGGCGAGACGGCCGAGCTGGCCCGGCCGTGGCGTACCGTCGGCATGGCCGACCCAGGCCACGACCGTCCAGTTGGCGCTGTAGGCGGCACCCCAGGCGTCGCGGAAGCCGGCCGACGTGCCGGTCTTGTAGGCGATGCGGCGCTCGCGCAGCGCCGGCGGCAGCGAGGCGAAGCCCTCGGGCAGCGGCGCGTCGGTCAGGATATCGGTCACGTACCAGGCCGCCGTCGGCCCGACGAGCCGGGCGGGCGACGGGCGCGGCTGGTCCCGGCGCACCCGCGGCGGGGCGAAGGCGCCGCCGTTGGCAAGGCCGCTGTAGAGCCCGGCCAGTTCGAGCGGCGAGACGGTGGCGCTGCCGAGTGCCATGCCGAGCGAGTCGGCGCGATCGCCGGGCGGCAGGCCGGGCGCTACGCCCGCGGCGCGCAGTGTGGTGAGGAAACGCTGGGCGCCGACTTTCTCGAGCGCCAGCACGGCGGGCACGTTCAGCGACTGCTGCAGCGCGCGGCGCACCGTGGTGGCGCCCTGGTGGCTGCGGTCGAAGTTGCGCGGCAGCCACTCCTTGAAGCGCACCGGCACGTCCTCGACCAGAGAATCGGGATGGAGCGTGCGGTCGTCGAAGGCCAGCGCATAGATCATCGGCTTCAGTGCCGAGCCCGGCGAGCGGTGTGCGCGCACGAGATCGACCTGGCCCGCGCGGCCGAAGAAATCGCCACCGCCCAGCCACACCACGACGTTGCCGCTGCGGTTGTCGATCACGACCATGGCGATCTGCGCGCGATCGGCGAGCTGGGCGCGCTCGTCGATCACGAGCGACGCCAGCGCCTCCTGGAGTTCGAGCCGGATCGTGGTCGGCACGACGGTGCCCGGCGATTGCCCGGCCAGCCAGGTCGTGAGGTGCGGGGCATGCATGGGCATCGCCAGTCGCCGCTCGGGCACGGCGCGGTTCATCGCAAGATCGAACGCGGCCTGATCGATCAGTCCGTGCTCGAGGCCGCGCGCCAGCACGCGGTCGCGGCCGATTTGCGCCGAGTGCGCGCGCCGGTCGGGCCGCCGGCGTTCGGGCGACTGCGGTATGGCCACCAGGAGGGCAGCCTCCGCGGTGCTGAGATGGGCGGGCTCCTTGCCGAAGTAAGCGAGGGAGGCCGCCCGCACACCCTCCAGGTTGCCGCCCATCGGTGCCAGAGTGAGATAGATCGCCAGCACCTCGGGCTTAGAGTAGCGCCACTCGAGCTGCAGCGCGCGCGCCGACTGGACGGCCTTGGTGAGCAGGCTGCGCGAGCCCCACTGGAAGCGCTGCGGCTCGAGCAGGCGCGCGGCCTGCATGGACAGCGTCGAGGCGCCCGAGACGATCCGGCTGCGCCCGATCCACTGGCCGGCGGCGCGAGCGACGGCCAGCGGGTCGACGCCCCAGTGCGAGTCGAAGCGGTTGTCCTCGTAGGCCTTGAGGAGCGCCAGGTAGAGCGGATCGACGTCGCCCAGATGCGTGGCGAGCCGCCACTTGCCGTCGAGCGTGGTGAAGGCGCGCAGCAGCCGGCTGTTGGCGTCGACGACCTCCGTCGATCGCTCCTGGTAGCGTCGCAGATCCGGCGGGAACGCCCGGTCGAGCGCCAGCGCCGCCGCGGCGAGGCCGGCCACGGCGAGGGCGGTGACGCTGAGGAGGCGGCGCAGGTTCATCGGTCTACTTCGGCGCGCCTACTTCGACACAATCGTCACGCTGCCCATCGCGGTGCGGCCGTAGACGCGCGGGGCATACATGTCGGAGACGTTGACGGCGGGCAGGGTGAAGCGGCCCGGCGTCACGGCGCGCACGATATAGGCGACATGGAAGCTGTTGTCGTTCTTGCCATCATCGGACCACCACGAGCGATAGGGCCGGTTGCCAACGTTGAGGGCAGCGAAAAAGCGATCGTCGCGGCCCTCGGTCATGCGAGTGGGCGTGAGCTTCTCCAGGAAGGGGAAGGACTTCGCCGTCTCGTCGTTCACCACCGACTCGATCTCGAAGCCCGCCGGCAGGAGATCGAGCAGCGCCACCTCGTGGTAGCCGCCCGCGAGGTTGCGGCCGCTCAGCGACACGATCAGCCGGTCGTTCTGGTGCACTTTTTCGAGGTCGACGTCCTCGCCGGTGAGGGTGAGGTACTCGCGCTCGATGCTGAGGCCCTGTTGTGCAGCCGGCGGCGGCTCCTTGGGCACGCCGCGTGCGGTGACCTGCAGCCAGAACGGCTGCGGGCCCTCGTTCTTCACCTTGACGCCGCGGGCGACGGCGTCGTTGTCGGGATTGATCACGACCGGATCCTTGGTCGTCTTGTTCTTGGCGCCGTCGACCGAGTATTCGAGCTCGCCACTGCCGCCCAGCGCATGGGCGGCCAGCACCAGCCACGCCTGTTCCTGCGTCGTGGTCTCGCTCACCTTGGCGACCAGCCGGTCACGCACCGAGCCTATGATGGCGGAGATGCCCTCGCGGCCGCCGGCCTCGGTGGCCAGCGCCAGGATGGCGGCACGGTCGCGCAGCGGCGTGCCGTAGTAGTCGTTGGGGTCGCGCTGGTCGATTTGCAGGCGCGCCACGTTGAAGGCGAGCCGTGCCCGGCCGGGCTCGCCCACCTGGTTCAGCGCCGCGGCGAGCTGCGCCCAGGCGAGCCCACCCTTGATGTCGGCGGCCTTGGCGTCCTGGAAGTAGCGCACGCGGCCGGGATCGGCGAGGCCTGCCTTGGCCAGCACGTACCAGGCATAGGCCTGGGCGTTGGGCGACAGCCGGTCGGTCGTGCGGTTGAGCCAGTTCAGCCCGCGCTGCAGGGCGGCGGCGGGTACCGCCATCTGCTGGTCGCGGGCGCGCAGCAGGAAGTCGAGCGCGTAGCTCTGCAGCCACTCGGCGGCGGGCGTCGACGTCGGCCCCCACATGCCGAACGAGCCGTCGGTCATCTGCATGTCGACGATGCGGTAGACCGCATCCTGCACGCGGTCGGCGACCTTGGGATCGGCCGGCCCATATCCCAGCAGCGCCACGTCGTTGTAGTAGAGCAGCGGCAGTGCGCGGCTGGTCGTCTGCTCGATGCAGCCGTAGGGATATTTGTCGAGCGCGCGCAGGAGCGCCGCCACGTCGATGCCCGGCACGCGCGACATCGCCACGCTCACCTGCGCGGTGCCCGGCGCGAAGCCCGCGACCAGGTCGCCGTCGACCGAGAGCTCGCGGCCGGCGTCGAGACGCGACACCGTGTCGACCGCGATCGGCGTCTGCGCCGATCGCACCTGGATGTCCCATTCGCGGCGGACGGCGAAGTTGTTCGGGCCGGACACGGTGACCGCGACCTTGCCGAAACCGGCATCGCCGGCGCGCAGCGGCCAGGCGAGCAACTCGCGCTGGTTGGCGGCGAGCGTGCGCGTCTCGGCGACCGGCCGCTCGAGCGACACCGCGCCGGTGGCCTCGAGCTTCACCTGATAGGCGCCGGGCGCGCCGTCGACGTTCTGCAGCGACAGTGCCACGCGGCCCTGGTCCTGGGGCGCGAGGAAGCGCGGCAGGACGACGTCGGCGGTGACGGCGTCGCGCACGAACAGGCGCGCGTCGGACGAGCCCACCCTGGTCTTGTCGTAGGCCACCGCCATCAGCCGGAGCTGACCGATGAAGTCGGGCACGTCGAGGACGATCTTCGCCTCGCCCTTGGCGTCGAGCTTCACCGGGCCGCTGAACAGCGCGACCGTGCGGGTCGGCACGACGTCGAGCCCGCCGATGTCGCCCGAGTCGCCGCCGGTGCGCAGGCGGCCGAGGTCGTCGGCATGGGTGTCGAGCAGCCGGCCATAGTCGTCGCGCATGTCGAGGCCGAGCCTGCGCTTGCCGAAGTAGAAATCGGCGGGCTTCGGTGTCTGGAAGCGCGTGAGCTGCAGGATGCCCTCGTCGACCGCGGCCAAGGTGACATAGGCCTCGCCCGCGGTGCCGCCGACATGGCCCGTGACGTGGATCGGCACCTCGATCTTCTGGCGCGGCGTGATCTTCTCGGGCGCCGCCATCTGGACCTGCAGCGTGCGCAGGCCGGGATCGAGGGCGAGCCAGGTCGCGCCGATCGCACGCGTCGGCGCATGCTCGGCCTGGGCCGAGAGCGGGCGCCAGGCGGTCACCAGCGCATAGGCGCCGGCACCCCATTCGCCCTCGATCGGCACGTCGATAGTGGTGCCGTTGGCCGGCACGGAGACGGCGTAGGTGGCGACGATGCGGTCGGTGGCGATGGCGACCAGCGCCTCGCCGGCGAACGGCGCATCGATGCGCAGCCGCGCGGTCTCGCCCGGCGCATAGTTCTTCTTGTCGCTGGCGACCTTCAGCGTGTCGGGCGCAGCCTCGGTGTCGCCGTCGCCGAACCAGCCGACGTAGAAGGTGAGGCTCGACGCCGTGTCGTTCAGCTTGTCGGCGACGGTGAGCTTGTACTGGCCCCACGGCAGCCGGCGGGTGAAGTGCGTCGGCGCATCGGCCTTGAGTGCCAGCGTGTCGGCGGTGATCAGCCGGTCGGAGACGATCGTCTGCCAGCGCCAGCGGCCCTCGCTCTGGTACCATTGGTAATTGTAGAGGACCTTCTCGATCTTGTAGTCGACGGCGGGAAGGGCGATCTGCTTGCCTTCGGCATCGACAGCGACGACGTTGAACCCGGTGTCCTTGCCTTCCTGGGCATAGCGGCCGTCGAACACGGGCTGGATGCCGATGTAGGCGTCGCGCGTGCGCAATGGCAGCATCTTGTCGGTCCTGGTCGAGCGGCCGTTGCCCGGTTCGAATACGCGGGCCTGGACCTGGACCTGCAGCGGCAGCGCCGTGTCCTTCACCTGGTCGCCCGCCCATTCGATGCGCGACTTGCCGGTCGCGTCGGTCTCGGGCGCGGTGAAAGTGATCAGCGGCGGCTCGAACTTCTCGCGCTGCTTCTCCAGGCCGAACGAATACTTGGCGAAGGCGGGGAAAGGCTGGCCCTCGACCGTGACCCGCATGTCGCTCTCGACCGCGAGCGCGGACGCCGGCGCGCCGTAGAGGAAGTCGGCCTGGATGTCGAAGCCGTTGGCCTTGCCGGTGCGCAGGATCGGCGCATCGGACTTGAGCTCGACCTTGAGTTTCTCGGGCACGAAGTCCTCGACCGAGAAGTCGACCTTGCCGATCGCCGCCGCTTTGGGATCGATATGGGCGGCGACCGACCAGCGGCCGCGCCGCGACGATTTCGGCAGCGGGATCGCCTGGTAGAGCGCGCCGGACGCCGGCAGTGCCGCGGTGTAGCGCGTGAACTCCGTGCCGTCGGGCCGGTTGACGATCAGGGTGACGGGCACGTTGGCTAGCGCGTTGGCAGCCTGGTCGCGCAGCATCGCCATCAGCTGGACCGTTTCGCCCGGGCGATAGACGCCGCGCTCGGTGTAGAGGAAGCCATCGACCGGGCCGGGCTGGTCGCGGCCGTCGACGCCGCGGTCGCTGAAGTCGAACGCCGCCTTGGTGAGCTCGAGCCGCGCGAACTCCTGCTTGCCCGCGTCCATCGCCATGACTGCGGTGGCTTGCGCGGCACCCTTGCCGCGCATCAGGCCGCGCGGGAAGCTCGCGCGCCCGTCGGCGCCGGTGACCAGCTTGCCGAGCGGCTCGTTGCCGCGCGACAGCAGGGTGACCTCGAGCCCGCCCAGCGGCTGGGCGCTCTGCAGCGAGCGGGCGAAGACGTTCAGCCCGTCCTTGCCGTCGAAGGTGGTGAGCGCGATGTCGGTGTCCATCAGCCACATGCCGGCGAGCGCGCCGGCGGGGCTGTCGTCGTCATCGTCGTCGTCGGCCTTGGCCGGCGGCTGGGCGGTGTTCCACACCACGACGAAATAGGCGCCGGGCTTCCAGTCCTTCACCGTCTCGCGGATCGGAAAGGCAGTGGTCACCGCCTGGTTGAGCACGTTGCGCACGTCCATCTTGCCGCGCCACTGCAGAACGCCGTTGCGGCCGTTCAGCCACGAGCGCAGCGACCACGACTCGGTGAGCGGCTTGCCGCCGGGAAATTCAGAGTCGAGGGTGTAGTTCTCGCCGATGAAGCGGTCGATGCCGCGCTCGTTCACGCGATAGACGGAAATGCCGACCTGGCTGACGTTGATCGTCGTCACCGGCACGCCGACTGCCTCGCCGCGCGGCAGGATGAAGCCCTTGCCGGGCAGCGACACGACCGCCGGCCGCGCGCCGAGCGCCACGTCGACCTTCTGTTCGCCGGTGAGCTTGCCGCCGTCCTTCGAGGGCAGGCCGGCCATCAGGCGCACCGCATAGTCCTGGCCGTAGGTGAGGCCGCCGATACAGAGCTTGTCGTCGACCGCGCGCACAGCCGATTTGACGTCGGGTGAGATGCGCAGGTAGTCGGCGTACTTCACCGTGTCGCCGCTCGCGAGCGGCTTGTTGAAGAACAGGCAGGCCTCGGCGTCGGGGTGCGTGCTGTCGATGCCGAGTCGGCGGTAGGCGAAGGCCTCGTCGGGCGCTGGCTTGGGCTGGGCGATCGGGGTCGGCGCCGTCGACGGTGGTGTCGTGGGAGCGGTCGCAGCCGCGGGCGGCGTGGCGGTCGCGGTGCGCGGAGGGGGAGCCGCCCGGTCGATCGAGTCGCCAGGCTTGCCGACGAGATACCCCGCGATGCCAGAGCCCAGCATCAGCGCCACCACAAGGGCTGCCAAGGTCGACCGGTTCATGGAAATCTCCCCGCGTAAGCTCGTCGGACTCTATCGGCGCAATTGTGTAGAGACTGTGGAGGCAGGCAAGGGCGCTGTGAATAATCCGCCCCTGTGGCGCGCAGGCCACGCCTGCGATACTGGCGGCCATGGTTCTGCATCTGATCAAGCTCGCCGTCGGCGTCGACGACCTCGCCCACATGAAAAAGCTTCAGGCCGCCCGACGGAAGCAACGCCACCAGGCGCCGCGGTCGCCGCACTGGGTCTTCACCCGCAACACGCCCCGGCGGCCGGACGAGTTGCTGGCCGGGGGCTCTCTCTATTGGGTCGTGCGCGGCGTCATCCGCTGCCGCCAGGAACTGGTCGGCTTCGACGAGGATTTCGACAAGGAAGAGGCGCGGAAATACTGCCGGATCAAGGTCAAGCGCACCATCGTTCCGACCACGCCGCGGGCCTGCAAGCCGTTCCAGGGCTGGCGCTACCTGACGCCCGATCGCGCGCCGCCCGACCTGTCGAGCGGCGACAGCGGCGACATGCCTGCGGATATGGCAGCGGAGCTGAAGCGTCTCGGCCTGTTGTAAGGTCTTCCCGCTGTTTCCCAAGGCGGTGGGAAACGCAAAACGCCGGCCCCTCTGGAATATCGCGACGTTTCCCACATTTCCGCGCCGCGTGCCTGTGTCACCGGGAATTTTTCGTGAGCATTGCCCGATAATCCCGCCCCTGTTGGCTTTTGGCCCAATCTTCGTGAGGGTTCGTGAGGCTCCCGAATTCGAGAGACGGTTCTCGGTCTGCGGGCGCGCGCAGTCGGCCAGCGACGCCGGCCCGGGGAATGGTTGCGAGAGCATTGCGACAATATTGCATATATCGCAAGTATTGTCAACCCAGGCTCAACGATTGGTGAGCTTGAGCTCGATGCGGCGGTTGCGGGCGGTGTCCATCAGCGACAGCGGCTGATACTCGCCGTAACCGGCGGCGACCAGGTGGTCGTTGGGGATGCCCTGCGTGTTCAGGTACTTGACCACGGCGATGGCGCGGGCCGACGACAGCTCCCAGTTCGACGGGAAGGTGCGCGTGGCGATCGGCTTGTTGTCGGTGTGGCCGTCGACCTGGAGGACCCAGGGAATTTCCTTGGGGATCTTGGCGCTGATCTCGAGCAGGCGCTGGGCAACGTTGGCGAGCTGCTTCTCGCCGCCCGGCTGCAGGTCGGCCGAACCCGACGGGAACAGCACCTCGGACTGGAACACGAAGCGGTCGCCCACGACCTGCACGTCGCGCTGGCCGGCCAGCGCCTCCTTCAGTTTGCCGAAGAACTCCGAGCGATAGCGCGCCAGTTCCTCGACCTTGCTGACGAGGGCGCGGTTGAGCTTCTGGCCGAGGTCGAAGATCTGCGCCTGCTGCTCCTTGGCCTTGACGTCGGCGGCCTCGAGCGCGGCACTGAGCTTGGTGAGTTCGTCCTTGATCGACTGAAGCTCGGCGGTGAGGCGCACGACGCTGGCTTTCTGCTCGGCCGTCAGCTTCTCCTGTTCGGTGAGATTGTCGAACAGCTTGCCCTTCTCGTTGTTGGCCGCGGCCAGCGCGGCGGCGAGGCGGGTGAGCTCGGCGGTCTGGCGGTCGATCTCCGCCTTCTGCGCCGCGGTCTTGTCGGTCGCGGCCTTGGCGGCGGCGGCGAGCTTGTCGCGTTCGGCCTTGACGCTGTCGCGCTCGGTACGCGCCTGGCCGAGCGCCAGGGTGGCGGTCGAGAGGTCGAGTTGGAGTTTCGCGGCCGACTGCTTGGCCAGCGATAGCTGTTCGGCCAGCGCGCTGATCTGCTGACTCAGCGTGTCGATGGCGCTGTCCTTGGTCGACAGCGCCGTCGACAGGGTGAATTGCGCCACGCTGAAGATCGAGAGCAGGAAGATCAGCACCATCAGCAGCGTGGTGAGCGCGTCGACGTAGCCCGGCCAGATATAGTCGGCACCGGCCGAGCGGCGGGAGGAGCGCGCGCCGGCCACGAACCCCTAGCCCTCGCCCTTGCGGCTGATCGCCAGGGTGCGGGCGAGCAGGCGGATCTCGCCGCGCAGCTCGTCGACCAGCGACGTGCGGCTCTGCGTGGCCTCCTCGGCCAGGCGGCCCAGATGGGCCTCGATGTTGCGCTGGTGGGCGGCCACCGCCTCACGGTCGTGGTCGGCGAAGCGCTCCGACAGCCGGCCGATCGACTCGCGCAGCTCGTCGACCAGGGCGCCGCGGTTGCGCACGTTCTCCTCGACCAGGCGGCCGAGATGGCCTTCGATGTTGCGCTGGTGCGAGGCCAGCGACTCGCGGTCGGCCTCGGCCATCGCCCGGTCGGGCATGCGCGCCATGGCGTTGTTGATCTCGTCGGCGAGCTGGCTGCGGCCGCGGGCGTTCTCGTCCGACAGGCGGGCGAGGAAGGCCTCGACGTTGCGCTGGTGGAGCTGGAGGCTCTCGCGCTCGACCTCGCTTGCCGGGCGCTCGGCCAGTTTGGCGATCGCGGTGTGCAGTTCCTCGGCCAGCGTGCCGATCTGTGTTTCGAGGCGGTGCTGCTGGTCGAGCAGCGCCTGGCGGCCGGTGTCCTCCGGCGCGCGCTCGGCGAGCCGGCCGGCAATGCCCTGCAGCTCGTCGCCGAGGCGCGTCATCTGCGTCTCGACGTTGCGCTGCTGGTCGAGCAGGCTCTGGTGGGCGCCGGTGTCGGCCGGCCGGTCGTCGAGGCGGCGCGTGGCGTTCTGCAGGGCCTCGCCCAGCCGGTCGACCTGCTGGCCGATTGCGCGCTGCTCGGCCAGCAGCGCGTCGCGGTCGGCCTCGGCCGCCGTGCGGTCGGCGACGCGGGCGGCCATGTTGCGCAGCTCGGCGATCAGGTCGGCGCGGCTCTGCGCCTGTTCCTCGGCGAGCTTGACGAGCTGGGCTTCGGTTTCGCGCTGGCGCTGGGCGGCGGCGTCGCGGTCGGCGTCGTCGGCCGGGCGGCTGGCGAGCTTCTCGATCGCGCCGCGGAGGTCGTCGGCGATCTGGCTGTTGGCGCGCGCGGTCTCCTCGGCGAGGCGGGCGACCTGGGTCTCGACGTCGCGCTGCTTGGCCAGCATCGTCTCGCGGTCGGTCTCGTCGGTCGCGCGGTCGGACAGGCGGCCGAAGCCGCCGCGCAGCTCGTCGGCGAGGGCCACGCGGCTGCGGATCTCTTCCTCGATCAGGCGGTTGATCTGGGCCTCGAGGTTGCGCTGGTGCGCGGCCAGCGCCTCGCGGTCGGCCTCGGCGCCCGAGCGGTCGCCCAGGCGATTGACGGCGCTGCGCATCTCGATCGACAGCTCGGTGAAGCGGGCGAGCAGGTTCTGCTGCGTGCGCATGGTCTCGGCGAGCGACGCCAGCCGCTCGACCAGCGAGGCATTGGCACTGGTCGCCGATTGGCGGCTGTCTTCGATGCGCTGCAGCGAGCGCGTCAACCCGTCGAGGCCCTCGGCGTTGCGCTCGAGTAGCGCCTCGACATAGGCCGGCATGCTGGCGCTGGACTCGGCGGGCAGGGTGGCGCTCGACAGGCTGGTGGCGCCGGCCAGCCATTCCTCGAGTTCGCTGTGGAAGCGGCCCTGCGCCTGGCTCGCCTGCAATTCGAGGAAGCCCAGCACGAGCGAGCCCGAGAGGCCGAACAGCGAGGCGCCGAACGCCGTCGACATGCCCTTGAGCGGGCCTTCGATGCTGCTCTTCAGCTTGGCGAACATCGCCACCGCGTCGCCGGCGGAGACCTGCAGGCCGTTGATGGCGTCGGCCACGGCGCCGATCGTCTGCAGCAGGCCCCAGAAGGTGCCGAGCAGGCCGAGGAAGATCAGCAGGCCGATCATGTAGCGCGCCAGCTCGCGGCGCTCGTCGAGCCGGGTGGCGATGCCGTCGAGCAGCGCGCGCGTCGCCGTCGGCGACAGGCGGAACTGGTCCTGCCGCTCGCCGACCATGGCGGCCAGCGGCGCCAGCAGGTTGACCGAGTCGGCGGGTGGCGGCGGCGTGTTCTCCTCGCGATGGTGGAAGCGGCGCAGCCAGCGCACCTCGGGCCACAGCAGCACGACCTGGCGGAAGACGAAGAAGATGCCGACCGCCAGCACCGCCAGGATCACGCCATCGAGATCGGGCGTGTTGTTGAACACGCGCAGCAGGTCCTCGTGCAGGTACCAGGCAAGGCAACTGACCGCTGCCAGGAACAGCAGCATGCGGACCAGGTAGGGCAGGGGATTCGTCATCTGTTCAGTCCGTCGCGCGGCGCCGATCTTGCGTTCGGGATCATGGGCCAAGGACATCTACCCTTTCGCCGCCGGCACCGCCGTTGCTCGACGCGAAAGCGCCGACCTCGATGCGGCCGCGCACGCCCTGGTCGATCAGGTAGCTGCGCACCGAGAGCGCGCGCGCGAGCGCCACCTTGCGCGCCTCGGTCGGATCGCTGCCGCCGGCATAGGCGCGCAACTCGACCTGGCGCAGGCCCTTCATGCTCGGCGCGGCGCGGTCGAGATCGGCGCGCGCGGCGCCGCTGATCTCGGCCGACTGCGGGGCGAAAGAAACGCTGGCGAGCGCCGTGCCGGGAGCGGCGGGAGCCGCTGCAGGCGCGGGCGGTGGCGGCGCCACGCTAGCGACGGCGCGCGGCTGCGGCGCCGGCGAGACGGCAGGCGGCGGCGTGGCAACGATTGCGCGCGGGGCCGGAGCCGGCGTGGGAGGCGCGGGTGCCGCCGTCGCGACCGGGATCGGCACCGGCGCGGGCGGGGTCGCCCGCGTGATCACGGGTTCGGGTGCGGGCGGCGGGCTCGGCATCGGGGCCGCTGCCATCGCGGGCTGGCGCGCGCGCGACGGGGCGGCGCCGGTCGGCCGCTCGGGGACGGCGGTGAGGCGACTCTCGATCGGACCGGGCGGCGGCGGCGGCGGCGGAAGATTGGCGCCGGGTGCGTAGGAACTGCCCGTATAGGGACTGCCCGCGTAGGAGCCGCCGACATAGACGGGAGCCTGGGCCGCGGGAGCATTTCCGGGATTCCAGGGATTGAAGGCCGGACCGCCGGCGGGGCCGCCTTGCGGCTGGGCATAGACGGTCGCGGGCGCAGGCGCGCCGACACCGTTGTAGGGATTGAAGGCGGTGACGTTCGCGGACTGGGCAAAGGCCGGCAAGGCGCCGAGACCGAAGCCGGCCAGCGCGAGGCCCAGCGCGAAGCTACGCACAGTGAGCGGGAGCGAGGGCATTACCGATTGCCTTTCCAAGGGGTTAGCGCCATGGCGGGCCGACCCGGCCGAGGGGACTTTCCTTGCTCGCAAGATACCTACTGGATGTCCAAGGCTCAACGGGCCGATTGTCCCCGGGCGTCGTTCATTGTCCCGGTGTGGCTGGATGCGGCTCGGAGACGACGGATCGGTCAAGAGTCTCACGTCGGTGAGAGACCTTCGATGCCGATGACATAAGCCTTTTAGGCCAATCTTCTCATTTCTCGCCACTCCCCCCACGCAACAAAGTTGCGTGTCAGGCGAGGACCCCGATCAACGGGTCGCGTAGGCCGACGTTTGCCGCGAGGATCGACGGCCCGCCCAGAACATAGGGCTGACCGGCGAGATCGCTCACCAGCCCGCCCGCCTCGCGCACCAGCAGGATCCCGGCGGCGACGTCCCACGGGGCGAGGCCAAATTCGAAGAAGGCGTCGTAGCGACCGGCCGCCACGAACGCGAGGTCGAGCGCGGCGGCGCCCCAGCGACGCACACCCGCGGTCTTGCCCATCACGGCCTCGAGTTTCTTCAGATAGGCCGGATGATCGCCGCGGCCCTTCTGGGGAATGCCGGTGCCGACCAGAGCGTGGTTCATTTCCTTGCGGGCCGAGACGCGCAGCCGTCGCGAACGGGCGTTCGGGGTGTCGATGAAGGCGCCGTTGCCTTTCTCCGCCCAGAACAGCTCGTCGGAGATCGGCTGGTAGATCACGCCGGCGACGATCTCGCCGTCGCGCTCGAGCGCCAGCGAGATGGCGAAGTGCGGCACGCCGTGCAGGAAATTCGTCGTACCGTCGAGCGGATCGGCGATCCAGCGGTTGCGGCCGTCGCCCTTGGTCTCGCCGCCTTCCTCGCCGAAGAAGCCATACTCCGGCCGGGTGCGCGCGAGCTCGGTGCGCAGCATCTTCTCGGCCATGATGTCGGCGCGGCTGACGAAATCGGCCGGCCCCTTGGCCGACACCTGCAGCTGCTCGACCTCGCCGAAGTCGCGCTTCAGCCCCTTGGCGGCGGCGAAGGCGGCACGGATCATGATCGTGACGGTGGCTGAGCGCACCGCCAGCGACCGCCGCTCGGGCGGACCCGAACGCTCGCGGCCCATCTCGAGTGGACCGCGGCCTACTCGGGCGACGGGGCGATCGGAGGGGCGCGTATCGGACGAGCGCGTACGCGTAAGAGTGGGACGGCGCGGAGGGGCGGCCACGGTCAGTCTAGTCCTTCGCCCGTTCCATGTAGGTGCCTTCCTCGATGTTGATCACCAGCTTGGTGCCGACACCGATATGCGGCGGCACCATCACGCGGATGCCCCCCTCGACGATCGCGGGCTTGTAGGACGAGGAGGCGGTCTGGCCCTTGACCACGGCATCGGCCTCGATCACGGCCAGCACGACCGTCTTCGGCAGCTGGGCGCCGACCGGCGTTCCCTCGTAGAGCGAGACCAGCACTTCCATGCCGTCCTGCAGGAAGCGCGACTGCTCCTCTTCGAGCACGTCGGCGCCGACGGTGAGCTGCTCGTAATTCTCCTTGTCCATGAACGTGAAGCCGTTCTCGTCCTTGAACAGGTAGGTGCACTCGCGCTCGTCGATGTGGACGTGCTCGATGGTTTCGCCCGAACGGAAGCGCTCCTGCAGCTTGTTGCCCTCGCGCAGCGCCTTGGCCTCGATGGCCACGAAGGCGCCGCCCTTGCCGGGGCTGATGTGCTGGACCTTGGAGGCCACCCAGAGCTTGCCGTTGTATTCGATGACGTTGCCGGCACGGATGGAATTGACGGGGACTTTCATGTGGCTTTCCCGGAGCTTAACCGCTTGGTCGGATGAATGATTAGGCCTCGCCCGCGAAAGCGGAACGAGGCCGGCGCGGGCTTGTATCAAAGGCCGGGAGAGGCCGCAACCGGGCCCATTGCACGGGCATCCTTCATGCGCCTCTCCCCCGCGAGGGAGAGAGGCGGGGAGAGGGGCCTCCTGGCGAGAGCTTCAGTTCCTTCTGCTTCCTCTTCGGCAGCGCGGCGGCGATCACGCCGTGGGCGCGCTTGATGTAGGCCTTCATCTCGGCGTCGCTGAGCGCCTTGGGATCGTCGACCGAGACCCATTTGGCGCGGGCGAGATACGGTGCCGGCCGGAAGCCCGGCGAGCGGCTGAGCGCGTCGTAGTGCTCGGGCGCCGACTTGAAGGAAATGCGGCCGACCGAGTGCTCCTCGGGCGCGATCAGGCAGAACATCTTGGCCCCGACCTTGAACACGATCACGCCCTCCCATTGCACGGTGCGCGTGGCGGCGGGCAGACTCGCACAGAATTTGTCGATCTGTTTCGGCGTCATCTCGTCATCCTACACGGCGAAAGCCTACACGTCGGCGGGGCGGCATGCGATGGTCGGGCATGACCGAGTGGCGCCCCGACAAGCTCGCCCGTCGTCTGCCCTATCTGCAGATGCGCTCGCGCCTGCAGGCCGACCTGCGCCTGTGGTTTGCGCGCCACGACTTCGTCGAGGTCGAGACGCCGATCCTGCAGGTGGCGCCCGGCGCCGAGGTGCATCTCTCGGGCTTCGTCACCGACTGGGAGCAGCCCGACGGCGAGGAGCGCGAGCGCTGGCTGCAGAGTTCGCCCGAGTTCGCCATGAAGAAGCTGCTGGCCGGCGGCGTGCCGAAACTCTTCCAGTTCGCGCGCGTGTTCCGCAACGCCGAGGGCTCGGCGCTGCATCATCCCGAGTTCACCATGCTCGAATGGTATCGCGCCGGGACGGGCTACGAGACGATCATGGCGGATTGCGCGGCCCTGCTGGCGCTCTGCGGCGTGCCGGAGCTGCGCTTCGAGGACAAGGTCTGCGATCCCGCCGCGGCGCCCGAGCGGTTGACCGTCGCCGAGGCCTTCGAGCGCCACGCCGGCGTCGATCTCCTGGGCACCGTCGGCGACGCCGAGAGGCTGTCGCGCGCCTCGGGCGTGGCCATGCATACGGGCGACACCTGGGACGACGTCTTTTTCCGCATCATGTTCGACAGGATCGAGCATCGCCTCGGCATCGGCCGGCCGACCATCCTGTGCGAGTACCCGATCGGCATGGCGGCCCTGGCGCGCGCCAAGCCCGGCGACGCGCGGGTGGCCGAGCGCTTCGAGCTCTATGCCTGCGGTGTCGAACTGGCGAATGCCTACGGCGAGCTCACCGATCCCGCGATCCAGCGCGCGCGGCTCAAGGCCGACATGGACGAGAAGGAGCGGCTCTACGGGGTGCGTTGGCCGGTCGATCCGGATTTCCTGGCGGCGCTCGATCACGGCCTGCCCGAGTGCAGCGGCATCGCGCTGGGCTTCGACCGTCTGGTGATGCTGGCGACCGGCGCTGCTCACATCGAGGACGTGCTGTGGTTGCCGGTGCGCTGACCTGCTCGCTAGTGTCCGAAGAGGAACGGGAAATGCGGATGGTCGATCGGCGGAGAGTCGGTGAACAGCACCAGGAAAAGCCGTGAGAAGAGCTGGCCGACTCGAGGGTCTTCGGGGCTCGTCGCGGTGGTCGACGCGACCGCCTGCGACAGCGCAGCATCGTTGCGGCAGTAGACGGCGAAGACGCTGAAATACCCGCTCGGCGTCGGGCGATGGCGGATCTGGTTGGCGCAAACGCGCGCGGCCGTCAGGTCGAGCGCGGCATCGAACACCAGCACCAGGCGATAGTCTGGGTGCTGGGGCTCGGGCGGTGCCGCATAGGTGAAGGTGAGGCGCGGGCGTGGCCGGTTGGCCTGCATCACGGGCAGCAGGCGCTGGCGCATCTCGGGGGCCGCGATGGCGGGGAAGGGATTGCCGTCGACGACGACATGGAACGTGCGGCCGTCGGTGACCTGGTAGAATTCATGGAAGTCGTAGGCGGGATCGTAGTCCGCGCCGCCGATCGCGCCCGAACCCGGGGTGCAGGCGGCGAGCAGGAGTCCCAGCGCCAAGGAGGGCAACGAAGCGAGCAACCGGTTCATCGAGAAAGAACGGCCGGGTGCGGGCCGCGTTCCGCTCGGGCAGCGGCTAAAGCGTGAGATTGAAGGCGATGGAGATGCGCTCGACGTTGCCGCGATAGGGCCGCACCTGGTGCATCAGCCACGCCGGGAACATCACCAGCCGGCCGGGCTTGGGCACCACGCGCTCGGTGGTCCACTGGCCGCCGTCCATGGCGATGCCGAGATGCGGTGCGAGCATCGTCGGGACCGGCCCGCGCGGATCCATGAATTCGAGCTCGCCGCCCAGCGACGGATCGGCGCCGATGCCGCCGTCGTCGACGTAGTAGACGCCCGACCAGAAGGCGCCGCGGTGGCAGTGATATTCATTGGCGTCGCCGCTGCGGTTGATGTTGGCCCACATGTTGGCGCGCCACGTCACGGCGAAGAAGCCGGGGTGCGGGCCGCTGCCGGCCTTGCCCTGGCGATCGGTGGTCACGCGGTTGGCGACGTTGCGGCCGACCGCCAGCAACTTGATCGCCGCCGCGCCGCCCCACGCATCCATGTCCCAGGTCGATTGCCAGCCGCCCTGGTTGGAGGCCTGCATGCCGGGATGGCTTTTCTCGCGCTGCTCGATCACGCGCCGCAACTCGGTGTTCAGGGTCTCGGCGTCCGGTACGTCGAACTTGACGAGCGGGGTAGCGAACATCGGAGCGATCTCGGGCGCGGTACTCAACATGTTGGCAAGGTAATGTGTGACGCGCCGAAGATGGCGGATATCGACGGCAGGTCAGCCATGTTCAAACGGACGTCACCATCACGCCAGTGTGAGAGATGCTGAGGCCGGTGCGTGCCGGGGCGAGGCGTTCAGGTCCGTTGGGCGAACAACTCGTTGAAGGCGCGCACGGCAGCCTCGGGACCGTCCTTGTAGTTCCACACCCCGCCCGCCACGGCAAGGAAGTCGGCGCCGGCCGCGATCACCGGCGCGGCGTTGTCGACGGTGATGCCGCCGATGGCCACGCACGGCACCTGCATCACGTTGCTCCACCACTCGAGGATGTCGAGCTCGGCGGGCGTGGTGACGGCCTTGGTGGTCGAGGTGAAGAACGCGCCGAACGCCACGTAGTCGGCGCCGGCTTCGGCGGCTTCCATCGCCAGGTGGCGCGAAGCCTTGGCGGTGACGCCGACCTGGCGGTCGGGTCCGACGATGCGGCGCGCCTCGGCGTAGGGCATGTCGTCCTGGCCGACATGGACGCCGTCGCAGTCGAGCTTCACGGCAAGGTCGGGCCGGTCGTTCAGAATGAAGGCGACGTCGTGGTGCTGGCAGATCGGCCGCAAGGTGTCGGCGGCGCGCGAAATCGCTGCGTCGTCGACGTCCTTCAGGCGCAGCTGGAAGGCCGCCACGTCGCCGCCTTTGAGTGCGGCACGCAATTCCTCGGCGAAAATTGTCGGATGCTCCATCTTCTCCGGCGAGATCAGATAGAGCCGGCAGCGCTCGTCGGCCATCCGTCAGACCTGCTTGCGATAGACGATGAAACCCGAGCGTTCGGCCACGCCATTGTAGAGGACTTGCGCCACGGCGTTGGTCTCGTGGGTCTGCCAGTAGACGCGGGTGCAGCCGGCCTCGCGGGCCTTGTCGTAGACCGCTTCGATCAGATTCTTGCCGACGCCTTTGCCGCGCGCGGCCTGGTTGGTGAAGAGGTCGGCCAGGTAGCAGTTGTCCTCGACCATCGAGGTGAAACGATGGAAGAGATAGTGGACCAGGCCGCGCAGTTGGCCGTTATCCTCGGCGACCAGCGCGTGCATCGGCTCGGCCGGATCGAGGAAGCGCCTCCACGTCACCTGCGTGACCGCGTCGGGCAGCACGCGCTTGTAGAAGGTGTTGTAACCCGCCCACAGCGGCGCCCATTGCGGGAAATCCGCGGCCACCACGGGACGAATGACGACGCTGGTGGCCACGGTCTTCGTTACATCTTGTTCTGGTAAATGCCGATGATCTTGTCGAGCATGTCGAGCGCCTCGGCGCGCGGGCGCAGGAAGGTGTTGCGGCCGATGATCGAGCCGAAGGCGCCGCCGTCGCGCAGGCCGCGGATCTCGGTGAACAGGCCCTCGAGATCCTTGGCCTCGCCGCCCGAGAAGATGACGATGCGCCGGCCGTTGAAGGTCGCCTGGACGACATGTTTGATGCGCGCCGCCAGGGTCGAAGTGTCGACCTTGGCCTTCTCGTAGGCGGCCTTGGCTTCGGGCTGCCACAGCACGTTGGTCGGCGGCTTGACCTTGATGATGTGCGCGCCGAGCAGGGCGGCCATGTGGGCCGCGTAGGCGCAGACGTCGAGCGCCGTCTCGCCGGCCTTGTCGAGCTTGCCGCCGCGCGGATAGGACCACATGACGACGGCGAGGCCCGCAGCCTTGGCTTCCTCGGCGAGCTCCTTGATCTGCTCCATCATCTTGTACTGGTCTTCCGAGCCCGGATAGATCGTGAAGCCGATCGCCGCGCAGCCCAGCCGCAGCGCATCGTTGACGCTGGCGGTGACGGCCTGATCCTTGTTGGTCGACAGGCTGTTGGCGCTGTTGAGCTTGAGGATGGTCGGGATGGCACCGGCGAAGGTGTCGGCGCCGGCCTCGAGCATGCCGAGCGGGGCGGCGTAGGCGTTCAGCCCGGCGTCGATGGCGAGCTGGTAGTGATAGTGCGGATCGTAGGCGTCCGGGTTCGGCGCAAAGGACCGCGCCGGGCCATGCTCGAAGCCCTGGTCGACCGGCAGGATCACCATCTTGCCCGAGCCGCCCAGGCGGCCGTTCATCAGCATTCGGGCGAGGTTCGCCTTGGTGCCGGGGCAATCGCTCTCGTAATTGTCGAGGATCTTCTTGACGATGCGGGTGATCTTCACGGATTCGCTCCCAGGTCGTTCCAGCCGTAATCGGCGCCGGTGATAGCGGCGCCAGTCTATTCGTTCAAGCCCTTGCCCGGATAGGGGTGTGTGGCCTTCCAGTGGTTGGCGATGTCGACCCGGCGGGTGATCCATACGCCCTGCTGCTTCTGAAGATAGTCGAGCAGGCGCCATAATCCCGCTGTGCGGGCGGGGTGGCCCAGGATGCGCATGTGCATGCCCACGGACATCATCTTGGGCTGCTGGGCGCCCTCGCGGTAGAGCACGTCGAAGGCATCCTTCACCAGATTGAACCACTGGTCGGCATGGGTCATGCCGGCGGCGTACTTGCCGTCGTTGTTGGTGAGCGAGTAGGGCACGATCAGGTGCGGCTTGCCCTCGACCGTCTGCCAGAACGGCAGCTCGTCGCCGTAATAGTCGGAGTCGTAGGTGAAGCCGCCGTGCTCGACCAGCAGGCGGCGCGTACTGGTGCTGGGTCCATAGCGGCAGTACCAGCCGGCCGGCGCCTCGCCCACGGTCTGCTTGAGGGACGTCACCGCCTTGGCGATGTGCTCGCGCTCCTCGGCTTCGCTCAACTGGAAGTGGCGCACCCAGCGCCAGCCGTGGCAGCACAGGTCGAAGCCGGATTTACGGATCGCCTCGGCGGCGAGCGCGTTGCGCTCCAGTGCGAGCGCGCAGCCGAATACCGTCATCGGCAGGCCGCGTTCCTGGAAGGCGCGCATCAGGCGCCAGAAGCCGGCGCGGCTGCCGAACTCGAACATGCTCTCGCCGGCGAGGTCGCGGCCCTTGAGCCCGGTCGACGAGCTGGTCGCCTCGGTGAGGCCGGTCTCAGTGTAGCCCTCGCCGTCCTGGACCGAGGGCTCCGAGCCTTCCTCGTAGTTCATCACGAAGTTGACGGCGATGCGCGCGCCGTTCGGCCACTTCGGATCGGGCGGGGTCGGGCCGTAGCCCACGAGGTCGCGGGTCGGTTGCCAGCTCATGTCGGTTTCCTCACGAGTTCGGCGCCCATCTGGCGGGCGATGTCGGCCACCTTGTCGTTCGGCGGCTCCATCGAGATCAGTTTCACCCCGGCGCGCAAACACGCAAGGGCGTGGCCCGACGCATCGCCGCAATCGACGACCAGGCGAAACGCCACGTCGGGGAATTCGGTGCGCGCCCGCTCCTGCAGGGCGCCGAGGTAGCCCGCGCCGTAGACGGAAGCGGCATCCGGCGGCGTCACCAGCACCGGCGCCGTGCCGTTTGCGCGGGCGGCCAGCAGAGCGGCCTCGGTCGTGCGCCAGTCCTTCACCTGGATGACGGGCACGGGGATGACCGGCGCGGCCAATCAGGGAATGCGGACGGCAAAGGGCGGGACGGGGACGAACTCCTCGTCGCCCTTGGTGTCGTCGCGGAACATGAAGACCGCGAAGCGGCCGGGCCGGTCGAGCACGGTGAGCCCGTGGTGCCAGGTGTTGGCCTTGTAGGTGACGCCCTGGCGGCCGTTGGCGAGGAAGGCCTTGATGTTGCCGAGGTCGGGTCCGCCGGCCGCGGCGTGCGGCGCCACGATCACCAGCCAGCGCTCGACGTCGAGCGGCATGAAGGTCTGGGAGGAGAACTCGTGGCGTTCCAGCAGGTTGGCCGCGACCGGGCGCTCGGGCGCGGGCTCGCGCAGGCTGACCGAGAGGCTGGGCCGCGCGCCCGGCCGCAGGTTGCCGAGCGCGTCCTCGTAGTATTTCCGGCCGGTCTCGGCTGGCACGTCGATGACGTCGCCGTAAGGCGCGAAGGCGTCCCGCGTCAGCGGCTGCGGGACGATCTCCATCTAACCCAGCTTGCCCATCGCCACGGCGGTATCGGCCATGCGGTTGGAGAAGCCCCATTCGTTGTCGTACCAGCTCAAGACGCGCACGAACGTGCCGTCCATGACCTTGGTCTGGTCCATGTGGAAGGTCGACGAGTGCGGATCGTGGTTGAAGTCGATCGACACGTTCGGTGCATCGGTCCAGCCCAGGATGCCCTTGAGCTGGTTGGCGGCGGCGAGCTTGATCGCCTTGTTGATCTCTTCCTTGTCGGTCGGGCGCGAGGCCACGAACTTCAGGTCGATGACCGAGACGTTGGGCGTCGGCACACGGATCGACACGCCGTCGAGCTTGCCGTTGAGCTCGGGCAGCACGAGGCCGACGGCCTTGGCGGCGCCGGTCGAGGTCGGGATCATAGACAGGTTGGCGGCGCGGCCGCGGTAGAGATCCTTGTGCATCGTGTCGAGCGTCGGCTGGTCGCCGGTGTAGGCGTGGATCGTCGTCATGAAGCCGTGCGTGATGCCGACCGCGTCGTTCAGCACCTTGGCGACCGGCGCCAGGCAGTTGGTCGTGCACGAGGCGTTCGAGATAACCAGGTGATCCTTGGTGAGCTTGTCGTGGTTGACGCCGTAAACGACCGTGAGGTCGGCATTGTCGGCCGGGGCCGAGACCAGCACGCGCTTGGCGCCGGCATCGATATGGGCGGAAGCCGCCTTCTTCGAGGTGAAGAAGCCGGTGCACTCGAGGGCCACGTCGATGTTCATCGCCTTGTGCGGCAGCTTCGCGGGATCGCGCTCGGACGTCACCTTGATCGGCCCGCGGCCGACATCGATCGTGTCGCCAGAGACCTTCACTTCACCGTTGAAGCGGCCATGCACGCTGTCGAAGCGGAAGAGGTGGGCATTCGTCTCGACCGGGCCGAGATCGTTGATGGCCACGACCTCGATGTCCTTGCGGCCCGACTCGATGATGGCGCGCAGGATATTGCGGCCGATGCGGCCAAAGCCGTTGATTGCAACCCGAACAGCCATAGTCTCCCCTCCGTTACCCGACGAGGCCGCGCGCCGCTTCCGCGATCGCTTCGGCCGTGATTCCGAAATGCTTGTAGAGATCGGTGGCCTTGCCCGAGGCGCCGAAGCCCGTCATGCCGACGAACGCGCCCTTGGTACCGAGCCAGCGCTCCCAGCCGAAGCCGGTGGCCGCTTCGCAGGCCACGCGCACGGTGCCCTGCGGGCCCATGACCTGGGCGCGGTAGCTCTCGTCCTGGGCCTCGAACAATTCCCACGATGGCATCGACACGACGGCGGCGGCGATCCCGTCCTTGGCCAGCAGGTCGCGCGCCTTCACCGCCAGCTCGACTTCCGAGCCGGAGGCGATGAGACGCACCGACGCCGACGCCTCGCCGGCGAGAATGTACGCGCCCTTGCGGCAGAGGTTGTCGTCGCCGGCGCCGCGCAGGGTCGGCAGGTTCTGGCGGGTGAGCGCCAGCACCGTCGGCTTGCCCTTGGCCTCGAGGGCAATCTGCCAGCACTCCGCCGTCTCGATGACGTCGGCGGGGCGCATGACGGTAATATGCGGGATAGCGCGCAGGGCCGCGAGATGCTCGACCGGCTGATGGGTCGGGCCGTCCTCGCCCAGCCCGATCGAGTCGTGCGTCATGACGTAGATCACGCGCACGCCCATCAGGCAGGCCAGGCGAATCGACGGGCGGCAGTAGTCGGTGAAGACCAGGAACGTGCCGCCGTAGGGAATGATGCCGCCGTGCAGCGCCATGCCGTTCATCGCCGCGCACATCGCGTGCTCGCGGATGCCGTAGTGCATGTAGCGGCCCGCCGGATCGGCTGAGCTCTGGCTGTTGATTGTCTTGGTCTTGGTGTTGTTCGAGCCGGTGAGGTCGGCCGAGCCGCCAAGCGTATCCGGGAAAACCGGGTTGATGACCTCGAGCACTTCCTGGCTCGACTTGCGCGTCGCCCACGAGGGCTTGTCGGCCGCCATCTTGGCCTTGAAGGCTTTGATGGTGTCGTCGACGACGGCGGGGACGTCGCCCTTCATGCGGCGGTCGAACTCGGCGCGATCGGCCTCGGCCATCGCGGCATGGCGCTTGGTCCACTTGCGCCGCGCCGACCGGCCCTTGGCGCCGATCTTGCGCCAGGCGGTAAAGATCGGCTCGGGGATCTCGAACGGCGGGTAGGGCCAGCCGAGGTTCTGGCGCGCGCCGGCGATCTCGTCCTTGCCGAGCGGCGAGCCGTGGGCGGCGGCGGTGCCGGCCTTGGTCGGCGCACCGAAGCCGATGATCGTCTTGCAGGCGATCATCGAGGGCTTGTTGGTGACCTTCTGCGCCTTGCGGAGGGCGCGGGCGACGGCGTCCTGGTCGAAGCCGTCGACCGCCTGGACATGCCAGCCGGCCGCGGCGAAGCGCTTCATGTGGTCGTCCGAGGTCGCCAGCGAAGTCGGACCGTCGATCGTGATGCTGTTGTTGTCGAACAGCACGATCAGGCGGCCGAGGCCGAGGTGGCCCGCCAGGGTGATCGCTTCCTGGCCGACGCCTTCCATCAGGCAGCCGTCGCCGGCGACGACGTAGGTGAAATGGTCGACAACCTCGGCGCCGAAGCGCGATGCAAGCTCGCGCTCGGCGATGGCGAAGCCCACCGAGTTGCCGAGCCCCTGGCCGAGCGGGCCGGTCGTGGTCTCGATGCCGGTGGCGTGGCCGTACTCGGGATGGCCGGCGGTCTTGCTGCCGAGCTGGCGGAAGTGCTCGATCTGGTCGAGCGTCATGTCCGGATAGCCGGTGAGATAGAGCAGCGAGTAGAGCATCATCGAGCCGTGGCCGGCCGACAGGATGAAGCGGTCGCGATCGGGCCAGTGCGGATCGGTCGGGTCGAACTTCAGGAATTTGCCGAACAGGACCGTGGCGACGTCGGCCATGCCCATCGGCAGGCCGGGATGGCCCGAATCGGCCTTCTCGACGGCGTCCATGGAAAGGGCCCGGATTGCGTTCGCCATGTCGCGCTGTGCGGCGGTCTGTTCGGTCATTTTATATATGCGCCGTATGGGTTTTTTGATTGGCCGGCAACATGCCGACGCACCTTATCTGCGTCAATGCGCAAAACCTCATGCCTGACCCAGATATTGAGGGCAGGGACGCTCCACAGAGGCAATATGTTGACCGTCAACAGGTGCACAACTTATCCTTCGCAAATGGAGCAGACGCAGCCAAGCGGCCGACTGCGATCCTCCGGCGGGGGATCAATGTCCAAGGCGGCAAGTGCCAAAGATCGCGTGGACGATGCGCTGAGCCGGCTGGAATCGATGGTCGAGGATCGGCTGCGCGCCGAGCAGACGCGCTCCGACGAACTCGCCCAGCGCCTCGGCAAGCTCGAAAGACAACACGACGAGCTGCGCAAGGTTGCGACCGAGGTCGAAGGCCGCCTCGAGCGGGCGATGGAATATATCCGCTCGCTTCTGGCCGCGGATCAGAAGTAGAGTCGAAGTCCCCTCAAACGCCGGATAACGGCGCAATAAACAGGAGAAGCGGAAAATGCCGCAGGTTTCGATTCAAATCGCCAACCGCACGTACGAGCTTGCCTGTGGCGAGGGCGAGGAAGATCGCGTGCGCGAGCTGGGCACCTATGTCGACAGCAAGATCACCGACCTGCGCCTGCAGATGCAGGGCGTGCCCGAGATCAAGCTGCTGGTGTTCGCGGCCCTCATGCTGGCCGACGAGAGCCGCGAGGCGCGCGGGCTGGCCAGGCAGGCCGAGAGCGCCCGCGCCAACGCCACCGACAATGCCGAGACTTTGGCCTCCGCGCTCGAGGAACTGATCACCTCGCGGGTCGACAAGATCCAGAAAAAGGTCAGCGGCGCGGCCTAGCGGTGGGGCCTCGGGAGGCTTACATTGGCGTGGGGCGGATTTCTGCGCGGTGCGTGGTTCGCTTAAAACCCCTGGGCCAATAAGATCTCCTGGGAGCTGTTCCTGGCTAGGACCGTGGTCTTGGCTATACGGTGCCCACCTGCTTTGCAGGCCTTGGAGGTTTCACGTGCCACGGCCAACGTGGAGCCGCCCCACCTTATCCCCCGTCTGCACTCCCTGCCCGCAGTGACATGAGCCAGATCGAAGCCAAGCGGGCCCTGCGCAGCGCCATGAGGACTTGGCGCGGCAGCCTCACCGACGAGGAGCGCCGCGACGGCGCCGAGGGCCTGCTCGAGCAGTTCCGCCGCGAGCGGCCGATCGAGACGCCGACGGTGGTCTCCGGTTTCTGGCCGATGGTGGAGGAACTCGACATCCGCCCGCTGATGATCGAGCTGCATAACGAAGGCTGCCAGCTCGGCCTGCCGGTCGTGATCGGCAAGGGCCAGCCGCTGGTGTTTCGCGCCTGGCGTCCGGGCGACGCGCTCGAGGCCGGCGTCTTCAACACGCTCCATCCGTCGTCCCGGCGCGAGATCGTCGAGCCCGACGTGCTGATCGTGCCGCTGCTGGCATGCGACGAGGAGGGCTGGCGCCTGGGTTACGGCGGCGGCTTCTACGATCGCACGCTGCGCGGCCTGCGGCAGCGCAAGAAAATCCTCGCCATGGGTGTGGCCTTCGACGACCAGCTCCTGCCCGAGCCGGTGCCGCACGGTCCCGACGACGAGCGACTCGATTGGTTGTTGACCGACCGGCGTGCTTGCGCCTTTGTCTGAGCCATGAAGGTTTTGTTCTGCGGCGACATCGTCGGCCGTTCGGGCCGTGAGGCCGTGCTGAAGCACCTCCCCAAGCTGCGCCAGGATCTCGGTCTCGACTTCGTCGTGGTGAACGGCGAGAACGCCGCGGCGGGTTTTGGCATCACCGCCAAGATCTGCGCCGAGTTGCACGCCGGCGGCGTCGACTGCATCACCACCGGCAACCACGTCTGGGACCAGCGCGAGATCATTCCCTACATCGCCCAGGACAAGCGCCTGTTGCGGCCGATCAACTTCCCGCCCGGCACACCGGGCTGGGGCGCCAACCTGTTCGAGACGGCCAAGGGCCAGAAGATCGTCGTCATCAACGTCATGTGCCGGCTGTTCATGGACGCGCTCGACGATCCCTTCCGCACGGTCGAGGCCGAGGTCGCCAAATACACGCTGGGGCGCAACGCGCATTTCATCCTGGTCGACGTCCATGGCGAGGCGACCAGCGAGAAACAGTCGATGGGCCATCACTGCGACGGCCGCGTCTCGGCGGTGCTCGGCACCCACAGCCACATCCCGACCGCCGATTCGTGGGTGCTGCCCGGCGGCACGGCCTACCAGACCGACGTCGGCATGTGCGGCGACTACGATTCGGTCATCGGCATGAAGAAGGAGAACGCCGTTCTGCGCTTCATCAAGAAGATGCCGGGCGAACGCCTGTCGCCGGCCGAGGGTGAGGGCACTCTGTGCGCGGCCCTTGTCGAAACCGACGACAAGACCGGGCTCGCCCGGGCGGTCAGGCCGATCCGGATCGGCGGCCGGCTGCCCCCAGCGGGGTAGCTTTCAGCATCTTGTATCCCACAGGCTCGCTCTATAGCTATTACGGGTGCCTTGAAGGCTGTGATTGACGACCTGGGGAAAAATCGGCATCCTTTTGATGTTAAACGATTTTTCGCCGCGTTGGCGAGCTGTCTTCAAGGTTAGAGGGGGCGTCGGAATCAAGGTTCCGACGTTTTTTAGCGGGGGCTTCGGCCCCCGCCTTTTTTTGTCCGGACGGCCGGCGTGGCGTCACCGGCACTCCCAAAACCCACGAGAAATGGTATAGCCGGCCCATCAAGTCACTCAATCTGGTTGCCGGATCATGGCTGGTCATTCCCAGTTCAAGAACATCATGCATCGCAAAGGGCGTCAGGACGCCCAAAAAGCGAAGATCTTCACCAAGCTGATCCGCGAGATCACGACGGCCGCCCGGCTTGGCGCGGCCGATCCGAATTCCAACCCGCGCCTGCGCGCGGCGGTGATCGGGGCGCGCGAGAACAACATGACGCGCGATACGATCGACCGTGCCATCAAGCGCGGTGCGGGCGGCGACGCCGACGCCAACTACGACGAGATCCGCTACGAGGGCTACGGCCCGGGCGGCGTCGCGGTGATCGTCGAGGCGCTGACCAACAACCGCAACCGCACCGCCGGCGAAGTGCGCTCGAGCTTCTCCAAGTATGGCGGCAACCTCGGCGAGACCAACAGCGTGTCGTTCATGTTCGACCGCATGGGTGAGTTCCGCTTCCCGCTCGAGGCCGGCTCGGCTGACGACGTGCTGGAGAAGGCGATCGAGGCCGGCGCCGACGACGTCGTGACGGGGGAAGGCGAGGAGGGCGCGCACGAGATCTACTGCGCCCAGGACAGCTTCAACGCCGTGCGCGAGGCGCTCGAGAAGTCGCTCGGCCAGCCGTCGTCCGCCAAGCTGATGTGGCGGCCCAAGACCACGACGCCGGTCGACGGCGATGTGGCGCAGACCCTGATCGACCTGATCGCCGCCCTCGACGACAACGACGACGTGCAGAACGTCTACGCCAATTTCGAGGTGTCGGACGCAGCACTCGCGAAGTTCGCGGCCTAGAGCGGATGAGATTGCTCGGGCTCGATCCCGGTCTTCGGCTGACCGGCTGGGGCGTGATCGATGTCGACGGCAACTGGCTGCGCCACGTGGCGCACGGCGTGGTCAAGGTGGCGGCCGACCGCCCGCTCGCCGAGCGGCTGAACGACCTGTTCGAGGGTGTGGCTGCGGTGATTCTGGCCCAGCAGCCTCACGAGGCTGCCGTCGAGGAGACCTTCGTCAACGTCAACCCGGCCTCGACACTCAAGCTCGGCCAGGCGCGCGGCGTGGTGATGCTGGCGCCGGCGCGCGCCGGCCTGCCGGTCTTCGAGTACGCCGCCAACCTGGTGAAGAAGTCGGTGACCGGCGTGGGTCATGCCGACAAGAACCAGATCGCCATGATGGTCGGTCGCCTGCTGCCGGGCATCGACGCCAAGGCCGATGCCGCCGACGCGCTGGCGGTCGCGATCTGCCACGCCCATCACCGCGCCACCGCCCGGCGCGTGGAGGCCGCCCTTTGATCGCCCGGTTGAAAGGCGTCGTCGACGCGATCGACGAGGGCAGCGCCGTCATCGACGTGAACGGCGTCGGTTATCTCGTGTCGGCCTCGTCGCGCACGCTGCGCGACCTCGTGGTCGGTGGGCCGGTGACCCTGCTGGTCGAGACCATCGTGCGCGAGGATGCGATCGCGCTCTACGGCTTCCTCGGGACCGCCGAGCGCGACTGGTTTCGCATCCTGACGACGGTGCAGGGCGTCGGCGCCAAGGTCGGCCTGTCGATCCTCTCGACGCTGTCGCCCGACGAGATCGCGCGCGCCATTGCCGCCGGCGACAAGGCGAGCCTCAGCCGCCCCGCCGGCGTGGGCCCCAAGCTGGCTGCGCGGCTGGCCACCGAGCTTAAGGACAAGGCCGCGGCCTTCGGCATTGCGCCTGCCTCGCACAAGGCATCGGATGGCGGCGCGGTCGTGCCGCCCCCGGCCTCGATCAACGAGGACGCGGTGTCGGCGCTGGTCAATCTCGGCTACCGCCGCGTCGAGGCGTTCGGCGCCGTAGCGCGGGTGACGCAACGCCTGGGTGAGGGCGCGGCCCTCGATACCGTCATCAAGGCCGGCCTGCAGGAGCTCGCGCGATGAGCGATCCGGAACGCCTGGTGGCGCCCAAGCGCGCCGAGGAGGACGCGGCCGAGCTGGCGCTGCGCCCGCAAACCTTGGACGATTTCGTCGGCCAGAAGCAGGTCCGAGAGAACCTGAAGATATTCATCGCCGCCGCCAAGGCGCGTGGCGAGGCGCTCGACCACGTGCTGTTCCACGGGCCGCCCGGCCTCGGCAAGACGACCCTGGCGCAGATCGTGGCGCGCGAGATGGGCGTGGGTTTTCGCGCGACCTCGGGCCCGGTGATCCAGAAGGCGGGCGATCTCGCCGCCCAGCTCACCAACCTGCAGGCGCATGACGTCCTGTTCATCGACGAGATCCATCGCCTCAACCCGGCGATCGAGGAAATCCTCTATCCGGCGATGGAGGACTTCCAGCTCGACCTGATGATCGGCGAGGGGCCGGCCGCGCGCTCGGTGCGCATCGAGCTGCCGCCGTTCACTCTCGTGGGCGCGACCACGCGCTCGGGTCTGATGACGCGGCCGCTGCGCGAGCGCTTCGGCATTCCGTTGCGCCTGAATTTCTATGAACCGGCCGAACTGGAGACGATCGTCCATCGCGCCGCGCGCGTGCTCAAGATGGAGATGGCCAGGGACGGCGGGGCGGAGATCGCCAAGCGCTCGCGCGGCACGCCCCGTGTCGCCAACCGCCTGCTGCGCCGCGTGCGCGACTTCGCCTCCGTCGGCGGCGCCAAGGTGGTCGATGCCAAGGCCGCGGACGCCGCCCTCACGCGGCTGGAGGTCGACGGCCGCGGACTCGACGCCATGGATCGTCGTTACCTGGCCTGCATTGCCGAGAACTACGGCGGCGGCCCGGTCGGCGTCGATACGCTGGCGGCGGCGCTGTCGGAGCAACGCGACGTGATCGAGGACGTGATCGAGCCCTACCTGATGCAGCTTGGTCTGCTGATGCGCACGCCGCGCGGAAGGCTGCTGTCGGAGGGCGGCTATCGCCACCTCGGCAAGACGATGCCCAAGGAGCAGAAGCAGCAACTCGACCTGCTCGCCGGCGGCCAGGCGGACGAGGCGTGAGCGTCCCGACATCAGGCGAGATCGTCGACGGCCGGCACGTGTTGGCGCTGCGCGTCTATTACGAGGACACCGACGCCGCCGGCATCGTCTACTACGCCAACTGGCTGCGCTTCCTCGAGCGCGGCCGCACCGAGCTGCTGCGCCTGCTCGGCCAGGAGCACAGCGCCTTGCGCGAGGAGCGCGGCGTGAACTGGGTCGTGCGACGCTGCGCCATCGACTACCTGAAGCCGGCGCGGCTCGACGACACGATCGAAGTCCTCACCAGTTGCGGCGAATTGCGCGGCGCCTCGCTCGAGATGCGCCAGGATGTCCGGCGCGGCGACGACGCGCTGATCCATGCCGAACTCCTCGTCGCCTGCATGAATTCGAACGGTCGGCCGACGCGCCTGCCGTCGGGTATGAGAGCGGCTCTTGCACAGGTTGCTGACAGCAACTCGCCCCGCTCACGCCATATTCAGGTATAAAGCTCGGAACAACGGAGATTCCAAAATGGACGCCTTTGCGCAGGTCGCCAGCACCCCCCTTGCCGGCACCGCCCCCCAAATCGACATGTCGGTCTACGGCCTGTTCATGCAGGCCGACTGGATCGTCAAGGCGGTGATGATCGCCCTGCTGATCGCGTCCTTCTGGTCGTGGGCCATCATCTTCGAGAAGGTGATCCGCCTGCGCTCGCTGAAGCGCAGCGCCCAGTCATTCGAGGACACCTTCTGGTCGGGCGTCTCGCTCGAGGATCTCTACGACCGCGTCGGCGCCAAGCCCGACGATCCGATGTCGAGCATCTTCTCCGCCGCCATGCGTGAGTGGCGCCGCTCGGTCTCCAAGGGGCTGGCGGCCAGCGCCACCGCCCGCGGCGCGCTGCGGCAACGCATCGAGCAGGTGATGAGCGTCACCATCCAGCGCGAGATGGAGGCGATCGAGAAACGGCTGGGCTTCCTCGCCACGGTCGGCGCCAACGCCACCTTCGTCGGCCTGTTCGGCACGGTGTGGGGCATCATGAACAGCTTCGGCCACATCGCCATGTCGAAGAACACCTCGCTGGCGGTCGTCGCCCCCGGCATCTCCGAGGCGCTGTTCGCCACCGCGATCGGCCTGGTGGCGGCCATTCCCGCCGCCGGCGCCTACAACATCTTGTCCGGCCAGGTGTCGCGCTACGCCGTCCAGCTCGAGGCCTTCGCCGGCGAATTCATCACTATCCTGTCGCGCCAGCTCGAGGAACAGACCTGATGGCCGGCGGCATCCTCCCCTCGTCGCGCGGCAGTGGGGGCAAGTTCAGCCGGCGCCGTCATGTGCCGATCTCCGACATCAACGTCACGCCGATGGTCGACGTCATGCTGGTGCTGCTGGTGATCTTCATGATCACCGCGCCGCTCTTGCAGGTCGGCGTGCCGGTCGACCTGCCCAAGACCAGCGCCCAGCAGGTCGGCGGCAACGACGAGCCGCTCGTGGTGTCGCTCAACGCCAAGGACGAGGTGTTCCTGGGCGACACCAAGTACGAACTCGCCGACCTCGGGGCCAAGCTCAAGGCGGTGCACGACGAGAAGCCCGACCAGCGCGTCTTCATCCGCGGAGACAAGGCGATCCAGTACGGCCGGATGATGGAAGTCATGGGCGTGGTGATCGATTCGGGCTTCCGCCAGCTCGGTCTGCTCGGTGAGCAGGCGGAACCGGGCAAACCCGGCACGGCCCCCGCGCCGCGCAAGTAGTCAGACCGGAGTACCGGCGATCGATGTTCGACCGCATCAATGGAAGCGCGGAGATGCGCACGCCGGCAATCCTGTCGGCGGGCGCGCACGTGTTCGCCATGATCGCGATGATCGTCAACTACAACTTCTTCAGCCATCCGCCGATCGAGCCCGAGCCGGTGATGGTCGAGTTCGAGGCGATCGCCAAGAAGGCCGCGGCGCCGACGATCGGCAATCCGCCGCCGCAGCCCAAGGACGCCAAGATCGCGGCCGAGACGACCAAGGCGCCGCCGCCCAAGACTGCCGAGCCGCCACCGGTGCCTGTGACGCCCAAGCCCCAGGCCGAGGAGGCCAAGCCGGAGCCGCCCAAGGTGGTCGAGCAGCCCAAGCCCAAGCCCGAGCCGCCCAAGCCGGTCGAGGACAAGATCGCGATGAAGCCCAAGGAGCCGGAGCCGCCCAAGATCGAGAAGCCGCCGGAACCGCCCAAGATCGAGCCCAAGCCCGAGGTGAAGAAGGTCGAGCCGCCCAAGCCCGCGCCGCCCAAGCCGACACCGCCCAAGCCCAACGTCGACAACCTGGTCGACAGCATCCTGAAGAATCAGGATTCGAAGACCAAGATCCAGACGCCCGAGCAACAGCCCAAGCCGGTCAAGGAAATCACGCGCCAGGCGCCGGCGGCGCCCGAGTTCGCCAAGGTGGTGACGGCCAGCGAAGTCGAGGGCGTGCGCCAGAAGATCCGGCCGTGCTGGAATTTTCCCGCCGGCGTGAAGGACCAGCAGAATCTGATCGTCACACTTGTGGTGCAGATGAACCAGGACGGCACGCCGGTGAAGGCCGATCTCAAGGACACCGGCCGCTACTATAACGACCCGACCTTCCGCGCGGCGGCGGATGCCGCGCAACGAGCGATCCTCAATCCGCGTTGTCAGCCCTGGCCGCTCTCCGCCGACAAGTACAATGCCTGGCGGACGATCACCTTCAACTTCGACCCCCGCGACTACTGAGGCGCGGGACGCTATAGAGTTTCACCCAAGAAATAGAGAAAGGTTCGACATGATGATCCCCCGACATCTGCGGACGATCCTGTGTGCGATGGCCCTCGCGGCACTCGCCGCACCGGCGCACGCCCAGCTCACCATCGACATGACCAAGCCCAGCTTCGAGCCGGTGCCGATCGCGATCGTCGACTTCGGCGGCGATGGGGTGGGCGCGGAGATGGCCACCGTCATCCGCAACGACCTGCAGAACTCCGGCCTGTTCCGCTCGATCCCGCCGGGCTCATTCATCGAGCGCAACGTCGGCGCTAACGCAGCGCCCCGTTTCCAGGACTGGCGCTCGGTCGGCGCGACCGGCCTCGTGGTCGGCCAGGTGAGCCAGGCCGGCGGCAACCTCAAGGTCGACTTCCGCCTGTGGGACGTCGTGGCGTCCAAGCAGGCCGACGGCCTGTCCTTCACCAGCCAGCCCAACAACTGGCGGCGGCTCTCCCACATCATCGCCGACGCGATCTACAAGCGGGTGACCGGCGAGGACGGCTACTTCGACACGCGCGTGGCCTACGTCTCGGAGACCGGCCCGCTCAACAACCGCAACAAGCGCATCGCCATCATGGACCAGGATGGCGCCAACAACCGCTACATCACCGACGGCCGCACCCTGGCGCTGACGCCGCGCTTCTCGCCGACCCTGCAGGAGATCGTCTACATGGCCTACGGCGAGGGCAACACCCCGCCGCGCGTCTACCTGCAGAACGTCGACAGCGGCCGGCGCGAGCTGCTCGGCAACTTCCCCGGCATGAGCTTCGCGCCGCGCTTCTCGCCCGACGGCACCAAGGTCGCCATGAGCATGTCGCAGGACGGCAACACCGACCTCTACGAGATGGACGTGCGCGGCCGCGGCATGCGGCGCCTTACCAACACGCCAGCGATCGACACCTCGCCGAGCTACTCCAACGACGGCACGCAGATCGTCTTCAACTCCGACCGCGGCGGAACGCAGCAGCTCTACGTGATGGGCTCGGGCGGCGGCGGCGAGAAGCGCATCAGCTTCGGCGACGGCCGCTACGCCACGCCGGTGTGGTCGCCGCGCGGCGACTACATCGCCTTCACCAAGATCATGGGCTCGAGCTTCGGCATCGGCGTGATGCGTCCCGACGGCAGCGGCGAGCGCATGCTGGCCAACGGCTTCCTGGTCGAGGGTCCGACCTGGGCGCCCAACGGCCGCGTGCTGATGTACTTCAAGCAGCAGCCCAACTCGGGCGGCCGGGCGGGTTCGGTCAGCCTGCACGCAATTGACATCACCGGGCGCTTCGAACGCCAGGTCCCGACGCCGACGGATGCGTCGGATCCGGCCTGGTCGCCCTTGATTCCGCAGTAGCGAAGGATATGATCGAAAAGCTCGACCCGAGCATGGGTAATGCTCGGGTCGATGTGTCTGGAGAGATGAGGCCTGAGGGCTGCAACTGAGAGGAACGCGGGCGTGAAAGCGCCGCGTAGAGACAAAAGATGCGCATGATCAAAGCTTTTGCCGCCATCGCGGCCCTGATGTTCATCGCTGCTTGCAGCAACAACAACGAGCAGGCGGCCGCCCCGTCGGGCGCGACCGTGACCCCGGGGTCGGTCGGCGATTTCCGCCAGAACGTCGGCGATCGGGTGTATTTCGACACCGACCAGTCGTCCGTCCGCGAGGACGGCCGTGCGACGCTGAACAAGCAGGCGGCCTGGCTGAAGCAGTATGCCAACTATCAGATCACCATCGAGGGCCATTGCGACGAGCGCGGCACGCGCGAGTACAACCTGGCGCTCGGCGAGCGCCGCGCCACGTCGGTCCGCCAATACCTGATCGCCCAGGGCGTGCCCGCGGCGCGCCTCAAGACCCTCAGCTACGGCAAGGAGCGTCCCGAGGTCGTCGGCTCCGACGAAGGCTCGTGGGCTCGCAACCGTCGTGGCGTCACGACGTTGCAGTAAGGGTTTTCCCGCAAACGATCCCAACGCCGGTCGCCCAGCGACCGGCGTTTTCGTTTGTGGGGCGGATCGTCCTGCCTGAAAATGGCCGCGTTTTAACCGAAACTATCGATCACCATGACACCCTTCCTCTCGCGCCTCCTGTTTCTCGCGGCCTTGGTCCTGCCTTCGGCGGCCCTCATCGTGCCTTCGGCGGCAGTGGCTCAGCAGAGCGCCTATGTCGACGACCGGCTGAACCAGCTGCAGCAGTCGCTCACCCTGCTGACCGGGCAGATCGAGCAACTCCAGTACGGCAATCAGCAGCTCAAGCAGCAGATGGAGAAGATGGAGGCGGACTACGAGTTTCGCCTCGACCAGCTCGAGAAGGGCAAGGGAGGCAGTGGGCCGCGCCCCGCTGGCCCGTCCGCTGCGCCGCCTCCGCACACGGCCGGCGCCGCGCCGCCACCGCCGGCCGCCGGTGCGGCCAACACCGCCGGCGCCGACCAACTCTATCACGACGCCTTCAAGCTTCTGCAGGACGGCGACTACGCCGGCGCCGAGCGCGGCTTCAAGACGTTCCTGCAGCGCAATCCGCAGCACGTGCTGGCCGGCAACGCGCAGTATTGGCTGGGCGAGACCTACTACGCGCGGCGCGACTACCAGAACGCCATGACCTCCTTCGCCGAGGGCTACAAGGTCTACAAGACCAGTCCCAAAGGGCCAGACAACCTGCTGAAGCTCGGTGTCACGCTCGCCGCCCTCGGCCGCAAGCCCGACGCTTGCGCGGTGTTCTCGCGCTTCGGCCAGGACTATCCCAAGGCCACCGACCTGCAGAAGCGGCGCGTCGACCAGGAGCGCCAGCGCAACGGATGCGGCTGACCGCGGAATCCTTCGCGGCCCTGATGGCGCCCTTCGCGCCGTTCGAAAACAATCCCGTCCTCGCCGTCGCCGTTTCGGGTGGCCGCGATTCGCTGGCACTGGCGCTGCTCGCTCACGAATGGGCGTGCGCGCGGGACGGCCACGTCGTCGGATTGATCGTCGACCATGGCCTGCGCGCTGCGGCCGCCGGCGAGGCCATGGCCACGCGCGACGTGCTGGCGGGGGAGGGCATCGATGCCGCGATCCTGCGCTGGGACGGCGCCAAGCCCAGCCACGGGCTGCAGGAAGCCGCGCGCACGGCGCGCTACGGGCTGCTGTTCGAGGCCTGCCGCGAGCGCGGCATCCTGCACCTGCTGGTGGCCCATCATGCCGGCGACCAGGCCGAGACCATCGCCATGCGCGCCGCCCGCGGCAGCGGTCCGGACGGGCTGGCGGGCATGGCCGCGCTCGTCGAGTGGCGTCACGCGCGCCTATTGCGGCCGCTGCTCGGCGCGGCGCGAACGCACTTGACGGAGATGCTGACGGCGCGCGGCGTGGCGTGGATCGACGATCCCTCGAACGCCGACCCGCGCTTCGAGCGGGCACGGCTGCGTGTGTCCGGGAGCGCCGGGGCTACGGTGGCCGCAGGCGCGGACGCGGGACGAACGGAGCGCGAGGCAGTGCTGGCCCGAGTCGCGGTCGACATGATCGAAATAGACGACGATGGAACGGCGCTCGACCGCATGGCCTTTGCCCGGCTGGATGGGGTAACCGGCGCGGCTCTCCTCAGCCGGGTCGTCCAGGCCGTGGGCGGGCGGGATCATCCGCCGCGGCGCGACCGGCTCGAGCGGGCGGTGGCCCGCCTGTCGGCAGAGGATCCGCGGGGGGATTCCCGGGGAAAATCGGGCAAAAGCCGGGATTTCACCCTGTCGGAATGCCGCCTGATGCTGCGTCAAGCGTCGAACGGCCGCCGCCTGCGCTGGATTGTCCGGCCCGAAAATGGCAAGGAAAACCTCAGAAAAGAGAGGCAGCCCCTCGTTCCGGCAGCTTTTTTTGCTTGCGGCGGGCATACCCCGCCCCATGTAGACTGAAACCTCCCTTCATTGGATCGGAAGCCCGTGAACCCGTTCAATCGTAACGCCGCCCTGTGGATTGTCATCGTGCTGCTGCTCGCGCTTCTCTACAGTGTGTTCCAGGGCGGCACGACCCGGACGGCGGGCAACACGGTCTCCTATTCGGACTTCGTTCGCGCCGTCGACCAGCGCCAGGTCCAGGACGTCCGCATCTCGGGCAACACCATCACCGGCACCTTCCGCGAGCCGCGCAACGGCGTTCAGAAGTTCTCGACCTACGCGCCCAGCACGCCGCCCGACGAGCAGCTGATGCCGAACCTGATCAAGAACGTCGATCGCGTCGACGCCGGTCCGGCGGAAGAGGGCGTCAACCTCGGCTCGATCTTCGTGAGCTGGCTGCCCGTGCTCGTGCTGGTCGGCGTCTACATCTTCTTCCTGCGCCAGATGCAGAGCGGCACCGGCCGCGCCATGGGCTTCGGCAAGTCCAAGGCGCGCCTGCTCACCGAGAAGCACGGCCGCGTCACCTTCGACGACGTTGCCGGCATTGACGAGGCCAAGGCCGAGCTCGAGGAGATCGTCGACTTCCTGAAGGACCCGCAGAAATTCCAGCGCCTAGGCGGCAAGATTCCCAAGGGCTGCCTGCTGGTTGGTCCTCCGGGCACCGGCAAGACCTTGCTAGCGCGGGCCATCGCCGGCGAAGCCAATGTGCCGTTCTTCACCATCTCGGGCTCCGACTTCGTCGAGATGTTCGTGGGCGTCGGCGCCAGCCGCGTGCGCGACATGTTCGAGCAGGCCAAGAAGAACGCGCCGTGCATCGTGTTCATCGACGAAATCGACGCCGTCGGCCGCCATCGCGGAGCCGGCCTCGGCGGCGGCAACGACGAGCGCGAGCAGACCCTCAACCAGCTGCTGGTCGAGATGGACGGCTTCGAGGCCAACGAGGGCGTGATCCTGATCGCCGCCACCAACCGTCCCGACGTGCTCGATCCGGCGCTGCTGCGGCCCGGCCGCTTCGACCGCCAGGTCGTGGTGCCGAACCCCGACATCGGCGGCCGCGAGAAGATACTCAAGGTCCACATGCGCAAGGTGCCGCTGGCCCCCGACGTCGACCCCCGCGTGCTCGCGCGCGGCACGCCGGGCTTCTCCGGCGCCGATCTCGCCAACCTGGTGAACGAGGCGGCGCTGCGCGCGGCCCGCGTCGGCAAGCGCCTGGTGACCATGGCCGACTTCGAATACGCCAAGGACAAGGTTCTGATGGGCACGGAGCGGCGCTCGATGGCGATGACCGACGAGGAGAAGAAGCTCACGGCCTACCACGAGGCGGGCCATGCGCTGGTCGCCCTCAACGTCCCCAAGAGCGATCCGCTGCACAAGGTGACGATCATCCCGCGCGGCCGGGCGCTCGGCATGACCATGCAGTTGCCCGAACGCGACCATCTCAGCCACACCAAGCTGTTCCTCGAGTCGCGCCTTACCATCCTGTTCGGCGGCCGCATCGCCGAGGAGCTGATCTTCGGACCGGACAACGTGACGACCGGTGCTGCCAGCGACATCAGCGTCGCCACGCAGATGGCGCGCGGCATGATCACGGCCTACGGCATGTCGGACAAGCTCGGCCGCGTACGCTACCAGGCCAACGAGCAGGAAGTGTTCCTGGGCCACGCCGTGACCCAGACGCAGAACATCTCCGAGGCGACCGCCCAGATCATCGACCAGGAGGTCCGCCGCCTGATCGAGGAAGCCGAGGGCAAGGCGCGCAAGATCCTCACCGATCACCATGACGACCTGCACACCATCGCCAAGGCGCTGCTCGAGTTCGAGACGCTGAGCAACGACGACATCAGCCTGATCCTGCGCGGCGAGCCGATCGTGCGCGACGACACTGGCGGCGCGGGGCCCAGCACGGATCGCCGCCGTCGCGCCTCGGTGCCGACCAGCAGCGGTTCGGCGACCGGCACGCCCGGCGCCAATCCCGAGCCGCAGCCGGGCGTTTGAGCCGAACCTTCGGCGGCGTCGTCCTCGATCGCACCTCCCGACGCATAGGGGTGATGGCGATCGTCAACGTGACGCCGGATTCATTTTCCGACGGCGGCATCCGCTTTGACCCCGCGCAGGCCATAGACGATGGCCTGCGTTTCGTTTCCGAGGGTGCCGATATCGTCGACGTGGGCGGCGAGTCGACGCGCCCGGGATCGCAACCTGTCTCCATTGAAGAAGAACTGCGCCGCGTGTTGCCGGTCGTTTCGGGCCTTGCCGCGAAAGGGGCTGTCGTGTCGATCGACGCGCGCCGCGCCGTCGTCGCGCGCGCCTGCCTCGACGCCGGGGCTGCCATCGTGAACGACGTCTCGGCCCTGCGGGACGATCCTGCGCTGCTGGCGCTGGTGGCCGAGCGCGCAACGCCGGTCGTGCTGATGCATCGCCGCGGGCGCCAGGAAGAGCAATACGAGGGCCCGGCCTACCGCGACGTCGTCGAGGATGTCGCCCGGTTCCTGCGCGAGCGTGCCCAGGCGTGCGAGGCCGCGGGCGTGGCGCGCGAGCGCATCGCGCTCGATCCCGGCATCGGCTTCGGCAAGACCCCGGAGGAGAACCTGGCGCTGATCGCCGGCGCCGGCCGCCTCGCCGAGGAGGGCTATCCGGTGCTGATCGGCTCCTCGCGCAAGGGCTTCATCGGCCGCCTGACAGGCATCAAGCAGCCGGCCCGGCGCGATCCGGCGTCGGTCGTGCTGGCCGTCGAGGCGGCGCGCCGGGGCGCCGCCATCGTCCGCGTCCACGACGTCGCCGGCACGCGGCAAGGCCTCGCTGTTTGGGCGGCGATGCGGTAAAATCGACGCAGATGTCCCGTTCCCTCTTCGGCACCGATGGCGTGCGCGGCCGCGCGAACAGCGCCCCCATGACCGCCGAGATCGCCATGCGAATCGGCATGGCCGCCGGCCAGGTGTTCAACCGCGGCGGCCACCTGCACCGCGTCGTGATCGGCAAGGACACGCGGTTGTCGGGCTACATGATCGAGCAGGCGCTGACGGCGGGCTTCCTGTCGGTCGGCGTCGAGGTGCTGCTGCTGGGGCCGCTGCCGACGCCGGCGGTCGGCTTTCTGACGCGCTCCATGCGCGCCGACGTCGGCGTCATGGTCTCGGCCTCGCACAACGCCTACGAGGACAACGGCATCAAGCTGTTCGGTCCCGACGGCTTCAAGCTCTCCGACGCGGTCGAGGCCGAGATCGAGAAACTGGTCGCCGAGCCCGCCAACATCCGCCTCGCCGCCGCCGCCGCGATCGGCCGCGCCAAGCGGCTGGACGACGCCGAGGGTCGCTACATCGAAGCGGTCAAGGCCTCGGCGGCGCGCCGGCTCGACCTTAGCTCGCTCAAGATCGTCGTCGATTGCGCCAACGGCGCTGCCTACAAGGTGGCGCCGACCGTGCTGTGGGAACTCGGCGCCGAGGTCATCCCGGTCGCGGTCGCTCCGGACGGCTTCAACATCAACAGGGGCTGCGGCTCGACCCATCCCGAGACACTGCAGGAGCAGGTCGTAGCGCACGGCGCCGACGTCGGCATCGCGCTCGACGGCGACGCCGACCGCGTCGTGCTGGCCTGCGAGAAGGGCCGGCTGGTCGACGGCGACCAGCTGATGGCGACCATCGCCGATCTCTGGAAGAAGGACGGACGCCTCTCCGGCAACGGCGTCGTGGCCACGGTGATGTCCAACCTCGGCCTCGAGCGCTTTATCGGCGCGCGGGGCTTGTCATTGGTCCGCACGCAGGTGGGCGACCGCTACGTGCTCGAGCGCATGCGCGCCGACGGCTTCAACCTGGGCGGCGAGCAGTCGGGCCACATCATCATGACCGACCACGCCACCACTGGCGACGGGCTGATGGCGGCCCTGCAGGCGCTGGCGGCGATGGTGCGCAGCGGCAAGCCGGCGAGCGAGACCTTCCGCGCCTTCGAGCCGGTGCCGCAATTGCTGAAGAACGTCCGGGTGAGCGACGCCAACGCCGCGTTGACCGCCGCCGCCGTGGTGGCCGCGATCGCCGCGGCCGAGAAGAAGCTCGGCAAGGGCGGCCGCGTGCTGGTGCGCAAGTCGGGCACCGAGCCGCTGATCCGCGTCATGGCCGAAGGCGACGATTCCGCGCTCGTGCAGAGCGTCGTGGATCAGATCATCGAGGCCATTCCGCGCCAGGCGGCCTAGGGCGGCGGCATGAACGGCCGCGTCCTGATCGTCGCCGGCTCCGATTCCGGCGGTGGCGCCGGAATCCAGGCCGACATCAAGGCGGTCACGGCGATGAACGGCTTCGCCGCCACCGCCATCACCGCGCTCACCGCCCAGAACACCGAAGGCGTACACGGCGTCGTGGCCGTCGACCCGGCCTTCATCGCCCAGCAGATCGAGGTCGTGCTGGGCGACATCGGCGCCGACGCGCTGAAGACCGGCATGCTGCACAGCGCCGAGGTCATCGCCACGGTGGCCGCCGCCTTCGCCCGGCATGCGCCGGGTGTGCCGCTGGTGGTCGATCCGGTGATGGTGGCCAAGGGCGGCCATCGCCTGCTGCTGAGCGAGGCCGAGGCTGCGCTGCGCGACACGCTGCTGCCGATGGCGACGCTGCTCACGCCCAACCTGCCCGAGGCCGAGGTGCTGGTGGGTTTTCCGGTGCGGGTCGAGGCCGACATGAGGCGCGCGGCCGAAAAGCTGATGTCGTTCGGCGCGAAGGCGGTGCTGCTGAAGGGCGGCCACCTCGAGGGTGATCGCGTCGTCGACCTGCTGGCGCACGATGGCATCGTCGAGCGCTTCGAGGACGCGCGCATCATGAGCCGCAGCACGCACGGCACGGGCTGTACGCTCGCTTCGGCGACGGCCGCGGGGCTCGCGCAAAAGATGAGCCTGCGCGACGCCGTGGCCCGCGCCCGCGCCTATGTCCGCCGCGCCATCGAGACCGCGCCCGGCTACGGCCGCGGCCACGGCCCGCTCAATCACGCGGTGACCGTCAATTCCGGCGACCCAGAAGGGTGAGCTGATATCATTGATATCGGGAGGGGCAGGGAAAGGGGACGAATCGCGAAAAATGCCGATGGAATAGGCGTTTTAGGCGTCCCCTCGAGAGGGGACGTTTTCGGGATTTTACGCGCCGAAGCGTTCGAGGCGTTCGAGCACGGTCGGGATCTTGTCGTCGCTCACGTTGGCGAAGGCGATGCGCACGAAGCGCTCCTGGCCGGCGCCGAACATGTCGCCGGGAATGGTGAGCAGGTTCTCCTCGTCGGCGAGGCGCCGCGACACATCGGTCGAGCGCTGGCCGGCGAAGGGGTGCTCGACGTAGGCGAAGTAGGCGCCGATGCTGACCGTACGCCAGCGGTTCGAGCGCGCCAGGCCGCTACCCAGCAGGTCGGCACGCGCCTTCAGCCCGTTGGTGTTCTGGCGCGCCCATGGCAGCAGGTTGCGCAGGCCGTAGAGCGCCGCCTCCTGTCCCATCCGCGGCGGGCAGATCGAGACGCAGTCCATCGCCTTCTCGATCTCCGTCATCAGGCCCGCGCCCGCGGTGACGCCGCCGACGCGGTAGCCGGTAAGGGCGAAGACCTTGGAGAAGCTGTAGAGGTGGACAAGAGTGCCGCGCCACGTCGGATCCTCGAACAGCGCATGCGGCCGCTCGCCCTCGGGCAGGAAGTCCTTGTAGGTCTCGTCGAGCAGCAGGGCGATGTTGTGGCGCCTGGCCAGCCCGAAGAAGGCGTGGATGGTCGCGCGCGGATAGACGGCGCCGGTGGGATTGTTGGGGGAGATCAGCACGATGGCCCGCGTCCTTGGCGTGATCAGGCGGGCGGCGTCGTCGACATGAGGCACCGCGCCCGAGCCGGGACGGAAGTCGAGCGACACCGGCTCGACGCCCTGCATGCGCATCCACATGTCGTGGTTGAAGTAGTGCGGGCGCGGCAGGATCACCTGGTCGCCGGCCTTGGCGATGCTCATCAGCGCCAGGCAGAAGGCCTGGTTGCAGCCCGAGGTGATGCCGACCTCGGCCGGCGCGATCGAGGCGCCATAGAAGGAGGAGAGATGCGCAGCGTATTCCTCGCGCAGCGTCGGGACGCCGAGGATCGGCGTATAGCCGTGCATCGCCGGATCGAGCATCAACTGGCCGAGGTGCTGGCGTAGCGCCAGGGCGGGCGGGTAGCCGGGGACGGCCTGGCTGAGATCGATCAACGGCCGGTCGGCGGGGAAGGTGCGTCCGAGCACCCAGCGCTTGGTTTCGCCGATCGGCGAGGGCTCGACGGCGGCGAGCCAGGGGTTGGCGGCGGGGACATCACGCATTTTTGAGACTCGCCCAATTTTACAGGGTTTGGAGACAGGATTGCAGGCCTTATCAAGCGGCACGGCGGCGCGGAGCATCCCGGCGACGGCGCCGGCTGTCAAACCGCGACGCCCCGGCCCGTAATCGAAAATGCGTTGCTTGGCCGGCACCTTATGCATAGCATCGCCACAAGGTTCCGCGTGAGAGCCGTGACCCGCGACAAGCGGGGCACAAAGATCGAGCCGGCCATCCGGGTCGGCCTAGAGGAGGAAGTTCAAGATGCGTTCTAAAGTCAGTCGTCGTCGTTTTGTGGGCGGTACCGCCGCCCTGTCGACCGCCCTCGTTGCGGCTCCGTTCGTGCGCGGCGCCTACGCCGCCGGCAGCCTCACGGTCGGCTTCTGGGATCATTGGGTGCCGGGCGCGAACGGCGCGACGGAAACCCTGGTCAAGGAATGGGGCGAGAAGGAGAAGGTCGAGGTCAAGATCGACTTCATCACCAGCCAGGGCAACAAGCTCCTGCTCACGACGGCCGCGGAATCGCAGGCCAAGTCGGGCCACGACGTGCTCGCCATCAACACCTGGCTGCCCGCGCGCTATGCCGAGCAGCTCGTGCCGGTCGACGACCTGATGGCCCAGCTCATCAAGGACAACGGCGCGGTCAACGACACCGTCGAATATCTCGGCAAGATCAAGGGCAAGTGGGTCGCCATCCCCGCGACCGTCGGCAGCCAGATCAAGGGTCCATGCTCGCGCATCGACCTGCTGAAGAAGCATGCCGGCATCGACATCCAGGCGATGTATCCGGCGGGCCAGGCGCCGAAGGCCGACGACTGGACGCTCGACACCTTCATGAAGGCTGCGGAAGCCTGCCACAAGGGCGGCAATCCGTTCGGCATCGGCCTCGGCACGACGTCGGACAGCGTCGACTCGATCGGCGCGATCTTCCACGCCTTCGGCGCGATCCTTGTCGATGCCAAGGGCGAGATCGTGGTCAAGAACGACCAGGTCCGTCAGGCGCTCGACTACTACAAGAAGCTGATGGCCTTCCTGCCGCCCGATGTCGCGGCGTGGGACGATGCCTCGAACAACAAGTTCCTGGTCTCCGGCCAGGCCTCGATGATCATGAACCCGCCGAGCGCCTGGGCCGTTGCCAAGCGCGACGCGCCGAAGATCGCCGAGCAGTGCTGGACACACGGCTTCCCGAAGGGACCGAAGGGCCGCTACGCGCCGTTCCTGCCGTTCTTCTGGAGCATCTGGAACTTCAGCAAGAACCAGCCGGCCGCCAAGAGCCTGCTGATGCACCTGTCGACGGCGTCGGCTGCCGAGAAGATGACCAACGCCAGCGGCGGCTACGACCTGCCGGCGTTCGAGAAGCTGACCACGTTCAAGGTCTGGGCCGAGGCCGAGCCGCCGAAGGGCACGCTCTACCACTACCCGAACCCGCACAACCACCAGACGCTTTCGGTCGCCGCGGCCCCCGCGCCGCACAAGATCGCCGAGCAGATCTACAACCAGGGCATCCAGACGCAGATGGCCGTCCGCTACTTCAAGGGCGAGGCCCTCGACAAGACGCTCGACTGGGCGTCGAGCGAACTCGAAGGCTTCATGCGCAACTAGGCAGGAAGCCCGCTAAAGGGGGACGCCGTCTGGGAGGCGGCGTCCTCTTCATATCCGAAGCACCGGCACAAAAATAAGCACGGGAGCACGCAATGGCAGACATCGCCGCGCCAAGTTCGGCTGCTCATACGGGGAGTCGTTCGAGCCTGCACAAGTTGATGCAGCGCAAATCGACCGTCGCCTTCCTGATGGCTTTACCGCTGATCCTGTTGATCGCGATCCTGGTGGTCTATCCCGCCGCCTATGCGGTCTGGCTGGCGATGCTCAACAAGTCGATGACCAAGTTCGTCGGCTTCGGCAATTTCGAGTTCCTGTTCAAGCGCCAGACGTTCTGGGACGTCGTGATGCAGTCGTGCCTGTTCGCCATCACCGCGGTGATCTTCAAGGCGATGATCGGTTTCGTCGTCGCCCATTTCGTTCACAACATCCCGCTCAAGGGCCAGCGCAAGTGGCGCGGCATGCTGCTGGTGCCGTGGGTCATCCCGCCGGCCATGAGCACGCTCGCCTGGCTGTGGCTGTTCGACCCGTCCTACAGTGCCTTCAACTGGATTTTCCACCAGTTCGGCTTCGGTTCGATCTCGTGGCTCGGCGAGACCGGCTGGGCGCGCTTCGCGGTGATCCTGGTCAACATCTGGGCGGGTGCTCCGTTCTTCATGATCATGTACCTGGCGGCGCTGAAGTCGGTGCCCGAGCAGCTCTACGAGGCCGCCTCGATCGATGGCGCCACCTGGTGGCAGCGCATCTGGTTCGTGACCCTGCCGATGATGCGCAACATCATCGCCATCACGGCACTGTTCTCGCTGATCGTGACGTTCGCGAACTTCGACATCGTGCGCGTGCTGACGTCGGGCGGGCCTCTCACCTCGACGCATCTCTTCGCCACATGGGCCTTCAAGGTCGGCATCGAGAGCGGCGATATCCCGCTCGGCGCCACCGTGTCGCTGTTCATGGTGCCCATCCTCGCCGTCGCGGCGGCGTTCATCCTGCGCGACATCAACAAGCGTGGGAGTGAAGTCTGATGACCAACGCCGCAATCACCGCCGATGCGCCGGTCCGTCCGGCGCACTACGGAAGCGTATCCCGCGATCGCCGATGGGCGATGCGCTGGTCGTATTTCTTCCTGGTGCTGTTCGCCATCTTCTTCCTGATGCCGCCGTTCTACATGCTGCTGACCTCGCTGAAGACCAGCGGCGAGATCTCGGCGGCGACCAACCCATGGTGGGTGTTCGACCCGACGCTCGATAACTACATAGCGTTGCTCACCAAGAACGAGTTCTTGATCTTCTTCCGCAACTCGGCAATGGTCTCAATCTGCGTCGTGTCGGTGACGATGGTGATCAGCGTGCTCGCCGCCTTCTCGCTGGCGCGTATGAAGTTCTGGGGATCGGCAACGCTGGCGACCGGCGTGTTTCTGACCTACCTGGTGCCGGACACGCTGCTGTTCATCCCGCTGTTCAAGATGTTCGCCTGGTTCCGCGATCTGACCGGCATCGAGCTGATCAATCACTGGTGGACGATGATCATCCTCTACCCGACGCTGTCGGTGCCGTTCGCCACCTGGATCATGATCGGCTACTTCGCCTCCATCCCGAAGGAGCTCGACGAGGCGGCCCTGATCGACGGCGCGAGCTGGTTCCAGACGCTGACCAAGATCTTCATCCCGGTGGCGATGCCCGGCATCATCGCCGCGATGATCTTCAGCTTCACTGTGTCGTGGGCGCAGTTCCTCTATCCGCTGGCGTTCACCACCTCGTCCAGCGAGCTGCTCCTGCCGGTCGGCATCGTTACGACGCTGATCAAGGGCGATGTTTTCAACTGGGGTCAGATCATGACGGGTGCGCTGCTCGGTGCCGCGCCGCCGCTTATCATCTACGCCTTCCTCATGGATTATTACGTCGCGGGTCTGACCGCGGGCGCGACCAAAGGATAGTGACTCATGGCTCAGGTAACGCTGCGTAAGGTCTTCAAGAAGTACGACGAGGTTCCCGCCGTGCGCGGCGTCGACCTCGACATCGCCGACAAGGAGTTCATCGTGCTGGTGGGGCCTTCCGGCTGCGGCAAGAGCACGACCTTGCGCATGATCGCCGGTCTCGAGGAGATCACCGGCGGCGACATCGCGATCGGCGGCAACATCGTCAACGACGTGCCGCCGAAGGACCGCGACATCGCCATGGTGTTCCAGAACTATGCGCTCTACCCGCACATGAACGTCTACGAGAACATGTCGTTCGGGCTCAAGCTCAAGAAGACGCCGAAGGACGAGATCGATCGGCGCGTGAGGGCGGCCGCCGGCATCCTCGACATCACCGAGCTGCTCGACCGCAAGCCCAAGGCGCTCTCGGGCGGTCAGCGCCAGCGCGTCGCCATGGGCCGCGCCATCGTGCGCGATCCCAAGGTGTTCCTGTTCGACGAGCCGCTGTCGAACCTCGACGCCAAGCTGCGCGTGCAGATGCGCACCGAGATCAAGAAGGTGCACCAGAAGGTGCGCACCACGACCGTCTACGTGACGCACGACCAGGTCGAGGCGATGACGCTCGCCGACCGCGTGGTGGTGATGAACGCGGGCCTCATCGAGCAGGTCGGCACGCCCAACGACCTTTACCATTCGCCGACCACCAAGTTCGTGGCGGGCTTCATCGGCTCGCCGGCGATGAACTTCATCTCCTGCCAGCTCGAGCAGGCGGCGGGCGCGTTGCGCATCCGCGTGAACGACAAACTGTCCTTCCCGGTCCCGTCCGAGCGGACGGCGCGTTATACGCCGCAGGTCGGCAAGCCGAAGCTGGTCCTCGGGTTGCGGCCCGAGCACATCATCGAGACCCGCCCGCACGTCGAGCCCAATCAGCACGACTTTGACATGACCATCGAGGTCGTCGAGCCGATGGGCATGGAGACGCTGGTCTACTTCACGGTGAACGGCGTCGAGGTCTGCGGCCGGGTCAATCCCAACGCCGGCGCGGCGGCGGGCAGGTCGATGAAGCTCAGGGCCGACCTGAGCAACATGCACCTGATCGACGACACCACCGGCAAGGTGCTCTAGGCTCGCGCCATCGTTCATCAGCGTTAGGGAGATATCGATGGCTTCGTTGACGGGCAAGGTCGCCTGGGTGACCGGTGCTGGCTCGGGTATCGGTCAGGCGGCAGCGATCGCACTCGCCCGCGAAGGCGCCACGGTGATTGTCACCGGCCGCCGCAAGGAGCCGTTGGAGGCGACCGCGGCCACGATCAAGAAGGCCGGCGGCAAGGTGGTGGTGAAGGCGGGCGACCTGATGAAGGCTGCCGCCGTCAACAGGATCGCCGCCGACATCGACAAGAAGTTCGGCCGCTGCGACATCCTGGTGAACAACGCCGGGCTCAACATCCTCGAACGCACGTTCAAGCAGCTCTCGCCGGCGGGCGTCGACCAAGTGATCGACGGCAACCTGTCGAGCGCCTTCTACTGCACGCTGGCGGTGCTGCCGATGATGCGCAAGCGCCGGGACGGGCTGCTGATCCACACCTCGTCGGTCGCCGGCCGGGTGCCGGGGCCGCTCAGCGGCGCCACTTACTCCGCCGCCAAGCACGGCGTCGTGGCGATGAGCCACACGCTCAACATGGAAGAGTGCGTGAACGGCATCCGCTCCTGCGCCGTCCTGCCGGGCGAGGTGGCGACGCCGATCCTCGACAAGCGACCGGTGCCGGTGACCAAGGAAGAGCGCGCGAAGATGGCGCAGTCGGAGGACGTCGGCGATCTCATCCGCTACATCGCCTGCCTGCCGCCGCACGTGGTGATCAACGAGGTCATGATCACGCCCACGTGGAATCGCGGTTACGTCGCGGCCCTGCAGCGCGCAAAGGGCTAGGCAGATGACGGTCACCCTCAAGGCGAAGGCCCTCGAGGCCTTCGTGGCGGACATCTTTGCGACGGCGGGATGCTCCGAGGAAGAGGGCAGCCGAATCGGCCGCTACCTCGTCAGTGCCAACCTGTCGGGCCACGACAGCCACGGCGTCGTACGCGTGCCGCGCTACGCCAGCCAGAAGAAGGCGGGCACCGTGGTCGCCGACGTGACGGTCGACGTCGTCGTCGATACCCCGGTGATCGCCGTCGTCGACGGCAAGTACGGTTTCGGCCAGACCGTGACGCCGCAGGCGATCCGCATCGGCATCGACAAATGCAAGAAGAACGGACTGTCCGCCGTGACCCTGCGCAACGCGGGCCATGTCGGCCGAGTCGGCGACTGGGCGGAGATGGCGGCGGCCGAAGGGCTGGTGTCGATCCATTTCGTCAACGCCTCGGGTAGCGTGCTGGTGGCGCCTTACGGCGGCGTCGACCGCCGCTTCTCGACCGCGCCCTACTGCGTGGGCGTGCCGCGTCCCGGCCAGGATCCGCTGGTGCTCGACTTCGCCACCTCGATCGTGGCCGAGGGCAAGGTGCTGGTGGCGAGCCAGGGCGGCAAGAAGGTGCCGGACGGCGCGCTGATCGGCGCCGACGGAAAGCCGAGCAGCGATCCGCATCTTCTGTACGGCGAGTACACGCCGACCGGCCCGCGCGACCACAGCAAGGGCACCGGCGCCATCCAGGCGTTCGGCGATCACAAGGGCTCGGGCCTCGCCTTCATGTGCGAGATGCTGGGCGGCTCGCTGTCGGGGACCGGCGCCACCGATCCCAAGCGCGGGAAATTCGCCAACGGCATGCTGTCGTTCTACGTCGATCCCAAGGTGCTCGATCCGGCGGGCTTCTTTCCCAAGGACGTGGCCCGGTACGTCGACTTCGTGAAGAGTTCGCGACCGGGCACGCCGGGCGGGGAGATCCTTTTGCCGGGCGAGCTCGAGCAGCGCACCCGCGCCAAGCGGTTGGCCGAGGGCGTGCCGCTGCCCGACGACACCTGGGCCGCGATCGTCGAGACTGCGCGCTCGGTCGGGCTCGATGAGCGGCGCATCCAGTTGGCCGTTTCGCCGCAATAGCGGCGAAAGCGGCTTGGCCGTTTCGCCCTAGCAGGCTCGGGACGGCCGAGGCCCGGGGTTGCGCCGCCAAGCGCCTTCCATTATCTGTCTCCCCAGCCTCTGCTCCCTTCGTCTAGAGGCCTAGGACGTGGCCCTCTCAAGGCTAAAACACGGGTTCGAATCCCGTAGGGAGCGCCAACACCCGAAACCTCTTTAAATTCCGCCTTCCGACCCGCACACTGCGTGCGAATGCCGGCGTGCCTATGGGCGCCTGGCGTCGGGGAGTGCGTCCTTGGCTTTCGGGTGGAAGCGGCTTTTGGTCATTGCGGGTCTCGTCGCCGTGCCCGGGCAGGGCGCGCGGGCCGCAGGCAACGCCGACATCATCGACGATGCCGCCGTCACGGCGCCCGGCACCTGCGCGGTCGAGGCCTGGAACTCCAACTACCTCGCGGGCGTCGCGACCTTCGCCCAACCGTCCTGCACGTTCCTGGCGCTGCCGACGGTCGAGTTCGGCGCCGTCATCGTCCATGGCTGGCACAGCCTCGACGACATCGCCTACGGTCCGAAGATGAAGATCAACCTACGCGACGAGGAAGCCGGCACGAGCTTTGCGCTGGCGCCCCAGGGCGTGTGGAACGCCCGCACCGGGACGTTGGATGCCGCGGCGCTGCTCGGCCTGCTGACCGTGCCGGTGACCCAGCAGGTCAACCTCAACATCAACCTCGGCTGGACCTATGGGCGTCTCTCCACCCAGCCGCATGCCGCGTTCGGCGGCGCCCAGTTCGAGGCGCAGGTCACCGACGAACTCAAGCTGATGGTCGAGGGCTTCGGCCGCTTTCCCGGCGACGTCACGGGCCAGGTCGGCGGCCAGGTCGGCATCCGCTGGAATCCCAACGTCAAGAACGTCGACTACGACCTCAAGGTCGGCACCAACGTCCTCGACTCGACCCCGTGCACCATCTCGCTCGGCGTCAGCGTCCGCTGGTAGGCTTGCGCCCGGCGATGCGCGACAGCACGCCGGGCACGAAGGGGTTGACCGTTACCTCCATGAAGCCCGCGCCGGTGAAGTAGCCCTTCACCTCGGACTCGGTGTGGGCGACACCGGTGCTGCCGTAGACGCCCTCGTTCAGGCCCCACAGGGCCGCCGACAGCGGCCCGCGGCGGTCGTCGTGCAGGGTCTCGCCAACCAGGTGCATCTCGCCGCCCGGCACGAGAGCCGCGAAGGCCTTGGCGACCACCAGCCGGATCAGGCCAGGCTCGTACTGCGGCAGGTTGCTCGCCATCACAACGACGTCGACGCCTTGCGGAAACGTGCTCTCGGTGAAGTCGCCGGCGACGGCGCTCACGCGGTCCCCGGCCTTGTTGGCGGCGATGTACTCGCGCGCCACCACCGCGACCGGCGGCAGGTCGAGCACGATCGCCTTCAGGCCGGGGTAGGCCGCCGTCGCCACGATGCTGTAGGCGCCCGAGCCGCCGCCCAGGTCGAGCATCAGCTTGCGCCCGGAGAGGTCGACGCTGCGGCTGAACAGGCGGGCGGCGCCCATGCCGATCGAGTAGGTCGCGGCGTGATAGTGGCGGGCGTCATCGACGGTGAACTCCTCGTAGGCGCCGAGCTTGTGGACCTCACTGTTGCGCAGCCGCTCGCTCATCTTGCCGTAGGCCTCCCAACGCGGCTTGGTGAACAGGATCCACGGGCCGGCGTAGCGGTCGCTGTCCTTGACCAGGAAGCGCTCGACGTCGGGGGCGTTGGCGAAGCGACCGCCGTCTTCGAACGTCAACAGGGTCATGGCCACGAGCGCCGTCATTAGGCGTTCGGCATTGCGCTCGCCGATGCCGGCGGCCTTGGCGACGGCGGGGATCGTATCCTGGCCGCGGGCGATGGCGGTGAAGACGTCGAGCTCGACAGCGGCCATGAGAGCCGCACTCTCCCAATAGGCCTGGGCCATCTTCTGCAGGCGAGTCGTATCGAGACGCGGTTTCTCCGCCATGGACGTTTCCTCCCGGTTGGCCGATCATAGCGCCAGTTCTCGGGAGGAAACGTCCATGGACATGCATATTGCGTCCGATCTGCCGCTGACCGGAATCGACATCCACACGCTACCGCCCGCCGAGGGCGAGGCCGTGCTGCGCCGTCAGCTCGCCGCGGCCTACCGCCTAGTCGACCATTTTGGCTGGACCGAGCTGATCTACGGCCATCTCACGGCGCGCGTACCGGGCGAGGCGCCGCACTTCCTGATCAACCCGTTCGGGCTCAACTACGACGAGGTCACGGCCTCGAACCTGGTGAAGATCGACCTCGAGGGCAACATCATCGGCGACTCGACCTATCCGGTGAACTACGCCGGCTTCGTCATCCATTCGGCCGTGCACATGGCGCATGCCGCGCGGCACAAGGTGGTGATGCATACGCACACCCGCGCCGGCATGGCGATCTGTGCATTGAAAGAGGGCCTGCTGCCGATCTCGATGGTCGCCACCGGCTTCCACGGCAGGCTCGCCTATCACGACTACGAGGGCCCCAGCCTCGACCTCGACGAGCGCGGCCGGCTGTTGACGAACCTCGGCGACAACCAGGCGATGATGCTGCGCAACCACGGCCTGCTGACGACCGGTCGCTCGGTGCCCGAGGCGTTCCTGCGCCTGTGGCGGCTGGAGCGCGCCTGCCAGATCCAGGTCGATGCGGCGGGAGCAGGAACGCTCAACATCCTGGGCGACAATCTCGCCGGGAAATCCGGCGCCGATATCGACCGCTTCTCCGAGGAAGCCTCGGGCGCCGGCATCGGCGACCTCGAGTTTGCGGCCCTCATCCGCAAGCTCGACAAGACCGACGCGAGCTGGCGACACTGACGGCGCAGGCCGTCGTGCTCAACTGACGTCCGCCGCCATCCGTCAGAGAGGGTGGTCGAACAGGAAGGCGCAGAGCGCCATCGACAGCCCATAGAGCGCCACCAGCGTCGCGTAGCCCGCGACCTGACGGGAGACGCGCGAGTCGGGCTGCATCCACCAGTCGAAGGCCTTGAAGATCGCCGGCGCCATCAACCAGCCCAGCAGCTGCGTGCTGAAGACGTTGCCGATGAACAGCGCCAGCCAAAACGGCGCCCCGTGCCCTTCGAGGATCGGTGTGCCGACGAAATGCCGCCACAGAAATACCAGCGGATAGAGCACCAGCAGGATCAGCAGATTGGTCTTGAAGATGCCGTAACCGGTCGCCGTCGGCGCAGCGCCGTTGGGAAACCACAAGTCGAAGCCGTGGTTGCTGTGACGGACCTTGAACCGGGCGCCGAAGCGGTCGCCTTCGTCGATCAGTGCCTGGCGCTCGGGCGAGTCGAGCCAGGCCTTGAGACGCGCCTCGTTGTCGAAGCTCAGAACGATCAGCCAGTCGTCATGGATGCCTGGAACCGGCCGCTCGATCTTGTGGCGCAGGAAACCCGGGAACTTCGACTGGGCGACCTGGATGCGGCGTTGCCACTTCAGGAACTCGGGCTCTTCTCCGGCCGGCACTTGGTACGTGATCAGGACCGACGCCGTACGTGCCGGTCGCTCCCCTTTCTCGTGCAGCAGGTGCACTTCCTCCTGGCCGACCAGCAGATCGTGGACTTCCTCGACGAGGGCCGCGCGATCCGGACTTTGCAGCCAGCCGCGCGCGGCGTCGGCATCGACGAAGTGCTGAACGATCGTCCAGTCGACGTTGACCGGCGGCGATGGTGGCACGGCTTCCTGCGAGACGAATCCCGGCCACGCCTGTAGCCGCGCCGAGACGCGGGCCTCCCACAGGGCGAAGGCGGTGGCGCCCTCGTCGCGGACGCGGCGCTGGATGACCAGCGCGACCGGTGTGGCGGCGGCCACGTCAGGCCTTCTTCTTGTAGAGGCGCTTGCCCATCACCCAGGTCTCGTCGACTGCGCGCTCGTCGGCCACCATCATGACGCCGAACAGCAGGTTGGCCGCCTGCTCGACGCTCTGCGGGCCCTTGTCGTCGACCGTCAGAGACTGGTGCCAGGCCAGGCCCGGCGGCCCGCCGTTCCAGTCGAGCGCCACGAAGTCGGCGACTTTGCCGGGCTCGAAGTTGCCGACCTTGTCGTCGATGTAGAGGCCCTCGGCGCCGCCCAGCGTGACCGACCAGAAGCCGCGATAGGGCGAGACCTTGTTGCGCTCGGCTTCGGCGGGGTCGTGCCTGGAAGGATCGATGCTGCCGTCGAGCATCGTATTGTTGCACATGCCGACCTTGTAGGCGTCGTCGAGCACGCCGAGCATCGAGAAGCGGTTGCCGCCCCCCATATCGGTGCCCCACGACAGCTTCACGCGGGCCTTGGGATCGGTGGCGCGGCCCAACCGGAACAGGCCGCTGCCGAGAAACAGGTTGGAGCAGGGGCAGAAGGCCACCGCCGCGCCGCGCCTGGACAGGCGGCGGAACTCGTCGTCCGACAGCCACACGCCGTGGCCGCCGGTGAACTTCGGCCCGACCAGCTTGTACTTCTCGTAGACCCCGAGATAGTCGGCGCAGTCGGCGTGCTCGGCCAGTACGCTGCGGATCTCGCTGGGATTCTCCGAGACGTGGGTGTTGACCCAGCAGTCGGGGAACTCGCGCTTCAGCCGCTGGCACGCCTTCATCAGCTCGGGCGAGGAGCCGAAGGCGAAGCGCGGCGTGATGGCGTAGAGGTTGCGGTCCTTGCCATGGTAGCGCTCGATCAGCCGCTTGCTCTCCTTGTAGAATTGCTCCGGCGTGTTGAGCATCGCCTCGGGCGCGTGGCGGTCGATGCCGGTGAGGCCCGCGATGGTGAGCATGTTGCGGCGCGCGGCCTCGTTGAACAGCTCCTCCGTCGACACCGGCGAGCTCGAGGTGAAGGCCTGGCAGCTGGTCGTGCCGCCGGCCAGCAGGGTGTCGAAGAAGCGCTTGGCGCCGTCCTTGGCGTAGGTGCGGTCCTCGTACTTCATCTCCTCGGGAAATACCCAGGTCTGCAGCCACGGCAGGAGCTGCTCGCCAAAGGCGCCGAGGACGCGCGTCTGGGGGAAGTGGATGTGGCCGTCGACGAAGCCCGGCACGATGATGCGGTCCTCGATGTACGTGACCTTGAGTCCGCGGTGGCGCTTGGCGACGTCCTTGCGGGCGCCGAAGTCGGTGATCTTGCCGTCTTCGACCACGAGCAGACCGTCGGCGTGGAAGCGCGCCGCTTCCTGTTCCCGGCCGACATGCTTCCATGGATCGTCGACGAAGTCGAAGAAGGTACCGCGGATGCCGATGGTATTCATGGACGGGGCGTCTCCGGTTGGGATGAAGCCGCGCCGGTCCGGGGCAGGGTGATGCCCAGCAGCAGGGTAACGAGCGCCTTGGGCGTCTGTCCGCTCACGATCGGCAAATCTTCCACACCTGAAACACGTCCCGAATCCCGACTCCCGCGGCACGCCGCGACTGCCGGCGAGCTCTGTGCAATAATGTCTCCATCGGCGAGGTAGGGCCAGAGCGATATGTCTCAAAACGGCGTGGCTGCGGTTGATCGTATGTCTGGCGAAGGCGACGGCCGGGTCGTCGACCTGTCGACCGACGGCGTGCCGGCCGGGGAGCGGCTGGCCTATTGGCGGTCCACCGTCCTGAGGCGCACCGAGCCTGTCGCGCTCACCCACGATCGGCCCTTCCGCGCCCGCCTGCGCCGCATCGTGCTCGATGGCACCGAGCTGGTGGAACACGCATCCGATGCGGTCGAGGGCCATCGCGCACCGGGACGGCCCCGTTTCGATGGCGGCGACGACATCGCCATCGAACTGATGCGCGACTGTTCGGGCGCCATGCTCGACCACAACGGCGAGCACCGGCTGGGGCCGGGCGATCTCTACATCGTCGACTACGCGCGTCCCCTGCAGATCGCGCGCTCGGAACACCGGGCCTCCGGCATCGTGCTGTCGCGCCGGCGGGTCGTCGAGATCCTGGGCGAGGACCTGTCGGGCCTCGCCGGCCGGCGCATCCCGGCCACCGGACTGGCCGCGATCCTGCGCCAGCACATGAAGGCCACGATCGACGAGGCTGCGCAGATGACGCGGGCCGAGCGCATCCTGGCCGTGCAGGGCGCGGCTGAGATGGGCCTGGCGATCCTGCAGGCCGGCCGCTTCCGCATCGACGACGCCCAGCAGTTCGGCGACGGCTTCTACACCGCGGCCCGCAAGCTCATCGAGCGGCGGTGCATCGACGCAGGCCTGACGCCCAAGCGCGTGGCCGGCGCACTGGGCTGTTCGCGGGCCTCGCTCTATCGCGTGTTCGCGCGGCGCGGCCAGAGCGTGTCGGCGATCATCTGGAGAGCACGACTCGAACGGGCGTGCGGGCTGCTGACCTCGGCGGCAGGCGTCGGCATCCCGATCGCCGAGGTGGCGCTGATGTGCGGCTTCCGCGAGACACCGACCTTCTCGCGCATGTTCGGCAGGTGCTTTGGCCGCACGCCGAGCGATGCGCGCGACGGCCGCGAAAGGCTGAACCGCTTCTAGCCGCGGCCGGCGAAGAGCGGCAGGCGGTGCGCGGTCACCGCTGGCGCCGGTCCGTCGAAGCGCTCGACCTCGACCAGACAGGTCTGCGCGATGCAGCCCTGGGAGAGCTTCGAGGCGCCGATGTCGAGCGTCAGCGCGTTGGGATTGCCGTGCTTCTCGAGCGGCCGGTTGGAGCCTGAGTCGGCCGGATCGAACCAGGCGCCGGTCGACAGGCGCACGACACCGCGACGGATGCGGTCGCTCAGCCGCGCGGCGGCCAGGCACGCGCCGCGATCGTTGAACACGCGCAGCAGATCGCCGTCGGCGATGCCGCGGGCCGCCGCATCCTCGGGGTGCAGGGTGATCGGCTGGCGGCCCTTCACCTTGGTCGCCTTGGAGTGCGGGCTGTGGTCGAGCTGGCTGTGCAGCTTGTCGGCCGGCTGGTCCGACAGCATGTGCAGCGGATAGCGCTCGGCGGTCTTGGAGCCGAGCCACTCGATGGGCTCTAGCCACACGACGTGGCCCGGGCAGTCGTCGTAGCCGAACGAATGGATCTTCTCGGAGAAAATCTCGATCCTGCCCGACGGCGTGCGCAGCGGATGCTTCTGCGGATCGGCGCGGAACGCCGCCAGCATCACCGGCTCGCGTTCCTGGCCCTTGGCCTCGGCGATGCCGGCCTCCCAGAATTCCTCGAACGGCGGGATCGACACGCCGGCCTTCGCCGACTTCTCGCGCGACTCGGCATAGAGATGCGACAGCCACTGCAGGGCGTCGCGGCCCTCGGTGTAGTCCTGGCCCTTGCCCAGACGCCGGGCGATCCCGGAGAAGATCGAGTAGTCGTCGCGCGCCTCGCCGATCGGATCGCGCGCCTTCTTCATGGCGATCAGGTAGGGCTCGCGACTGCCGTAGCCGATGTCGTCGCGCTCGAGGGTGGTCGTGGCCGGCAGCACGATGTCGGCCATGCGCGCGGCCGGGGTCCAGAATTGCTCGTGGAATACGATCGTCTCGGGCTTGCGCCACGCCAGGCGCAGGCGATTGAGGTCCTGGTGGTGATGGAACGGATTTCCGCCCGCCCAATAGACCAGCTTGATGTCGGGATAGACGATCTCGCGGCCGTTGTAGGTGGTCTTGCCGCCGGGGTTCAGCAGCATGTCGCTGAAACGCGCCACCGGGATGAAGTCGCTGACGGCATTCGTGCCCTGCGGTAGCGTCGGGCCGGAGTATTTTGGATGGCTGCTGCCCATCAGGTTGACCGGGCCGTAGCCGACGCCGAAGCCGCCGCCGGGCAGGCCGATCTGGCCGAGCATGGACGCGAGCGTGATCAGCCCCCAGAACGGCTGCTCGCCGTGGTGCGAGCGCTGCAGCGACCAGCCGATCGACACGGTGGTGCGCGTGGCGGCCATCTCGCGCGCGAGCGAGGCGATGCGCGCGGCTGAGATGCCGGTGATCTTCTCCGCCCACTCCGGCGTCTTGTCGGCGAGGTAGGGCGCGAGCTTGTCGAAGCCCACGGTGCAGCGGTCGAGGAAGTCTCGGTCGTAGAGCTTCTCGACCAGCAGCACGTGGCACAGCGCCAGCATCATGGCGGCGTCGGTGTTCGGCTTGATCGCCAGCCATTCGACGTCACCGCCGGTGTCGAGGTCCTCGCCGGTCGGCGTCACGTTGACGAAGCGCACGCCCGCCGCCCGCATGCCATAGAGGCCGCCCTTGACGTGATGCAAGGTGGCGCCGCCGGCGTTGATCTGGCTGTTCTTGCGCGGCACGCCGCCGAAGGTGACGAAGAGCTTGCAGTGCTCGGCCAGCACATTCCAGCCCGTGTGCATGGACATCAGCTCTTCCATCGGCGCCACGATGTGCGGCATCAGCACGCGCGCGGCGCCCAGGCTGTAGGAGTCCTGGTGGCGCACGTAGCCGCCGACCGAATTCAGGAAGCGATGGACCTGGCTCTGCGCATGATGAAAGCGGCCGGCGCTCGACCAGCCGTAGGAGCCGCCGAAGATCGCGCGGTTGGAGTGCTTGTCCTTCACCCGCGCCAGCTCGCGGGCGACGAGATCGAGTGCCACATCCCACGACACCTCGACGAACGGCTCCTCGCCGCGCTTCTCGGGCGCGCTGCCGGGACCGTGATCGAGCCAGCTCTTGCGCACGGCGGGACGGCGCACGCGCAAGCGCGCCACCTCGTCGGACAGCATATGCAGGCCGATCGGCGAGGGATCGGGATCCTTCGAGAAGGGGTGCAGCTTCGTGCCCTGCCCCTTGTCGTCGTATTCGACCTCGTAGACGCCCCAGTGGGCGGTGGTAAGCGTACGCTGATGGGTCATGGTGCTTTACGCAGCCTTGGCGATGGCGAGGAAGCTGTCGACGTCGGCCGGGTCGGTATCGAAGGCCGTCACCAGCCGGAAGGCGCGTTCGCCGGGCCGGTCGGACGGCCAAGGGTGATACTGCGCCCCGGCGTCCTGCAGAGCATCGTGCATGTGGGCGGGCAGGACAACGAAGATCTCGTTGGCGTCGACCGAATAGAGCAGCGACGTGCCCTTGAGCGCGGTCAGTCCCGCGACCAGCCGTCGCGCCATGGCGTTGGCGTGGCGCGCATTGGCCAGCCACAGGCCGTCGGCGAAATAGGCGTCGAGCTGGGACGACAGCAGCCGCATCTTGGAGAACAGGTGGCCACCGCGCTTGCGGCGGAACTCAAACTCGCGTGCAAGGTCGCTGTCGAAGAAGACCACGACCTCCGCGCCCAGCGCGCCATTCTTGGTGGCGCCGAGGCTGAGCACGTCGACGCCGGCCTGCCACGACAGCTCGGCCGGCGTGCAGCCGACGAACGACACGGCATTGGCGAAGCGCGCGCCGTCCATGTGGAGTTTGAGCTTCTGGCGATGCGTCGAGGTGGCGATAGCCGCGATCTCCTCCGGCGCGTAGACCGCGCCGCACTCGGTGGCCTGCGTGATCGACACCACGGACGGTTGCGGGTGGTGGACTACGCCGTAGACCGGCTGGGCGAGCGCGTGGGCGAGATTCTTGGGATCGATCTTGCCGGCCGGGCCGTCGATCGGCTCGAGTTTGGCGCCGGTGTAGAACTCCGGCGCATTGGCCTCGTCGACGGCGATGTGCGCGGTCGGGTGGCTGTAGATCGCGCCCCATGGCGGGGTGCAGCAGGCCAACGCCAGCACGTTGGCCGCCGTGCCGGTCGCCACCGGATAGGCGCACAGCTCGGGCCGCTCGAAGATATCGCGCAGCCGGTTCTCGACCCGCTGCGTCCACTCGTCGGCGCCGTAGGAATGGACGGGTCCGGCGCCGAAGGCGCGGCCGACGGCCTCGATGATCAGCGGGTGGGCGCCGCTTTCGTTGTCGCTGCGGAAGTTCATTTAGCGGGCGGCTCCAGGCGGGAATTCGACGGTGCCGAGCAGGGCGCCGGTGCGGGGATCGACAATATAGGCGGTGGACTGTCCGTCGGACGTCTTCACATGTACGACCAGGCGATCGGCGACGGCTTCCATCGACTGGACCTGCGCGCCCGAGGGCAGGGCGATGCGCTGGGTGAAGGCGGCCTTGGCCGCTGGCGAGCGCAGGCCGCCCGGGCTAGACATGCGGCGGGCGATCTCGGCGGCGACGACGACGAAGCCCGCGACGATCAGCAGGCCCATCACGATGACCAGCACCTTCAGCCAAAGGGGGGCGTGGACCTTGGAAGGCTGGGCCTGAGCAGGGGACGCCAAGAGAACTCCATGAACGACAGATGAGCGACGCCAGCCGCCACCTCGTGACCATCGACGCCAGCACCGCCGGCGAGCGGCTCGACCGTGCGCTGACGGCTGCCTTGCCGGCCCTCACGCGCAGTCGCGTGAAGGCGCTGATCGAAAGCCGCCGTGTGGCGTTGGCCGGCCCGACGGGCGGACCGGGGGCGACAGTAGAAGAGCCGTCCCGCAAGGTCAAAATCGGCGAGCAGTTCGTCGTCGATATTCCCGCAGCCGTCGCGCCCGAACCGGTGGCCCAGGCGCTCGATCTCGACATCCTCTATGAAGACACCGACCTGCTGGTCGTGGACAAGCCGGCGGGCCTCGTCGTCCATCCTGCGCCGGGCAATCCCGACCACACGCTGGTCAATGCGTTGATCGCTCACTGCGGCGACAGCCTGTCGGGAATCGGCGGCGTGCGTCGCCCGGGGATCGTCCATCGCCTCGACAAGGACACGTCGGGCGTCATGGTCGTGGCCAAGAACGACAACACGCACCACGCGCTGTCCAAGCTGTTCGCCGCGCATGATCTGACCCGCATCTACAAGGTGCTGGTCTGGGGCGGCCCGAAGATGAAGGCCGGCACCGTCGAAGGCCAGATCGACCGTCACCCGGCCGATCGCAAGCGGATGGCCGTTCGACGTAGCGGCGGCAGGCATTCGCTCACTGAATGGTGGCTGGAAGAGCGTTTCGGCCCGCCGCTGACGCCGATCGCCAGCCTGATGGGCGCCAAGCTCCATACCGGGCGGACGCATCAGGTGAGGGTGCACATGTCCCATATCGGCCTGCCGGTGGTAGGCGACCCTTTGTACGGGCGCAAACGGAACGGGCCCGGACCCGAGGCGTTGAAAATATTCAAAAGGCAGGCGCTGCATGCGGCGGTTCTGGAGTTTACCCATCCCCGAACCCATCAGGAGCTGCGCTTTGCCACAGAATTGCCTCAAGACTTCCAGAAGCTCATCGCTGAACTGAACGGCGCTAAGTGATTTCCACAATACCTGAGTGGGTTAGTAGGTTTTTCTTGACCCTCCGACTATCCGACCATTAGAGTCGGATTTAGCAGTCAGCGGGCGAGAGTGCTAAACGCCCGTTTATCTAGGAAAGGGGGAGCCAATGGCTACCGCAACGACCGCCCGTCTTCCCGCCCTCTCGTCGAACCTGTCGCCCGAGGGCAATCTCAGTCGCTACCTGAGCGACATCCGCAAATTCCCGCTCCTGGAGCCACAAGAGGAGTTCATGCTGGCCAAGCGCTGGCGTGAGCACGGCGACTCCAAGGCCGCGCACCAGCTCGTCACCAGCCATCTGCGTCTCGTGGCCAAGATCGCCATGGGCTATCGCGGCTACGGCCTGCCCGTGGCCGAGCTCATCTCCGAAGGCAACGTCGGCATGATGCAGGCGGTGAAGCGCTTCGACCCGGATCGCGGCTTCCGGCTGGCCACCTATGCGATGTGGTGGATCCGCGCTTCAATTCAGGAATACATCCTGCATAGCTGGTCGCTCGTGAAGATGGGCACGACGGCGGCGCAGAAGAAGCTGTTCTTCAACCTGCGCAAGCTCAAGGGCCAGATGCAGGCGATCGAGGAAGGCGACCTCAGCCCTGAGAACGTGACCAAGATCGCCACGCGCCTCGGCGTGCCGGAAGCGGAGGTGGTCAACATGAACCGCCGCCTCGCCGCCCCCGACAGCTCGCTCAATGCCTCGGTGAAGGCCGAGGGCGACATGGAGTGGCAGGACTGGCTGGTCGACGATACACCCAACCAGGAAACCCGCCTCGGCGACAGCCAGGAGATGGGCCAGCGCAAGAACATGCTGGCCGGTGCCCTGAAGCAGCTCACCGAGCGCGAGCGTCACATCATCGTCGAACGCCGCCTCACCGACGAGCCCCAGACGCTCGAGGACCTGTCGGCCAAGTACGGCATCAGCCGCGAGAGGGTGCGCCAGATCGAGGTGCGCGCCTTCGACAAGCTGCAGAAGGCGATGAAGAACATGGTGGTCGAAGCCGCCACCGAGAACACCCGCAAGGTCGACGCGCACGCCGCGCGCTAGGCGACCTCCCAGGTGAAGCGATCAGGGGCCGGCTCCTTCGGGGATGTCGGCCTCTTTATTTTGGGGCTTTCCCGAGCTTTTCTGGGCCTTTCCAGCCCTTTTCGTCCTGTGGGCGCTCATATATAAACTCGCCCCACCATGAACGCTCAAAACATTGCCATCGTTGGTGCCACCGGCGCGGTCGGGGTCGAGATCCTCCGCGTCCTCGAGCGGCGGAACTTCCCCGTCGCTTCCTTGAAGCTGCTCGCCTCGGCCCGCTCGGCCGGCAAGACGCTCGAGTTCAAAGGCAAGCCGCACACCGTGGAAGAGGTCAGAGCCTCCTCGTTCAAGGGCATCGACATCGCCTTCTTCAGCGCCGGCGCCACGCGCAGCCGCGAGTTCATCCCGGCCGCCAAGGCCGCGGGCGCGGTCGTGATCGACAACTCCTCGGCCTTCCGCATGGACCCCAACACGCCGCTGGTCGTGCCCGAAGTGAACCCGGGCGATTTGCGCCACCACAACGGCGTCATCGCCAACCCGAACTGCACGGCGGCGATCCTCGCGGTGGCGGTGTGGCCGATCCACCAGGCCGCGGGCATCAAGAAGATTGTCGTGTCGACGTATCAGTCGGCCTCGGGCGCGGGCGCTGCCGCCATGCAGGAGCTCGAAGACCAGACGCGGCAGTATGCCGAGGGCAAGGACGTCATCAAGTCGGTGTTCCCGCACCAGATCGCGTTCAATCTCTTCTCGCACAATACCACGGTGGCCGAGAACGGCTACAACGAGGAAGAGAACAAGGTGATCGAGGAAATGCGCAAAATGTTCCATGCGCCCGAACTCCCGATCCTGCCGACCTGCATTCGCGTGCCGGTGCTGCGTGCGCATTCGGAGTCGGTGTCGCTCGAACTCGAGCGGCCGCTGTCGCCGGCCGAGGCGCGCGAGATCATCGCCAATGCGCCGGGCGTGAAGTTGGTCGACGATGCGGCCAACAACCACTTCCCGATGCCGCTCGAGGCGTCGGGCGATCTCGACGTCCATGTCGGCCGCATCCGCCGCGACCTCACCAATCCGAACGGTCTCGCGCTGTTCGTGGCCGGTGATCAGCTGTTGAAGGGCGCCGCCTGGAATGCCGTGCAGATCGCCGAGGAATTGGCCAAGCTCCAAGCCCGCGCGCAGGCGGCGGAGTAGACGTCAAGGCGCCGGACACGCGTCTACTGTCCATCAGTCCGTAAAACGGATGGGATCTTAGTTGGCGATCAAGTTCGAAATTATTGGCTTCTCGTCGAACGAGAAGCGTCGAGGAGGTGCGGAAACAGCCCGAGGCCGTCTCCGCACCGATCTCGCAGCGGCCGTTAGGCCTTGAGGTTCACCGCAGCATCCTTGCCGCGGTCCTGCTGGACTTCGTAGGTGATCTTCTGGCCCTCGTTGAGGCCGTTCAGACCAGCGCGCTCAACGGCGCTGATGTGCACGAACACATCCTTGCCGCCGCCGTCCGGCTGAATGAAACCGAAACCCTTGGTGGCGTTGAACCACTTAACCGTGCCTGTAGCCATGTCTGGTATCCTAGTGAGAGAGTGTTTTGTGGCGATACGCCAAGGCCAAGCTACACCGTCTGCGCCGTCTTATACACATATAAACTAGGCCTTTTTTTCGCCCTACTTCCGGGAACCTTTGGCCTGTGGCTTGCCTGCGGAGCGTGTGAAGCGTCCGGCCTACGTTTTCTTCACCATCACTTCAATCAGTGTGGGGCCGTCGGTCCGGGCCAAGGCCTTGTCGAGGGCGGCGTCGAAGCCGGCAACGGTATTGACCCGCTCGGACGCGACGCCGAAGCCCTCGGCGATCCTGGCGATGTTCATCGGCGGATCGTTGAAGTCCATGCCGATGGGGGTGTCATTGCCATGGAACAGCTTCAGGCGGTCCTTCAGGATCTGATAGCCCTCGTTGTTGGTGATCAGGAAGATCACCGGCAACTTCTGGTTGGCGGCACTCCACAGCGCGGTGATGGAATACATGGCGCTGCCGTCGCCGATCACGGCCACGACGCGGCGCGCGGGGAGAGCGACCTGCACGCCGACCGCGGCGGCGATGCCCCAGCCGATGCCGCCGCTCACGTTGCCGAAGAAGCTGTTGCGGTCGCGGAACGCGTAGTAGCTCGGCAGGGTCGCGGTGCTGGTGAGGCCTTCCTCGACCACGACTGCGTCCCTGGGCAGCTTCTCGCACATGCGCATCATCACCCACTCCGCCGGCAGCGGCTTCTCCGTGGGCGGAGCGAGCCTGGCCTTGCGCGCCGCGCGCTGGGCGCTCCAGTTCCTGGGCGCGATTTCGGCGAGCGAGGCCTTCGCCCGGGTGGCCAGTGCCGCACCGCCGATCTTTTTCAGCAGGGGGATCAGCGCCTTCAGCGTCTCCTTCACGTCGGCACGCAACGCGATCTCGGCGGGGAAGTTCTTGCCCATCTCCCAGTCGCGCAGGCCGATCATGGCGACGGCGGTGGTCTCGGGCAGCGGCTCGGTCTCGCTCCACACCGACATCTTGAGCACGTCGGAGCCGACGCAGAACATCAGGTCGTAGTCGGAGAGCACGCGGCGCACGTATTTCTGGTCGCGGTTCAGCGCGCCGAGATAGGCCGGATGTTCGGACGGGAAATGCGCGCCCCAGGCCACGGTCTGTTGCAGCACCGGCGCGCCCAGGGTTTCGGCCAACTCCGTCGCTTCGGCGAAGGCATCGGCGGTGGCGATCTCGTGGCCTGCCAGGATCACCGGCTTTCTGGCCGAGAGAAGACGCTTCGCCAGTTGCTCCAGCGCGGCGTCGGATGGGCGCACCGCCGTATCGACATGCGTGACCGCGCCCATGTCGATTGCGGCCTCGTTGTTCAGGATGTCGCCGGGCAGGGAGATGAACACCGGCCCGGTGGGCGCAGTGGTCGCGATCTTGGCGGCCCGACGCAGGATGCGTGGCAAGTCCTCGATGCGGCTCACTTCAGTGGCCCACTTCACAACGGGAGTCGCGATCGGCACGAGTGGCGCATAGAGCAGCGGCTCGGTGAGGCCGTGGCCCTGTTCCTGCTGGCCGGCGGTCACGATCATCGGCGTGCCGGACATCATCGAGGTATAGATCGAGCCGATGGCGTTGCCGAGGCCGGGCGCCACGTGGACATTGCACGACACAAGCTTGCCCGAGGCGCGCGCATAGCCGTCGGCCATGGCGATCACCACCGCCTCCTGGAGGGCCAGCACATAGCCCATCTCCGGCGCCGACGAGAGCGCATGCATGATCGGCAGCTCGGTGGTGCCGGGGTTGCCGAACATCTTGACGACGCCCTCGTCGCTCAACACGCGCAGGAAGGCATCGCGGCCGGTGATGGTGTTGGTTACGCGCGTGTCAGGCATCATTTCCTCCGTGGCTCCGCTCACGCTAGCATATCGCCATGGCAATGGACGCCCTTGGCGAGCGCCTCTCCCGCCTGCCGATATGGCGGGGGGCGGTGACGCTCGAGCTGTTGACCGGCGGCCTCACCAACATCTCCTTCCTGGCGACGGATCGCAGCGGCAAGTACGTCGTGCGCTGCGGCGACGACATTCCGGCGCACCACGTCTTCCGCGACCGCGAGCGCGCGGCCTCACGGGCGGCGTTCGAGGCCGGCCTGTCGCCCGAGGTGGTGTACGTCGAGCCCGGCATCACCGTGCTGCGCTTCATCGAGGGCCGCACTCTGGGCGAGTCCGATCTCGGCGTGGAGGCGCCGCGCATCGTGGCGCTGCTTCAGACCTGCCATCGCGAGGTCGGCAGGCGCTTGCGCGGGCCGGCCAACATGTTCTGGGTGTTCCACGTCATCCGCGACTACGTGCGGCTGATCGACGGCGACGCGAAGTACCTGGCGCTCGCCGATCGGCTGGAGGCGTGCCAAGTGCCGCTGCCGATCGTGTTCGGCCATCACGACCTGCTGCCCGGCAATTTCATGGACGACGGCAAGCGCCTGTGGCTGATCGACTGGGAATATGGCGGCTTCGGCACGGCGATGTTCGATCTCGCCAACCTGTCGTCTAACGGCGAGTTCACGGCCGCAGACGACACCGCGTTGCTCGATGCTTATTTCAACGGCAAGGCGGACGACAGCCTGCGGCACGCCTTTGCCGCGATGAAGGCGGCCAGTGTTCTACGCGAGGCGCTGTGGGCGATGGTGTCGGACATTCACCTCAAGACGCCGGGCGTCGACTACGGCACGCACGCGCAAACATATCTCGCGCGGCTCGACCGTTTGATGGGTGGGCTTGTCGCCGGATCGCCGCCCTAGTGGCGGGCGTCGTGTGGCTCTTCGCGGCGCGGCGCGGGCGTGGCGGGCGCCGCGGGAGCGCTCGGCTGCTGAACGGTGACATCGATGTTCTGAGCGGGGCCCTTGGCGATCTGGGTATTGAGGCCCGATGCGCCTAGCATGACGTAGCCGCCGACGAGCACGAGCACGACGAGCGCGCCGACGATGAAGTAAAGACCGCCGTTGCCCGGCTGGCGGGCGATCACGGTCGTGGGTCGGGTGTTGTCGTCGGGCATGGGGTTCTCCTGGCGAAGAAATTTGTTGGGATTTACTCGGCGGAGACGCTGCCGCTCGGATCGACGACGACGGTGATCTCGGTGCTGCCGCGCATCGCCCGGCCGCGCCACGTGCCGTCGGCGGCTTTCACGAGGCCACGGATGTTGCGATAGCCGTCCCTCTCGACGCTGGCCCGTGCAGCGGCGTCGCTGGCCGTCACGTCGTTCTGCGTCGCCCTGGCTTCCTGCGGCGCCGGGACTGTGGTGTCCGCAGCAGCGGCGGTACTGACGTCGAAATAGGTGTCGTGCCCCCCGGTGAGCAGCGGCACTGGAGCGCGGACCGTCTTGATGGTGGCAGTGGGCGCTGGCGGGGGCGCCTTGGCGACAGCGGGCTGCTGGGCAGTGTCACGGGCGACCGATGGCGTCGTGGCAGCCGGTGCGGGGCCGATCAGATAGGCGCTGACCAGCATGCCACCGGCCAAGGTCGCGAGGAGGAGGGTGCTTGTTCGGATGGACATCGCTCATGCCCAACGCGCCATGCGGCTCGAATGTTCCCAGGGATGTCTCGTCGATTGTCAGGGCGGGCCGGGGGGCGTTATCGTCGGGGCCATTCATCCTCGGGAGGGATGCGCCATGGACAGTGTGGACTACGGATCGGAAGAAAAGGCCATGCAGGCCTACCTGCGCGACGGCGAGCAGCGGGCCTACCGGCTCGGCAATCGCGGCCCGATCCGGTTCACCGCGAACGGCGAGCTGCATCCCGATATCGTCGAGGCCTACTGGCGCTGCGGTTTCTACGTCTTCGAGGGCGTGCTGCGGCCGGAGGAGCTGGCTGACATTGAGAGTGACTTGCACGATATCCTCGACCGGCTGCCTCGGGAGAAAGGCGCGGCAGTCGACGCCAAGGGCCGGCCGGCACTCGCCGCCGACTGTCAGGGACCGAACCTTCTGTGGTCCAAACCGCTCGGCGATCCCTTTGGCGGCACGTCGCTCGCCAACGGCCGCCACCCGGTGAAGATGTATGAGCCCAAGGCGGCCGAGGGCCTGCCGACGGAAGTCGTCTACCTCATCCTGGGCTCGCTGCAGTTCTCCGAGGCGTCGCTGCGCGTCTACGGCCATCCCGGCCTGCTGGCTGTCGCCGCCGCCATCAACGGCCCCGACTTCACGCCGTTCAACGAGGCGCTGTGGATCAAGGAACCGGGCAAGGGCGCGTCCGTCGCCTGGCACCAGGACGGCACCACGCACTGGGACAGTGCGGAGTGGGACCAGGGCGTCCATGGCTTCAACTTCATGGGCCAACTCTACGGCTGCACCGCCGCCAACGGGGTGTGGGTCGTACCAGGCTCCCACAAGCTGGGCCGGATCGACATCAAGCGGCTCGCCGAGCAGGCCGGCACCGAGCGCCTGCCCGACGCGGTCCCGATGATCTGCAAGCCGGGCGACGTCGCCATGACCAACCGTCAGGCGCTGCATGGCTCCTTCGCCAACACCAGCAAGGACTGGCGGGTGACGGTGAACTTCGGCTTCCACCGCCGCAAGTCGGTGCTGGGCGTGACAAGCGGCGGCATCCATAACAAGGCCGCGACCTACGATGCCGAGCGCATCCGTCAGCGCGCGCGCCTGATCGGCTACGGTATCGACGCCCGCCGCCAGCGCTTCCCCGACGAGATCTCGTTCGCCTACAAGCCGCACGCCGACGAGGGCCTCCCTTATCGCTGGGACGACAAGGCCAAGTCGGACATGAAGGACTACAACCTTCTTGACCTCAGCATCTAGCCGAGACGCCCGGCTCTGGCGGAAGCTCCTCTTCGACGACGCCCCCTGGATCCCGCTGGCGCTGCTGACGGGCCTCGTTGTGGTGGCGTCGGCGTGGCTGCTGGCTTCACCCGGGCGCATCGTGTCCCGTCAGATGACCTGGGACATGCTGTTCAACCTCGCCGGTGCCTGGTCGCTCCATAACGGCCAGACGGCCCACGTCGACTTCCACGATCCGCTGGGCACGCTCTCGTTTCGGCTGACGGCGATCGGATTCTGGTTCACCGGACCCACGGTGTGGGCCTTCATCGCCGGCGAGATCGTGGCCACGGCAGTGCTGTTCATGGCGGCGTTGGCGGCGGCGGGGCGACGCCTGCCGCTCGTGCCGGCGGCGGTCTTCGTCATCTATGTCTGCCTGCTCGTGCTGATGCCGATCAACGTCGGCGAGCCGGTCGGCGATTTCACCTTCGCCATGGACTACAACGCGATCGGGTGGTCGGGGCTGGGCGTCCTCAGCCTCATCCTGTTCGTGCCGCCGCGCGCGCGCGCGCGCGATGCATCGCCCCGCGACTGGCCCGACCTGGCGGTGGCCGCGGCGCTGATCGCGGCGCTCTACCATCTCAAGATCACCTACTTCGCCGCCGCGCTGGGCGAGCTTTGCATTGCCTGGCTGGTGAGCGAGCACCTGCGCCGCCGGCGCATCCTGTGGGGTGGTCTCGCCGTGGCCGCCGCGCTGCTGGCCGTCGCGCCGTGGAACTGGGCCTATCTGTCCGACGTGTTTGCGGCACTTGACACCGGCGCGGCCAACTACGACGCGCGCGAGTTCGCCAAGATGGTGCTGGCCAACGTGCCCGAGCTGTCGCTGATGTGCATCGGCGCGATCGTGGCGCTGGCGCTCTGGCGCTCGGGCCAAGTCTCGCTGCGCGTGCCGGTCGCGGTCGGCCTGCTCGTCGCCGCCGCGATCGCCGTGCTGTCGCAGAACACGCAGCTCCGCGGCCTGCCGCTGTCGGTCGGGGTGGCTTTCCTGCTCTACGATCACCTGCGCGGCGACCGCCACGAGGGCCGGCCGCGCTCGGCCGTCTGGGTGATGGCGGCGCTGCTGGTGTTCCCCGTCGCCGGCATGGGCAAGCAGGCCGCGAGCCTGCTGGTCTATCACTGGCAGGCCGTGCGCAGCCCCTCGCTCTACGTCTTCGAAGGACCGACGGCGCTCAGGGGGCTGGCGGTGCCGCGCGACGAGCCCGGCCTGCTCGACGCGGTCGCCCGTCACGGCATCGATCGCGCGCTGCTCAGCCGCATCCGCACGCTCGACACCGACAACGAGGAGCTGTCGCAGTTCGAATACGCCGAGACGCTCGGGGAGGCTGCCGCTCTGTTCGACGATCCGGCGCGGCGCCAGGGCGCGATCGCCGTCCTCGACCAGGTCAACCCGATGCCGTTCATCCTGGGGCGCTCGCCGCCGCGCGGCGTCACCCTGTGGCTCGACAAGGCCTTCCCGTGGCAGCCCGCCGAATCGATGCTGGGCGATGCGACGTACGTGTTGATTCCGAAGTTCTCGACCTACCGTGCGGTCACGCTGCTCGCGACCGAGCGCTACGGCGCCTATCTCGCGAAAAACTTCCCGCGACGCAGCGAGACCCGCAGCTGGATCCTGCTCGAGCGCACTCGCTAGAGCCGTTTTCTTTATATCTATCGCCTTGATCGACTGCGAGGCTGGTCTGTGTGAATATGGATGATCGCGCGATGAGGTTCCTCAGTGTGTCGGATACGGTCCGACTTCCAAGCACGCGTCTACTTCAGGAACAATTGTAACCACGCTGATCGAATTTGCGCAAGTTCGGCAAACCATCTGGTGGCTGCCAGTTTCTGTCGGCGCGAGGTAGTGAGATCTGGGCGTCAGTCGACGATTCACGCAGCACCAACCCTAGATAGGCTACTTGCGCACCGTATAGTCCCAACAGAGGCGAGGACACTGGCAAATCCTCGAAGGCAACTATCCCCGCATTATTGCGAATCGTCGTCTTTACCTCTTCCATATAATTCTGGAATACGCCGACGAGAACGAGTTGCCACGGTAGTGCGGCGGCGAACATCGCACACGCGAATACCAGAAGACGGCGCGAGACGTTCGTTTCACTCAAGACCTCAAGAGACCGCATCTGCAAGGATGGGTTTGCCTTGTAGAGCCAGTCGAACAAAATAACACCGGCCAAGACCGCACCGGCGGGAAGCCGGGCGATGTCCACATCGAAGGAAAAGTGCCCACGCATCAGGAGGTTGTGGAACGTCAGCAACGGCGAGAGCGCCAGAAGACATAAGAAGATTCCAGCATAGAGATAAGGGCGCGGGCTGCGAAGATCATCAGGCTTCACGAACAACCAGACGATAACGACAACCGCCGAGCCAACAAGCAGATCGAAAGGGAGGCTCCTCCAGAAGGTAGTCGCGTCAGCCATCATCGACATCAAATACTCTCGATCCGGATAGTTCACGATGGCATCGACCGAGAGTCCCATGCTCATGACAAATAGCAGTCCCGCCAAGCAATAGAGACTGACCGGCAAAATTGGTCGAGGCCGAGCACGCCACACGGTCACGAAGGTCAGCGCGGCAAGTAGGGGACCGAGATAGACGAACGTCTCGTAGGTTTTGAGCGCCAGCGTCGCGAGTGCCAACAGAACGATACCATCGCCTGTGCGAAGTTTCCTTGCCGTGACAAGCCATACCCCAGCCGCCAGCGTGACAGCGTCGGCCGCATTATGTTCGGCTTCGATTTCGAACGAAGTCGCGAGGAATACCATGGCAATGGCCGCGATTGTCGTGGCGAGCAATACTGTGTCATCCGCGGTACGCGCGAGCGCCATCGTGTAAAGAACGATCGGGAGGCAATACATGCCAAGCGTCATCAATCGCGCCAGCCAATGGAGGTCTACGACGCCAAGGTGGATTGCCGCCACGATCGGAATTGTATCGACGACCTGGGGGAAGAAGCGGGGCGTCGTCCACTCAAAGGTCGGGAAATACAGGCGGCCTACCATTTCGACCAACGCAAATGGGCCATCCCCGGCAAGCCCCATCTCCTGCCAGCTGCACCACAGCGCCAGCGCCCAGATGCCACCAATGACAATTTTGCACGCACGAACGTTTGAGAGCGGTGGTTTGAGCCAATTGCTTATACCCAGCATTCCCAAGATGGCCTCCCAGTCAGCGTGAGCAGTAGCACACGGTAGCTCAATCCCATCGCTGTTGGCACATCAGTCAGGCACGATGGTGGCAGACGCCTTCGCTCTCCATTGCGCCCGCCGGAGTCTTCCGAGCGCTACGGCGCCTATCTCGCGAAGAATTTCCCGCGGTGCAGCGAGACCCGCAGCTGGATCCTGCTCGAGCGCGCTCGTTAGCGCCGTTTCCCGGGTATCCGCCGCCGCTCAACCGAGCAGGTCTCAGGTGCCACAATAGGTTCGGTAATTTCCCGGCGGGCCCGAAGGCGGCCCGGCGTAGGCGGCAAACTCCGGATGCGCCTCGAACGGGTGGGCGAGGACTTTCAGCAACGCCTCGAACGGTTCGAAATTCCCGTCCTGGATCGCCGCGGCCAGCGCTTCTTCGACGTTGTGGTTGCGCGGGATGTAGGCCGGGTTGGCCGCGTTCAGGGCGGCGGTGCGGGTTGCCTCGTCCCGTGGCTCGGCGGCGAGCCGCGCGCGCCACGTCGTCTCCCAGGCATCGAACGCCACCGGATCCTCGAACAGGCCGCGCGCGGTGCCGTCGCCGAGGCCGCGGAAGGCGAGCGTATGATCGGTGCCGTTGTCGGTCAGGATCTCGAGGAACGACTGGGCGAGTGCGCCATCGCCATCTTGCCCGGTCGCGAGACCGAGCTTGCGGCGCATCACCGCGAGATAGGCGGCATGAAAGATGTCGCCGTATTTGCCGAGCGACTCGTTGGCCTGCGCCAGGGCCGCGTCCTTGTCGTCGGTGAACAGCGGCAACAGCGCCTCGCCCAGCCGCGCCAGGTTCCAGCCGGCGATCTGCGGCTGCTTGTCGTAGGCGTAGCGGCCGGTCTGGTCGATCGAGCTGAACACCGTCTCGGGATGATAGGCGTCCATGAAGGCGCACGGACCGTAGTCGATCGTCTCGCCGGCGATCGACACATTGTCGGTGTTCATCACGCCGTGGATGAAGCCCACGCCCAGCCATTGCGCGACGAGTTCCGCTTGGCGCGCGATCACCCTGTCGTAGAGGCCGCGGTAGGAGCCGGCGTCGGGGTAGTGCCGCGCGATCACGTGATCGGCCAGCAGCCTGAGCGCCTCGGTGTCGCCGCGCGCGGCGAAGAACTGGAAGGTGCCGACGCGGATATGGCTCGAGGCGACGCGTGTCAGAACCGCGCCCGGCATCACGTTCTCGCGGATCACGGGATCGCCGGTCATGACGGCGGCGAGCGAGCGCGTCGTGGGAATGCCTAATGCGTGCATGGCCTCGCTGATGATGTATTCGCGCAGCACCGGACCGAGCGCGGCGCGGCCGTCGCCGCGACGCGAGAAGGGCGTCGGCCCCGAACCCTTGAGCTGGATGTCGCGGCGCACGCCGGTGATGTCGACCACCTCGCCCAGCAGGACGGCGCGGCCGTCGCCCAGTTGCGGCGAGAAGTTGCCGAACTGGTGGCCAGCATAGGCCAGCGCGATCGGCTCCGACCCCTCGGCCACTCGGTTGCCGGCCAGGATCTCGACGCCCTCGGGAGACGCCAGGAAGTCGGGATCGAGGCCGAGCTGTAGAGCCAGCGCCCGGTTGATCTTGACCAGTTTCGGAGCAGTAACGGGCGTCGGCACCAGCCGCGCATAGAAGCGGTCGGGCAGGCGGGCGTAGCTGTTGTCGGAGAAGACCGGAGGCATGTCCTTTAAGTAAGCGGTGCCAGCTTTTCGTCAATGACCGTTTCAGCGAGGCTGTTGTCGACCGCCTGCTCGAAAGTGGCGCCGGGCGAGACGAAACCGCCCGAAACCAGCCCGTCGCGCAGTCGGTCATAGCCGTCGCGCGGCAGGATCGGGTTCTTGCCCCAGATTCCGAGTGCCTTGTAGCGCGTGCACACCGCCTCGAGAATCGCCGGCGGCAGATCCTCGAAGTAGCCGGCAATCACCTCGGCGATCTCCCTGCCGCTGGCTTTCGCCACCCACTTTTCCGTGCGGTCGATCGCGCGGACCATGCGCAGCAGCTCGTCGCGTCGCGACGTGAGCGTGCCCCGGCGCGCGTAGAAGCAGGTGTAGGAGGTGTGACCGCGGTGCGCCGCCTCGTGCCAGATGTGCGCAGCACCCTCGGCCAGCAGCAGGCTGGGGAAGGGCTCGAAGACCTGGATGACGTCGACGGTGCCCGCCTTCAGCGCCGCCATGTTCTCGGCCATCGTCTGGCCGGTCACGCGCGTGATCGTAGCGGGATCGATGTCGGCCAGGCGCAGATCGTGCTGCAGGCAGAGCCAGGGTGTCGGCACTTCGCTCACCGTGGCGAGCCTCACCGATTTCAGGTCCGCCAAGGTAAAGTTCGGCCGGGGCCCGCGGCCCATCAACAGGAACGGATCGCGCGTCACGACTTCGCCGAAGCAGACGATGTCGCAGTCGGGTACGTGTTGATAGGTCTGCATGACCCTCATCGGCCCGCCCCAACTAACGTCGACGGTGCCGTCCATGACGCGCAACGCGGTTTTGTCGGGGTGAGGCGAGCTGGTGAAGCGAATGTCCACGCCCTCGGCAACAAAGGCGCCGCGCGCCAACGCGACATAAAAGGGGGCGTAGAAGACGCCGCGAAGGGCTTCCTGAAGAATGATGGTCATGGTCGACAAGATGCGCGCCGGCTTGCTAAGCCCGCAAGACAATTGGGAGTGTTGCCGTGCCGCACATCAAAACCTCCGACGGAGTGAGCCTTTATTACGAGGAAACCGGCGCGGGCGACCCGCTCCTGTTCCTCCACGAATTCGGCGGCCACTACCTGAGCTGGGAACCGCAGGTCCGTTATTTCTCGCGCCGCTACCGCTGCATCACCTACGCCGCGCGCGGCTGGCCGCCGTCGGACGTGCCCGACAAGGTGGCCTCTTATTCGCAGGCGCGCGCAGCCGACGATTGCGCCGACGTGATCAAGGCGCTGGGGCTGGAGCAGCCGCACATGGTCGGCCTGTCGATGGGCGCCACGGGGGCGCTCGAGTTCGCCATCCGCCATCCCGGCAAGGCGCGCTCCCTGGTGATCGCCGCAGGCGGTGGCGGCGGCGCGACCGATCCGGAGGCCAAGGCGCGCTTCCGGGAAGAGTGCGAGGGCTTTGCCGCGCGCATCGAGAAGGAGGGTATGCCCGCCATGGCCGAGCTCTACTGCACCAGCTCGGCGCGCACGACCTACCTCTACAAGGATCCGCGCGGCTGGGCCGAGTTCAAGCAGCAGTTCGCCGACGGTTCGGCCAAGGGCCACGCCATGACCATGCGCGGCGTCCAGGGTGGACGTGCGCCGTTTTTCGAGCGGACCGAGGAATTGAAGAAGATCGCCGAGCCGATGCTGGTGATCATCGGCGACGAGGACGAGTCCACGCATGGGCTCGCCGTCCATCTCAAGCAGCATGTGGCCCGCAGCGGCGTGCTCGAGATGCCGAAGACCGGCCACACGATGAATCTCGAGGAGCCGGCTGCCTTCAATGCGGCGGTGCAGGACTTCTTCCACGCCGTGGAGCGCGACCGCTGGCCGGCCCGCGACGCCAAGACCTACACGCTGATTCCGCCCAGTCCGAAGAAGTGAGCCTTACTTCGGCAGCTCGGTGACCTTGACGCTGGCCGGGCGCACGGCCTTCAGCAGGTCCATGTAGACGTATTGGTTGAGGTCGAGCGGCGCCTTCAGCTTCTTCTGGTCGGCGAGCAGCCGCTCGGAGTCCTTGATCGCGGCGAACGAGCGGGTCTGCCAGTCCATGTCGTACTCGAGCTTGGGCATCAGCTCGGTGGTGAGCTCGATCGGCATCTTGAGGAATTTCGAGATCAGCTTGGCCGCGGCGGGGCGGTCCTTCTCGATCATGTCGTTGGCTTCGCAGAGCGCGCGGATGAACTTCTCGGCGGTTGCCTTGTTCTGCTCGATCCAGCCGCGGTTCATGTAGACGAAGTTGATGTTGTTGTAGATGCCGTCGGCGGTCGCCAGCACCTTGGTGTTCTTGACGGCCATCAGGGTGCGCGTCGGCCACGGCTCCCACACCGCGAAGGCGTCGATGTCGCCGCGCTCGATCGCCGCCAGCATCTCGGGCGCCTCGACGTTGACCAGCGTGAAGGCCGCCGGATCGAGTTTGCGGTTGGCCAGCAGCCGTCGCCAGAAGATTTCGGCGCCGGTGCCGAAGGCCACCCCAACCTTCTTGCCCTTGAGCGCCTCGAGCGAGTCGACGTTGCGGCCGACCACGCTCTCCCATTTCGAGAGATAGGTGCCGTCGGCGACGGCCACGATGTTCTTGTCGACCTGGTGGTTGATGACGCCGGCCAGGTCGCTGCCATAAGCCGCCTGGACCTGGTTGTTGACCAGGAAGGGCACCATCGCCGAGCCCGACGGGCCGGTGTTGATGGTGACGTCGAGGCCGTTCTTCTCGAACAGGCCACCTTCCTTGGCGACGTAGAACTGGCCGAACGCCGGGTCGACGCCGGTCGCGATCGTCATCTTGATAAGCTGTGCATTGGCGCCGGCGGTACCGGCGATCAGCAGGGCGGCGGCAGCGAGAAGTGACCTCATCGATATCTCCCCAATTTACGTCACCGGCGAGAATCGCCCGGCGAAAGCGTAGATCCCCCAGCGGAACAGGCGGTCGGCGGTGAAGCCCAGCAACCCAAGAACGAGCAGGGCCACGAAAATGTCGTCGACCAGCATGTACATGCGTGAGTCCCAGATCATCCTACCCAGTCCATTGTTGGCGGCAACCAGCTCGGCGGCAATAATGGTGACGAAGGAGTTGGCCATGGCGAGCCGCATGCCGGTCAGGATGTAGGGTACGGTGGCGGGGAAGGCGACGAAGAAGAAGACCTGGGCCGGCCCGGCGCCCAACGAGCGGGCGGCGCGGATCTTGTTGGGAGCGACGGCCGAGACACCGGCGGCGGTGTTGATGATGACGATGAACACCGTGGTGTAGATGATCAGGAAGATCTTCGAGCCCTCGCCGATGCCGAACCAGATCACGGCGACGGTGATCAGCGCGGTCGCGGGGATGAAGCGCAGGAACTCGGTGTAGGGCTCGAGCAGGCGGCGCACGAGCGGGAACGAGCCGATGGCGAGGCCGAGCGGGATGCCGAGCAGGGAGCCGCCCAGGAAGCCGGTGCCGATGCGCGCCAGGCTGGCCGACGACTGCTCCCACAGCGTGCCGTTTTCGGTGAGCTCGATCGCCTTCAGGATGACCTTCCACGGCGTGGGAAACAGCACCGAGTTCAGCCACCATGTCGAGGCGGCGTGCCAGATCAGGAACAGGCTGGCGAAGCCGATCAGGTAGATGCCGACATTGCGCAGCGCGTTCTGCATCACTGCTGCCTCTTGAGGGCGAGTGCTACCTCGTCGCGGATCAGCTCGTGCACCTGGCGGTAGACGGCGGTGAAGCGGTCGTGCGTGCGCTCGCGCTCGGCCTCGGCGAGGTCCACCGGCACGATGCCCTTGAGCTTCGACGCGGGGCCGGCCTGCATGACGCCGATGCGGTCGGCCAGGATGATCGCCTCGTCGATGTCGTGGGTGATGAACAGCACGGTCTTGTCCGTCGCCTTGCAGATGCGCTTCAGCTCGCGCTGCATGTCGGCGCGCGTGTGGGCATCCAGCGCGGCGAACGGCTCGTCCATCAGCAGCATCTGCGGCTCGTTGGCCAGCACGCGGGCGATCTGGATCCGCTGCTTCATGCCGCCCGAGAGCTCGGACGGGTGCTTGTGGTCCTGGCCCTTGAGGCCGACCAGATCGAGATAGCGTCGCGCCTTTTCCTCGCGCGCGGCTCGCGCCATGCCGCGCATGCGCAACCCGAACTCGACGTTGCCCATCGCCGTCAGCCAGCCGTAGAGCGAGTCGTCGCCCTGGAAGACGACGCCGCGATCGGCGGCCGGCCCGGCGACCGGCTTGCCGGCGAGGCGGATCGTGCCCGTGCTCACCGGCTCGAAGCCCGCCACCATGTTCAGGATTGTCGTCTTGCCGCAGCCGCTGGTGCCCAGCAGGCAGAAGAACTCGCCGGCCTGGATGTCGAGCGAGAAGTCGCGCACGGCGACGTAGTCGCTGCCCTGGAGGGAGCGATAGACCTTGCTGACCTGGGCGAGCTCGACGAGCGACATAGCGTTGGTCCTCCCTAAGGCATTTTTCACGCCAAGGGAATTCATGTGGCGCCGGCACTCGCGGGCTGGCACATCGAGGCCATGCCCGTGCAATGGAGGATAGACCTTGAAAAACGCTTCATGTCGGTGCTCGCCACCGGCGACTTGACGCGCCCGTGCGCATGCGGTCGATGCATTTCGAGGGTGCGATGGGCCCGCTCGCCCTGGTGGTGCCGCCGGATAAGGGCGAGCTGCTCGACCACATGGTCGGCATGATCGCGGCCGCCGACCGGCCGATGCGCATCTTCCTCGAGCCCGTCCGCGCCCGGCGCTGGATCGACGAGCAGGAAAGCAGCACCTAATCCCTGAACGGGTCCGTCATCAGGATCGTGTCCTCGCGCTGCGGCGAGGTGCTGAGCAGGGCGACCGGGCAGCCGACCAGCTCCTCGACACGGCGTACGTATTTGATGCAGGTCGCCGGCAGCTCGGCGAAGGAGCGCGCGCCGTGCGTGCTCTCGCTCCAGCCCTCGAAGGTCTCCCACACCGGCTTGAGCCGCGCCTGGGCACCCATGGTGAAGGGGAAGCGCTCGATCCGCTTGCCGTCGAGCTCGTAGGCGATGCAGACCTTGATCTCCTTCTCGCCGTCGAGCACGTCGAGCTTCGTGAGCGCGATGCCGTCGATGCCGTTCAGCTTCACCGCCTGGCGCACCATCACCGCGTCGAACCAGCCGCAGCGCCGCGGGCGCCCGGTGTTGGTGCCGAACTCCTTGCCGCGGTCGCCCAGCCCCTGGCCGATCGCGTCGGTGAGCTCGGTCGGAAAGGGCCCGTCGCCGACGCGCGTCGTGTAGGCCTTGGCGATGCCCAGCACGTAGCCCACCGAGCCGTTGCCCATGCCCGAGCCGATCATCGCCTGCGCCGCCACCGTGTTGGACGAGGTGACGAACGGATAGGTGCCGTGGTCGATGTCGAGCATGGTGGCTTGGGCACCCTCGAACAGGATGCGCTTGCCGGCGGCGCGCAGGCCGTCGAGCCGCTCCCATACGTCCTCGGCGAACGGCAGGATCTGCGGCGCCAGCGCCAGCAGGTCCGCCGTGAGCTTGGCACCGTCGACCGCGGGCTTGCCGAGGCCGCTGCGCAGCGGATTGTGATGGGCGAGCAAGGTCGCCACCTTGGCCGGCAGCATGTCGGGCTCGCCGAGGTCGCCGACGCGGATTGCGCGGCGGCCGACCTTGTCCTCGTACGCGGGACCTATTCCTCGCCGCGTGGTGCCGATCTTGATGATGCCCGGCGCATCCTCGCGCCAGCCGTCGAGGTCACGGTGCAGTGGCAGGATCAGCACGGCATGGTTGGCGATCTTGAGGTTTTCAGGCGTCACCGACAGGCCCTGGGCCGTAACCTTCTTGACCTCCTCGATGAAGTGCCAGGGATCGACCACGACGCCGTTGCCGATGATCGACAGCTTGCCCGCGCGCACCACGCCCGACGGCAGCAGGGCCAGCTTGTAGGTCTGGTTGCCGATGACCAGCGTATGGCCGGCATTGTGGCCGCCCTGGAAGCGCACCACGACCTCGGCGCGCTCGCTCAGCCAGTCGACGATCTTGCCCTTGCCCTCGTCGCCCCACTGGGCGCCGATCACTGCCACGTTGGCCATTTGCCTATTTCCCTTCAGACACGAAAACGCCTCCCCGGTGGCGGTGCCGGGGAGGCGTGAGTTTGAATAGCACGCAGGCGGGCGACGGCGAAGGAAAAACCGCGCTAGTTTACGCCGTAGACGGAGAATTCCTGTTCGATCGACGGCAGGAGGATGCGGGCGGCAGCCTGATCGGCCCGGCCTTCCTCCTGACGACCCATCCTGATCTTGGCCAGACCGCGGCCATGGAGGGCAAGCGGCCGGTTGGCGTCACCGTCGAGCGCGGCGTCGTACTCCTCGATGGCGATCGCCGGGTCGCCGAGCTTCAGGTAGATGAAACCGCGCGTTTCGCGAACGTCGCGGTTGATCGGCATGAGCTTCAACGCCTTGTCGCAGTCGGCCAGAGCCGCGACAAGGTCCGTGCCGAGGATCGTCTTGACCAGGCAACGATTGTTGTAGGCGAGGCCCATATTGGGATCGAGCGAAAGGGCCGTGCCGTAATCCACGATCGCCGCCTGGTAATGGCCCAGTGCGAAATAGGCATAACCGCGATTATAGAAGGTGAGCGGATCGTCGCCGCGAATGGCGATGGCCGCATCGAAGTCGTCAATCGCGAGGTCTTGTTCGCCTCGAGTGGACAGGAGCGCGCCGCGATTGCGCAACGCGTCGGCATTGCGGGGATTGAGCCGGAGCGTCGTGTCCCAATCCAGCAAAGCCAGATCGTTCTCGCCGCGCCGGCTGTGGGCGATGCCGCGGTAGAGATAGGCCTGCTCGTCTTCGGGGGCCAGCGCGACGGCCCGGTCGAGATCGCCGATGGCATGCCCGAAATCGCCCAATTGACTATAGGCGTCGCCCCGCCGGATCAGCGCCTCGACGCTGTCCGGAACGAGGACGAGGACCTTGTCGAAATCCTCGATGGCCCTGCCGTACGCACGTTGGTGGGTGGCAAGCATGACCGCGCGGCCGTAGTAGGCGAGCGGGTAGTCGGGCCCGAGTTGAATCGCGCGATTGTAGTCCGCCAGGGCGCGTTCGGTCTGGCCCAGCCCGTCGCGCGCCGCCCCGCGCCGGTAGAGCGACAATGCATCGGGGTGCTGCGGATCGATCGCACCGTCGTAGTGCTTGAGGGCTTCGAGATAGTCATCCGTGGCGAGCGGCCTGTTGCCCATGGCGATGCGTGCGGCGCCGCGGCTGAGCCGCGCCAGGGCAAGCTCCGCGGGTGCAAGCGTACGGGACTGGATCGCGGTGGAGCAGGCGGTTGCCTGACGCGAAGCCGTCGACTGGGTGCGGTCGAGCGTGATCGGCGGTCCGCTGCCGATGCATTCGTCGAGTGCCCGCGCGATCGTGGCCGCCCGCGTTGCGGCATCGGCCGCCGCCAGGACAGGCTTTTCCGGCTCGACCGGAGGAGAGGCGTGCCGCGAGATCGCGAGGTATAGGCCGAAGGCACCGATGGCTGTCGCGGCGACGACCAGTGCAACGATCGCGCGTTTCAACTGTGCAACAACCAGACGGCGCACAGTGCGACCATTATCCCGACGAGCGAGGCGACAAGGAGGGTGACGATGCGTCCGCTGATGACGCCGCCGCGCGCCTGGACAGGGGTCAAATCGGGTTTCATGAGGTGCTCCCGTGATGGAATCGAATGAAGAAAGGGCCATTCGCGCAGGCGAGCGAACAGGCCCGGCGGTATAGCGATTGAATTTTGGCGGGAGGCGAGGCCGGCGAGTGGACCTGCATTAAGCCAACGAGCGCGCGGCGAGAAGGTTCCCGTCGAGAGCAGCCATAAATCGCGCAATGTGGTCAGTCCGGCATAGACAGTGGCCTACGGTTCAGCACTAGTCCCACACAACCCACACCCCGGAGCGTTCCTTGCCCCAATCCCACGCCTCTCATTCCCATGCGGTCGTCTGGATCGATCACCGCGAAGCTCGCGTCCTTTATTTCAATGCCGCGGATGTCGAAGCCAAGACGGTTCATCCGGAGACCGCGCCCTATCACATGCGCCACAAGTCCGGCAGCCCGTCGGGAACGCACGACAAGGGAGCGGCGTCGTACTTCCTGGGAGTCGCCGAGGCGTTGAGCGACGCCAAGGAATTCCTCGTGGTCGGTCCGTCGACGGCGAAGACCGAGTTCGTGAGCTGGCTGCGCGACCACTCGCCGCTCACTGCCGAGCGCCTATACGGCGTCGAGACGATGGCGCAGGTGAGCGATGGCCAGGTCGTGGCCGACGCCCGCGCCTTCTTCAAACGGGCGGACCGGATGAAGCTGCAGACACCTTCGCATCGGCAGGAATAGCGTCGGGCCTCCGCGTTGCCACCGGTGCAAAGGTGGCGTGCGTGATCGACACGGTCGTCCCCCGCGCCGTGGCGACCGTCTCGACCTTGGCCTCGAGTTGCTGCGACAACGCCTTGATAATCCCGGTCCCCAGTCCCGTCCTGCCCTGGCCGAAGCCGCCGTTGGACTTTCCCACGCCATTGTCGGCGACTGAGAGCTTCCAGTTCGGGCCAGAGACGTCGTAACCGATGGCGATCCGGTTGTCGGGCTTGTCTTCGGGGAACGCGTGCTTCAGTGCGTTCATGACGAGCTCGGTCACGATCAGGCCGAGGCTCTCGGCCTCGCGGGCCGAAGAGCTGCCGCCGTCGCCCACGACCTTGAGCGCGATCGTGCGGTCGCCGACCATCGAGGTGGCAAGGCTTTGGCATAGCTTGTCGAGGTATGGCGTGATCTCGACCGCGCCTGTGGCCTCGGCGGCATGAAGCTGCTTCTGCACGGCGGCGACCGACAGGACCCGCTTGTGCGCGTCCTCGAGATGAATGCGCGTCTCCGGCGACTGCACCGAACGTGCTTTCATCAGGATGATGCTGGCGATGATCTGCAGGCTGTTGGCCACGCGGTGCTGGAGTTCCTCTAGCAGCACGCCCTTCTGGCGCAGCAGCTCTGCCTTCTCGCCTTCGAGCTTGCGCTGCGCGGTGACATCCTCGATCCCGAGCAGGATCGCCTTGTCGGCGCCTTCCCGGTAGAACAGCTGGCGGGCGTTCAATTGCATCGTCCGCTTGCCCAGATCGGGAAACTCGTGCTCGACCTCGTAGCCCTCCATCACGCCCTTGTTGGGAAGGATCTTCTCGAGCAGCACGCGGAGCTTCGGAATGTCCCATTGCCCGGCGCCTAGGTCGTACAGCAGCTTGCCCTCGGTCGCTTCCGGGGAGACCTTGAAGGTCGAATAGAAGGAACGGCTCGCGGCCATCACGCGCAGCTTCTCGTCGAGCACGAGCATGGGCTCGCGCACCGTGTCGACGATGCCCTGCGCGAGCGCCCACGCGTCGGCGATGGCCGAGAAGCGATCTTTGATGTCGGTCAACGGCATGGCCGCCTCGATATTCCTCTAAAGGCGAGTCCCCAATCCGCTACCATAGGGCTGCGCGCGCCTGTGTCTGTCCCCTTTTGATCACTGTGCGAATAAGGCGTGAGGCACGGAACAATGTGATTCAAGGTGCGTTCGCTCACATGATGCAATTTCCCGCCCAGTCCCTCGTCATGGTTGTCGACGACGACGTCATCGCCCGTATGGGTGCCGCCGACATGTTCCAGCACGCCGGCTACCAGGTGATCGAAGCGGGAAGCGCCCGCGAGGCGTTGAAGTCCTTTGTGGCACAGGCCGGCATAAAGCTGCTGTTTACCGATATAAACATGGCGGGATCGATGGACGGGGCGGATCTGGCCCTCGAAGTCGCCGCTCATTGGCCCGACGTGAGCATCATCACGACGTCGGGGCGAGCTCGCCCCCGCAAGCTGCCTGGGGACGTGTGCTTTCACGACAAGCCCTATCAGCCGTCCGCCGTGCTGCGGCACGCAGAGGCCATGATGTTTCCCGTCAGTGACGGCCTGACGGCATAAATCCGACGACGTAAATCCATCGCGACGATCAATACGGCTCAGACTCGCCCGGCATCTCATGGCGACACTCCTGCAGATCGTGGCGACCTGTCTGCTTTCTCCCCCCAAGGGTTGCCCATCTGGCCCGTCCGGCCGCTCTCCCTCGTCGGACGGGCCTTCTTCTTTCTGCGCGCCCGAGTGGCGGAAAGAGCCTGCATTGGTCAATTTTGACCAGACTTAGACGGGCTGCGCGGCGATTCTTTCCATTGGACGGCGACCTTCCCCATTCTCCTGAGGCGGTTGCCGCCCTGGCCGGTGTGGGATTGGCCAGAAGGCGTCTGCCGATTCGCTCTCCGAGTGTCAGTGCAGACCTCCAACGATGATCGTGCGGCGACCCGGATTTGGGTGTACGGTGTCGCCGTACGGTTTCGTACTCCATGGGAACAATGGCCAAAAAGACGACAATTCTGTTCGATCCAAAGGCCTTCCTTGCTACCGTGGGGCGCGGCCGCACGATCGTGAGCCATCGCAAGAATGCCGTCGTCTTCTCGCAGGCGAGCCCGGCCGACGCGGTTTTCTATATCGAGAAGGGCAAGATCAAGATCGTCGTCGCCTCCAAGCAGGGCAAGGAAGCGGTCGTGGCGCTGCTCGGTCCCGGCGAGTTCTTCGGCGAGGGCTGCCTGATCGGCCAGCCGCTGCGGCTGGCGACGGCGAAGGCGATGGTCGACAGCGAGGTCATGCGCGTTGGCAAGGCCGAGATGATGCGGACCCTCGACGCCGAACCCACCTTCGGCCAGTTGTTCATCGTCCATCTGCTCGCCCGCAACAGCCGAGTCGAGGAGGATCTGGTCGACCAGCTCTTCAACTCGAGCGAGAAGCGTCTGGCGCGCACGCTTCTTCTCCTCGCCAATTTCGGCAAGGAGGGCGGTCCCCAGCCGATCACGACCGAGATCAGCCAGGAAATGCTCGCGGAGATCATCGGCACGACGCGATCGCGCGTCAGCCACTTCATGAACAAGTTCCGAACCTTGGGCTTTGTCGCCTACAACGGCCACCTGCAGGTCCACAGCTCGTTGCTGAGCGTAGTGCTGCGCGAGTAGCCGAACCGCAGCGTCACTTCGCAGGGGGCGTGCGTGTCAGCCGCTTTGTCGTCGGCCAGTCCGAGGCGGAGTCGGGAGGTGGGAGTATGGCCTGGACGAAGTCATCCGGGGGCGGACGCAGGGCGGCGGCGCGGGCGTGCGCCTCTTCTCTTCCCTGTAGGAGGGTCGCGAGCAGAAACGTGATGAGGAGGGCGCCAGCGATCATGGCGCCGGCCGCAGCAAGACCCGCAACGATCCGCATTAGGCGCAGCCTGCGTGCAGCGATTTTGCCGTGAGAGACGAGGGCCAAAGGAGAATGGGATCGATCAAGCGACGCTCCTGCATCGCTTTCTAACTCTCGGGCCCGATGTCGAGCGCGGCCAAGCTTAGACGATTACCAACAAGTAACCCTCCAACCACGTAAAAGTTACGGAGATATGCGTAATAAAATACGGAACCTCGAGGGCTTTGCCGGTTCCGCGCTTATCGGTCGTTCTTCGAGATCGACTCGTCGAGCGTCCGGATCGACGCCAGGAGCTGCGTGGTCAAACGGCAGATCGCGGCAATATCCCCGACCAGCGCTACCTCCGTGCTGCCGGTCGCGGGGGTGAAGGACGGCGCGGCGGCAACCTCGTAGTCGATGATGGCGTGGCGGACCGCCCCGGCGCCGGCCCGGCGCAGCTTCCGCGAGGTGTATCGCCGGACCGCCTCGGACGGGTGTGAGGCGAAGCAGATCATGTGGATCGTGACGGAGGGTTCCTGCGCTTCCGGAGGCTGCTCGGCGTGGGCACTGCCCACGGCATCGATGCCGCTGCTGCGCAACGCAAAGGCGACGATCGAGGCGGCGGCGTCGTCGATCTGGCCGCGGCCGCCGATGCAGCGAACGAAGGGGCGGGGCGGATGGGGCGCTGTGGAGGTTTCCTCGGACGGCGTCGTCGTTCCGTCGTTGTCGCGCTCCTCGTCGTCAAGGAAGTCGAGGACGAGGTCGGTGCCTTCGACGACGGCCTCGATTTGCTCGGCCGAGAGCCGATCGGCCACGCGGTCGGCTTCGGCCAGCACGACCATGCGGCCCATGCCGTCGTCGAGGCCTTTCTCGCGGCCTTTTTCCTCGATCTCGCCGAGGGCCACGGTCGATGCCTCGGTGACCGCCTTGCGGATCAGGCGTCGGTAGATCTGCTGATATGGAGCGAGCGCGGGCTCGTCGCCCAGCAGTATCTGGAAAAACGCAAAGCGGGGAAAATGCCTGCCGACGACCAGCAGGCAGATCGCGATCGGAGTCGAGAGCAGCAGTCCGACGGGTCCCCATAGCGTGCCCCAGAACAGCGCCGAGAGAATAAGCGCAAGCGGCGTCACGCCGGTCGACATGCCGAAGATCAACGGCTCGACGATCTGGCCGATGAACACGTCGCAACCGACGATCCAGGCGAAGACGAACAACGGCTGGAGCCATCCCGGCGAAACCGCGAAGGAGATCAGGGTGGGCAGCACCGCGCCCAGCGTCGCGCCGACGTAAGGCACGAAGCGCAGCGCGCCGGCGAGCACCGCCCACAGGAGCGCATTGGGAGTTCCCAGCAGGAAAAGGCCGACGCCGACGACGACGCTGAAGCCGAAGTTCGTCAGCAACTGCAGCGACAGCACGCGCGAGACGCGGCCGGCGGCGTCTTCCAGGGCCTCGGAGGTGGCGTGGACGTCGCTAGAGCCAAACAGCCGGACGACCTGGTCGCTGATGTGATCGCGGTCGGCCAGGATGAACACCACCAGGATGACGATGATGCCGATCGTCAGCAGCGGATGGAGCAGCGGCAGCACGAAGGCGGCGACCGTCGCGAAGCTCGACTCGCCGCCTTGAACCTGCACCACCGGTCCGGCGACGGCGGCGCCGACGGGGCCGGCCACGTCCTTGGTGAGCGACGCGATCATCGCCACGAAGCGGGACAGGGGGCCGCCGCCTTCGGACAGGCCGCGCACGTCGTGGATCTTCTGCTGGAGGTTGGTCTGGTAGCCCGTCAGGCTCCCCGCCACGTTGGCGAGCTGGGACATCACCAGCACCGTGAGCAGGCCGGCGATCGCCAGCGCCAGCGCCACGACAATCGCCACGGCGAGCGGCAGCGGCAGAATGCGGCGCAGGCGCGTGACCAGCGGACTGAGGATGAAGGCGAAGAGAATGGCGACCGCCGCCGGAAGCAGCACGTCGCGCCCGAAATAAAGCGCAAGTATCGTGACGGCGGCAACGACGGCAAAGCCCGCCGGCCGCACATGAGCGTCCTGGGAGTCGCTTGAAAGTTTCATCGCCATTGCGGCGCTCCCGCGGTGCAGCAGTAATGCACCTAAACGCGGAGTACGGGCTTTTGTTGCCGGCGAAAGCGACCTCGCCCCTTTGCTAACGCCTGGCCCCCGCCGGCTCGTTCGCCCGCAGGAACATCCGGATGTGGCGCACCGCCAGCGGGACCCTCTCCGGCACGTCCTTCCACGGGTACAGGCTGACCTGCGAGTTGGGTGCCAGCATCGCCACTTCCATCGCCACCTTGTAGGGATGGGGTGGGACGTCGTCGGGCAGCACCAGGATCGGCGTCGCACAGTTGCGCACGAAGTCGCGCGTCACGGTGAACACGAAGTCCGGGTTGGCGTTGTACATCTTGTCCAGGAAGGCGCTCACCTGCTCCATCGTGACCCCGGGCCGGCGCTTGGCGAACTCGGGCCCCCAGCCCTTCATGTTGTTGTCGTAGAACTGGGTCGGCAGCTCCGGGCGATGGCCGGACGGCTGCGTCAGCACGGCCGCGACCACGCGGTCGCCCGCGCGCTTGATCAGGTTCCAGATGAACGGCTGGCCGATGCAGTAGCCCAGCACCATGAACTGCTCGATGCCGAGATGGTCCATCAGGCCGATATGGTCGTCGGTGAAGGAGTCCCATGGCCGCTCCGCCTCGAGCGGGCCCGAGGACTGCCCGGCATTGGCGTTGCGCAGGTCGGCGGCGATGCAGCGATAGCGGTCCTTGAATTCCTTCAGGGCGCTGAACGGGTGGGAGGTTTCGAGGCCGGCGATCGTCGAGTTCAACCCGCCGCCCGGAATGATCAGCAGCGGAAAGCCCGAGCCCGCCTCTTCGTAGTGGATGCGGACTTTTCCTCTTTCGTAGAACGGCATGGTTTGGCCTCCCTGGGCCGCCATCGTGACACGCAATCCTGAGGAGTGGAACGCCCCCGCATTGGCCTCTTGCACCGGCCCAAATAGAAGTCATGCTTCTGCCGATCGGGAGGAACCGCGCATGAAATTCGGGATTTTCTACGAGCTGCAGCTCCCGCGGCCCTGGAAAGAGGACGACGAGCACAAGCTCTACCAGAACGCGCTGGCGCAGATCGAGCTGGCCGACCGGCTGGGATACGACCATGCCTGGCAGGTCGAGCACCACTTCCTCGAGGAATATTCCCACTCGCCGAGCCCTGAGTCGTTCCTCGCGGCGGCCAGCCAGCGGACGAAGCAGATCCGCCTCGGCCACGGCATCCTGCAGCTCACCACCAACCATCCCGCGCGCGTCGCCGAGAAGGTGGCGACGCTCGACCTGCTGTCAAACGGCCGCTGCGAATTCGGCATGGGAGAGAGCGCCTCGATCACCGAGCTCGAGCCGTTCGGCATCGACTTCGACAACAAGCGCGAGATCTTCGAGGAGGCCGTGCAGGCGATCCTGCCGATGTTCAAGCCGGGCCCGAGCGAGCATCACGGCAAGCATTTCAACATGCCGCTGCGCACCGTGGTGCCCAAGCCGATGCAGAAGCCGCATCCGCCGTTGTGGGTCGCCTGCTCGCAGCTCGATACGCTGGCCAAGTGCGGCGAGTGGGGCATGGGCGCATTGGGCTTCCAGTTCGTCTCGGCCGATGCGGCGCACGCCTGGGTGCACGCCTATTACAACGCCTTCGTGAAGCGCCAGAAGAAGCTGGCCGACTATCGCGCCAACCCGAACATCGCGCTGGTGTCGTTCTTCATGTGCGCCAGGACCGACGAGGAAGCGCGCGAGCGTGCCGAGGGCGACACATTCTTCCAGTTCTCGCTGCGCTTCTACGGCCAGTCGTCGGGCCGCCGCCGGCCGCCGGCGGGCACGGTCAACATGTGGGACGAATACCAGAAGTGGAAGGCGGCCAACCCCGAACAGCATGCGGCAGCCCTGCGCGGCGGCCTGATCGGCTCACCGGACACCATCCGCAAGAAGCTGCGGCGCTTCCAGTCGTCCAACATCGACCAGGTCGTGCTGCTCAACCAGGCCGGCCGCAACACGCACGAGCATATCTGCGAGTCGCTGGAGCTGTTCGCCCAGGAAGTGATGCCCGAGTTCCAGGCCGCGCACCCCGAGCTGCTGAAGTGGAAGGAAAAGGTGCTGAACCGCGAGATCGAGCTCGACGAAATCGACACCGCCGCCTTCAAGGACCGCTTCGGCGGCACGATGAAGCCGATGGCGCCGGCTCCCGCCGGTCAGGTGCGCGCGGCGGAGTAGGGGGCGTTCGATGGCTGCGCTCGCCCCCAAGATCCACGAAGTCCCGGACGATCTGCTCGCCGCGATCGACTATTGCTACGATCAGGGCTGGACCGACGGCCTGCCGGTGGTGCCGCCGGTGGTCGATCGCGTGAAGGCCATGCTGGCGGCGGACGGCCGCCCGCCCGAAACCGTGATCTCGCATCATCCCGCGACCGGGCTCGACCTGTCGCTGCACGCCGCCGCCGCCAACGCCGTGATGGCGGGCTGCCTGCCGGATTATTTCCCGGTGGTGGTCGCCGCCTTCGAGGCAATGGACAGGCCCGAGTTCAACTTCCACGGCTCGACCGCCAGCACTGGCGGCTCGGCGCCCTTGCTGGTCGTGAGTGGGCCGATCGCCGAGGAGATCGGCATGAATGCCGACGTGAACCTGTTCGGCCCCGGCAACCGCGCCAACGGCACGATCGGGCGCGCGACGCGGCTGATCCTGCGCAACGTCTTCCAGATGCTGCCGGGCATTTCCGACAAATCGACGCAGGGCAACCCGGGCAAGTACAGCTTCTGCATCGCCGAGCGCGCGCGCGGCAATCCGTGGCCGCTGCTATGCCAGGCGCAGGGCTACGCCGCGGGTGCGTCGAGCGTGACGGTGTTCGCGGGCGGCGGCTTCTGCAACGTCGAGAACCACGGCGGCAACACGCCCGAGCAGGTGCTGGGTTCGGTCGCCGATGCGATGGCGAACTACGGCTGCATCACCTTGGGCCAGAGCGTGGTGATCCTGGCGCCCGAGCACATGGCCATCGTCGCCGCCGCCGGCTGGACGCGCGAACGGACGCAGGACTTCCTGTTCAGCCAGGCCAAGCGCTCGGTCGAGGGCATGAAGGGCATCGGCAAGTATCGGGAGCGCGAGTACGACGCGCAGCACGGTGAGGGGGCGCCCAGGCTGGTCGAGAAGGGCTTCATGCATCGCGGCATGACGCCCGAGGATATCCTGGTCACGATGGGCGGTGGCGATGCCGGCGGCCACTCGTGCTTCATTCCGTCGTGGAGCCGCGGCCGCGGCTCGATCCTGCAGCACGCCGAAATCAGGAAGAGGAGTTAAGCCCATGCAGCTCTACGCCCCGACATCGACCACGCCCCGGCGCAAGGCGTTCCGGGCGCCGGCGCTCGCCACCATCGACGGCATGCGGATCGGCGTCCTGGAAAACGGCAAGCTCAACGCCGAGGAGATGCTGAACGAAGTGGCCCAGCTCTTCGTGCAGAGAAACGGCTGTACGATCCGCACGCTCGCCTCCAAGAGCAACGCCAGTGCACCGGCGCCGGCCCCCACCCTCGTGAAGGTCGCGCAGGAGGTCGACTTCCTCCTCACCGGCCTGGGAGATTGAGGCTCCTGCTCGACGTGCAGTCTGCACGACGGAATCAGCTTCGAACAACTCGGCAAGCGCGCCGTGGTGCTGTGCACCGTGCCGTTCCAGGTGACGGCGCGGAACATCGCCAAGGTGCTCGGCCTGCCCGACTACCCGTTCCTCTCGGTCCAGCACCCGATCGGCAGCTGCACCTTGCCCGAGCTCAAGGCGCGGGCCGAGATCGCCTACCGGCAGGCGCTGCCCATCCTGCTGCAAGGCTGAACCGGCACGGCGTATCCGAGGCTTCGCGCACCCCGAGAAGCAGGACGCCGGTTACTTCTTCTCCAGCGCGTCGCGCTCCTTGATCAGTTTTGCCAGATCGGCATTCTGCTGATCGATGCGATCGGAGGTGCGTTCCTCGGTTTGCGCGCCGGCGGCACCCGCCGCCTGTTCGACCAGTTGCCGGATGTTGTCTCGAATGATCGCGATGCGATCGTTGAGTTCCGCGAGCGAGCGCGAGCCGTCATTGCTCATCGTGCATCTCCTTGAAGAGTGGCCCCGGGATCTCCTACCACCCCCGACGCGCGGCGACCATCTCAAGGAGAGGAGTTCGGGCGCTGGCGAATCGGCACCGCGATCAGGCTGCCGACGATGAGCGAAATTCCGCCCACGGTCAGCGCCAGCGTGAAGCTGCCGGTCAGGTCGCGCACCTGGCCGAAGAACCAGGGGCCGACGGTGCCGCCGAGATTGCCGGCGCCGTTGATGAGGCCGATGCCGACACCGGCGACGGCGGGCGGCAGCACTTCCGTCGGCAGCGACCAGAAGGGTCCGAAGCGGCCGAAGAACGCCGCCACGGCCAGGGTCAGGAAAACCAGGATGCCGATGGTGCTGCCGTGGCCGGCGAGCTGGGCCATCAGCAGGAACACACCCGACAGAGCGGTCGCGGCGATCATGTGCCACTTGCGCTCCTGCATCCGGTCGGAGCTGATGGCGACCACGATCATCATCACGGCGCCGGCGGCGGGCGGGATCGCGGCCAGGAAGCCGACCGTGCCGATCGACAGGCCGGTCTCCTTCAGCACCGTCGGCAGCCAGAAGGTGACGCCCCATTCGGCCATCAGGGCGGCGAAGTTGTAGAGCGCCAGCAGCAGCACGGCGGGATGCCATAGCGTCCTGATCCAATGGCCCTGGACCGGCGCGGCCGCGGCGTTCTCGGCGGCGAGGGCGGCGACCAGGCGGGCCTTCTCCTCGGGGTCGAGCCACTTGGCGTCGCGCGGCTCCTCGGTGATGGCCCAGATCCACACGGCGGCCCAGACCAGGCCGGGGAGGGCCTCGACGATGAACATCATCTGCCAGTTGAAGTGCGCCAGCACGAGGCCGGAGATCGGGTTGGCGATCACCGAGGCGAGCGGGATGCTGATCAGGAACACGGTGTTGGCCCGTGCGCGCTCTGCCCGGGTAAACCATTTGCGGATCAGCACGATGGTGCAGGTCAGCACGCCGCCCTCGAACAGGCCCAAGATGAAGCGGTTGACGATCAGCTCGGTCTCGGTGTGCACAAAGGCGGTCGAGAACGAGACGACGCTCCAGAACAGGAGCAGGCACAGGATCACCCACTTGGCGCTCCACACCGACGCCAGCCGCCCGGCGGGGATCTGCAGGATGATGTAGCCCCAGAAGAACATGCCGGTGGCGAAGCCGATCGCCGAGGCGCTGATGCCGAGCTCGGCGCGCATGGCGGGGATCGCCATCGCGATGTTGGTGCGGTCGATGTAGGACAGCACGTACATGACGAAGGCGACGCCGAGGATGCGGAACCAGCGATTGCGGTGCGGCGCGAGCCTTGTCGTTGCGGCCACGGCGGTCTCCCCTGGAGGCACCGGTGCGATTTGGGCCGGCGCGCTGTTTTGGAAAGCCTACAGCGGCCCGGCCGCGCCGTCGATCAGGGGTCAGCCCGGTTTTCGCAGGCGCTTTTGCGGCGCGCGGTATATCGTGACGCCAAAGCGAGGCGCAGCGCGCCGGGGAGAGCCATGGCGAGAAGGAAGAGCATACTGGGACGGGCCGCCGGCGCCGTGACGTCGGTCGCGGGCAAGGCCCTGGGCGCGGCTGCCGTCGCGGCAACGACAGTGGTCGTCGAATCGGTCTTCGACGCAATGAAGGACGGCAACGGCAGGGTTTCCGACCGCAAGCTGCCGCCGCCGGAAAAGGTCGCCGCGGCGACGCTCGTCCGGCTCACCGCGCCGAAGCCGCCGCGCGCGAAGAAAAAGGCGGCGAAGAAGAAGGTGCCCAAGAAGGTAGCGAAGAAGGCGGCCAGGAAGCCGATCGGTAAGGCTGCCCGCAGGAAGCACCGCTAGCCGCGTCGCCCCTTTGTGATTGGCGCTCCACGACAATAAACAGTCGAATACGCGGGTCTGCCACTCCTGTGCGAGGCCGCAATGAAACTGCTGGCTACCGTCCTTGCCCTGTTCGCCGTCGTCCTGCTGTCGGGGTGTGCCGGCGCGCCCGGTGCCGACGGTCGATACGCCACCCACGACCACGGCCGCAACAACCATCCGTGACGGGCTTTGTTTGGCACGAGCTAGGCGGAGACGTGTGTTGCCGGCGTAGGATGATAAGCGGGTTTCAAATGTATCAACGGAGGGTGCGTCGACCCTGATCGAAAGGACAAAGGATATTGGCGTCCTTAACGGCCCGCCGGAAAAAGCTGCTAGACCAACTTGCCCTGACGAGCGTCTTCATCCCGTTTCGCGGGGGCGTCCTTCATCGCCGGCGTCTCCAGCGCCCCCTCACTTCGAAGCCGGCCAAGGTCCAGCGTCGGGTGCACGCATAGTCGCCAAGAAGAACCGCCCGACTGTCGACGCCAAACAATAGCTCCTCAGCTACTTTCTTAGCGGAGAAAACCAGCGAGTCCGACATTCGGAGGATATGCCACCCACGATCACGGTCGTAACAATCACCCGTGAGTCGCGACGAGGACGCAAAAAGCCCGTCCCAGAGGGGACGGGCTGCGCAGGTTTTGTGCGAACGCTTCAGCGAACGAAGATCGCCAGCAGGATGATGATGGGGATCGGCACACCGATCAGCCAAAGTAGAATTCCGCGACCCATTATTATCCTCCTCGTTGTTGTTGATCGGACTTTAACGACGCCCATAGACCAGACGGCCGTCGCGCACGGCGCCGCCTTCCCAGGCTGCGAGGCACGAGGCCAGCGCCCCGGCGAGCATCGACGCCGCCAGCCAGAACGAAAGCATCATCGCCACCCGGCGCGCCGTTTCCGCGGCGTTGCGGGCATCGGCTTCCACCGCCGCCACGCGCTTGTCGGCATCCGGAAGGGCCATACCCGTGCGCGCCGACACCATCACCGCCAGGCGCTGGCGCTCGTCGGCCGTCATGACGTGACCTGGCATGGATGCCGTGGCGAGGGCGCGGCTCGCAGCGGCGCGATCTCCGTTGTAGCCGCGAGTCATGCTCGCGGTATCCTGTCCGCCTTGCGCCTTCGCGACCGTCGCGGCGTCGTAGTCGAAGAGGCGGTCCGTGAAGGCGCCGCCGCCGTCATTGACGGCATATCGCGCGGCTTCGCGACTGGCGCCGCCGGTGATGGCAGCTCCCGCCGAGCCGATTACCGCCGCACCGACCAGCGTCGCTACTCCCCACGTAATCAGGCCGTGCGCGGTGTCGCGGAAGTAGGCCTCGTGCGGATGCGTACCGTGCCAGAGCGTGCGAAGGCGACCGGTGACGTAGCCGCCCACGGCGGAAGCCAGTACTGCAGTGGCTGTGAGGTAGATGCCGGCGACGGTGGCGGCTTTGGTCGTCTCGGCGCCATTCATGCCGGCCGTGTGCGACCACGGGTTCATGACGCTGAAGCCCAGTCCGCTTCCAACCGCCAGGAGGATCAGGGATGCGGCTCCGGTGACCACAGCGCCGGCGAGGATGGCAGGCCATGAAACCACAGATGCCGGGATTTGTTCGTTCTCGACGACGACTGTATCGACCATTTTCGATCTCCCTTGGTTGAGGCCATAACGCAACCTTTGCTTCCCAGTTGCGGCGATGAACAAAGGTATCGGCAACCTGCTTTGTGGCGTGGACGTTACCTGTCACATCCCGTCGAAGGACCCTCATCATGGCCAAGTCAAAGAAAAAGCTGGATGCGATCGCTCTCCTCAAGGCCGACCATCGGAAGGTGGAAGGTCTGTTCGAGAAGTTCGAATCGGCCCGGAGTGCGGCGCGCAAGAAGGCCTTGACCAAGGAAATTTGTACCGAGCTCTGCGTCCACGCCATGATCGAGGAGGAGATCTTCTATCCCGCCTGCAAAGGCGAGGTGGAGAAGGACCAGATGGACGAAGCCTATGTCGAGCATGACGGCGCCAAGGTGATGATCGCCGAATTGCTCGGCAGCAAACCCGGCGCCGACTTCTACGACGCCAAGATGAAAGTCTTGTCCGAGGAGATCAAACATCACGTGAAGGAAGAAGAGGCTCCCGGCGACGGCGTGTTTGCCCAGGCACGCAAGGCCGAGCTCGACATGGCGGCGCTCGGCGTCCGCATGGCCGCGCGCAAGAAGATGTTGCTGGCGCAGTTCAAATCGCACGGCCTGCCGCCGCCCAAGACCCGCGCATTTTCCGGCCACAAGCTTAGTAAGGGCGCTCCCGTGCCAGCCCGTTAAGACGAGCGCAGCGTCGGCGCCGTCTGTCTCCAGAGGCAAACATGACCAATAGCGGTCGGGTGAAATATCCCGAATTTGCCGATCGAGCCAGTGTGTTGCTCGCTCAGCAGCGGCTCAAGATGGCGCGCTCTGCGCACGCCTATGTGCGCGGCGCCACGCTCAAGTTCTACGAATGGCTGGAAGCATCGAACGGGCATGCGATCCCCGACGGACCGCCGATCTGGATTTGCGGCGACTGCCATGTCGGCAATCTCGGACCCGTGGCCGACGTCAAAGGCAACGTGACCGTCGAGATTCGCGATCTCGATCAAGCGGTGATCGGAAATCCCGCTCACGATATCATCCGCCTCGCCTTGTCCCTGGCGACGGCTGCGAGAGGTTCCGATCTGCCGGGAGTGACGACCGCCCATATCGTCGAGCACCTGATGGACGGATACGACAACGCGCTCGGCGGCGACGACGACAAGAAGTGGGTCGACGCCCCGGCACCCGTCATCGCTGTGCTGAGGAAGGCCCTGCAGCGGCGGTGGAGGCATCTCGCGGCCGAACGCCTCGAGGACGTAAAGCCCGAGATTCCTCTCGGCCGGAAATTCTGGCCGTTGAGCGCCGACGAGAAATCGGCGATCGAGGCCCTTTGCGGCAGCGAAGGCGTGCGCGAGCTGGTCACTCATCTTCATTCCCGCAAGGATCGGGCGTCGCTGAAAATCCTGGACGCCGCCTACTGGGTCAAGGGTTGCAGTTCGCTCGGACGCCTGCGCTATGCCGTTCTTCTGCGGGTGAAGGACCAGGGCGACGGTCCGGGGATGTGCCTGATCGATATCAAGGAAGCCACCAGCGCCGCCGCGCCGCGCGCCGAACATGCCCACGGAACCATGCCGGCCAACAGTGCCGAGCGCGTCGTGATGGGCGCGCGCGCGCTCGCTCCGCCGCTTGGAAACCGAATGATCGCCGCCGAACTGATGGGCAAGCCGGTCATCGTTCGCGAGCTTCTGCCACAGGACCTCAAAGTCGAGCTGGACCAGCTCACGCAGTCGCAAGCCTGCAAGGCTGCCCGCTATCTCGGCAACGTCGTCGGTCGTGCCCATGCGCGCCAGATGAATTCCGTGGACCGCCGGGCGTGGAAGGCGCTTCTGCAGAAGCATCGATCGGCCACGCTCGATGCGCCGTACTGGCTCTGGAACAGCGTCGTCGATCTCGTGAGCGCGCACGAGAAGGCGTACCTGGACCATTGCCGTAGTTTCGCGCTCGAACCGGCATCACGGGCCATGCCGCTATGTGCGGTAGCGCCGGCATGAACCCGGGTCATCGGGATTGCAGTAGCCCATCCAGCAATGCCTGCTCCCTCAAGCGATAGCTCTTGCTCTTCGAGATGCCGAGTTCCCGCGCCACCTGGTTCGGGTTCAGTCCGCGCTGGAGCAGCACCGCGACGCGGTGCAGCTCGGCCGAGCCGGTCGGCCGCCAGCCCCAATGCGCGCGGCCTTTGGCGTCGGTTGCCATGCGCGCCTCGAACGGATCGACGGCCGCCCCGTGCAGGCCGCGCGCCTTCTCGAAATGCAGCTCGGCCCGGAGGCCGTCGCGCGGCCGGTAGCCGGGCGGGGGACGCAGCACCATCACCACGTCGAACACATCCTCGAAGGGATTGGGTCCGCGCGGCGCGCCCCGGCGCGTGGCGTGATGGACGACCAGCGCGACCACGCCCAATCTGCGCATCTCCAGCAGCCAGTGCCGCACGCCGGCCCAGCGTTCGGCCGAGGGACGCTGTTCGGCGATCAGGCTCGATAGGCTGTCGACGACCACGAGGTCGGGCAGCCCGTCCTCGGTCCACGGTTCCCACGACAGGAGATCGGGCAGCCCGCTGCCGTGCACGCCAGCGGTGAGAAACTGCAGCCCGGGCGGCGGCGCTCCGAAGGAGGCGAGGCGCTGCCGCAGCTCGACGCCGGTCAACTCGCCGTCGACATAGAGCACCTTGCGCAGCCGGTTGGCCTGCCATTTCAGGAAGCTGTCGCCCGCGGCCGTTGCCCAGGCGATGCCGAGCGCCAGGTAGCTCTTGCCGATGCCGCGCGGCCCGTAGAGCAGGGCGAGGTTCGGGCTCGACAGGAGGGGCGTGAGGATCGTGTCGCCCGGCGTGATCTCGGGCGAGGCGAGTAGGTCGGCCGCCGACACCGGCGTGGGCATTGACATTCTCATTGCGGTAATTATATGCGTTAGACGCGTAAAACGCAACATCAATTTAAACCACTCGCGACTCTCGAGAGTTTCATGAGGATGCGGGATTGCCCTTACGCCATCGGCATCCGAGGCGATTCCTCACGAGGTTTTTCGAGCAAGAGCGGGGCGAGAGCGCGGAAACCCGGGAAACAGGCCGCAAGTATCGATGGCGCCGGCATCGGAGGCTTCCCACGCCGATGGGAAGTCCGGTGCCTAGAGGGGAACTGCCTGGCCGTCGATCAGCGCGTGGCTGCAGCGCAGGCGCTTGGCTTCCGCGGAGATGTCGCGGGCGGCGTCGAGGCCACGCACCACGGCGTAGCCCTTCTTCTGCCACGGCGCTGCGTCGCGCCATGGCGTCTTGAGCGAGACGTAGAGGCGCGGCCGGTCGGGCGGCGTCGCCGAGGCGGCCAGCACGGCGCTCATGTAGAGCGTGAAGCCGGTGGCGGGTTCGCTGGTGCCGTCCTCGGGATAGCCGGCGGCATAGCGCCCGCCGCGCGCCAGCTCCTCGCGGCCGTTTTGCGCGAAAACGGTGAACGACACGCCGGTCTGGTACTCGAGGCCGCGATACTCGACCGGGTCGAGGGTCAGCGCGAGATCGGGATCGGCGGCGCGCACCAGCTTCACCACCTCGGCCAGGCGCGTCGCCTCGGCGGCGCCGGCGGCCGGCAGCTTGAGCCCGGTCAGTTGGGCCAGCGCCGTGTCGACCGGGCCGGCGGCGCGCAGCAGGCCGGTGAACACGTCGGCGACCTTCTTGTCCGCGCCCTTTTCGCCAGCAAGCGCGGTGGCGATGGCGGCCTCGTCCTTGCGGTCGAGCGCGCGGCGCAGCCTGGCCAGCGTCTCGGCCGGCAGCTTGAGGCCGGCGGCGACGGCGGCCACCAGCGTCGGCAGGTTGAGGTCGACAGTGAGCCCGGCCACGCCGATGGCGCGCAGCGCATCGACGGTCAGGAGGACCGCTTCGGCATCGGCCTCGGCGGTGTCGACGCCCAGCAGCTCGGCGCCGACCTGGGCGAACTGGCGCTCGGGCTTCAGCGGGTTGCCGCGCACGCGGATCACGTTGCCGCCGTAGGACAGGCGCAGCGGTCGCGGCTCGTGCTTGAGGCGCGTGACGGCGATGCGGGCGACCTGGACCGTCATATCCGGCCGCACGCCCATCATGCGCTGGGAGACCGGGTCCATCAGCCGGAAGGTCTGGGCCGCCAGGCCGGTGCCGGTGCCGCCCAGCAGGGACTCCTCGAACTCGACCAGCGGCGGTTTCACCCGCTCGTAGCCGAAGGCCGCGAAGCGCTCGATGGCGATGTCGATGGCGCGGGCCTCGCGCGCGGCGTCGGGCGGCAGCAGGTCTGCAAGGCCGGCCGGCAGGAGGCCGCGGTGGTCGTTGTCGTTGGCGGTCATGGGCTGGTTGATAGCCGATTGTCCCGGGGAAGGGGAGCGCGGCGCGGGGTGCAACAAATTGACACCTTGGGTCAAAATCTCTGGCGCCGGGGGGACACTGCAATTAGTACGGCCCCAAGTGATCGCTTCACTTGGGCTGAATCCTGGGAGCCCTCGCTTTGGGTCCTCGGGGAGGCCCCTGTTCATCAGGGTGTACGCGTGTTCAGGCTGCAAACGGGCTTATTCAAGGGGCTTTTTGGACTTCTCGCTTTAACGATCTGGTCGGCAACCGCCAATGCGCAGCAGCCGGCATTCACTCAAAGCTTCCAGTCGGAGGGGCCGGGACCGGCCATCGGCCCTTCGGGCGTTGCCGGCAGCCGCGATTTCGCAGCCAGCGGCCAGGGGTCGACCTCGGGTGCGGTCCAGGCCGTGCTGACCAGCACGACCGACGCCAACACGATGTTCATCGGCGGCGTCAACGGCGGCATCTGGTCGACGCACAACGGCGGCACGAGTTGGACGCCGCTGACCGACAATCTGTCCTCGCTGTCGATCGCGAGCCTGTCCTACAACGCGGCGAACACGCAGATCCTCTATGCCGGACTGGGGGTCACGTCGAACGGCGCCGTGGGGATCCCGGGAGGGGCCATCGACAACCGCGGCGGCTTCCGCAACGGCATCCTGGTCAGCAACGACGGCGGCGCGACGTGGAGCGCGATGTCGACCGCCCTCACCGGCAGCCTGATCGGCAAGAGCGTGGTCTCGGTCGAGGGCAACGGCACGACGGTGCTGGCCGCGACCGCCGAACCCCATGATACGACACAACTCGGCGCGCAGGGCTACGGTCTGTATCGCAGCGTCGGCGGCGGCGCCTTCACCCTCGTCACCGGCGTGCCCTCGGGTGCTGCGACTGCGCTGGTCGGCAGCGGCACCGCGGCCAACCCTTACTATGTCTCGATCAACACCGGCACAGGCGGCGGCGTCTATCGCAGCGTCGACAACGGCGCCACCTGGACTGCGGCCACGACCATCTCGACCGGCCAGATCGGCCGCCTCGCGACCGCGCCCAACGGCGCCGTGGCACTCGCGACCTACAACACCGACGGCTCGCTCGCGCGCCTGCAGCTCTCGCAGAATGGATCGACCTGGACCGATCTCGCGTTGCCGCCGGTGATCAACGGCAAGCAGGGCGCGACCAATCTCGCGCTCGCAATCGATCCGACGGATACCCATGTCGTCTATCTGGCGGGCGACACGCGGACCTCGGCGCCCTACACGGCCACGGCCTATCGCGTGGTGCTCGACAGCTCGACCGGACAGTCCACCTTCGAGACGCTGACCGACGCGGGGACCGCCGACAATTCCTCCGCGCATGCCGATTCGCGCAACTTTGCCTTCGACGTGAACGGCCGGATGATCCTGGTCGGCGATGGCGGCGTCTATGTGCGCACCAGTCCGCTCAGCGCCAGCGGAACGTGGACGGGCCTCAACAACGGCCTGGCGCTGCGCGAATCCTATGGCGTCGCCTTCGATGCGATCAGCAAACGCCTGATCGTCTCCGCACAGGACAACGGCGTCGCCGTCCAGCTTCAGCCGCGCGGCCAGACGTTTACGCCACTGGCCGGCGGCGACGGCGTCAATGTCGCCATCGACGACCGCACCTACGCCGCGTCGAAGGAAAGCGTCCAGTACTATTCGGCCCAGAACCTCAGCTTCCTGACGCGGCTCATGGTCGACGCCCACGGCGCGATCGTCAGCAACACTCGGCTGCTTGACGGTGCAACGGCCAACAACCCGGCGTGGAATTTCGTGAACGTCGATGCCACCCACACCGATTTCACCGAGGATGGCGATCCCGATTCCGATGCCGGACCGTCTCCCGGCAAGCAGCTTCCGTTCGCGAGCCGCTTCGTGCTCAACCGCAACGATCCAACGCGCATCGCGATCGGCACCAACTATCTCTATGTCACGACCGACGCGCTGATCTCCGACCTCGCCAACACGGCGCCGCTGACCAATCTCGGCAACGACAATTCGCTGGGCGGCGTGACCGCGCTTGCCTACGGCACGAACGACAATGCGAACGCGATCCTGGCCGGCGCGAACGGCGCGTCCGGAGCGCGACTGTTCTACAGCACGACGGCCGCCGCCGGCTCGCTGAGCACGCTGACCAACTACCTGGGCGACGTGCCGACCGGCGTCGTCTTCGACGCCCGCAGCGCCGCGCGCTTCTTCGTCGCCGACTACGCCGCCCTGTGGGGCAGCACCACCAGCGGCGCCAGCTTCACCGACCTGACGTCGAATCTCACGACGCTCAACATCGCCCGTCCCACCTCGCTCGAGTTCATCGCCAACAACGGCGTCAATGCGCTGCTGGTTGGCGGCCTGCCGGCCAACACCTCGGCGCTCAGCCCGATTGCGGTGGCGATGAGCGACGGGACGGGAACGCTGAGCGGCTGGGCCGCGTTCGGCCGCGGCCTGCCGAACACGATCGTGAACCTGCTGGCCTACAATCCTTCCGTCGACGTGCTGGCAGTCGGCCTCTGGGGGCGCGGTATCTGGACGCTCTACGACGTCACCAGCTACTTCTCGACGGCGACGGTCCTTCAGTATGGCCTGGCCGACAACGACTCTGCGCCCGATGCCTCTTTCCTCACCGGCGCGCGTGCCCTCATCAAGTACGGAACGGGCACGCTCACCATCGCGGGCAATGCGAGCTACACCGGCAGCACGACGGTGAACGACGGCACGCTGCTCGCGAACGGCTCGCTCGCCAGTTCGAGCAATCTGCAGATCGAGGCCGCCGGCACGGTGCGCGGTACCGGGACGCTGCCGCAGACAACGGTGAACGGCACCCTGGCGCCGGGCAACAACGCGGTCGGAACGCTGGCCGTGAACGGCGCGCTGACGTTCAACTCGGGCAGCTTCTACCAGATCGCGGCCACATCCTCGGCTGCGGCGCGCACCAACGTCACCGGGGCGGCGAGCCTCGGCGGCACGATGGAGGCGGTGCTGCAGCCCGGCAGCTACCGCCCCAATCGCAGCTATACGATCCTCAACGCCGCCGGCGGGCTCACCGGCCAGTTCGCCGGGGCCACGACCAACTATCCGTTCCTGCAGGCATCGCTCGGCTACGACGCCGACGATGTGACGCTGACGGTGACCCCGGGCGGCTTCGCCCGGGGTGCGCAAACGCCCAACCAGGCGTCGGTCGGTGCCGCGCTCGACAGCAGCGTGGCCACGGCGAGCGGCGATTTCGGCACCGTGATAGATGCCTTCAGCCTGTTGAGCGCCGCGCAGGCGCCGGCGGCGTTCGATGCGATCAGCGGGCAGAACTACGCCGGCTTTGCCTCGGCGGGCGTGCAGACGGCGCAGCTCTTCATGACCAACTTCGCCCAGCAGGCCGGCACCGGTAGTACCAGCAGTAGCGCCAGCGGGACGGCGGGACGGATCGCCCTGGACGAGGCCTGCGACGTCGCCTGCGATATCCCCGAGCACCGCTGGGGTGCCTGGGGCGGCGGCCTCGGCGGCAGCGGCACGATCGCCGGCAGCGCCACCGCTTCGGGCATGACCTTCGGCATCGGCGGCTTCGCCGCGGGATTTGACCGGCGCTTCGATTCGGGCCTGTTGGTGGGCGTGACGGCGGGGTACGCCAGCGTCTCGCAGGCCATGCAGTCGATGCCGGGCCGAGGGACCAGCAATACCGCCCAGTTCGGCCTCTACGGCAGCTACGGTCTCGGCAAACTGTATTTCGATGCCTTGGCAGGATACGCGCGCAGCGAGAGCCAGATGTTCCGCCCGATCTTCATTCCGGGTCTCGTCCAGCGTACTGCCGTCGGACAAACGCGAGCCGATCAGTTCTTCGGCCAGCTCGAGAGCGGCTACAGGTTCGACCTGGGTGGTGCGCTCGATCTCTTCGTCACGCCGTTCGTCCGGCTTCAGGGGGCAACCGCCACACAGGCGGGCTTCAGCGAGAGCGGCGCGGATTCGCTCGACCTCACCGTGGCAGCACAGACGACCAATTCGCTGCGCACCGTCTTCGGCACCCAGTTCGGCGGAGCGATCGACCTTGGTTGGCGGGAGAAACTTGGCCTCGTCTTCAGGCTGGGCTGGAGCCACGACTATGCCGACACCTCGCGGCCGGTGAATGCGAGCTTCGCCGGCGCGCCGGCCTCGCCTTTCACGGTGGCGGGCGCCGAGGCACCGCGCAACGGCGCGGTCGTGGGCCTGGCGGCGTCGACGGCGATTGCGGAGACCGCGAGCGTCTATCTCCGCTACGACGGAGAGATGGCGGGCGGGAACACCAGCCACGTCCTCTCGGGCGGGGTGCGCTTCACCTGGTAACAGGGGGAGTTGCTTCCCGCCACGGTTCGGCTATTGCTCCGGCTAATGACCGAATTGACCCGCCCGGCCATATCCGTCGTCGCCCCCTGCTTCAACGAGGAGGGGGTGCTGCCGGAATTCATCAGACGGGTCGGGGCGGCGCTCGACGGCCTGGGGGGCACTTCCGAGATCGTGCTGGTCGACGACGGCTCGCGCGACGGCACCTGGGACACGATGTGCCGGGCGGCGGCCGGCGACCCCCGCGTAGTCGGTGTCCGCCTGATGCGCAACCACGGCCACCAACTGGCCCTCACCGCCGGGCTCTCGGTGTGTCGCGGCGAGTGCATCCTGATCATCGACGCCGACCTGCAGGACCCACCCGAGCTGCTGCCCGACATGATGCGGCTGATCGAGGAGGGCGCCGACGTGGTCTACGGCCAGCGCCGCCGGCGCGAGGGCGAGAGCGTGTTCAAGCGCGCGTCCGCGGCGGCGTTCTACCGGCTGATCGGCCGCATGACCGACATCGACATTCCCGCCGACACCGGCGACTTCCGGCTGATGACCCGGCGCGTGCTCGACCTCCTGCTCGCCATGCCCGAGCGCCACCGCTTCATCCGCGGCATGGTGGCGTGGATCGGAGGCAAGCAGGTGCCGCTGGTCTACGACCGCAAGGCGCGCGCCGCCGGCGAGACCAAGTATCCGCTGTCCAAGATGGTGAGCTTCGCCGCCGACGCCATCACCGCCTTCTCGGTGGTGCCGCTGATGGCGTCGATGACCGTCGGCTGGGGCATGGCTGCCGTCGGCTTCGCCTTCTTCATCTATTCGATCGTGGGTTTCGTGCTGGGCTACAACCTGCCGGGCTGGACGTCGCTGATGGCGGCGATCGGCCTTTTGGGCGGCATGCAGTTCCTGATGCTCGGCATCATCGGCGCCTATCTCGGTCGGCTGTTCGAGCAGAACAAGGGCCGGCCGCTGTTCATGATCCGCGAGATCGTCGGCGGTCCGGAAGGCGGCGACAAGAAATGAGCGCCGAGTTCGATCCTCCTGAATTCGATCGGCACGCCGCGTCCTACGACGGCGGCCTCGACAATCCGATCAAGCGCCTGATGGGCGATTCCGCCGACCAGTTCATCGCCGTGAAGGCGCGCTGGCTGCTGCGCCGCGAGCCGGCGCTCAAGGCCGGCGGACTCTCGATGCTCGACTACGGTTGCGGCGCCGGCGACCTGATGCGCGTGCTGGCGGATCTTGGCGCCCGCGCATCGTTCACCGGCTGCGACGTCTCGATCGGCATGCTCTCCGAAGTGACCACGCGCTGGCCGCGCGCCCGAGGTGCCGCGCCTGCCACGGCGGTTCAGGAGGGCGCGCGCACGCCTTTTACCGACGGGCAGTTCGATATCGCCACGATCAGCGCCGTGCTGCACCACGTGCCGGTCGCGGAGCGCGCGGCCGTCTACGCCGAACTTGGCCGGGTGGTGAAGCCGGGCGGGCGGATCTACGTGTTCGAGCACAATCCGCGCAATCCGCTGGTGCGCTACGTCATCGCCCGCACGCCGATCGACGAGAACGCCATCCTGCTCGATGCCGGCGAGGTCCGGGAAGGGCTGCTCGGTGCCGCGCGCTACGAGCTCGACACCGACTACCTGATGTTCATGCCGCCCGGCCTGGCGCTGCTGCGCCCGATCGATCGCGCACTGGCGTGGCTGCCACTCGGGGCGCAATATGCCGTGGCAGCGAGAAAACCTGCCAAGAACCCCACCTGAGGGAGACGATCATGGACCGCCAGACCTTCGAAGCCGAGCTGAAGCGCGACGGCTACGAGATCACCACCAACACCACGCCCGCGGCGAAGGTCAATCCCGAGCACAGCCATCCATTCGACGTGCGCGCGATGGTGCTGCAGGGCGCCATGACCCTGACGCACGACGGCAAGGCGCACACCTACAAGGCCGGCGAGATCTTCTCGATGACACGCGGCTGCACGCACTTCGAGAGCTACGGCCCCGAGGGCAGCGTCGTGCTGGTCGGGCGCAAGCACTGAACGGGTGAGACTGTCGGCCCAACTTCTGCTGGCGTTCGGCCTGTCGCTGCTCGTGCTCTTCGGGCTGATCGGCTGGCTGCAGAACGTTCACATCGTCACCGCCAACGGCATGTACAAGAGCATCCAGGCCGAGCCCTGGATCGCCGACTTCGCGCACGCGCGGCTCGATCCCTCGAACTACCTCTATTTCCCGCTCTATGGCGCCTCGAGCCGGTTGCTCGACGCGCTCGGCATCCTGCGCGGCGTGGCGTGGAAGCAATTCGCCTATCTCAACGCCTTCTGGGCGAGCCTCGGCACGGTCGTGGTCTATGCCTTCGTCCAGCGCGCGACCGGCAGCGTTGCGGCTGCGGTGCTGGCGAGCCTGTTCCACATCGGCACCGGCTTCGTGCTGCTGCTGGCGGTGATCAACGAAGACATCATGCCGGGTTACGCGATCGTGCTGGCCTCGATGGCGCTGGCCGGCCTGTGGTTCGACCGGCCGACATACAGGCAGGTCGTGATCGTGGCGGCGCTGTTCACGCTCGGCTGGCTGGTCGAGTGGCGCCTGATCTTTCCGACCTTGCCGGCGCTCGGCCTGGCGCTGCTGCTCTCGCAAGGCACGGTGAGGCAGCGGCTGATGCGGGCCGTCGTGCTGGTCGTGTCGATCGTCGCCACGGCCGGCATCGTGCAACAGATCTGGGAAGGCCATGCCGGCGCCGTCGGCCTGCCGGACCTGTTGTGGACCGGCAAGGGCGTGGCTACCGGCTGGGCCGGCCTCGGCTGGGACAAGGCGTGGATGATGCTGTCGGGCGTCGGCAATTATTTCCTGATCCTGGGCGGCTTCACCGATCCCTTGTCGGCCGAACGCGCAGTGGGACGGCTGGGGCTCTCCGTTCTGGTGCAGCTCGCGATCTTCATCGCCTGCGTGGGGGTTCTGTGGCCGCGCCGCCACGAGCCGGGGGTGCGTGCGATCGCGATCGTGTTCCTGGGCACCCTGGGCGCGGGGCAGGTGATGAACATCTACTCCCAGCCGCAGGACCCGCAGATGCAGGTCAACGTCATGCCATGGCTCACCGTGGCGTGGGCGTTGATCGTGGCGGCGCTGATGGCCCGGCCGCGCGCGTTGAAAATCCTCGCCGTGCTGTCGGTCCTGCCGCTTGCCTGGAATGTCGCGGCACTGGCGCACTATCGCGGCGGCGACCGCGATGCGCTGAAGGCGCTGGCGACGATCGAGAGGGAGCTGCCGCCGGAGAAGACGGCGTTCGTCTACTGGGGCTTCGAGCCGATCACCATGTGGCAGTACGCACTGTGGGACCGGACCTGGGACCTCGACGACGGTACCTGGGAGCCGCCGCCGCGCTTCAAGTGGATCGCGCTCGATGCCGGGGCGATCCGCCATCCCGGCTGGACGGCGGAGCAGCACGCTCTATCGATCAAGCGCGGCATCGAGCTGGCGTTCGGCCGCGGCTATCGCGTGGTGATTTCCGATGCCTGGACGTGGAGCGAGGTGGAGCTTGCAGGCCAGTTGGGAGGACTGTCGGCGGCGGCGCATGCGCCGGCCATCCACAGGATGCTGCACGGCGATTACGAGGCGACGCCCGTACTCAGCGATAAAGCCGTCGGGACCTATTACGAGCTGCGCCGCAAATCGGCGCATTGACGGACACCTTCTCTCCTCCTATATCGGCGCCGGGCCACGCTCCCCCACCGGAGTGCAGTTCTTCTGTGAGGGAGAAGGAAAATGACGAAGCCGAACTCACGTCCGGCGCGTCCCGATTTTTCATCGGGACCTTGCGCCAAACGTCCGGGATGGACCCCGGAAGCCCTCAAAGACGCTGCCACCGGCCGCTCGCACCGATCCAAACTCGGCAAGAAAAAGATTGTCGAAGCCGTCGATCGCACGCGCGCGCTTCTCGGCATTCCCGCCGACTATCGCATCGGCATCGTGCCGGCGTCCGACACCGGCGCGGTCGAGATGGCGCTGTGGTCGCTGCTCGGCGCACGCCCCGTCGACATGCTGACCTGGGAGAGCTTCGGGGATGGTTGGGTCACCGATGTGGCCAAGCAGCTCAAGCTCAAGGATGCGCGCACGCTCAAGGCGCCCTACGGCCAGATCGCCGACCTCAAGGCGGTCGATTGGACGCACGACGTCGTCTTCACCTGGAACGGCACGACCTCGGGCGTGAAGGTGCCGAACGGTGACTGGATCGCCGACGACCGCGAGGGCCTGGCGATCTGCGACGCCACCTCGGCGGTCTTCGCCATGGAGCTGCCGTGGCCCAAGCTCGATGTCGTGACTTGGTCGTGGCAGAAGGTGATGGGCGGCGAGGGCGCGCACGGCATGCTGGTGCTGAGCCCGCGCGCGATAAAGCGGCTCGAAACCCATGTACCGGCCTGGCCGATGCCGAAAATCTTTCGCCTGACTTCGGGCTGCAAGTTTTCCGAAGGCATCTTCAAGGGCGAGACGATCAACACGCCGTCGATGCTCTGCGTCGAGGACGCGATCGACGGCCTGAAGTGGGGCGAGCGCGTCGGCGGGCTGAAGGGGCTTGTTGCCCGGTCGACCGCCAACCTCGGCGTGCTCGAGAAGTTCGTGGCCGAGCGTAAGTGGATCGCCTTCCTGGCCGCCGACAAGACCGTGCGCTCCAACACCTCGGTGTGCCTGAACATTACCGCGCCGTGGTTCACGGCATTGCCGACCGACAAGCAGGCGGCGGCGGCCAAGAAGATGGCCGATCTGCTCGAAATCGAGCAGGCAGGCTACGACGTCGGCTCCTACCGCGATGCGCCGCCAGGGTTACGCATCTGGTGCGGCGCCACCGTCGAGCAGAGCGATCTTTTAGCACTGTTGCCCTGGTTGGATTGGGCCTACGCAGAAATCGAGGCCGAACATGGCAAAGCCTAAAGTCCTCATCTCGGACGAGCTGTCCCCGCGCGCCGTCGAGATCTTCGCCGAGCGTGGCTGCGACGTCGATTTCAAGCCCGGCCTCAAGCCCGCCGAGCTGCGCGCCATCATCGGCAACTACGAAGGCCTGGCGATCCGCTCGGCCACCAAGGTCACGGCCGAGGTTCTGGCCGAGGCGAAGAAGCTCAAGGTCGTGGGCCGTGCCGGCATCGGCGTCGACAATGTCGACATCAAGTCGGCGACGGCGCATGGCGTCGTCGTCATGAACACGCCGTTCGGCAATGCGATCACCACCGCGGAGCACGCCATCGCGCTGATGTTCGCGGTCGCCCGCCAGGTACCTGAGGCCAATGCCTCGACGCAGGCCGGCAAGTGGGAGAAGAACCGCTTCATGGGCACCGAGCTCAGCTTCAAGACCCTGGGCCTGATCGGTTGCGGCAACATCGGCTCGATCGTCGCCGAGCGCGCGCTGGGCCTCAAGATGCGCGTGCTGGCCTACGACCCGTTCCTGAGCGACCAGCGCGCCGCGGAGCTGGGCGTCGAGAAGGGCACGCTCGACCAGGTGCTGGCGCGGGCCGACTTCATCACCGTGCACACGCCGCTCACCGAGCAGACCAAGAATATCCTGAGCCGCGCCAACCTGATGAAGACCAAGAAGGGCGTGCGCATCGTCAATTGCGCGCGCGGCGGGCTGGTCGACGAGCTGGCGGTGCGCGACCTGCTGGTCTCGGGCCACATCGCCGGCGCGGGCTTCGACGTGTTCGTCGAGGAGCCGGCCAAGACCAACGTGCTGTTCGGCGCGCCAAATATGGTTTGCACACCGCATCTCGGGGCCGCGACCGTCGAGGCGCAGGAGAACGTGGCCCTGCAGGTCGCCGAGCAGATGGCGGATTATCTTTTGACCGGCGCGGTGACCAATTCGCTCAACATGCCCAACGTCTCGGCCGAGGACGCGCCCAAGCTGGCGCCGTATCTCGACCTCGCCGAGAAGCTGGGCTCGTTCGCGGGCCAGCTCACCGACACCGAGATCAAGGCGGTGGCGATCGAGTACGAGGGCCAGGTCGCGGCACTCAACATCAAGCCGCTCTCCCAGGTGGCGTTGATGGGCGTGCTGCGCCCGCAGCTCGACTCGGTGAACATGGTGAATGCGCCGGCCGTCGCGCGCGAGCGCGGCATCGAGGTCGCCGAGGTCAAGCACGAGCGCGACAGCGACTACAATTCGATGATCAAGATTTCCGTCACCACGGACAAGCAGACGCGCTCGGTGACCGGTACGCTGTTCGGCGGCAAGCACCCGCGCATCGTCGAGATCAAGGGCATCGAGATCGAGGCCGAGTTCGGCGCCCACATGCTCTACATCACCAACGACGACAAGCCGGGCTTCATCGGCCGGCTGGGCAGCCTGCTGGGCGAGAACAAGGTCAACATCGCGACCTTCCATCTCGGCCGCGACAAGCCAGGTGGCTCGGCGATCGCGCTGGTCCAGGTCGACCAGCCGTTGTCGGTCGAGCTCACTGCCAAGATCGCGGCGCTCGAGGGCGTGGTGCAGGCCAAGGCACTGGGGTTCTAGTACCCCGTCCATCTCGGGCAGGCATGAGGAAAGGTCTCTCGCTGCACCCGGGATGGCGGCAGTAAGCTCGCTGCATCGGACAACCAAGAGGTAACCCATGCCCCGTGTCAGCGAAATCGAAGACGATGGCGGCGATCCCACGCTGAAGGCCGTCTTCGACAAGCAGCGCGAGCTCTTCGGCGGCGTGCTGAACCCGTCCAAGGTGCTGGCGCACTGCCCGCCGATCCTCAAGGTGGCGGGCCTGCTCGGCCAGGCGATCGAGCAGTCGGGGCTGTTGCCGAAGTCGCTGCCGCCGCTGATCTACCTGCGCGTGGCGTCGATCAACGGCTGTCCCTTTTGAATTGATATCAATTCGGTCCGTGTGACCGAAACCGAAGGCGGGCTGGACAAGGTTGCGGACGTGCTGACCTGGCGTGAGAGCAAGCTGTTCAGCGCAGCCGAGCGCGTGGCGCTGGAATACGCCGAGGCCATCACCTACACCGACCGGCAGGTCGACGACGCCCTGTTCGCGGAACTGAAGAAGCATTTCACCGAGGCGCAGATCGTCGAGCTGACGGCGGCGGTGGCGCTGGAGAATTTCCGCTCGAAGTTCAATCCACCCCTGGGCATCGAGGCCCAGGGCTTCTGCATGGTGCCGAAGCGCACGGTGGCGTAGCCGCCGTGCGCCCCGAGCGAAGCCGAGGGGCCTGATCCCAGAAGATCCCTCGCAAATGCTCGGGATGACGGCCGAGGGCCGTCACTCCATATCGATGTTGAGTTGCTTCAGCTTCTTGCCCCAGAACTCATGCTCGTCGCGCACAAACTTGGCGAACTCGGCGCGCGTGCGCTCGGGCGGCTGCTCCAGACCGTCCCGGGCCAGAGCCTCCTCCCACTTGGGATCTTTCATCCCGTCCTTTGTGACTTTCTCGATCTTGTCGAGGATGGCGTCGGGCGTCTTGGCCGGCGCGAACAGGCCCTGCCAACTGGTCACGACGACGTCGATGCCCTGTTCCTTCAGCGTCGGCACGTCGGGCAGCGACTTGACGCGCTTGTTGCCGGTCACCGCCAGTGCCTTGAGGTTGCCGCCCTTGATCTGCGACACCGCGGGCGGCAGCGAGGAGAAGTTCATGGTGATCTGTCCGTTGATCACATCGGCAACCGCCGGCCCCGTGCCCTTGTAAGGCACGTGGGTCATCTTGATGCCGGCAGCTTCGGCGAACAGCGCGCCGGCGAGGTGATTGTTGCCACCCACACCCGATGACGAGAAGGTGAGCTTTTCCGGGTCCTTCTTGGCCATCGCGACCAGCTCGGCTGCGTTGTTGGCCGGCACTTTCGTCCCCACCACCAGGACGTACTGGTAGTCCGTCACCTGACAGACCGGCGCCAGACTGGCGATGGTGTCGATCATGCCCTTCTGGACCCACGGGTTGATGATCACGTTGGTGCCGACAGCGACGAACAGCGTGTAGCCGTCCGGCTTGGCGCTCGCCACGGCGCGCAGGCCGATCGAGCCGGCTGCACCGCCCTTGTTGTCGATGATGATCTGCTGGCCAAGGAGCGGCGTCATGACGTGCGCCAGCTCGCGGCCGTTGATGTCCGTGCTGCCGCCCGCGGCATAGCCCACGACGAAGGTGACGGGGCTGGTCGGCCAGGCGGCCTGGGCGCGGGCGAAGGAGGGCAGCAGAAGGCTGCCGCCGCCGAGGGCCAACGCCTGACGGCGGGAGAGGAATGCCATGTTCAGTTCTTTCCTTTGACGTATTTGCCGGCGCCATCGCCGGCGAGTTTGCCCAGCACCGCGCCAGAGACGAGGCCCGCGCCACCCGGATAGTTGTGATAGAAAAGTCCGCCCACCAGTTCGCCGGCGGCGAACAGGCCGGGGATGATGCTGCCGTCGGTGCTCTCGACCTCGCCCGCGGCGGGCGTGGTCTTGAGGCCGCCGAAGGTGAAGGTGAGGCCGCAGGTGACGGCGTAGGCCTCGAACGGCGCCTGGTCGATCGTGTTGGCCCAGTTGCTCTTCGGCACCGCCAGCCCGCGCACGCCGCGACCGTCCTTGACCGCGGGGTTGAACGGCACCTCGGTCATCACCGCGGCGTTCCATTCCTTGATGGTCTTGAGGAACTGCTCCTCGTTGACGCCCTCGAGCTTCTTGGCCAGCTCCTCGATCGTGTCGGCGCGCACCTTGGTCATGCGCTTGATGCGGTATTCGTCGCGCAAGCGGTCGAGCACCTTGGAGTCGAAGATCTGCCAGGCAAACTGCTGCGGCTGCGACAGGATCACGGCACCGTACTTGGCATAGGTGTAGTTGCGGAAGTCGGCGCCTTCGTCGACGAAGCGCACGCCGTTGGCGTTGACCATGATGCCGAGCGGATAAGAGTGTTTCTGGAAATTGTCGCCAACTTCGAGATCGCCGAACTCCGGCGCGTTCATGTCCCAACCGACGGCGTGGCCACCCGACCAGTTGCCGTGCGGCTTGGCGCCGATCGCCAGCGCCATGTTGATGCCGGCGCCGGTGTTGAAGCGCGTGCCGCGCACCTTGGCGAGGTCCCAGGTCGGCCCGAGATAGCGCGTGCGCATCTCGGCGTTGCTCTCGAAGCCGCCGCAGGCCAGCACGACCGCCTTGGCGCCGATCCGGACCTTGCGACCTTTGTGCTTGGCGATGACGCCACGCACGACGCCGTCTTCCTCGATCAGCGACACCGCGGGCGTCTCGTAGTGAATGGGGATGCCGGCCTTCACCGCGGCCTTGTGCTCGAGATCGACCAGGCCCGGTCCGCCGCCCCACGCCTCGACGGCGAGGCCGCCCCAGAACTTGTACTTGCCGTTCACCTTGAAGGCCTGGCGGCCGTAGCTCGGCTGGAAGCGCACGCCCTTGGAGCGCATCCACTTCAGCGTCTCGAAGCTGCGGTTGACCAGCATGTCGGTGAGGTCGGGGTCGCAACGGTAATTGGTCACCCGGCCCATGTCGTCGAGATACTGGTCGGCGGTATAACTGCCGAAGTCGACGTCGCGCTTTTCGTCGGGCGTGAGGTCGTAGAGTTGCGCGAGGTCGTCGACGCCGTTGAAGACCACCCGCATGGCGCCGGCCGTGTAGGTGCTGTTGCCGCCGCGCTCGGCCTCCGGCGCGGCCTCCAGCATCGCGACGGTCGCGCCCGCATCGCGGGCCGCCAGCGCCGCACAGGCCGCGGCATTGCCCGCGCCCACCACCAATACATCGACCTGGAAATCGTCCACGCGCGGCTCCTCGATTTTGGCATCCACTTTGCATTACAATAGCAGCATGGGTGATCGTTTCGACCGTCTAGGGGTACGGCATGCCAATGTCGAGGCCCTCCTGCGCCGGCCGGGCATCGGGCACAACAACGGCCCGGTCTTCGACATGTCGTGGGGCGCCTGGGTGTGGCGCCGGGCCGCCGCCAAGGCGTGGAAGACGCCCAGCCCCGAAGTCGCGAAAATGCGGGTCAAACGCGCCGCGCGACTGGGCATCACCTACAAGGAGCTGACGTCCGCGCTGATGGACACCGGCACCAACCTGGGCGCCGCCGTGATGCCGCTGTCGCTGGCCGCCCGCGTGCGCCGCGGTCCGAAAGGCGAAATCATCGTCGAACCACGCAATTCCATCGCCGCCCTGGTCGGCAAGTTCGGCGGGCGGCTGTTTCTGCTGGGCGACATCGATGCCGTGCCGGGCCTCACCGAGGCCGAGCGCGCGGAATTCCTCGGCGTCGTCAACCGCGCCTTCGACGGCAAGGTCGAGGCGATCGGCTGGGGTCACGACGGGGCGGCCATTCGCGCCCTGCTGAAGTCGAGCGCCTTGCCGCACCAGGAGGCTTTTCTGGTGGGTGCGGGCATGGGCCATCAGGTGCTGGGGGATAGCGCGGGTCTTCCCCTCACCAAGGACATCGAAGGGTGGTTCAACTAGTCGCCTCGCCGTGCGGGCGCTTTGCGCTATCTTGAGCGTCGATGACATCGACCAAGCGAAAGCCGGCAAGACGCGGCAAGAACAACAAGAAGAAGTCCCCGGCTGCCAGTGGACGGCCCGCTCGCGGGCGCATTCGCGTCGCGGCCGAACTGCCGTTGCAACAGGGATTGGCCGAGATGGCGGCCATCGGCGCACAATCCTTCCTGTGGCTGGCGACGGTCATCGCGGGTTTCGTCGTGCTGGCCGGAGTGGCCTTCGGCGCCTGGTCGCTCCGACCGGTTCCGGCCTATTCGTCGGATCGGGTCACGGTGGGCTCACCGTTTGCCGTCATGTTCCGGGTCGACAATACGAGCGAATGGTTTGCGCTCTCTCACCTCAAGATCCGTTGCGTGCTGACCGGCCTGGATGCGCCGGACAGGCCGTCGGTCGACGCGGACACGTCGCGAATTCCTGCCCGCCTCGAGCCAGGCGAACAGGCACCCTTCACTTGTCCATTTCGAGCCGCCGATCAGGAGGTCGCTCTGCGATCCGAGATCTACTTTCGCAGTGAATACGACATGCCAGGTCCTGGCGCCTTCACGCTCGGCGCCAATGGCGGTCCGTTTGTCCTGAACACCAAGCTCCTGCCGCCGCGCTGGACGGCCAAACCCGGCAAGGACTAGAGGGAAGCATGACCTCTCCCGTTGAACCGCCCCTCAAAGGCGTCCGCGTCGTCGAACTCACCCACACCATCCTCGGTCCATCGTGCGGCATGATCCTGGCGGATCTTGGCGCGGAGGTGATCAAGGTCGAGCCGGTCGACGGCGACCGCACGCGCAGGCTGCGCGGCTTCGGCGCCGGCTTCTTCGGCTACTTCAATCGCAACAAGAAAAGCCTGGCGCTCGACGCCGATTCGCCCGAGGGCCGCAAGGTGCTGGTGAAGCTGCTCGAGAAGGCCGATGTCCTGATCGAGAATTTCGCGCCGGGCTCGATGACCAAGCGCGGGCTGGGGCCGGCGCATGTCGAGAAGATCAACCCCAGGCTCGTCTACTGCGCGCTGAAAGGTTTCCTTCCGGGGCCGTACGAGAAGCGGCCGGCGCTCGACGAGGTCGTGCAGATGATGGGCGGCCTCGCCTACATGACGGGACCGTCGGGCCGACCGCTGCGGGCGGGCACGTCGGTGGTCGACATCGTGGGCGGCATGTTCGGCGCCCTGGGCACGGTGCTGGCGCTGAAGCAGCGCGACCGGACGGGCAAGGGCGGCCTGGTCGAGAGCGCGCTGTTCGAATCGGTGGTGTTCCTGATGGGCCAGCACCTTGCCATCACGGCGATCAACGGCGCGCCGCCGCCGCCGATGCCCGAGCGGGTGAGCTCGTGGGCGGTCTACGAGGTCTTCGACACCGCCGACGCCCTGCAGGTCTTCATCGGCATCACCAGCGACGGCCAGTGGAAGCGCTTCTGCGAGTTCTTCAAGCTGCCCGAGTTCGCGGCCGACCCCAGGCTCGCCACCAACAACCAGCGTATCGAGGCACGGCCGTGGCTGGTGCCGAAGGTCGCCGCGATCTTCAAGGGCTACACCAAGGACCAGCTCGAGAAGATGTGCCTCGAGGCCGACATTTCCTACGCGCCGATCGCGCGGCCGCAGGATCTGTTCGACAACCCGCATCTGCTGGCCAATGGATCGCTGGCGCCGACGACCTTGCCGGGCGGCGTGAAGACGCGCCTGCCGCTGCTGCCGTTCCAGATGTTCGGCTGGCGGCCGCCGCTCGTCACCGACTCGCCGGAGATCGGCCAGCACAACGACGAGGTGCTGGCGGAGATCGGCTACGATCGGGCCGGCATCGAGAGACTGAAGTCCGGCGGGTTGCTCGGACCGAAGTAGCATCCGCGGAGAGGGAGGCCGCTTCTAGTGCTTGGCGGCGGCGACCTGGCGCCAGGGCGGGCGCTTGCGTTGCGATGCCGGTCATCGCCGATCGCTACAGTCCCCTCATGATGCGTCCATTTCGGTCTTGTTACGGCGATGTTGAGCCCGGGGGGAGGCCGGGGCCAAACGCGGGGCGGGCGAAAGCGTCAGAAAAGTTGGCCGGCGTAGATCGCGCCCGCGATGATCAGGCCCAGGGTCGCCGTCCCGATCGCGGCGGCGATGATCGACGCGGCAATGTCGAGATCCATCGTTCGATGAAGGAAGACGGCCAAAGCGAGGGCGACGATGCAGCCCAGGACAGCAATTATCATAAGCTCGGAATGTTCCTGCAGTTTTGGTGCGATCTTTTAACGGACCTTTCAGGGGCACGCCAGCAAAGACGTTCCCCGCTATGCACAAGCGGGCCTCTATCGCGCCGTGAACATACCTAGAACTTGTGTCAATAAGTTTAGTTCTATCAGTGGGTTATTTACCCGCTTGCGGTATAGAACAAAATGCGTACAGTTATCGCATTGCCGCTCCTGACAGGGGCGTGGATTATCAAGGGAGGCAGCCAATGACGGCGGCACTGAAACTGGTCGAGAAGCAAGGCATGGACAGCAAGAACAAGGCTCTGGATGCGGCGCTGGCGCAGATCGAACGCGCCTTCGGCAAGGGATCGATCATGAAGCTCGGCCAGCGCGAGGCCGTGGAGATCGAATCGATCTCGACCGGCTCGCTGGGCCTCGATATCGCGCTCGGGATCGGCGGCCTGCCCAAGGGCCGCATCGTCGAGATCTACGGCCCGGAAAGCTCGGGCAAGACCACGCTGGCGCTGCACGTCCTGGCCGAATCCCAGAAGAAGGGCGGCTCCTGCGCCTTCATCGACGCCGAGCACGCGCTCGACCCGGGCTATGCCAAGAAGCTCGGCGTGGACATCGGCAACCTCCTGATCTCCCAGCCCGACGCCGGCGAGCAGGCGCTCGAGATCGCCGACACGCTGGTGCGCTCCGGTGCCATCGACGTGCTGGTGATCGACTCGGTGGCCGCTCTCGTGCCGCGCGCCGAACTCGAGGGCGAGATGGGCGATTCGCTGCCCGGCCTGCATGCCCGCCTGATGAGCCAGGCGCTGCGCAAGCTCACCGGCTCGATCTCCAAGTCGAACACGCTGGTGATCTTCATCAACCAGATCCGCATGAAGATCGGCGTCATGTTCGGCAGCCCCGAGACCACGACGGGCGGCAACGCACTCAAGTTCTACGCCTCGGTCCGCCTCGACATCCGCCGCATCGGCGCGCTCAAGAACGGCGACGACGTGGTCGGCAATGCCACCCGCGTGAAGGTCGTAAAGAACAAGGTGGCGCCGCCGTTCAAGGTCGTCGAATTCGACATCATGTACGGCGAGGGCATCAGCAAGACCGGCGAGTTGATCGATCTCGGCGACAAGGCCGGCATCGTCGAGAAGTCGGGCTCCTGGTACTCCTACGACGGCCAGCGCATCGGCCAGGGCCGCGAGAACTCCAAGACCTATCTCAAGGAACATCCCGAGGTCGCCCAGGCGATCGAGAAGAAGGTCCGCGAGAACGCCGGCATCTTGGCAGCGGTGCTCGACGGCTCGAAGGAAGAAGAAGACGACGACGACAAAGAAGAATAGCCCACTCGGATCCCCTGTCTCCGATGGTCTAAGGCGGTGCCGCTCCCCCACGCGGCGGCACCGCCCTCTTTATTTTGAGGGAGGCGGTCAACCGGTTTCCGCAGTTAGCGCTAGTGCGCTAGCCCCTTCAGGAACCTCTGCACCCACTCCGGTCCCGTCCGGCGCAGGCCGCCCTTGGGCCGCGTCCGATTCCACGCCATGAGGAGCGCGAGGGGAAACCAGTCGTCTTTCTCCTCCTGCAGCTTGCGCGCGCCCAACGAGAACTTCGGCACCGCCACCGGCGTCACGCCCTCCTGCGTCGGCCCCGCGCAGAGGTCGGCCGGCGAGGTCACGAGATACTCGCGGCAGACCAGCGGCCGTTCGGTGTGGATCGAGCAGCTCTCCTCCTCGAGGAAGGGGCAGGGCAGGCCGAGCGCAAAGTAAGTGCTCGACAGCTCGCGGTCGGTCTTGCCCGCGCGGGCGCCGAAGCCCGCGGGCTCGAGGATGGCCTCGGCGGCTGCGAAGCGCCGCTTGATCTCGCCGCGCCGCTCCCGCGGCATCGCCTCGACGAGGTCGAGCAGGCGCTCGCCCTCGGTGCGCGAGACCGGCACGAGCTGCCGGCAGCAGGCGCCGCAGCCCTTGCGGCAGGACACCGCCTTGCCGGCCCCGAGCCCGACTTCTGCCGCGGCGACGACGGCGTTCACCAGTCCCTGCAGCGCGGGCACGACCTCGCGCGCCGGCACGGCCGCGTTGGGCACGGTGATCGGGTGGGCGATCCGCAGCTCGCCCGCAGTCAGCCTGAGAGTGGCCGTGGAAGTGCTTGATTCGGCCATGGACCGGCGATTTCCCCTGCCTGTTCCCAGTGTGTGGACTTGGCCGTCGCACGCACGCTACAAGGATTGCATTATGGCAAGCGTCAGCGACATTCGTCGCACATTCCTAGAATACTTCGGCAAGAACGGCCACGCGATCGTCGATTCGAGCCCGTTGGTCCCGCGCAACGATCCCACGTTGATGTTCACCAACGCCGGCATGGTGCAGTTCAAGAACGTCTTCACCGGACTGGAGAAGCGCCCCTATACCCGCGCCACCACCTCGCAGAAATGCGTGCGCGCCGGCGGCAAGCACAACGACCTCGAAAACGTGGGCTACACCGCGCGCCACCACACCTTCTTCGAGATGCTGGGCAACTTCTCGTTCGGCGACTATTTCAAGCAGGACGCGATCGAGTTCGCCTGGAACCTGATCACCAGGGAATACGGCCTGGCCAAGGACAGGCTGCTGGTCACGGTCTATCACGATGACGACGAGGCGGCGGGACACTGGAGCAAGATCGCGGGCCTGCCCGAGTCGAAGATCATCCGCATCCCGACTTCGGACAATTTCTGGGCGATGGGCGATACCGGCCCGTGCGGCCCGTGCTCGGAGATCTTCTTCGACCATGGCGAGCACATCCCCGGCGGACCGCCGGGCAGCGCCGACCAAGACGGCGACCGCTTCATCGAGATATGGAACCTGGTCTTCATGCAGTTCGAGCAGGTGACCAAGGACGAGCGTGTGCCGCTGCCCAAGCCGTCGATCGACACCGGCATGGGGCTGGAGCGCCTGGCTGCCGTCCTGCAGCACAAGCACAACAACTACGACATCGATCTCTTCCGCGCCCTGATCGAGGCGGTGGCGCACGAAACCGGGGTCAATCCGGACGGCCCGCAGGCCGCGTCGCACAGGGTGATCGCCGACCATCTGCGCGCGACCTCGTTCCTGATCGCCGACGGCGTGCTGCCATCCAACGAGGGCCGCGGCTACGTGCTGCGCCGCATCATGCGCCGCGCCATGCGCCATGCGCACATCCTCGGCGCCCAGGATCCGATGGTCTACAGACTGGTGCCGACCCTGGTGAAGGAGATGGGCGATGCCTATCCCGAGCTTGGCCGCGCCCAGCCACTGATCACCGAAACCCTGAAGCTGGAAGAAACCCGCTTCAAGACGACGCTCGGCACCGGCCTCAAGCTGCTCGACGACGAGACCCGCGACCTGGCGGCCGGCGGCACGCTGAAGGGCGAGGTCGCGTTCAAGCTCTACGACACCTTCGGCTTCCCGCTCGACCTCACGCAGGACGTGCTGCGCGCGCGCAACATCGCCGTCGACACGGCGGGCTTCGAGAAGTCGATGGACGAGCAGCGCGCCAAGGCGCGCGCGGCGTGGGCCGGTTCCGGCGAGACCGCCGACCAGGCGATCTGGTTCGACGTCCGCCAGAAGGCCGGCGCCACCGAGTTCCTGGGCTACGACACCGAGCGCGCCGAGGGCCAGGTCACGGCCGTGATCGTCGATGGCAAGGAAGTTCCGTCGCTGAAGGCGGGCCAGACCGGCTGGCTGATTGTCAACCAGACGCCGTTCTATGCCGAGTCGGGCGGCCAGATGGGCGACACCGGGCGTTTCGTCGGGGCCAATGGCGAGGCCGCGATCGGCGACGTGCACAAGATGGTAGGCGATCTCCATGCCCATCACGCCACGATCGGAAAGGGTGAGATCAAGGTCGGCGACGACGTCGTCATGACTGTCGACGCGATCCGCCGCGCCCAGTTGCGCGCGCATCATTCGGCGACCCACTTGCTGCACGAGGCGCTGCGCCGCCATCTCGGCAAGCATGTCACGCAGAAGGGCTCGCTGGTCGCGCCCGACCGGCTGCGTTTCGACATCAGCCACACCAAGCCGATCTCGCAGGAAGAGCTGCGCAAGGTCGAGGACGAGGTCAACCAGCGCATTCGCCTCAACAGTTCGGTCGACACGCGCCTGATGACGCCGGAAGAGGCGATCGCGGCGGGTGCCATGGCGTTGTTCGGCGAGAAGTACGGCGAGGAAGTGCGCGTGCTCTCGATGGGCGGCGGGCACGGCGAGAAATATTCGGTCGAGCTGTGCGGCGGAACGCATGCGCTGCGCACCGGCGACATCGGCCTGTTCCGCATCGTCGGCGAAGGCGGTGTCTCGGCGGGTGTTCGCCGCATCGAGGCGCTGGCGGGCAATGCCGCCGAGCAGTACGTCCGGCACCAGGTCGACCTGTTGAACGAGGCGGCGGCGGTCATGAAGGTGCGGGCCGAGGATCTGCCGACGCGTCTGGCGGCGCTGGTCGACGGCCAGCGCCGGATCGAACGCGAGCTCGGCGAGGCGCGCCGGGCACTGGCGCTGGCGGGCGGCGGTTCGGCCGGCGGCGGCAGTGCTGCCGACGAGGTGCGCGACGTGGGCGGCGTGAAGCTGATCGCCCGTGTGCTGAACGGCGTGCCGGGCAAGGACCTCAAGGGCATGGCCGACGCGTTCAAGAAGAAGCTTGGGTCGGGCGTGGTCGCGCTGATCGGCATCGAGGACGGCAAGGCCTCGGCCGTGGTCGGCGTGACGGAAGACCTGTCCAAGACCCTGAGCGCGGTCGAGCTGGTCAAGGCCGGCGTCGCGGCGCTCGGCGGCAAGGGCGGCGGCGGCCGGCCCGACATGGCGCAGGGCGGCGGTCCGGACACAGCACGGGCGGCCGACGCGCTCAAGGCGATCGAGGCCGCCCTGGGAGGCGTGAAATGACCGGCCGAACTCTCGCGGCACTCGCCGCCGTCGTGTTGCTGGCGGGCTGCCAGCAGCCGGCGCAATCCGACAACCGCCCCTCCGACAGTCGCCCCTCCGACAGTCGCGCGCCCGGTGACGCGGAGAGGTACGCGCGCGACCGCAGCCTGTGCCAGGCCCAGGTCGACGACTACATGCGCACGCGCCGGCGGATCGACGACGCCAGCAGCGACACGTTCCGCGGCGACCCCGCCCGCGCCGGGCGCGACGGACTTGCCACCCAGATGGCGAACTACGGCGACAGCAAGAATTCCGACAAGTACATGGCGAACTGCCTGGAAGCGCGCGGCTGGCCGCAACAGCAGCAGAAGGCCTGGTGGCAAAGGATCGGCGGCTAAACTCAGGAGGCGGCCGCACCGCAATCCCGGCGCTCGTGCGGACCAGCCACCATCAAATCGCCGCTAATTCGCCGGCAAGACGACATTCCCTGCTGCTCAAGTACGATGCCCGTCATCGCGGAGGAACGCCGTGGACCGTCATCAGATATTGCGTGGAAGCCTGACCCTGCCGCTTCTGCTCGCGGCCGCCGCCTGTGCCAACGTGCCCCTGGCCGATCGCCAACAGGACGCCGAGGCCAAGCGCTTCGAGCGCCCGGCGCGCGACAGCGGCGCGCTCTATGTCTACCGCTCGGGCGTCATGGGCTTTGCCCGGCCGATCGACGTCAGCATCGCCGGCGGCGCCAGCGCCGAACTGGCGACCAATACCTACCTGCGCCTCGAGGGGCCGCCGGGCCCTGTCGACCTCGCGTGCCGGGTCGGCGACAAGCAGGGTGGCCAGCAGATCGTCATAGACTCCGGCCGGACGCGCTATGTCGAGGTCTCGATGGCGGTCGGGCTGGGACTGCCGGGATGCCAGGTGACGGAGGTGCCGCCCGACCAGGGCCAGGCGGCCGTGCGCGGCGCCCGGCGGGTCAATCCGCAGGGCCAGTAGGAACCAATATCGGCGCGCTACGTTCCTCCTCGGCAAGAAGTTGGCCGGGGGAGTGTTTGCATGTCGTACGGGTCGCGCTGCCTTGGGGTGGTTCTTCTGTCGATCGCCGTGTTCCCGGCCTCGGCCTTCGCGCAGTCGTCGGTGCTGTACGAGATTCGCGGTGGCGTGCTGGCGCACGACCTGCACATCGTGGCCGCCAATCATGTCGAGCCCGGTGTCAGCCTGAACGCCGAAGCCGCCTTCACGCCCTCGCTTTCGCTGTTCGGTGGCGCTATCCGGCCGGTGCTGGGCGGCACGGTCACGACTTCCGGCGGAACGAGCTGGGGCTATCTCGATGCGCGCTGGGAGTGGGCGGGGTCGCTGTTCTTCATCGGCTTCGGGGTCGGCGCGGCCATCCACGACGCGCCTCTCAGCTACGACCAGGATGGACGCAAGGCGCTGGGGTCGCGTGTGCTGTTTCATCTGCCGCTCGAGGTCGGCTTGCAGATCACGCCTCAAAATCGCATCTCGGCGTTCTACGAGCATGCGTCGAACGCCTTCCTGGCCTCGCCCAATCCGGGCATGGACAATCTCGGCGTGCGCCTCGCGCACCGCTTCTAGCCGCTACTTGTAGCCGGCTTCGTTGCGCGTGACCTGGCGCTTGGTGAGCACGAACAGGAAGATCTGCCACGCCGCATTCAACGCACCGACGGCGGCGAAGGCCATGCCGGCGCGACGCAGGCCGACCAGGGGGCCGGCATCCGCCATCGACAGGAAGGCCAACAATATCGCCAGGAACGTGATGAACGGAACGCCCAGGGCGCCGACGATGCAGACCAGGGCCGCGACGCCGGCAGGAAAGAAGATCGATGCTTTCCAGCCCAGTGTTTCGATCATGAAGAAACCGTAGCCCCAGGTCGCCACCATGGTGAGGGCACCCAGCCCCCAACGCGCCAGCATCAGAAGATGGCGCGTCTCCCGGCTCAGCCCTTCCTTCTTCTTTTTTCGTCTTTTCCGTCGCCGGCGCCTGCGCTCGCTGTCGCTTTCGCCGACGTCCTCACCCGTCTCCATGCTGTCACGGTGCCGCAACTTCCGACGGACGGCAAGCGCGGGCGTGCATATCACATGAAAGTGCCATCGGGATCGCCGTTGAACAGGATCCGGCCGACCGCCTCGTAGTGGGTCTCGCGCGACTGGATTTGCTGAGAAAGCGTGTGGATGTCCCGGAATCGCCGCTCGAAAGGCGTGCCGATGAAAATTGCACTGGTCCCGGCCGCCTTGAACGACCAGTCGGCGACCTCGATGGCCGTCTGGATGGCCTGCGTGCAGCCGAGACGGACCTTGGCGCGATCGGCGGGGCCGATCGGCTCGACGTCGTCGGCCGCGGCCCAGACCTCTTTCAGAAGGTTGGCCAGCCAGGCGCGGGCCGAGCCGAGCGTTGCTTCCCGGCGCGCGACGCTGGCCTGGACGCTGGCGCTGTCGGCCAGGCGCTCCAGGCCGCGCGGCGTCTTCTCGGCGGCGAGCGCGATGAAGGCATCGAGCATGGCGCGCGCGATACCCATGGCGACGGCGGCGACGCCGACAGCATAGAGGCCCTGCTGGGTGAAGGCGTAGAGCTTGCCGCGGTCGCGGCGCAGGCTCGGGTCCTCGCGCGTCCCGGAGAAGGCCTCTGGTACGAACACGTCGGCGATGCGGTAGCCCTCCGACGCCGTGCCGCGCATGCCGAGCGTGTTCCAGTCGTCGATCGGCGTCGTCTGGTCTCTCGGCATCAGCAGGGTGCGGATCGTCGGACGGCCGAAGCGGTTCTTGCGCAACGAGCCGTCGGCCTCGACGACCTGGCAGTGCGCGCCCATCCAGTTGGCCTGGCGGCACCCCGAGGCGAAGTGCCATTCGCCGCTCACGCGATAGCCGCCGTCGACGGCCGTGGCGCGATGCCGATTGGGCGGGCCCCAGGAGATGACGCTGCGCGGATCGGCGTAGATCGCCTGGGCCGCCTCGAGCTCGATGAACGGCGCGATCAGGGCCGAGCTGTTGGCGACGAACATGTTCCACGCCACCGATCCGTCGTGGCGTGCCATCTCCTCGACGGCGTGCAGATAGGTCCAGGGCTCGACCTGGTCGCCGCCGACCGAGCGCGGCAGCAGCATGCGCAGCAGGCGCGACTCGTGCAGCTGGCCGAGCACGGGTTCGGGGATTTCCTGGCTGCGCTCGATCTCGTCGGCGACGGCGGCGACGGCCGGCCCGAGCGCGCGTGCGCGGGCGACGGGATCGATGCGGGGAGACAATGCGGCGAGCTTGCCCATGAACGACCTCCGGCCTGTCCGACGGGTGATTGGGGGCGCAGCCGGCCCGGCTTGTCAACGCAGGCGGGGCCGGGCATGAGGGGCGCATGACCGCACTTCGAAAGAGCATGATCGCGGCGGCGCTGGTACTGACGACATCGACGGCGAGCGCCCAGACGGCGATCGACGGCGACACGCTGCAATACAAAGGCGTCGTCGTGCATCTGTGGGGTGTCGATGCGCCAGAAAAAGGCCAGGTCTGCGACGACGGCTGGAATGCGGGCCAGGCCGCCAGCGATCGGCTGGCGCAGCTCGTGCGCGGTGCAACGGTTCTGTGCACCCTGAAGAGCGCCGACGATGCGCCGCGTGTCGCGGCCCTCTGCACCGCCGACGGAAAGGATCTCGCCGCCGAAATGGCCAAGGCCGGCATGGCCTGGGCGCTGACGCGCGAAACCACCGACTACTCGGTGCAGGAGACCGAGGCGATGGTCGCGATCCGCGGCGTGCATGCCCATTCCTGCGACAAGGCGCGGGAATGGCGGTCTAAGCACCGCGACAAGCCACAGGCGCAACCCGGGAGGCCGGACGGCGTTAGGAGGGTATGACCCCCCATCGTATTTTGCTCGGCCTATGCATGGGCCTGTGCGCCAGCCTGGCGCTCGCTGCCTGCAACAGCGGACCGTCTCCGCTGCTCCAGCCACTTCGTCCGGGCGCGGACCAGCAGGCGGTGGCGACCAAGGGATTGCCGCCGCCGGCCACGGCCGGCGCCTACGACGCCGGCATCGTGCCCGAGAACGAAGAGCGCGGCCTCAAGGTCGGCGAGCTGGTGAAGGGCAAGGGCGGCCAACAGGCGCAGAAAGATGCCGACCGCGAGGCGCAGGCCAAGCTTGAAGCCAAGCAGGCCAGGCAGCGCGAAGAACTGGCGCGCCAGCAGGGCTCCGACCAAAGGGTGACCACGGAGTAACCGGCGGACGCCGGGTACGCGGACGCGCGCTACTCGGCTGCCTGCTTCAGGGCCTGCGGGTTGCGCCACTGCGCGAGCAGGTCGGCTTCCTTGCGCTTGGCCTTCTCGAGATGCGCGTCCTTCACGTGGCCGTAACCGCGGATGTCGTCGGGAACCGCCGCGAGCCTGACGGCGAGCGCGTGGTTGACCGGCGAGAGGGCGCCCAGCAGTTCGTCTACCAGCGATTCATACTGGCCGATCAGCGCGCGCTCCAGCTTGCGCTCGGCGGTGTAGCCGAACGGGTCGAAGGCGGTGTTGCGCAGGCCCTTGAGCTTCGCCAGCAGCTTGAACATCGGCAGCATCCAGGAACCGAACTCATGCTTCAGCAGGTGCCCGGTCTTGGGATCGCGCGCGGAGAAGAGCGGCGGGGCGAGATGGAATTTCAGCCGATAGTCGCCCTCGAACTGCTGGTCGATGCTGGCGGCGAAAGCGGTCTCGGCGTAGAGCCGGGCCACTTCGTACTCGTCCTTGTAGGCCAGCAGCTTGGCGTAGTTGCGGGCCACTGCCTCGGAGAGGCCGGTCTCTCCCGTCTTCTCCTCGACCGCCTTCACGCGCTCGACGAGAGCGGTATAGCGGCGGGCCAGTGCCGCGTCCTGGTACGAGGTGAGATGCTTGACGCGGCTCGCCACGATCTCGTCGAGGCTGCGCGGAAGCCGGGCGAACGGCACCACGTTCTCGGCCGGAGCCAGCAGCTTCTCGACCGACGCGCGGTCGTGCGCGGCCCGCCGGCCCCAGCGGAAGGCGCCGAGGTTCATCGGCACGGCCGTTCCATTGAGCTCGATCGCCTTCTCGAGCGCCTCCAGGCTGATCGGGATCAGGCCCTTCTGCCAAGCATAGCCCAGCATGAAGAGGTTGGTGGCAATCGAGTCGCCCATCAGGCCGGTGGCGATGTTGGTGGCCTCGAGGAAGTCGCAGGCGCCGGCGCCCGCGCCGGCCTCGATCGAGAGCTTCAGCGTGTTGGTCGGGAAGGCGAGGTCAGGATGGCGGGTGAACTCGCCGGTGATGGTCTGGTGCGTGTTGACGATGGCGTGGCTACGGCCGGGCTCGAGCTTGGCCAGCGCGTCGGTGCTGGCGCTGACGACGAGGTCGCAGCCGAGTAGCACGTCGGCGCCGCCGGCGGCGAGGCGCACGGCATGCAGCGCTTCCGGTGTGGTGCCGATGCGGACGTGGCTGACCACGGCGCCGCCTTTCTGCGCCATGCCGAGCTGATCGAGGACCGAGGCGCCCTTGCCTTCGATGTGCGCGGCCATGCCCATGATGGCACCGATGGTGACGACGCCGGTACCGCCGATGCCGGTGATGAGCACGCCGTAGGGCCTGTCGGCGATCGACGGCAGGACGGGCGGAGGCGGCAGCGGCATCTCGGCGGGGGAGGCGCCCGACTTCTTGTCGACCTTGCCCTTGCGCAGGCCGCCGCCTTCGATGGTGACGAAGGACGGGCAGAAGCCGTTCAGGCAGGAGAAGTCCTTGTTGCAGGACGACTGGTCGATCGCCCGCTTGGAGCCGAACTCGGTCTCGACCGGCGTCACCGACAGGCAGTTCGACGCCACCGAACAGTCGCCGCAGCCCTCGCAGACCGCCTGGTTGATGAACACGCGCTTGGCAGGATCGGGGAATGTGCCGCGCTTGCGGCGCCGGCGCTTCTCGGCAGCGCAGGTCTGGTCGTAGATCAGGACCGTTACGCCCTTGATCTCGCGCAACTCGCGCTGCACCTCGTCGAGCTGGTCGCGGTGATGGAAGGTGACGCCCGGCGCCCAGTTCGTGCCGATCGGATATTTGCCAGGCTCGTCGGTGACCAGCGCGATGCGGTGCACGCCCTCGGCATGGACCTGCTGGCTGATCGTCCAGGGATGGACGTTGCCGTCGTGCGGCTGGCCGCCGGTCATGGCGACGGCGTCGTTGTAGAGGATCTTGTAGGTGATGTTGGTGTTGGTGGCGATCGCCTGGCGGATCGCGAGATAGCCCGAATGGAAATAGGTGCCGTCGCCCAGGTTCTGGAAGATGTGCGGCACGTCGGTGAAATGCGATGCGCCGACCCACGGCACGCCCTCGCCACCCATATGGGTGAAGGTCTTGGTGTTGCGCTCCATGCCGATCGCCAGCGTATGGCAGCCGATGCCGGCCATCGCCATCGAGCCGTCCGGCACCTTGGTCGAGGTGTTGTGGGGGCAGCCGGAGCAGAAGTACGGCACGCGCGCCATGCCCGACTCGTTGCGCACCTGGCGCGCAGAGCGTTGACGCAAGGTCTCGAAGCGCTGCCTGGTCTGCTGGCTGAACGCCTCGAGGCCGAGGCGGGCGATGATCGCCGAGGCGATCTCCAGCGGCGTCAGTTCACCGTCCTGCTTGAAGAGCTTCTGGCCCTGCTCGTCGGTCTTGCCGACGACGACGGGGCGGCGGTCGGCCGGCGCGTTGAACAGGGCCTCCTTGAGCTGCTGCTCGATCAGCGACGCCTTCTCTTCGACGACCAGTATCTCGCGCTTGCCGGCGGCGAAGGCGATCGCGCCTTCGGTCTCCAGCGGCCAGACGAGGCCGACCTTGTAGACCGCGAGCCCCAGCCGCTCCGCTTCCCTGTCGTCGATCGCAAGCTCGTCGAGCGCCTGGCGGACATCCATGTAGGACTTGCCCACCGTCACGATGCCGAAGCGCGCGTCGGGACGGCCCAGCATGACCTTGTCGAGCTTGTTGGCGCGCCAGTAGGCGCGGGCCGCCGGGAGTTTCCAGGTCAGCACGCGCTTTTCCTGGCCGAGCCACTCGTCGGGCCAGCGGATATGCACGCCTTCGGGCGGCAGGTTGAAATCGGTTGGCGTATGTATTTCGACCCTGTGCGGATCGACATAGACGGAGGCCGAGGAATCGACGGCCTCGTTCAGCACCTTGAAGCCGACCCACAGGCCCGAGTAGCGCGACATGGCAAAGCCGTGCAGGCCGTAGTCGAGGTACTCCTGCACGTTGGCGGGATGGATGATTGGAATGTTGGAGGCGATGAAGGCCTGTTCGCTCTGGTGGGCGAGGGTGGACGACTTCGCCATGTGGTCGTCGCCGGCCAGCGCCAGCACGCCGCCGTGCTTGGACGTGCCGGCATAGTTGGCGTGCTTGAAGACGTCGCCGCAGCGGTCGACACCCGGGCCCTTGCCGTACCACATGCCGTAGACGCCATCGTACTTGGCGCCGGGATAGAGGTGGATCTGCTGGGTGCCCCACAGGGCAGTCGCCGCGAGGTCTTCGTTGAGGCCGGGCTGGAATTCGATATGGCTCTTCTTGATGAAGCGCTTGGCCTGCCACAGCGCCTGGTCGAAGCCGCCGAGCGGAGAGCCGCGATAGCCGGTGATATAGCCACCGGTGTTGAGCCCCGCCGCGAGGTCGCGTTGACGCTGCATCATCGGCAGCCGCACCAGCGCCTGGGTGCCGGTCAGATAGACCCGGCCCGTTTCCACCACATACTTGTCGTCCAGGGTCACCGATTGGGTCATGGCAACCTCCTTGCTCTTCTATATGGGCACGGTAGCGACAGAATCTTGCGCAATTCAATCTGGAACGCAGGTACCGCGTGAAAACAAGGTTTTCTGACTCCGGGAGGGCTCGGCCTTGCGCGACGTTTCAAGGTGTCGTCCGGCTGTGAAATGTTGTAATCAGCGCCGCCGACCATTTTCAGCCCCCGAATTCATCAAGCCGATTTCATGTCCGTCCTTGTTACTGGTGTCGCCGGCTTTGTCGGTTCGCAGGTCGCGCGCGCGTTGTTGGCAAGGGGCGAGCAGGTCGTCGGCATCGACAATTTCAGCCCGTACTACGATCCTGTCCTGAAGTTCGCCCGGCTGAAGCCGCTGCGCGAGGACAAGGGCTTCACCTTCATTGAAGGCGACATCTCCGACCGCGAGGCGATGCTGCCGCTGGCCGCCAGCCACAAGCATATCGACCGAATCGTCCATCTGGCGGCCCAGCCCGGCGTACGGGAGTCGGTGAACAATCCGTACATCTACGTGCAGACCAACGTGATGGGCCATCTGATCATGGTCGAGCTGGCGCGGCGCCTGCCCGGGCTCAGGCATTTCGTCTATGCCTCGTCCTCGTCGGTCTATGGCGGCAATCGGAAGCTGCCGTTCGCGGTCGACGATCGGGTCGACCATCCGGTTTCGGTCTATGCCGCCACCAAGCGTGCGGGCGAGCTGCTGGTCGAGACCTACGTCCACCTGCACAAGCTCCACGCCACCGGCCTGCGCTACTTCACGGTCTATGGCCCGTGGGGCCGGCCGGACATGTCGCCGTACATCTTCGCCAAGGCGATCCACGAGGGCCGGACGATCAAGCTCTTCCACCTGGGCTTCGCCAAGCGCGACTTCAGCTACATCGACGACATCGTCGCCGGCACTTTGGCGGTCCTCGACCGGCCGACCGCCGAGCCCGGCCATCGGCTCTACAATCTCGGCGCTGCCGGCAGCGAGGACATCGCCCGCATCATCGAGCTGTTCGAGAAGGCGCTGGGCAAGAAGGCCGTGGTCGAGTTGCACCCGGGCGAACCCGGCGACATGCTGGAGACCTCGGCCGACATCGCCGCCACGACCCGCGATTTCGGCTGGACCCCGAAAGTCTCTGTGGAAGAGGGTATCCCGAAATTCGTAGAGTGGTTCAAAGCCTATAACCGACTCTGATGTCCCTGCTCGAACTCAAAGGCCTGCGCCGCTCCTTCTACGGTCTGGAGGTGCTGCGTGGCGCCGACTTCGCGGTCGAGGCGGGCGGGATCACCGGGCTGATCGGGCCCAACGGCGCGGGCAAGACCACGCTCTTCAATGTCGTGTCGGGGCTGGTGCCGCCGGACGCGGGGTCCATCCGCTTCGACGGCCGGGAGATCGCCGGCAAGACGCCTGACGCGATCAGCCGGGCGGGGCTCCTGCGCACCTTCCAGGTGGCGCGCGGTTTCCCCAAGCTCTCGGTGTTCCAGCATCTGATGCTCTATGGGCGCGACCAGCCGGGCGAGGGCCTGTGGCAGGCCGTGTTCGGCAGCCGCGCCGCGCGCGAGCGCGAGGCGGAGCTGAGCGAGAAGGCGCTGGAGACGGCGCGCTTCCTGCGGCTCGACCGGCTGATCGACAATCCGGCGACCGCACTGTCAGGTGGCCAGAAGAAGCTGCTCGAGATCGGCCGCGCGCTGATGGCGGAGCCCAGGCTGGTGCTGCTCGACGAGCCGACGGCCGGCGTCAATCCGACCCTGCAGAACGAGATCGGCGAGCGGCTGCTCGAGCTGCCCAAGCGCGGCATCACCGTGTTGTTGATCGAGCACGACATGGGCTTCATCGCGCATCTCTGCGATCCGGTGATCGTGATGGCGGAAGGCCGGGTGCTGACGCACGGCACGTTCGACGAAGTACGCAGCGATGCGCGCGTCCGCGAGGCCTATCTCGGCAGGAGAGCTGCGTGACGGGGGCGGCATGAGCCTGCTGTCTGTCACCGACCTGCGCGGCGGCTATGTCGCGGCCGACGAGATCGTGAAGGGCGCGGCCCTCAGCGTCGATGCCGGCGAGATCGTGTCGCTGATCGGGCCCAACGGGGCGGGCAAGTCGACGCTGCTGAAGCTGATCGCGGGGCTGTTGCGGCCGAGCGCCGGGCAGGTGCTGTTCGGCGACCGCGATATCGCCGGCCTCCGCGCCGCCGACATCAGCCGCTCGGGACTGTCCTTCGTGCCGCAGGAGCGCAACGTGTTCGGCGCCATGAGCGTGGCCGAGAACCTCGAGATGGGCGGCTATGTCGACGGCCGCCATGCGAGGCAACGCATCGCCGAGCTCTACGAGCGCTTTCCCATGCTGGCAGAGAAGCGCCGGGCCGCGGCGCGCACCCTGAGTGGCGGCCAGCGCCAGATCCTCGCCATGGCGATCGCGCTGATGAATGCCCCGAAGCTGCTGCTGCTCGACGAGCCGACGGCGGGGCTGAGCCCGCGCGCGGCGGAAGAGTTGTTCGGCACCATCGTCGGACTGAACCGCACCGGCGTGGCGATCCTGATGGTCGAGCAGAACGCGCTGGAGGCGCTGGCCGTCTCGACCCGCGCCTGCGTGCTGGTGCAGGGCCGCGTCGAACGGGAGGGCGGGGCCGATGAACTCGCCGCCGATCCGACGGTGCGCGATCTCTTTCTTGGCGGCAAGGCCGAGCCTATGCTCGCCGGCAACACTTGAGGGAATAGGGGGATGCAGATGATCGACCTTCGCATGAGCCGTCGCGCCGCGCTTCTCGGCGGCGCCGCCGCCGTGGCCGCACCGTCGGTCGGACGCGCGCAAGCCGAACCGATCAAGATCGCGACCCTGACGCCGCTCACCGGCGCGGGCGGTTCCTACGGTCCGGTGATGGCGAAGGTGGCCGCAGCGGTGGTCGAGGAAGTGAACGCCGCGGGCGGCGTGCTCGGCCGCAAGGTCGTGCTGGTGAGCGAGGACGACCAGACCAATCCCGACGCCGGCGTCCGCGCGGCGCGCAAGCTGATCGACGTCGACAAGGTGGTGGCGATCGTGGGGACCTGGGCCTCGTCGGTGACGACCGCGGTGGCGCCGCTGTGCTGGGAGAGCAAGACCTTCCTGTGCACGGTCTCCGGTGCGGACTCGATCACGCAGTTGCCGCACCAGGGTTTCCTCGTGCGCACGCAGCCCAACACGGTGCTGCAGATCACGCGCACCGGCGCCTTCCTGGTCTCGCTCGGCGCCAAGAAGATCTTCACCCTGGTGCCGCAGACGCCGTTCGCCCAGTCCAGCATCGAGATCATGAACGGCGTGGCCAAGAAGGCTGGCGGCGCGCACGGCGGCCTGATCTACGACGACAAGAAGACGACCTACCGTACCGAGGTCGACCAGGCGTTGCGCTTCGCGCCCGACGCGATCCTGTGTGCGGGCTACACGCCCGACACGCTGGTGCTGCTGAAGGACCTCTACCGCGCCGGCTACAAGGGCAAGATCATCGGCCAAGGCTACGCCATCAACCAGAAGCTGATCGAACAGGTCGGCCAGAATGAGGTGGTCGAGGGCGTCTACACTTACGCCCCATCGACGGCCGAGGGCAGCGCCGCACTGGAGCGCGTGAAGAAGATGAGCGGGCTCGCCAATCCCGATCCGTACACCAGCCAAGTCTACGACCATGTGAACATGGTTCTGATGGCCATCGCCACCGCCAAGCAGGCGAGCGGCGCCGCCATCAAGGATAATATCCGCAAGGTCACGCAGGGCAGCGGCAAGCCGGTCGACAACGCGCTCGACGGGCTGAAGGCGATCGCGGCGGGCGAGAAGGTCGACTACGCCGGCGCCTCCGGTCCCTGCGACTTCGACGACAAGGGCGACATCCTCGACTGCAAGTTCCGCTACGAGCAGATCAAGGCGGGCAAGCCGGTTCTGGTGAAGATCGCCTGAGCGAATGGACCTTGTCCTCCAGGCGGTCATAAACGGGCTGGTGTCGGGCGCCCTGCTGGCGGTGCCGGCGATCGGCTTCACGGCGATGTTCGCCGTACTGCGCTTTCCCAACTTCTCGGTCTCGGGCGTGGCGACGCTCGGCGCCTTCGCGGGTTACCAGGCCTATGCCGTGGGCTTCGAGGTCGCGGGCTCGCTTGCCGTCGCCTTCGCGGTGGCCGGCGTCGTCGGCCTGTTCCTCGATCGCGTGGCGCACCTGCCGCTGGTGAAGCAGGGCGCCTTGCCGGCGGCGATCGCGTCCATCGCCTCGGGCCTGGTGCTGGAGAACCTGGTACGGCTGGGCTTCGGCAACGACATGCGCGGCTACGACCGGCCGATCGCGCGCGACCTCCACTTCGGCGACATCCGCATCAACCCGCAGCAGACAGAGACCATGGGCGTGGCGCTTGCCATCATGCTCGTAGTCTTCGCCGCCCTTGCCTTCACCCGTATCGGCAAGGCCATGCGCGCCTCGGCCGACAATCCCGAGCTCGCGGCGCTGAAGGGCATCCGGCCCGAGCGGGTGGCGATGATGGCGAGCTTCGTGGGCATGGGGCTGGTCGGCATGGGCGGCATGCTGCTCGGCCTCGACAGCTCGATCGATCCGCTGACCGGCGCGCGCATCCTGCTGTCGATCTTCGGCGCCGCCGTGCTGGGTGGCCTCGGCAGCGCACCCGGCGCGGTGCTGGGGGCGTTCCTGATCGGCATCGCCGAGGAACTGTCCGTGCTGGTCGTCGGCTCGCCGTATCGCGCCGCCGTCGGTTTCTTCGCCATTCTGATCGTGCTGACCGTGCGGCCGCGCGGCCTGCTGGGCGAGCGGGCGTTCTAGCGATGCTGAACTACCTTCTCTTCATCGCCACCATCGGCGGCATCTACGGCCTGCTGGCGCTCGGCCTCAACCTGATCTGGGGCGGGGCGGGCATGGTGAACCTGGGCCTCGCCGGGTTCTTTGCCGTCGGCGCCTATGCGTCGGCGCTGGCGACCACGGCTGGTCACCTGCCGATCCCCGTTGGCTGGATGCTGGCGCTCCTGGCCGGCGGCTTCGCCGGCCTGATCGTCACCCTGTCGACGACGCGCCTGCGCGAAGACTATCTCGCCATCGTCACGCTGGGCTTTGCCGAGGTCGTGCGCCTCGTGGCATCGAACGAGGTCTGGCTGACCAAGGGCACCGACGGGATCTCCGGCATTCCCGGCCCGTGGAAGGCAGCCCTCGGGCCATCGTTCAACGCCGCCTACCTCGCGATCCTGCTGGTCGTTCTCGCGGTCGTGTACGTGCTGATGCGCCGGATCGACCGCTCGCCCTACGGCCGCGCCTTGCGGGCGATCCGCGAGGACGCGCAGGTGGCGCAAGTCGCGGGCAAGCCGGTGCTGCGCTTCAAGGCGCAAGCCTTCGCCCTGTCGGCGGCGATCGCGGGGCTTGCCGGCGCGCTCTACGGTCATTTCACATCGTACGTGGCGCCGGATCTCTTCCTGCCGCTGATCACGGTCTACATCTTCCTCAGCGTCGCCGCGGGTGGCATCGGCAATCCGGCGGGCGCGCTGGTCGGCGCCTATCTCCTGATGACGCTCCTGGAGTCCGCCCGCTTCCTGGTCGAGTTCATTCCCTACGTCACCGCCGTGCAGCGCGCGGCGCTGAAGGAATTGCTGATCGCTGTCGCGCTCATTCTGGTGTTGCGCCTGATGCCGTCGGGCGTGCTGCCCGAACGCATCCCGCGCGCACCGCAACCCCAAACCGGAGGACAACCATGACACCGATCGACTCCTGCATCGCGGCCCTGAGTTCCGGACCGACCGAGGCCTTCTTCAAGGCGGTCGAGAAGGGCACCAGGGATGTGGTCGGCCATAAGCTGTTCACGCTTCTCTACGTGGCGCCGGGCGGCAAACGCGTGAAGCGCATGTACACCAACATGCCGAAGGAATACCCGGTCGGCGGCTACAAGGAAGTGAAGGACACCGAGTGGCACAAGCTCATCATCGGCCAGAAGAAGGCCTGGGTCGGGTACAACGCCAAGGACATCGAATGGGCGTTTTTCGACCACAAGCTCATCCTGTCGCTGGGCTGCGAATCGGCGATGAATATACCGGTGATCTACAACGGCCGGCTGCTCGGCACGATGAACCTGCTCGACGCCGCCGGCCACTACAAGGACAGCGATCCGGTGCGGTGCGAGGCTTTTGCCGCGCTGCTGGTCGGGCCGTTCCTTGACGCCATCGCCGCCGATCCCGATATCGGGGGCTGACCGAGGAGTTCGCGAATGAATGCCGTGCTGGGCGACCTGCCGACCTGGAAACTGACCGACCTCTATTCGAGCCCGGGCGGCGCCGATCTCGACCGCGACCTGAAGCGGGCCGCCGAACTGGCCGACGCTTTCGCCAAGGCCTACGAGGGCAAAGTCGCCGCGCTCGACGGCAAGACATTGGGCAAGGCGGTCGCCGACTATGAGGCGCTGTCGGATCTCACCGGCCGCATCGGCTCTTATGCGCAGCTTTACTATGCGCAGGACATGGCCGATCCCGAGCGCGGCAGCTTCTCGCAGAACGTCTCGGAGAAACTGACCGACATCGGCTCGAAGCTCGTGTTCTTCCGGCTCGAGATCAACAAGCTCGAGGACGCCGACCTGGCGGCCAAGCAGAAGGATCCGGCGCTCGCCAAGTACGGCCCGTGGCTGCGCGACCTGCGCGTCTGGCGCCCGCACCAGCTCTCCGACGAGATGGAGAAGGCGCTGCACGAGAAGTACGTCGTCGGCCGTGCCGCGTGGTCGCGTCTGTTCGACGAGACGATCGCGCGGCTGCGCTATCCGTTCCGCAACGAGACGCTGAGCGAGCCGCAGATCCTCGACCGGCTGTCGAGCAAGGACGCCTCGGTGCGCAAGGACGCGGCCAAGTCGTTCGGCAAGGTGCAGGGCGACAATATCGGCGTCTTCTCCCTGCTGACCAACACCTTGGCCAAGGACAAGGAAATCGAGGACCGCTGGCGCAAGTATCCGCGCCCGCAGTCGGCGATGAACCTCAACAACGTGGTCGAGGACGAGGTCGTCGATGCGCTCGCCTCGGCGGTGAAGGCGGCCTATCCACGGCTCGCGCACCGCTACTACAAGCTCAAGGCCAGGTGGTTCGGCGTCGACACGATGCCGTACTGGGACCGCAATGCGCCGCTGCCCGAGCACGACGACCGCGTCATCCCGTGGCCGGAGGCCGAGAAGACGGTGCTCGACGCCTACAACGCCTTTTCGCCGGAACTGGCGGGCGTCGGCCGAAAATTCTTCGGCAGCGGTTGGATCGACGCGCCGGCCAGTCCCGGCAAGTCGCCGGGCGCCTTCGCCCATCCCACCGTGCCGTCGTCGCATCCGTTCCTGCTGCTGAACTACCAGGGCAAGGTACGCGACGTGATGACCCTGGCCCACGAGCTCGGCCACGGCGTGCACCAGGTGCTGGCCGCGGGGCAGGGCGCGCTGATGGCCGACACGCCGCTCACGCTCGCCGAGACGGCATCGGTGTTCGGCGAGATGTTGACCTTCCAGTCGCTGCTCAAGTCGGCGCCGGACAAGGCCACCCGCAAGGCGATGCTGGCCGGCAAGGTAGAGGACATGCTGAACACGGTGGTTCGCCAGATCGCCTTCTACGACTTCGAGTCGCGCCTGCACATGAAGCGCCGCGAGGGTGAGCTGACGCCCGACGCGATCGGCGAGATCTGGATGGCGGTGCAGAAGGAGAGCCTGGGGCCGGCCTTCACCTTCGACGACGAATACAAGCACTACTGGTCGTACGTCGGCCACTTCATCCATTCGCCGTTCTACGTCTACGCCTATGCCTTCGGCGATTGCCTGGTGAACTCGCTCTATGCCGTCTACCAGTCCGGCCTGCCGGACTTCCAGGCGAAGTACCTCGACATGCTGAGGTCGGGTGGCGTGAAGCGACACAAGGAGCTGCTGGCGCCGTTCGGCCTCGACGCCTCCGATCCCGCGTTCTGGGACAAGGGCCTCAGCGTCATCTCGGGCTTCGTCGACGAACTCGAGAAACTCTGACCATGGCTGACGAGGGTGACTCACTGGGCGGACGGCTCGGCCGCTACGCCCGGGTCGGCACCTCGGTTGGTGGGCTGGCGGTGCGGCTGGCGGGCGAGCGCTATCTCGGCTTCTCGCTCGACCGCGACAAGCATGCGTCGGACCTCAAGGCGGCGTTGGGCGGGCTGAAAGGCCCGTTGATGAAGGCCGCCCAGCTGCTCGCCACCATCCCCGACGCGCTGCCGCCCGAATATGCCCGCGAGCTGGCGCAGCTCCAGTCCAACGCGCCGGCCATGGGCTGGGCCTTCGTGCGCCGGCGCATGGCGAGCGAACTCGGGCCCGCCTGGCAGTCGAAGTTCGCGCGCTTCGACAAGGAAGCCTCGTTTGCGGCCTCGCTCGGCCAGGTCCATCGCGCTGCTCTGCCGGACGGGACCGACGCCGCGGTCAAGCTGCAGTATCCCGACATGACCTCGGCGCTCGAGGCCGACCTCAACCAGCTCAAGCTCGTCTTCGCCATGGGCCAGCGCTTCGATCCCGCGATCCGCACCGACGAGATCCACGCCGAGATCACCGCGCGCCTGCGCGAGGAGCTGGACTATCGGCGCGAGGCCCGTCACGTGGCACTCTACCGCCACATGTTGCGCAATGAGCCGGGTGTGCACGTGCCCGAGACGGTGCCGTCGCATTCGACTGACCGGCTGCTCACCATGACCTGGCTCGAGGGCGACAAGCTTCTGTCCTGGAAGGAGCGGCCGCAGGACGAGCGCGATGCGCTCGCCATCAACATGTTCCGTGCCTGGTACGTGCCGTTCTATTCCTACGGCGTCATCCACGGCGATCCGCACCTCGGCAATTACAGCGTGCGGCCGGACGGTTCGGTGAACCTGATGGACTTCGGCTGTGTGCGGATCTTTCCGCCGCGCTTCGTGAGGGGATCGATCGAGCTCTATCGCGCGCTGATGAGCGACGATCTCGACCGGGCCGTCGCGGCCTACGAGGATTGGGGTTTCAGCGGCCTGTCGCGCGAGACGATCGCGGTGCTGAACCGGTGGGCGGCCTTTCTCTATGGCCCGTTGATGGACGATCGGCCTCGCCGGCTCACCGAAGGCGTGGCTGGAGGCTATGGGCGCGAGATGGCGCAGAATGTGTTCGGCGAGCTGCGCAAGATGGGCGGCGTGCGGCCGCCGCGCGAGTTCGTGTTCATGGACCGTGCCGCCATCGGGCTGGGCTCGGTGTTCATCCATCTCCGGGCCTCGATCAACTGGCACCGGCTGTTCGAGAGCCTGATCGAGGATTTCGATGTCGAGGTTCTGGCCAAGCGCCAGGCAGAGGCGCTGGTCATCGCCGGGCTCGCATGAACATCCTCGTGACAGGCTCGTCGGGCTGGCTCGGCCAGACCCTGGTCCCGCGACTGCGTCGCGACGGCCACACGGTGGTCGGGCTCGACCCGGAGCCGGGCGCCACGACCGATGTCGTGGGCTCGGTCGTCGACCGCGCGCTGGTGCGCTCGACGATCCGCGCACACGGCATCGACGCGGTCGTCCACGCCGCCGCTCGCCACAAGCCGCACATCGAGACCCACGACAATTCGGAGTTCGTCGCCGTCAACGTGCAGGGCACGCTCAACCTCCTGGAGGAGGCAGTCGAGGCCGGCGTGGACCGCTTCGTCTTCACCTCGACCACGTCGCTGATGATCTCGCAGAAGATCCGCGACGGCCGCGCGGGCGGGGCGCAGGAGGCGATGTGGATCGACGAGACCATGGCGCCGCTGCAGCCCCGGAACATCTACGGTGTCACCAAGCTCGCGGCCGAGGATTTGTGCCGGCTGTTCCACCAGCTCCACAAGTTGCCGATCGTGATCTTGCGAGCGTCGCGTTTCTTCCCCGAGGAGGACGACATGGCGCACGCCATCGCCCAATCGAGCGAGAACACGAAGGCCAACGAATTCCTGTTCCGGCGTCTGTCGGTCGAGGATGCGGCGGAGGCGCACATCGTGGCGCTGGCGAAGGCACCCGAGATTGGCTTCGACATCTTCATCGTCTCGGCGCTGACGCCATTCGCGCCTTCGGATGGAGCAGCTCTGATCGCTGATGCGCCGGCGGTCGTGGCGCGCTACTTCCCCGACTATCGCGCCAAATACGACAAGCGTGACTGGACGATGTTCGACGCGATCGACCACGTGTACGACGCCAACAGGGCCCGTCGCGTGCTGGGCTTCACCTGTCGGACCGACTTCCGGCAGGTGCTGGACGGTCTCTAGCCGCGCACCTTCGGCATCATGATCATGTCCCACGGGCTCGGCACGTCGCCGTGCGGGACGTGGATGAGGGCGGGCGCGTTGAGCGCAAAGGCCTTGCGCAGGACCTCTTCGAGCTGCTTGGCGTCGTGCGCCTTGAACGAGGCGACGCCGAAGCTGTCGGCCAGGCGCACGAAGTCCGGATTGTGCAGGTCGCAGGCGATCAGGCGGTTGCCGTAGCGCTCCTGCTGGATGCGCTTCACGTTGCCGAAGGCGCCGTTGTCGAACACGATCACGACGACGGCGATGTTGTGCCGGGCCGCGGTCGCCAGCTCTGCCATCTGGTAGAGGAAGCCGCCGTCGCCGGCGATCGCCACGACCTTGCGATCGGGCATCGCCGCCTTCGCGCCGAGCGCGGTGCCGAAGCCCCAGCCGAGATTGTCCTGGTAGCCGGGCGAGAGATAAGTACGCGGCATCTCGACCGGGAAGGCCACGCGCGAGGCGAAGCCCATCTGCGAGACCTCGTCGACGAAGATGCCATCGGCCGGCAGCGCCGCGCGGATCGCCCGCAGGAAGCCGAGCTGCGGCTCGAGCCGCGACAGGCGCTCGGCGAACCAGGCGCGATGGCCCTTGATCTCGTCGGCGCGCGAGGCGCGCTTGCGATTGTGCCTGGCGAGAGCGGCGATCAGCGCGCGCAACTGCGTCGCCGAGTTGCCGAGCAGGGTGACGTCGGGCTTGCGCAGGCGGTCCGGTTCGTCGGGATCGATGTCGATCCGGACGACTTTTAGATTTGCGTCGATGCCCCACTCGCGGTTCTGGATGAAGAAGCGCGTGCCGACAGCCAGCACGGCGTCGGCGTCCTTCCACAGGCGATGGCCGACCGGCATGTCGACGGCCAGCCGATGCGAGCTCGGGATGACGCCGCGGCCGCGCCGATAGGAGCTGACCGGCGCCTCCAGCAGCTCGGCGATCGCGATCACTTCCGGCGAGGCATCGAGTGCGCCACCGCCGACCACCAGGATCGGGCGCTGGGCGTTGCCGAGAATTTTGGCCGCCGCCTCGATCGCTTCGTCGTCGACCGTCTCGGCCGGCATTGTCATCGGCCCGGCCGGCAGGGTCACCTCGGCGCGCTTGGCCCAAGTGTCCAGCGCGCACTCGAGCGCGACCGGGCGCTGGCGGCCGGAGGTGGCGTGCCAGATCGCCTGCGAGACCAGCGACGGCGCTTCCTGCGGCCCGCGGATGCGCTCGGCCCACTTGGTGATGTGGCGCATCAGGCCGAGCTGGTCGTGGATCTCGTGCAGGTGGCCGTGGCCGCGGTCGATGTCGGCCTGCGGGATCTGCCCGATCAGCCCAATTACCGGCGCATTCATGCCGTAGGCCGTCAGCATCGCGGCGCCGGCGTTCAGCAGGCCGGGGCCGGGCACGACGGCGAAGGCCTGCGGCTTGCCGCTGGCCAGCGCGGCGCCCAGGGCCATGTAGGCCGCAGTCTGCTCGTGGCGTGGATGGATCACGCGTAAGCGGTCCGCGGCGTGGTAGAAGGCGTCGAAGAGTGGATCGTTGTGCAGGCCGGGCAGGGCGTAAACCGTGTCGAGGCCGTGACGCAGGAGGGTTTCGACCGTGGCTTCGGCAGTGCTCAAGCGTGTCATGTTGGCTCTCTATAGGGTGCGCCGGTAGCGATCAAGGCGATGACATGAGGCTGATCCTGTTCGCTTTGCTGGCCATTGGCGCCACGGCCCTTCTGCTCGCCCTGCTGGCATGGGCTGCGGAGCGTCGTCTCGACCGGCTGGCCGATGCCTATATCACCGACGATCCCGCGCGCCTGCCCGCCATCGACGTGGCCTTGGTGCTGGGCGCTGCGCCGATCGGCCCCGAGGGCGGCCCCAACCGCTACTTCGAATACCGGCTCGACGCGGCGGCGGCGGTGTGGACGAGCGGCAAGGTAAAATTTCTTCTGGTGAGCGGCGACAACCGGCGGCCGGATTACGACGAGCCGACGGCGATGCGCGACGGGCTGGTGCGCCGCGGCGTGCCGGCGGCGGCGATCTACCGCGACTTCGCCGGCGTGCGCACGTGGGACTCGATCGTGCGCGCGCGCTCGATCTTCGGCCAGACGCGCTTCATCGTCGTGTCGCAGCGCTTCCACCTCGCACGGGCGCTCTTCCTCGTGCGCGCCGGTGGCGGCGAGGCCTGGGGCTTCGAGGCGCGCGACGTGGCGCGGGCCCATAGCCTGCTCACCGAACTGCGGCGCTATCCGTCGGCGCTGCGGGCCTACTGGGACGTCTGGCTGGGAACACCGGCCGATCACGGCGGCGCGCCGATCGCCGTCGGCGTCGATCCGGCGAACTGACCGATGACCCGGATCCCCGACTTTGTGCGGCGTTCGCTTGCCTTCGGCCTGGTCGCGATGATGTCCGCGGCGGCGATCGTCGTCACGATCTGGCTGCTGAGCCGGATCGCCGACAGCGCCGGCGACGCCTGGGCCGACGCCTATGTGGCAGACGACACCGACGCGTTGCCGTCGGCCGATGTCGCGGTCGTGCTCGGCACCGCACCCTACGGCGTCGGCGGCCAGCGCTACCGGACCCTGTCCTACAGGCTGAAGGCAGCGGCTGCGCTGTGGAGTTCGGGCAAGGTGAAATACCTGATCGTAAGCGGCAGCCGCAGCGACCCGTCGTATGACGAGCCGACCGCGATGCGCGCCGGCCTGGTCGCGCTGGGCGTACCGGAGACGTTCATCTACCGCGACTTCGCCGGCTTCAGGACCTGGGAGTCGATGGTGCGGGTGCGCGACATCTACGGCCAGAAGAGGGTGATCGTCGTGTCGGAACGCGACCACCTCGCGCGGGCGCTGTTCATCGCCCGGCACCTCGGCCTCGACGCCTGGGGATTTCCCGCTCAAGGGCTGACCTACACCGGCTTGCAGGGCGAATTCGTGGGTGGCCTGGCGATGCTGCGCGCCTATTACGACGTCGTGGTCAATCACAGCCGCCGCGTCGGGCCGCTGACCGCTATCGGAGTCGACCTGCCGAATTGACCGCCATGTCGCGCAGCTCGGGCACGGGCGAGACGACGGGCTTGCCGGCGAAGTGATTGTCGAGGTTCCGGCACACCAACTCGGTCATGCGGCGCTGGGCATGCTCGGTGCCGCCGCCGAAGTGCGGCGTCATCACGAGATTGTCCAGTTCGAGCAGTTGCTTGCCCTCGTAGGGTTCCTCGTCGAACACGTCGAGTGCCGCGCCCTCGATGATGTTGTTGCGCAGCGCATGGGCCAGCGCCGCCTCGTCGACCGCCCAGCCGCGCGAGATGTTGACGACATGGCCGCGCGGACCCAGCGCCTTCAGCACCTGGGCACTGATGATGTGCTTGTTGGAGGCGTCCGAGCGCAGGCAGACGATCAGGTAATCGCACCAGGTCGCGAGCTTCATCACGTCGGGGAAGTACTGGAAGTCGACGTCGCTGCGCTTGTTGCGGTTGCAGTAGCCGATCTCGACGTCGAAGCCCTTGGCGCGCTTGGCGAACTCCATGCCGATGGCGCCCAGACCGAGGATGCCGACCTTGCCACCGGTGAGGCCGGCGATCGCGCCGAAGCGATTGGGGATGCGCTGCTTCCACTCGCCGCGGCGGATCATCTTGTCGGCGCGCACGATGCGGCGAGTCGAGGCGAGCATCGCGCCGAAAGCCATCTCGGCCACGTCGGGCGCGTTGGCGTCGGCGCCGTGCGTCACCATGATGTTGCGTTTGCGGGCCGCGTCGAGATCCACGCGCTCGTAGCCCGTGCCGTAGCAGCAGAACAGCGAGAGGCGGGGCAGGGCCGCCATCATGGCATCGGAGATGCCGACGCTGCCGGTGCTGACGATCGCCTGCACGGTTGCCGCCGTCCCGGGCGGGATGTCCTGCGGCGTGGGCGTGGGGTTCTCCATGCGGCCCACGATCTCGCAGCGCTCGGCGAAGGCGGAGAGGGTCGGCTTGGTAAAATGGAAGCCGGTCAGGATGTCGGGGCGGTCGGGCATGGTGCTGCCCTAACATGCAAGCCGAATGCCTGTAAGCATGGGCTTCCACGCGGCGAAAAACCGTCTTGGCAAAGAAGCGGACGCTGTGCATGGTGCGGCGCACTAAAGTCACCCCTCCGCGCCCCCAAACGACCCAAAAAGCGCTCCATGAAAATTGTCATTCTCAAAGAACGCCGGCCGCATGAAACCCGCGTGGCCGCGACGCCCGAGACCGTCAGGAAGCTGATGGCGCTGGGCGCGGAAGTCACCATCGAGGCAGGGGCGGGCACTCTTGCGGCCTATACGGACCAAGCCTACACCGACGCCGGCGCAAATATCGTGCCGGACGCCGCCTCGGCTGTCGCTGCGGGCGACATCGTCTTCAAGATCCAGCGTCCGATGTCGGCTGCCGAGGGTGTGGATGAACTGGCGCTGCTGCGCCAGGGCCAGACCCTGATGGCGCCGCTCGGCGCACTCACCAACAAGGAACTCGTCGCGACACTCGCCGCCAAGGGCGTCACCGCCTTTGCACTCGAGCTGATCCCGCGCATCACGCGCGCGCAGTCGATGGACATACTGAGCTCGCAGGCCAACCTCGCCGGCTACAAGGCGGTGCTGACCGCGGCCAACACCTTCGGCCGCATCTTCCCGCAGATGATGACGCCGGGCGGCACGCTGGCGCCGTCGCGCGCCTTCATCATGGGCGTGGGCGTGGCGGGCCTTCAGGCGATCGCCACGGCGCGCCGGCTCGGCGCCATCGTCACGGCGACCGACGTGCGACCGGCGACGAAGGAACAAGTTCAATCGCTCGGCGGCAAGTTCGTCGCCGTCGAGGACGACGAGTTCAAGGCGGCGGAAACGGCGGGCGGCTACGCCAAGCAGATGAGTCCCGAGTACCAGGCCAAGCAGGCCGCCCTGGTGGCCGAGCACATCAAGCTGCAGGATATCGTGATCACCACCGCGCTGGTCCCCGGCCGCAAGGCGCCGGTGCTGCTCACCGAGGATATGGTGAAGACCATGAAGCCGGGCTCGGTGATCGTCGACATGGCCGTGGAGCAGGGCGGCAATTGCCCGCTCTCCGAGTACGGCAAGACGGTCGAGAAGTACGGCGTGAAGATCGTCGGACCGGCCAATCTGCCGGGCGAGCTGGCGACCGACGCCTCGGCGCTGTTCTCGCGCAATCTTCTCAACTTCATTGCGCCGATGGTCGACAAGGAGACCAAGGCGCTGAAGATCGACACGAACGACGAAGTGGTGAAGGGCACGCTGGTCACGCAGAACGGCCAGATCGTGCATCCTTCGCTCGCCCAGAACTAGGAGCAGTCGATGGACGACAAGCTGGCCGGCGAAGCCGCCAAACTCGCGACTCAGGCACAGGATCTCGCCACCAACCTCAAGGGTGTGGCCCAGCAGATCACCGACATGTCGGCGCAGGGCACGCTCGCCATCCCCGACGGGCACATGCCGTTCGTGGCGCTGCTGACCATCTTCGCGCTGGCCTGCTTCGTGGGCTACTACGTGGTGTGGCGGGTGACGCCGGCGCTGCACTCGCCGCTGATGGCCGTCACCAACGCCGTCTCGTCGGTGATCATCGTGGGCGCGCTGCTGGCCGCCGGCCTCAAGGGCCTGGGTGCGGCGCAACTGTTCGGCGCCATCGCGGTGGCGCTCGCCGCCGTCAACATCTTCGGCGGCTTCATCGTCACGCACCGCATGCTGTCGATGTTCAAGAAGAAGCCGGCCCTGGCTGCTAAGTCGGCGGCGAAGAAGTAGGCGGAGCACCTCATGACCCAGGAACTGGCCGCCTACGGCTATCTGATCGCTGCCATTTGCTTCATCATGGCGCTGCGCGGTCTTTCTTCTCCGGTGACCTCGCGCCAGGGCAATGCCTTCGGTGTGGTCGGCATGCTGGTCGCCATCGGCGTCACGGTGCTGACGCCCGGTGTCGTCTCGCCCTACCTCATCGTCGGCGGCCTGCTGGTCGGCGGCGCGGTCGGCACGGTGGTGGCGCTGCGCATCCAGATGACGGCGCTGCCCCAGCTCGTGGCGGCCTTCCATTCGCTGGTCGGCCTGGCCGCCGTGTTCGTGGCGGGTGCCGCCTTCGTCTCGCCCGAGGCCTTCGGCATCGGCTCGCCGGGCCATATCAAGGCTCAGAGCCTGGTCGAGATGGGCCTCGGCACCGTGATCGGCGCCATCACCTTCACCGGATCGATCGTGGCCTTCGCCAAGCTGCAGGGCCTGGTCTCGGGCGCGCCGCTGATCTTCAAGGGCCAGCATCCGCTCAACGCCCTGATCGGCGTGCTGCTGGTGCTGCTGCTGGTGTGGTTCGCCCTGCACGGCCATCCGGTCACATTCATGCTGCTGATCGCGCTGTCGCTGGCGGTGGGCTTCCTGCTGATCCTGCCGATCGGCGGCGCCGACATGCCGGTCGTGGTGTCGATGCTGAATTCCTATTCGGGATGGGCGGCGGCGGGCATCGGCTTCACCTTGGGCAACACCGCGCTGATCGTCACCGGCGCGCTGGTCGGCAGCTCGGGCGCGATCCTGAGCTACATCATGTGCAAGGGCATGAACCGCTCGATCTTCAACGTGATCCTGGGCGGCTTCGGCACGGACACCAGCGGCGCCGCCGCGGCCGGCGGGGTCAAGGACGACCGGCCCGTGCGCGTCGGCTCGGCCGAGGATGCCGCGTTCCTGCTGCAGAACGCCCAGAGCGTCATCATCGTGCCGGGCTACGGCATGGCGGTGGCCCAGGCCCAGCATGCGCTGCGCGAGATGGCCGACATCCTGAAGAAGAAGGGCGTCTCGGTGAAGTACGCCATCCATCCGGTGGCCGGCCGCATGCCGGGCCACATGAACGTGCTCCTGGCCGAGGCCAATGTTCCGTACGACGAGGTCTTCGAGCTCGACGACATCAACCGCGAGTTCGCCTCGACCGACGTGGCCTTCGTGATCGGCGCCAACGACGTCACCAACCCGGCCGCCAAGACCGATCCCAAGAGCGCGATCTACGGCATGCCGATCCTCGACGTCGAGAAGGCGCACACCGTGCTGTTCGTGAAGCGCGGCATGGCTTCGGGCTATGCCGGTGTCGAGAACGAGCTGTTCTTCCGCGACAACACGATGATGCTCTTCGCCGATGCCAAGGTGATGTGCGAGAACATCGTCAAGGCGATGGAAGGCTCCGCGCACTAGAGGCGCGGGGCTGCCGGGCGCGGACTTCTTCCGGGAGAGGGCGGCGGGTTTCACGGTTTATAAAGGCGATGTACCCGAACTCGACATAAGGGGAAAACCCTTC
>JBEPUH010000002.1:0-260634 GCA_041691635.1 Hyphomicrobiales bacterium
GACACGATCTGGCCCATGCCCTTCATCTTGTTGAAGCGCGGGAAGTTCATCAGCATCGCGAAGCTGGCAAACAACTGAAGTCCCTCGGTGAAGGCGCCGAACACGGCGAGCGTCTTGGCGATGTCGGCCTTCGAGTCGACGTTGAAGTTCTGCATGTAGTCGTACTTATCCTTCATCTCCTTGACGGTGAGGAAGACCGAGTACTCCGACTCAGGCATGCCGATGGTGTCGAGCAGGTGGCTGTAGGCGGCGACATGCACCGTCTCCATCGCCGAGAAGGCGGCCAGCATCATCTGCACTTCGGTGGGTTTGAAGACCCGCGAATAGTGCCGCATGTAGCAGTTGTTCACCTCGACGTCGGCCTGGGTGAAGAAGCGGAAGATCTGCGTCAGCAGGTGCTGCTCGCTGGCCGTCAGCTTGTTGCGCCAGTCCTTGACGTCGTCGGCCAGCGGCACTTCCTCGGGCAGCCAGTGGATGCGCTGCTGGGTCAGCCAGGCGTCGTAGGCCCAGGGATAGTGGAAGGGCTTGTAGACCGGCTTGGCGTCGAGGAGGGACATGATGAAATCCAATGGGCCTAAATGAAATGTCCGTCGTCTCGACCGGAGCGAAGCGGAGTGGAGAGACCTTCTCTCAACGAATTGACGGCAAATCGTTGAGAGAAGGTCCCTCCGCTACGGTCGGGACGACGGCTTAGCTTACTGGCAGCTCAGACACTCTTCGTAGTTATTGGACTCTGCCGTCGGCGGCGTGCCGATCGGCAGAGTCGCGGGGGCGCCAGGCGTTCCGATAAAAGCGTGGTCCTGGATGGTCTCGGCGACGGCGTCGTTGGAGACGACGTCGGCGCGCTGGATCGACAGCGAGCGGCAGTAGTAGAGGCTCTTCACGCCGCGCTTCCAGGCCATCATGTGGATCTGGTGGAGGTCGCGCTTATGGACGTCGCCCGGCAGGAAGATGTTGAGCGACTGGCTCTGGCAGATGTAGGGCGCACGGTCGGCCGCGTGCTCGATCAGCCAGCGCTGGTCGATCTCGAAGGCGGTCTTGAAGACGGCCTTCTCGTGGTCGTCGAGGCAGTCGAGGTTCCGCACCGAGCCCTGGTCGGTCATGATCGACGTCCAGGTGTCCTCGTCGTTGCGGCCCTTCTGCTCGAGCAGCTTCTCGAGGTACAGGTTGCGCACCACGAACGAGCCCGACAGCGTCTTGTGATTGTAGACGTTGGCCGCCGACGGCTCGATGCCGGCCGAGGTGCCGCCGCAGATGATCGAGATCGACGCCGTCGGCGCGATCGCGATCTTGTTGGAGAAGCGCTCCTCGAAGCCGAAGTCGGCGGCATCCGGGCACGCACCGCGTTCCCTGGCCAGCGTCTTGGAGGCCTGGTCGCACTGGCTGCGGATGTGCTTGAACATCTTCTTGTTCCACACCTTGGCCATCACGGCTTCGATCGGAATGCCGTTGGCCTGGAGGAACGAGTGGAAGCCCATGATGCCCAGCCCGACCGAACGCTCGCGCATGGCCGAATAGGTCGCCTTGGCAAATTCGGAGCCGGCATTGTCGATAAAGCCCTGCAGCGCGTTGTCGAGGAAGCGCATGACGTCCTCGATGAACGTCGGATGGTCCTGCCACTCGAGGTAGCTCTCGACGTTGAGCGAGGACAGGCAGCACACGGCGGTGCGCTGCTTGCCGTGATGGTCGACACCGGTCGGCAAGGTGATCTCGCTGCACAGGTTCGAGGTCTTGACCTCGAGGCCGGCGAGCTTGTGGTGCTCGGGCATCGCCTTGTTCACGTGGTCGACGAAGATCAGGTAGGGCTCGCCGGTTTCGATGCGCGCCGTCAGGATGCGGATCCACAGCGAGCGCGCCGAAAGCTTGCGCTGGACGGCGCCGTCCTTGGGGCTCACCAGCGCCCACTCCTCGTCGTTCTCGACCGCGCGCATGAAGGCGTCGGAGATGAGAAGGCCGTGGTGCAGGTTCGGCGCCTTGCGGTTGGGATCGCCACCGGTCGGACGGCGGATCTCGATGAACTCCTCGATCTCGGGATGGTTGACCGGGAGATAGACCGCGGCCGAGCCGCGACGCAGCGAGCCCTGGCTGATGGCGAGGGTGAGCGAATCCATGACGCGGATGAAGGGCACGACGCCGGAGGTCTTGCCGTTCATGCCGACCTTCTCGCCGATCGACCGGAGGTTGCCCCAGTACGAGCCGATGCCGCCGCCACGGGCCGCCAGCCAGACGTTCTCGTTCCACAGGCCGACGATGCCTTCGAGCGAATCGTTGGCCTCGTTCAGGAAGCACGAGATCGGCAGGCCGCGCGAGGTGCCGCCGTTCGACAGAACGGGGGTCGCCGGCATGAACCACAGGTTCGAGATGTAGTCGTAAATCCGCTGGGCATGGGCATCGTCGTCGGCATAGGCCGACGCCACGCGCGCAAACATGTCCTGGTAGCTTTCGCCTGGAAGGAGGTACCGGTCGGAGAGGGTCGCCTTGCCGAATACCGTCAGACGGGCATCCCGGGTGGAATCTGTAACAACGCGCGCACCGCTGCGAACTTGAACGACATCAAACACTTGCGGCCCCCTTTTTCTTGTTGTCCACAGGTGTGGATAGAACACCTTGTGGAGGATACCTACATCTAGGGAGTGGTTTCTCACTCCCCACTATCGGTTGATGATACGCCGCTGCTCCCGGGTGTCATCGCCAATTTTATTCCCCGACTGTGAATCTGAAGAATTAGGGTCTAAGCATCTGATTACACATTACTAATAGACATTCTGAAATTTGATTTTTAGTCTGTTCGCGAACCTTCGCAGATGCAGCAAAGGATGAGAACAAAACGCGCCTTCCCGCGGAATCCCTGAGCCTGAAACAGAAACGCCACAGATTCGGCCGACCGTCGTCCGGGCACCGGCCGAAAGGCCAAACACCGTAGGCACTTCTGGCCTCGCCAATCTTCCCGCCAATCCTGGTCGTCAGATTGTCACTCAATTTGCCCCGGCGCGGCGTAACATCCCGCCCACGCGGGGGGGGGCGGAAGGAAGGCATATGTCGACGGCATCCACACGCCCGGAGGAAGCGCGCACCGGCAGCCCAAGATCGGATGGTCCGGCCTACGGTCTGGACGCCATCTGCCTGGCAGCACTCAAGCTCGCCGGCAGCGAGGGCGCCGCCCAGTTCGCCCGCCGGCTCTACGAGCGCGTGGCCGACAAGGACCTGGCGGCAGCTCCGGTCGAGCAGCGCGCCGCCGCGGCGGCCTCCCTGCTCGCCTTCGCCCGCCGCCGCCTGCCCGGCGTCGCCAAGGTCCGGGTGCTCAATCCCGCGCTCGCCGACCACGGCTTCGAGAGCCGCCACACGGTCGTGCAGATCGTCAACGACGACATGCCGTTCCTGGTCGATTCGATCGCCAACGAGTTCAATCGCCGCGAGATCGCCGTCCACCTGCTGGCCCATCCGGTGGTGGCGGTGCGCCGCGACCTCGACGGCGACCTGGGAGAGTTGGCGGGCGAAGCCGGCGACGGCGCGCCGCGCGAGTCGCTGATGCACATCGAGATCGACCGCCAGGCCGATCCGCTGCTGCTCGACGAGCTGGCGGCGGCCCTCACCCGCGTGCTGGCCGAGGTGCGGCTGGCGGTCGAGGACTGGCTGCCGCTGCGCCAGGCCTGCCTCGATGCGCTGGAGGATCTGGCGCCCGGGCGCTCGGCGGACTTGAGCGAGCACGAGGAATTCCTGCGTTGGCTCGAGGCCAACCATTTCACTTTTCTCGGCCATCGCCGTTACCGCTACGTCGACGATCCCGCGCAATCGGGCGGCCTGCGCTACGAGCTGGTGCCGGGGTCGGCATTGGGCATCCTGCGGCGCGACGATATCCGGCTGTTCGACGCGCGGCGCGGCGCCGGCGAGGCGATGTCGCGCTTCGCCCGCGGCCCGCAGAAGCTCCTGATCGTGAAGACCGACCGCGGCGCACGGGTCCACCGCAGCGGCGCCATGGATTGCGTGATCGCCAAGACCCACGACAGCGACGGCAGGATCACCGGCGAACGCCGGCTGGTCGGCTTCTTCACCTCGGCGGCCTATCACGCCATGGCCCAGCACGTACCGCTGTTGCGCGCGCGGGTCGACGGCGTGGTGCGCCGCGCCGGGCTCGATCCGCACAGCCACGACGGCAAGGCGCTGCTCGCCATCCTCGAGGCCTATCCGCGCGACGAGCTGTTCCAGATCGACACCGACACGCTCTACGACCACGCGCTCGGCATCCTGCAGCTCCAGGAGCGCCGGCGGGTCGCGCTGTTCGCGCGCCGCGACGCCGTCGGCCGCTTCGCCACCTGCCTGGTCTTCGCGCCACGCGAGCGCTTCGACGCCACCCTCAGCGAGCGTTTCATCGCCCTTCTCGAGGCGGCGTGGAACGGCAAGCTGACGTCGGTCAGCGGCCTGGCGAGCGACGAGTCGGCCCTCGCCCACGCGCTCTACACCCTGAAACTGCAGACGCCGGACGGGCCCTCGCCCGATTTAGGCGATCTCGAGCGCCGGCTGATCGACGCGGCGACGTCGTGGAACGATCGCCTGCGCAGCGCGCTCGAAGCCCGGCTGGGCGAGGCCGAGGGCCGCGCCGCCGCCCGCAAATGGCGCGGCTATTTCCCCTCGACCTATCGCGACAGCTTCGCCGCCGGCCATGCCGCGGCCGACCTCGAGGCGCTGCAGGCGGCACTGGGCGGCCGGCCGTTCGGCGTCCGCCTCGACCGCGCCCCCGGCGAGCCGGCACATCGCTTCACCGCGCGCCTGTTCCATCCGGGCGAGCCGGTCGCGCTGTCCGACATTCTGCCGCAGATGGAGAACCTCGGCCTGCGCGTGCTGAGCGAAGTGCCGTTCCGGCTCCAGGCGGCCGACGGTGAACAGGGCGGCGTGCAGGGCGTGGCGCTGCAGGTGCTGACGGTCGAGACCGCCGACAAATCCGCGGTCGATCTCGCGGCGTCGGGCCCGCGCTTCGGCGAGGCGCTGGACAGACTGTGGTCGAACGAGCTCGAGAACGACGGGCTGAACAAGCTCGTGCTGCGCGCGGGCCTGGCGTGGCGCGAGATCGCCGTGCTGCGCGCCTACGCCAAGTACCTGCGCCAGGCCGGACTGCCGTTCAGCCAGGACTATATGGAGCGCGCGCTGGCGGCCTATCCCGCGATCGCGCGCGGCATCGTCGAGCTGTTCGTGGCGCGCTTCGACCCGGCGCTGGGCGCCGCGGACGCGCCGGCGCGCACGGCCCGGATGGTGGCGATCGACAAGACGCTGGCGGCGGAACTGGATTCGGTGACGACGCTCGACGAGGACCGCATCCTGCGGCGCTTCCTCAATGCCGTGCACTCGAGCCTGCGCACCAACTACTGGCAGGACAAGGAGTGGATCTCCTTCAAGGTCGACAGCCGCGCGATCGACGAACTGCCGGCACCGCGCCCGCTGGTCGAGATCTTCGTCTACAGCCCGCGCATGGAAGGCATCCACCTGCGCGGCGGCCGGGTGGCGCGCGGCGGCATCCGCTGGTCCGACCGGCGCGAGGATTTCCGCACCGAGATCCTGGCGCTGATGAAGGCGCAGATGGTGAAGAACGCCGTGATCGTGCCGGTGGGCTCGAAGGGCGGTTTCTACGTGAAGCGGCCTCCCCTCAATGAACAAGGGGGGGCCGGCACACGCGAACAGATCCAGGCCGAAGGCATCGCCTGTTACCGGACCCTGATCCGCGGCCTGCTCGACATCACCGACAACTACGCGGGCGGCACCGTGAAGCCGCCGGAGAAAGTCGTGCGGCATGACGGCGACGATCCTTATCTGGTCGTCGCCGCCGACAAGGGCACCGCCACTTTCTCCGACATCGCCAATGCTTTGGCGCGCGACTACGGCTTCTGGCTCGACGATGCCTTCGCCTCGGGCGGCTCGGCGGGCTACGACCACAAGAAGATGGGCATCACCGCGCGCGGCGCGTGGGAGTCGGTGAAGCGCCACTTCCGCGAGTTCGGCACCGACATCCAGCGCACGCCGTTCACGGTCGCGGGCGTCGGCGACATGTCGGGCGACGTGTTCGGCAACGGCATGCTGCTGTCGACCGAGATCAAGCTGGTCGCCGCCTTCGACCACCGCCACATCTTCCTCGATCCCGCGCCCGACGCGGCGGCGGGTTTCGCCGAGCGCCGGCGGCTGTTCGACCTGCCGCGCTCGTCGTGGATGGATTACGACAAGAAGCTGATCGGCGCCGGCGGCGGCATCTACGACCGCGCCGCCAAGTCGATCGCGTTGTCGCCCGAGGCGTGCCAGGCGCTGGGCATCGAGACGTCGGCCACGACGCCGGTCGATTTGATGCGCGCCATCCTGAAGGCGCCGGTCGATCTTCTGTACTTTGGCGGCATCGGCACCTACGTGAAGGCCTCGAGCGAGACCAACGCCGATGCCGGCGATCGCGCCAACGACCCGCTGCGCATCGACGCCGCCGACCTGCGCGCCACGGTGATCGGCGAGGGCGCCAATCTGGGCTTCACCCAGAAGGGCCGCATCGAGGCAGCGCTGGCCGGCCGCCGCATCAACACCGACGCGCTCGACAACTCGGCCGGCGTCGACACGTCGGACCACGAGGTCAACATCAAGATCGCGACCGGCGAGGCGATCGCAACCGGCGCGCTCGAGGCCGCCGACCGCGATCCCCTGCTGTTCGGCATGACCGACGAGGTGGCGGGGCTGGTGCTGCGCCACAACTATCAGCAGGGCCTGTCGGTCAGCGTGACCGAGGCGCAGGCCGGCGAAGAGCACGACCGGCTGGAGCGCTTCATGCGCGCGCTGGAACGCCAGGGCCGGCTCGACCGCGCCGTCGAATTCCTGCCCGACACGGCGGCGATGCGCGCGCGCGGCGTGAGCAAGCAGTACCTGACGCGGCCCGAGCTCTCGGTGCTGCTGGCCTACGCCAAGATCGATCTCAACGACGAGATCCTGCGATCCGATCTGCCCGACGATCCGCTGCTCGAAGGCGAATTGCTGCGCTACTTCCCGGCGGCCCTGCAGCAGAAGTTCGAGCCGGCGATCCGCGCCCACCGGCTGCGCCGCGAGATCGCCGCCTTGCAGGTCGTGAACTCGCTGGTCAACCGTTGCGGTCCCACGTTCGTGCGCAACGTCGGCCAACGCACCGGCGCCTCGGCCGCCGCCATCGCACGCGCCTTCGCCGTGGTGCGCGACGCCTGGAAGCTACGCGACCTGTGGCCCGACATCGAGGCGCTGGATTCGTCGCTGAAGGCCGAGGCGCAGATCCGCATGCTGGTGGCTTCGCAGCGTTTCCTGACGCGCGCGGTGCAATGGACCTTGCGCCGCCTGCCGCAGCCGATCGACACGATGGCGGCAACGGAGCAACTGGGCGCGGCCGTGGCAGCCTTGGGCGACCTGCCGGCCTCGCTGGTCGGTGACGCTGAAAGTGCCGCCCTCACCGAACGTGCTGCCGCCTTCGAGGCGATGGGCGCGCCGGCCGAAATCGCCCGACGGGCCGCGTCGCTGCAGACCCTGGCCGGCGCCGGCGACCTGATGCTGGCGGCCAGGGCCAACGGCTGCAGCATCGAGGATGCCGCGCGGGTTTACTTCCGTCTCGGCGAGCGCCTGTCGTTGGCCAGCCTCGGCATCGGCGCCCAGAAGCTGCCGCGCGAGGGCCAGTGGCCGTCGCAGGCGGCGATCTCGATGCTCGACGAGCTGGCGGCGATCCACGCCGAGCTGCTGGCCTCGGTGCTGCGCGCGGCCGGCCCGCACGGTGCTTCGGATCCCGACGCCGCGCTGGCGCGTTGGAGCGAGGGGCGCAAGACGGCGCTCGAGCGGATCGACCGGCTGCACGAGGAGCTTGCCGCGGCGGGCCAGCTCGACCTCGCCATGCTGGCGGTCGCCACGGCGGAGTTGCGCGCGCTTGCTTAGGCCCGCTTGTTAGTATCGGCATCGTCGCCATATCGGAGGACATGATGGACAAGAAACCCGCGATCCAGAAATCAGACGCCGAGTGGCAGAAGGAACTCGACCCCCTGCAGCACCATGTGCTGCGCCAGCACGGCACCGAGCGTGCCGGCAGCAGCGCGCTCAACCACGAGAAGCGCACCGGCATCTTCCATTGCGCCGGCTGCGGCGAGCCGCTGTTCGACTCCACGACCAAGTACGAGAGCGGCTCGGGCTGGCCGTCTTTCTATGCGCCGATGGACAAGGCCGTCGACGTCACCGTCGACAAGACCCACGGCATGACACGCACCGAGGTCATGTGCGCCAAGTGCGGCGGCCATCTCGGCCACGTCTTCCCCGACGGTCCGCAACCGACCGGCGAGCGCTTCTGCATGAACGGCGCCGCGCTCAAGTTCGAAGAGAAGAAGTGACCGGTCCGACCTAGAGACCCTTCAGGAACTCCACGAGCAGCCGGTTCACCTGGGCTGCCTTCTCCTGCTGCACCCAGTGGCCGGCACCGTCGAGCAGGTGGCAGCCACGCAGGCCGGGCAGCGTCTTGGGGAAGGCGTCGAGCTGGGCCTGGGCCGCGGGGAAACGCAGCACGCCGTCCTTCTTGCCGGCGATGAACAGCGAGGGCTGGCGGATCGGCTGGCCGCGCCACGGACCGCCCAGCTCCCAGTTGCGCCGCAGATTGCGATACCAGTTCAGCCCGCCGCGGAAACCGGCGCGCGTGAATTCCTGCGTGTAGTAGTCGAGGTCGGCCTCGGTGAGCCACGCCGGCAGGGTCGCGGGATCGGCGGTGTTGCCCAGCAGCGTGCCGTCGGGCAGGCGGCCGAAGCCCTTCTTGTCGTCGTCGAGATCGCCGCTGGCGGTGTAGTAGAGCCGGCGCAGCGCGGTCTTGATGTCCTTCTGCAGCTCGGCCTCGGGCACGCCGGGCTTCTGGAAGTACTGCAGGTAGAAGTCGGTGATGCCGAGCTTGCCCAGCGCCGTCAGGATGTCGACGTAGCCCGGCGGCGAATAGGGCACGCTCATCGCGCACACGGCGGGAAAGAGATCCGGCCGCCACAGGGCTGCGTGCCACGCCACCGGCGCGCCCCAGTCGTGACCGACGATGATCGCTTTCGTCTCGCCGAGCGCCTTCACCAGCTCGGCCATGTCGCCCACGAGGTGCAGCAGCGTGTACTGGTCGGCGCCTTCGGGCGCCTCGGTGCCGCCGTAGCCGCGCATGTCGGGCGCCACGCAGCGGAAGCCCGCCGCGCTCACCGCCGCCAGTTGATGGCGCCACGAATACCAGCTCTCCGGCCAACCGTGGCAGAACAGCACGAGGGGGGCTCCACTTTCCTTGGGGCCCATCTCGGCGTAGCGCATGTGGATGCCGTTGGCGGCGATCGTCTTCAACGGAATGCTCACCGGCCGTTCCTCCAGCGCCATTTCATCGTGGCCGCCGCCGCCAGCACCATCGCCGGCACGGCGATGAACGAGGTCGGCGCCAGCGACGCCACGCCGGTCAGACCATTGCCCACCGTGCAGCCGAGCGCCAGCACGCCGCCCGCGCCCATCAGTGCCGCACCTCCGGCGTAGCCCAGCATGTCGGCCGGCCGCTCGAAACCGACCAGCTTGAAGTCGCGCCGAACGGCGGCGACCGCCAGCGCGCCCGCGAAGATGCCGGCCACGAAGGCGATGCCGAAGTTGATCTTGGCGCCGGTGAAGGTGAGCAGATAGACCAGCGCATCGCCGCCGCCGCGCGTGACGTTGATGCTTTCGACGGCGACCGGTTCGAAATCGTCGGCGCCGAGCACGCCGGTGGCGAGATAGCCCGCCGGCACCAGCAACCCGATCAGCACGCCGGCGACAAGGTGCCGAGACGGCACGCGCCGCCAGGCGATGAAGGCCAGCGCCGCCGCGGCGAAGACCGCACCGGCGGCAAGCGGCAGGGTTTGCGCGGCGAGCCCGACGGTGGTGGCGGCCGAGAGCTGCGCGCGCGCCGGCGCCAGCACGCCGCGGATCGTGGCATAGGCCACCAGCGCGAAGACCACGAACGACACGACCGAGCGCAGATTGCCGCCGGCCGCCAGCACCAGCAGCCGCGAGCCGCAGCCGCCGGTCAGCGTCATGCCGACGCCGAACATCGCTCCACCCAGCACGGCGCCGCCCCAGAACAGCGTGGTCGGCAGGACGATGGCCCTGGAGAGATCGAGGCGGCCGGCGAGGACCAGCGCCTGCACCACGACCAGCGCCACGACCATGGCGGCGAGGAAGCCGCGCAGGCGCGGCGCGTTCTCGGTCGTCAGCACATCCTCGACGGCACCGCGCAGACAGAAGCCCGACCAGCGCGCCAGCCCGCCGAAGACGATGCCGATGGCGAAGCCGGCGAGGGCGACCTGCCCGTTGGTGTCCAATGTCATGGACAGGAGCTTAGAGCACATTCCGTCCGGCTGTAATCGGCCGGACGGAATGTGCCTCGCGAAACCACGATCTCGCGCACGCGCGTTCCCGATCAGATGGAACCGAGAGCGGTTCCATCTGATCGGGAACCGCTCTAGCCGCGAAGATGGACCGGGCGCGACAGTCTTGAGCGCACCGACGCGCGCGAGCCGAACAGCAGGGAGCCCACGAAGAACAGGCTGGCGACCAGCACGATCGTCGGTCCCGACGGCAGGCCAGCATGGAAGGACAGCAGCAGCCCGATCGCGCCCGACAGGAACGCCACCGGCACCGCGATCAGGGTCATCGACCAGACCTCGCGCGCCCAGAACGACGCGGCGACGGCCGGCAGCAGCATGAGGCCGAGCGCCATCAGGGTGCCGAGCGCCTGGAACGCCGCCACCATGTTGAGCACCGCAAGCGCCAGAAACAGCGAGTGATAGAGCGCGCCGCGCACGCCCATGGCGGCGAGGAAGCCGGGGTTGAAGCACTCGACGACCAGCGGCCGGTAGATCGCGGCGAGGCCCGCCAGCGTCACCGTCGCGGTGCCGACGATCAGGATCAGCGCCTGGTTGTCGACGGCGAGGATGGCGCCGAACAGGATGTTCATCAGGTCGATCGCCGAGCCGCGCAGGGAGACGATCAGCACACCCAACGCCAATGACGTGAGGTAGGCCGCGGCGAAGCTTGCGTCCTCGCGCATCGAGGTGAAGCGCGCAATCGCGCCCGACACGAGCGCCGTCGTGATGCCGGCGATGAAGCCGCCGAAGCTCATCGCCGGCAGCGACAGGCCGCCCAGCAGGAAACCCAGCGCAGCACCGGGCAGCAGCGCGTGCGCCAGCGCGTCGCCCATCAGGCTCATGCGGCGCAGGATCAGGAACACGCCGATCGAGGAGCCGGCGACCGAGAGCGCGAGACACGCGACCAGCGCGCGGCGCATGAAGGCGAAGTCGGCGAACGGCTCGATCAGGTAGGTGTAGAGCATCGCGCGCGCACTACGCGCTGAGCTTCATCGGCGCGGCCCGGTGTACGCTGGGGGGCACGTCGCAGGCGCCGGCATGCTCGTCCCACGCCTCGGCCATGGCGCGGGCGCGCAGCAGGTTGTCGGCCGACAGCACCCGCGACGTCGGGCCCGCGTCGACCAGCTCGCGCGCCATCAAGAGCGCGTTGGGAAAGTCGCGGCGCACCTGATCGAGGTCGTGCAGCACGGCGACGACGGTGCGCTTCTCGGCCTGCCAGCGGCGGATCACGTCCATCAGGTCGACGACGGTCTTGGCGTCGATCGCGGCAAACGGCTCGTCGAGCAGCACGAGGTCGGCGTCCTGCAGCAGCAGGCGCGCAAACAGCACGCGCTGGAACTGGCCGACCGAGAGCGTGTCGATCGGCCGGCGCTCGAAGCCGCGCAGCCCGACCGACTCGATGGCATGATGGGCGTCGTGGATGTCGCCACGGCCGGCCTTGCCGAAGCCGCCGAAACGTGACCAGCGGCCGAGCAACACGGTGTCGAGCACGGAAATCGGGAAGCTGCGGTCGATCTCGGCCTGCTGCGGCAGATAGGCGATGCGCTTGGCCGCGCATTCGATGCGGCCCTCGATGCGTGGTGCCAGACCGAGCAGCGCCTTCAGCAGGCTGCTCTTGCCGGCGCCGTTGGGGCCGACGATGGCGGTCATCTCGCCCGCCGGGATTTCCGCCGACACGTGATGCACGGCCGGATGCCGGTCGTAGCTCACGGTCAGGTCGACCAGCTTGAGCGCCGCGGTCACAGCGCCCACCAGACGCACAGCCACAGGCCCGCCGCTACGACCAACGCCCAGCCGACGCGGGCGGGCGCGCTCATGGCGAGCAGGGCGGTGCCGGGGGAGGGAGCTCCGTGCATATCGATTTGTTATAATATTACCTTTGCCGAGTCCAGCTAGCGGACCGCTATCCGTTTCTTGATTGGCAGGTGAGGCGGGCCGCGCCCATCTTCGGCCCATGTCCACGTTCATTCCCCGCCGCCGCTCGGTCCTCGCGGGCGGCGCGGCAGCCCTCTTGGCCCCTCTGGGGTCCGCCCGGCCGGCGTCCGCCACTCCCCCCGGAGGCCCTTGGGCGATCGAGCTCTTCACCTCGCAGGGCTGCAGCTCCTGCCCGCCGGCCGACGCCCAGCTGGGCGCCCTGAAGTCGCGGCCCGACATCGTGGCCCTGTCGCTCCATGTCGATTACTGGGACTACATCGGCTGGAAGGACCCGTTCGCCACGCGCGAGATGACCGACCGTCAGCGCACCTACGCCCGCGTGCTGCGCCAGCGCTACGTCTACACGCCGGAAATGGTGGTCGACGGCGTCACCCACGAGCCCGGGACCAGCAAGGGCTCGATCGACGAAATGCTGGACGCCGCGCGTCGCCAGTCGTCGCGCCGCGCCACGCCGCAGCTCTCGCGCGTCATGGACGGGCCGCTCACCATCGCCCTGGCGGCCTTCAAGCTCGACGGCCCGCCGGTCGACGTCACCCTCGCGGTCTACGATCCGCGCCATGCCACGCCGGTGCCGCGCGGCGAGAACACCGGGCGCACGCTCGACAATTTCAACGTCGTGCGCCGCCTCGAGACCGTCGCCCGCTGGAAGGGGGCGGCCGCGAGCTGGGTCGTGCCGGCCGACCGCTTCAAGCCGGGCCAGGGCATCGCCGTGCTGGTCCAGCACGCCGACCAGGGCGCGATGATCGGCTGCAACAAGCTCGACCCGATGGTTACCGGCTAGCGCCGGACGATTACCGGCTAGCGCCGGGCGATCACGGGCTAATACCGGCCGCCTTGCTTCCGCCGCGCGAGCGGGCGAAGGTCGGCCAATGTCGTTCGCCAACGAGTCCGGCCGCCTGACGGCCGTCCTCGGCCCCACCAACACCGGCAAGACCTACCTGGCGATCGAACGCATGCTCGGCCACGAGTCGGGCATGATCGGTTTTCCGCTGCGCCTGCTGGCGCGCGAGAACTACGACCGCGTGGTCAAGATCAAGGGCGCGGGCAAGGTGGCGCTGATCACCGGCGAGGAGAAGATCGTCCCGCCGGGGGCGCGCTATTTCATCTGCACCGTCGAATCCATGCCGCTCGACCGGCCGGTCTCCTTCCTCGCCGTCGACGAGGTTCAGATGGCGGCCGACCTCGAACGCGGCCACTTCTTCACCGACCGCATCCTGCACGCGCGCGGCCTGAACGAGACCATGCTGCTGGGCGCCGACACGATCCGCCCGGTGCTCAACCGCCTGCTGCCCGACATCGACATGGTGGCGCGGCCGCGCTTCTCGAAGCTCGCCTATGTCGGGCCGAAGAAGGCGACGCGCCTGCCGCCGCGCTCGGCCGTGGTCGGCTTCTCGGCCAACGAGGTCTACGCCATCGCCGAGCTGATCCGCCGCCATCGTGGCGGCACGGCGATCGTGATGGGCGCCATGAGCCCGCGCACGCGCAACGCCCAGGTCGAGATGTTCCAGTCGGGCGAGGTCGACTACCTGGTCGCCACCGACGCCATCGGCATGGGCCTCAACATGGACGTGAACCACGTCTGGTTCGCCTCCCTGCGCAAATACGACGGCCGCATGTCGCGCCAGCTGCGCGCCGTCGAGCTGGCGCAGATCGCCGGCCGCGCCGGGCGCTACATGAACGACGGCACGTTCGGCACGACGATCGACGTCGGCGGCCTCGACGAGGAGACCGTCGAGGCGATCGAGAACCATCGCTTCGACCCGCTGCAAGACCTGCAGTGGCGCAATACGACACTCGATTTCCGCTCGGCGCCGGCGCTGCTGGCGTCGCTCAACCGGCAGCCGCCCCACGAGGTGCTGCAGCGCGTTCGCGAGCAGGACGACCAGTTCGCCTTCCAGACCCTGTCGCAGCATTCCGATTTCCTGCCGCGCCTGCAAACGCCGGCGCGGATCAGGCTGCTGTGGGAGGTCTGCCAGGTCCCCGACTTCCGCAAGACCATGACCGAGGAGCACACCGCGCTGCTTGGCCAGCTGTTCACGCACCTCAGCCAGGGCGGCGAGCGCCTGCCCGAGGACTGGATCGACAGTAACGTAAAGAGACTGGAACACTACGACGGCGACATCGACACGTTGATGGCACGCATCGCGCATGTTCGTACGTGGACCTATATTTCGCACCGCGCCGACTGGATTCAGCGGGCCATTCACTGGCAAGAACGGGCGCGCGCCATCGAGGACAGACTGTCCGACGCCCTGCACCAGCGTTTGACGCAAAGGTTTGTCGATAGACGTGCGGCTTTGCTTGTAAGAAGATTGCGCGATGAGGGTGAAATGACGACGTCGGTCGCCGAAGCAGGCGAAGTAATAGTCGAGGGCGAGCACCTCGGACGCATCGAGGGCTTCCGCTTCGTGCCCGACCAGGCCGAAGGGCAGACCGACCAGAAGGCCGTGCTGAGCGCCGCGCTGCGGGCGTTGCGCGAGAACCTGCCGACGCGACTGGCTGCGTTCGCCGGCGCGGCCGACGGCGAGCTGGTGTTCGATTCGCAGCTCCGGGTGTGCTGGGGCGGCGGGCCGGTGGCACGACTGCTGCCGAGCGGCGACGTGCTGGCACCCAAGGTCGAGGCGCTGCCGTCGGATCTGCTCGACGGGCCGTCGCGCGAGGACGTGCGCAAGCGCGCCGCCACCTGGGTCGAGACGCGCATCCGGCTCGGCCTCAGCGAATTGATGGACGCCCGTGCGACCGCGGAGCTTCCCGCCGGCGCGCGCGGCATCGTCTTCCAGCTCTGCGAGGGCCTGGGCGTGATCGCCCGCCGGCCGATCGAACAGCAGCTCACCGAGCTCGGTGAGGAAGACCGCAAGGCGCTGGCCAAGCTCGGCGTCAGGGTCGGCGTCTTCACGCTGTATTTTCCCAGCATGCTGAAGCCGGTGCCGATCCGGCTGCGCGCCGGTCTCTGGATGATCGCGCGCAACCGCGAGTCGATCCCGACCCTGCCCGCCGAGGGCCGCACGTCGATGGACCTGCAGCCGGGCGCCGAGCGCGATTTCTACGCCACCATCGGCTACATCCCGCTCGGCAACCACGCCATCCGCGCCGACATGGTCGAGCGCCTGGCCGCGATGGCGCGTGGCGCCGTGCGCGACAGCCGCGAGACCGCGCGCCGCGCCCAGCAGCAGGAGAAGAAGGCCGAGCCGAAGGGTGACGCGACGCCTGAAGCGATGCCTGAAGCGACGGGTCAACCGACGGGCGAGACACCCGCGATCCCGGCGCCGGCCTCCGACAGCGAGATCAGCGAATGGGCCATCGCCGCCGCCGCCTTCGGCGAAAGCGAGCAGGCGCCTGAAGCAGTGGCTATCGCTGCACCCGAGCCCGTCATCGAAGAGGCGAAGGTCGAGGAGCCTGAGGTCGAGGAGCCTGAGGTCGAGGAGCCTGAGGTCGAGGAGCCCAGGGTCGAGGAGCCCAGGGTCGAGGAGCCCAAGGCCGAGGAACCTCCGCCGCCCGTCGAGGCCGCGATCGAAGCGCCTCAGGGCGAAGAGCCCAAGACTGAGGAGGGCGCGACCGAAGCAGCCGCGACGCCTGACGAGGCCGCCACGCCCGAGGCGCCGAAGAAGATTACGCCGCGCGCCCTGCCGCCGGGCTGGTTCCGCGCCACGCCGCAGATGATGTCGCTGGTCGGCTGCTCGGAGCCGGAGATGGCCGACGTGCTGCGCGGCCTGGGCTATCGCGTGCATCCGCCGTCGGACGAGAACGGCCCGCTGTTCGCCTTCTCGGTCAAGCCGCGCTTCGTGCGCGAGCGCGAGGAGCAGCGCGAGCGCCAGCGCCTGCAGGAACGCGAGCGCCGCCAGCAGCGCGAACAGCGCCAGCGCGAACGCCCCGAGAAGCCGAACGAGCGGCAGTTCTTCGCCGATGCACCCAAGCGCGACGGCCAAGGTCCCAACCAGAGATCCGGTCCGCGTTCCGAGACGCGTTCCGAGGGCAAGCCCGGTGGCGGCAAGCCGCGGGGCGATGGACCGCCGCGCGGCGATCGCCGCGACTCGCGGCCGCCGCGCCGCGACCAGGGCGGCCCGGCGCTGCGGCTCTATGCCACCACGGAGAAGAAGGGCGACGCCGAAGCCAATTCACCGTTCGCCAAACTGCTGGAGCTGAAGCTCGGCGGGAAGAAATAGCCCGCGGCGCCGATGCGGCTCGACAAGTGGCTCTGGCACGCCCGCTTCTTCAAGACCCGTTCGCTCGCCACCCGCTACATCGAGAAGTCGCGATGCCGCGTCGACGGCCGGGCGACCGACAAGCCGCACACTGTCGTCAGCCCGGGCATGATCCTGACCTTCGCGCTCGGACCGAAGGTCCGGGTGGTGAAGGTGGTGGCGCTCGGCGAGCGCCGCGGCCCGGCCGCCGAGGCCAGGACGTTGTATGATGAGATTGACCCTGCTGAGTGTGGGCCTGTTTGAGGAGGGGATGTGCGCTTCGGAAGCCTTGCGCCAGCCTCGTTCGCGCGTTAACACGCCGGCGATTTAGGAGCGTTTGATGACCTACGTCGTGACCGAGGCTTGCATCAAGTGCAAGTACATGGACTGTATCGAAGTCTGCCCCGTGGACTGCTTCTACGAGGGCGACAACATGCTGGTCATCAATCCCGACGAATGCATCGACTGCGGCGTTTGCGAGCCCGAGTGCCCGCCCGGCGCCATCGTGCCCGACACGGAAAAGGGCATGGAGCAGTGGCTCGAGCTCAACCGTACCCTGTCGGCCGAATGGCCCAACATCACCCGCAAGGGCGAGCCGCCGGCCGATGCCGAGGACTTCAAGGACGAAAAAGACAAGTTTAAGAAGTATTTCAGCAAAGAACCCGGCAAGCGGTAAGCCTTGGCGCTAGATTTAGCGCCTCCTCAGTCTTTTTACGCCATCTTTGCGATGCCATGCAGCCCTCGCATGGCCCCCAGCGTTGCTTAAATGCAACATCGCGCGCGACTCCAGGCCGAATCTCTGATATAAGGATCGGGCTGGAAGCGGTCCGGGGTCCGGCCCGCCGCTAGTTCGGTCGCCAGTCGGTATCCGAAAGCAACTTACCGGTGCGGTAGCCGAACGGGCACACAGGGGAGTGTGCGCGGTGGGTCGCGGCGTCGCTGAAAGCGGGGCTTAGAGTGAAGGGATTGGACATGGCCAAGCCAGTGAAGAAGCCGCCTGTGAAGGCGGTAAGGGATTTTGCCTTCGATAAGGGCGACTTCGTCGTCTACCCGACCCATGGCGTGGGCAAGGTGGTCGACATCGAGGCGAAGGAAATCGCCGGCCACAAGCTCGAGCTGTTCGTCATTTCCTTCGAGCAGGAGCGCATGATGCTGCGCGTTCCCGTAGCGAAGGCCAAGCTGTCGGGACTGCGCAAGCTGTCGTCGCGCAAGATCATGGAAAACGCGCTGGTCACCCTGAAGGGCCGCAGCCGCGTCAGTCGCGCCATGTGGAACCGCCGCGCCCAGGAATACGAAGCGAAGATCAATTCGGGCGATCCGGTGTCGATCGCGGAGGTCGTGCGCGACCTGCACCGCAATGCAGGCCAGCCCGACCAGTCCTACAGCGAGCGGCAGATCTACGAAGCCGCCCTCGACCGCCTGGCGCGCGAACTCGCCGCCGTCGAGCGCATCGACAAGGAACTGGCGACGCAGAAGCTGAACAGCGTCCTGCAGAAGGTGGCGTAAGGCCTCCTCACAAGAGTTCGAAAAGGGCGGTCGCAGGACCGCCCTTTTTCTTTGACCAGGCCTGACAGCTGCGTGTGATTTCTATCTCTACCCTCAGGGCTCGACGATCTTCACGCTCATGCGCTTGGCGAACTCGGCGGCATCGTCGACGCCGTTCAGCGCCAGCAACCGCTCGAGCTTGAAGCCGGCGTAGGGCAGGCGCGCGGCCAGCGTCGCTGCCGAGGCGTTGCCGCGCGGGATCACGCGCACCCGATAAGGCTGGAGGGGGGCGGCTTCGGCGTTCGACAGCAGGCGGAAGCTGCGCGCCGCGCCGACCAGCGCCCCGATCCGGCGGTCACGGTCGGGCCCGTCGGCCAGCAGATTGAAGAAGCAGATGCCGTGACCGTTGCGCACCACGACGTGGCGGATCTGCGACAGCCCGGTGTCGGCGCCGCGCGGCTTGGCGCCGATGGCGGCCTCGGCGCCGCCGATCGTCGTTTCCTGGATGTCGGTCGGCGTCGGCGTGAGCTTGTTGCGCATCCAGTCGTCGAGACGGCCCGGGATGCGTTCGTCGGTGCAGGAGAAATACAGCACCGAGCGGTCGCGGCCGACGCCCAGCACGCCGTCGCGGTCGTTGAACAGCACGAAATCGTCGGGCGCGCGGAAGGCGAGCTTCATCACCGGATGCAGGAAGGCCGGGCCGCGCACGAAGCCCTCGTCGGGCCGGTCGTCGATCGACATGCCGTCGAGCAGCGCCAGATACTCGGACCGGCCGGAGGTGCCGGGCGTGCGGGCGAGCGCGCTGCCGGCGAGCGCCGCCAGCCGGTCGTCGGCCGCGGGATGCGTCGACATGGCATCGGCCGGGCCGTCCGACGTGTAGGCCGGACCCAGGATGCGGTCCTGCAGGCGCGACTCGCGGCGCAGCTTCTCGATCAGCGTCGCTATCGCGTCGCCGCGATAGCCCGCCTTGACGATGTAGCCGAGGCCGGCGCGGTCGGCTTCCAGCTCCTGGTCGCGCGAATAGCGCCTGAGCGCCAGCATCCCGTCGCGCGCCACCGAGCGGCCGACGGTGATCGAGCCGCTGGTCGCCGCGGCCTTGATCGCGGCATCCATGACCTCGCGCCGTTCGCGGGCGCGCTGGGCGGCGTGGTGCTGGGTGATGTGGCCGATCTCGTGGCCGAGTGCCGCGGCCAGCTCGGCCTCGTCGTCGATCAGCGCCAGCAGGCCGCGCGTGACGAAGATGTAGTTGCTGCCCAGGGCATGCGCATTGGGCTGCGGCCGGTCGAGAATGTAGAAGCGGAAATAGCCGTCGATCCGGGCGTCGGTCACGAGCTTGTGGCCGACGCGGTCGACCAGGGCCTGCAGCGCCGGCGAGTCGTAGGTCGGCCCGACTTCCTTGGCGATATTTTCCGGCAGCGGCGGCGAGCGCACGCTCGCGGCGGCCGACGCCGCAGTCTGCGGCGGATTGTTCCCCGGGGTGCAGGCCCCGGCAGCGGCCAGCAACGCGACAAGCAGCAAAATACGCCGGAAAACCACGCTTCCTCCTCGTCGTGCCCGCACGATCGGGCAGACCTTAGACGTTGCGGCGCCGCGCCGGCAATCGCGGCGAGGCTGGCCCCGGGACCGCCTCTATGGCAGTGATTGAACAGGATCGTCGCATGCCGCGTTCGGAAACCCCTCTTCGCTCGGACCTCTTCCCGGAGATCTCGCCCTACGCCAGCGGAATGCTGGGCGTCGACGGGCGACATACGATCTATTGGGAACAAAGCGGCAATCCCGAAGGCGTGCCGGTGGTCTTTCTGCACGGCGGCCCGGGCGCCGGCTCGGCGCCGGTGCACCGCCGCTTCTTCGACCCGCAGTTCTACCGCATCGTCGTGTTCGACCAGCGCGGCTGCGGCCGCTCGATGCCGCTCGGCGACCTGCAGGACAACACGACCGGCCATCTCGTGGCCGACATGGAGAAGCTCAGGGCCCACCTCGGCATCGGACGCTGGCTGCTGTTCGGCGGCTCGTGGGGCAGCACCCTGGCGCTCGCCTACGGGATCAAGCACCCTGAGCGCACGGCCGGCTTCATCCTGCGCGGCATCTTCCTCGGCACGCGGCCGGAGATCGAGTGGTTCCTCCACGGCATGCGCACGATCTTTCCCGAGGCGTGGCGCGACTTCGTGGGCCTGCTTCCCGAGAGCGAGCACGGCGATCTCCTGGGCAACTACTATCGCCGCCTGACCGACCGCAATCCCGACATCCACCGTCCCGCGGCGCGCGCCTGGAGCCGCTACGAGGCGGCGTGCTCGACGCTCTATCCGACAGCGCGCGCGCCCTTCGAATCCGATCATGGCGGCTTCGCGCTCGCCCTGTCGCGTATCGAGGCTCACTATTTCGCGCACGGCACCTTCCTGCCCGAGGGCTGGCCGTGGGCCGAGATCGATCGCGTGCGCCAGTTGCCGTGCACCATCGTGCAGGGCCGCTACGACATCGTCTGCCCGCCGGTCACCGCCGAGGCGCTGTCGCGCGCCTGGCCCGAGGCGCGCTATATCGTCGTGGCCGACGCCGGCCACAGCGCGCTCGAACCCGGCATCCGGGCCGCACTGGTCAACGCCACCGAGAACTACCGTCTGTCGATCACCGACGACGATCTCTTCGCGCCACGCTTTCCGTGGGAAACCTAGGGACAATGGACATCAACATCGCTTCGTTCGAACTGCCGCCGGAACAGACCGGCCCCGCCGCCTGGTACGGTCCCGAGATGTCGCGCAGCACCGAGTGGCTGATGCCGCTCAGCGCCGCGGAGATCGCCGAGGTCGACAGCGCCGCCAAGAAGCTGGTCGCGCGCGACGTCGACATCGCCATGATCAAGCCGTCGGATTTCCCGCTGCCGATGCTCGGCCGCAAGCTCAAGGCGAGAGTCGAGGAAGAGGTGCTGAACGGCCGTGGCTTCCTGCTGGTGCGCGGCCTGCCGGTCGGACGCTGGACGATCCGCGAGGCGGCGACCGCCTTCTTCGGCCTCGGCGCCCATCTCGGCAGCGCGCGCTCGCAGAACGGCAAGGGCCATGTGCTGGGCCACGTCCAGGACCTTGGCCTGGCCTCCGACGATCCCAACGTGCGCATCTACCAGACGCACGAGCGCCAGACTTTCCATACCGATTCCTGCGACATCGTCGGCCTGCTCTGCCTCAAGACGTCACAGAGCGGCGGCCTGTCGGCGCTGGTCAGCTCGACCACCATCTTCAACGAGATGCGCCGCCGCCGGCCCGACCTGCTGAAGCTGCTGTTCGCGCCGCTGGCGACCGACCGGCGCGGCGAAGTGCCGGAAGGCCAGAAGCCCTATTTCCTGCTGCCGCCGTTCAACTGGTTCAAGGGCTACCTGAGCGCGATCTACCAGCGCCAGTACATCGATTCGGCCCAGCGCTTCCCCGACGCGCCGAGGATGACGCCGGCGCTGGTCGAGGCACTCGACCTGTTCGATGCGCTGAGCAACGACCCCAAGCTGAACATGTTCATGGAGTTCAAGCCGGGCGACATGCAGCTTGTGCACAACCACACCCTGCTGCACGACCGTACCGGCTTCGTCGATTGGCCCGAGCCCGAGCGCAAGCGCCACCTCCTCCGGCTGTGGCTGGCCGCCGACAGGGCCCGACCGCTGCCCGAGGCCTATGCCCAGCGCTACGGATCGGTGGCGATCGGCGACCGCGGCGGCATCATCGTGCGCGGCACCCAGCTCAACGCCCCCCTCGAAGCGGTCTGAACGCCGCTCGGGCAGGGTTGACCCCGGCCTCCACCGTCCCTAAGTGAAGGCCCTCGAAAGAAACCACTTTTAATAGGGACAACGTATGGCCAGCGATTCACCCGCGGGCGGCGCCCCGGATGACATGCCGGTCGACGCAGAGCCCACCCTCGAGACGCTGCAGCGCGTCGTCGAGGGCCTGCAGGCGGAGAATGCCGACCTGCACGACAAGCACCTGCGCGCCGTGGCCGATTCGCACAACATCCGCCGCCGCGCCCAGCAGGACGTCGAGAAGGCCAACAAGTTCGGCGTCGAGCGCTTCGCGCGCGACGTGCTCTCGGTCGCCGACAATCTCGGCCGCGCGCTGGGCGCCCTGCCTGCCGATCTCGAGTCGCTCGACCCGGCGTTGCGCAACGTCATCGCCGGCGTGCAGGCGACCGAGCGCGAGCTGCAGTCGATCCTGGAGCGTCATGGCGTCACCCGGATCGAGGCGCTGGGCAAGCCCTTCAATGCCGAGTTCCATCAGGCCATGATGGAGATCGACGATCCGTCGGTGCCGGTGGGCACGGTCGTCCAGGAACTGGTCCCGGGCTATCTGCTGGCCGGCCGCCTGCTGCGCGCAGCGATGGTCGGCGTGTCCAAGGGCGGCCCGCCGCGGGTCGCCGAAGCCAGCAACGAGAACTAGGGCGCCGTCACCCGCCGCAGGGTGAGGTTGATCCGACCGCCTTCCGCCAGCAGCCGGCTGGTGCCGGGCAGGATGCGGTCGACGCCATGGAACCAGTGCCGCGACGGACCCTCCAGCACCACCGCATCGCCGCTCGACAGGCGTACCGACCGAGTCGGACTTTTCCGCTCAGGTCCGCCCAGGCGAAACAGTGCGGTGTCGCCCAGGGAAATCGACAGGATGGGCGCGTCGCGGGCGTCCTCGTCCTGGTCGCGGTGGAGGCCGAGCCTGGCCTCCGGCCCGTAGCAATTGATCAGGCACGCCTGCGGGGCATAGGCCACGCCGGTCGCGGCATGCCAGAGTTCGAGGACCAGGTCCGGCATCGCCGGCCACGGTGCGCCGGTCAGCGGATGGGCGGGCGTGTAGCGATAGCCGCTGCGGTCGGAGACCCAGCCGTGCGACCCGCAGTTCGACATGCGAACCGAGTAGGGGCTGCCGGTGCGCGGCATGGCCGGGGCATAGAGCGGCGCACGCGCCAGCACGTCCCGCACGTCGGCCAAAAGCCGGCGTTGCCGGTCGGGCGTCAGGTAGTCCGGAAGCAGGCGCATCGATGTCTCGAACAGGGGCTCAAAAAGGTCATAAAAGCTCGATTCCCGGTCGCTTAGTCCCTATGTAGTGTCCGCTGGGCTGAAATTCCCGGGCCCGATAAGACGGCACCATTGCAGGCCGCCTTATCGGACCTATATAGCCCCTGTCCTGACCCGGTCTTTCCGGCAGGTAAAATCATTATCGGGGGTCGGTCGGGGCGCCTTTGGGGCCACGCGGACCTGCTGGAAGAAAGAGTAGAGAATCATGGCGAGAGTCATTGGCATCGATCTGGGCACGACCAATTCGTGCGTTGCCGTCATGGAAGGCGGCGACACCAAGGTCATCGAGAATTCCGAGGGCGCGCGAACCACGCCATCCATGGTCGCCTTCACCGACGGCGGTGAGCGGCTGGTCGGTCAGTCCGCCAAGCGTCAGGCCGTCACCAATCCGCTGAAGACCCTCTATTCGGTCAAGCGCCTGATCGGCCGCCGCTTCGACGATCCGATGGTCGCGAAGGAAAAGGGGCTTGTGCCGTTCCAGATCGAGAAGGCCCCGAGCGGCGACGCGTGGGTCGATGTCGATGGCCAGCAGTACAGCCCGAGCCAGATCTCGGCCTTCATCCTTGGCAAGATGAAGGAGACTGCGGAGGCCTATCTCGGCGAGAAGGTCGATCAGGCGGTCATCACCGTTCCGGCCTACTTCAACGACGCCCAGCGCCAGGCGACCAAGGACGCCGGCCGCATCGCCGGCCTCGAAGTGCTGCGCATCATCAACGAGCCGACGGCGGCGGCGCTGGCCTACGGCATGGACAAGCGCAAGACCGGCACGATCGCGGTCTATGACCTGGGCGGCGGCACGTTCGACGTGTCGATCCTCGAGATCGGCGACGGCGTGTTCGAAGTGAAGGCCACCAACGGCGACACGTTTCTGGGCGGCGAGGACTTCGACCAGCGCATCATCAGCTACCTCGCGGACGAGTTCAAAAAGGAGCAGGGCATCGACCTGCGCCAGGACAAGCTCGCTCTGCAGCGTCTGAAGGAAGCCGCCGAGAAGGCCAAGATCGAGCTCTCCAACGCCAAGGAGACCGAGATCAACCTGCCGTTCATCACCGCCGACGCGAGCGGCCCCAAGCATCTCGTGCTGAAGCTGTCGCGCGCCAAGCTCGAGCAGCTGGTCGAGGATCTCGTCCAGCGCACGCTCGAACCGTGCAAGGCGGCCCTCAAGGACGCAGGTTTGGTGGCCGGCCAGATCGATGAGGTGATCCTCGTCGGCGGCATGACCCGCATGCCGAAGGTCATCGAGGTCGTTAAGCAGTTCTTCGGCAAGGAGCCGGCCCGCAACGTCAATCCCGACGAAGTCGTCGCGGTGGGCGCCGCCGTCCAGGCCGCCGTGCTGAAGGGCGAGGTCAAGGACGTCCTGCTACTCGACGTGACGCCGCTGTCGCTCGGCATCGAGACGCTGGGCGGCGTGTTCACGCGCCTGATCGAGCGCAACACGACGATCCCGACCAAGAAGAGCCAGACCTTCTCGACGGCCGACGACAACCAGACCGCCGTGACCATCCGCGTGTTCCAGGGCGAGCGCGAGATCGCTTCCCAGAACAAGATGCTGGGCCAGTTCGACCTGGTCGGCCTGCCGCCGGCGCCGCGCGGCATGCCGCAAGTCGAGGTCACCTTCGACATCGACGCCAACGGCATCGTCCAGGTCTCGGCCAAGGACAAGGCCACCGGCAAGGAACAGCAGATCCGCATCCAGGCTTCGGGTGGGCTGAGCGAAGCCGACATCCAGAAGATGGTGAAGGACGCCGAGTTGCACGCCGAGGAAGACAAGAAGAAGCGCGAACTGATCGACGCCCGCAACCAGGGTGAGGGGCTGGTCCACACGACCACCAACCATCTGAAGGAGTACGGCGACAAGGTGAACCCGACGGAGAAGGCCGAGATCGAGGGGGCGCTCGAGGCGCTCAAGACCTCGCTGCAGGCCGAGGACGTCGAGGACATCAAGAACAAGACCAACACGCTGACCCAGGCCGCGATGAAGCTCGGCGAGGCGATGTACAAGGCCCAGCAGGCCGAGGCGCAAGCAGGCGCCGCGGCGGCCGGCGGGGCCCCGGGCGGCAGTGCCGCAAACGAGGGTGCTCCTGGGGCGAAGGGCGAGAAAGTCGTCGACGCCGAGTTCGAGGATGTCACCGACAAGAACAAGAAGACGGGCTCCGGCAACTAAGCCGGGGACCATCAACGAGAAAGAGCGGCCTCCCGTGCGAACGGGAGGCCGTCCTGTAAGAAGCAAGCGGCGGGGGCTGCGTAGAACGACATGTCGCAGGACTATTACGAGCTGTTGAGCTGCAACCGCACATCGAGCGCCGACGACATCAAGAAGGCGTTCCGCAAGCTGGCCATGCAGCACCATCCCGATCGCAACCAGGGCGACAAGGATGCCGAGAAGCGCTTCAAGGAACTGAATCACGCCTATGACATCCTGAAGGATCCGGAGAAGCGCGCGGCCTACGACCGCTACGGCGCGGCGGCCTTCGAGGGCGGCATGGGTCCCGGCGGGCCGGGTGGTGGCCAGGGCGGCCAGGGCTTCGACTTCGGTTCGGTCTTCGGCGACATCTTCGACGAGATGTTCGGCGGCGCAGGCGGACGCGGCGGCCGCGGCGGGCGCGGCGACATGCGCGGCCAGGACCTGCGCTTCAACCTCGAGATCACGCTCGAGCAGGCCTATTCCGGCACCGAGGCCACGGTCCGCGTGCCGAGCTCGGTGTCGTGCGAGACCTGCCATGGCTTGGGCGCGGAGCCCGGCTCCAAGCCGCACCAGTGCGCGACCTGCCACGGCCGCGGCAGGGTGCGCGCCCAGCAGGGCTTCTTCACCGTCGAGCGCGCGTGCCCGACCTGCCACGGCGCGGGCCAGGTGATCGACAAGCCGTGCAAGGCTTGCGCGGGCCAGGGCCGCGTGCGGCGCGACAAGACGCTCAAGGTCAACATCCCGTCCGGTGTCGAGGACGGCACGCGCATCCGCCTCACCGGCGAGGGCGAGGCCGGCGCGCGCGGCGGACCGGCGGGCGACCTCTACGTGTTCCTCTCGGTGCGCCGCCATGCGCTGTTCGAGCGCGAAGGGCCCGACGTGCACTGTAAGGTGCCGATCTCGATGGTGCAGGCCTCGCTCGGCGGCAGCATCGAAGTGCCGACGCTCGACGCGAAGATGGCGCGCATCAACATCCCGTCCGGCGCCCAGGGCGGCCACCAGTTCCGCCTGCGCGGCAAGGGCATGCCGATCGTCCGCGCGAGCCAGCGCGGCGACATGTACATCGAGATCATGGTCGAGACGCCGGTCAACCTGACGGCCAAGCAGAAGGACCTTCTCAAGGAGTTCGAGAAGGCCGGCAGCAAGACCAGCCCCGAGTCGGAGGGCTTCTTCACCCGCGTGAAGGAAATGTTCGGCGGCTGATGGGCTGGTTCGCAAGCGGGCAGATCTTCTTCTCGTTGGTGGTACCGACGGCCGTTGCGATTGTGATCTGTCTGCTCGAATGGCGCGGCCCGCTGGCGCCCACACTGCAGAGACCGATCGGCCTCGTGGCCCCATACTTCACCGCCATCGCCATCCTGTTCGGCCTGGTCACCGCGCTGCTGATGAGCGACGTGTGGCAGAAGGACAATGCCGCCCGCCAGAGCGTGCAGGCCGAGGACGACGCCCTGCGGGCGATCCTGCATTTCGCGCGGGTCAACGCCCTGGAGCCCTCGATCCTCCCCGCGGTCAAGGCCTACGCCGAGGCTGCCGCGAAGGAGAACCCCTATTCGCGCGCCGATCGCGAGGCGCGCACCGACACCGATCGCGCGTACGAGACACTTCTGTCGATGCTGTCGCACGCGCCGGGTGTCGACGCGCCGACCAAGTCGGCGCTACTGGCGACCGGTACCGAGTTGCGCCGCGCGCGCGACCGGCGGCTCTACCTGGCGGATGACGAGACGGCTCCGATCAAATGGCTGTCGGCCCTGGTATTGGGCGCGCTGACGCAGATCGGCCTGATGCTGGTCCACACCGGCACCCGCCGCGCCATCCGCGTCGGCCTCGGCCTGTTCACCGTCGCCTTCACCTTCTGCCTGGTGATCATCGCCGCCTTCGACCTGCCCTTCGAGCTCGTGCTGGCGCACGAGCCCGGGGCGACACTCGGCCGGACGCTGCAGGGTCTCTAGCAGCCAAGCTTCCTGGCGACCTCGACGATCGAGTTGCCGACGACGTTCCAGTCACCCTCGGCCTTGAGGTCGCGCTTCTGGCCGGGGCCGTGCTCGTCGGGGCGCATCACGAAGCCGGTCGACAGGCCGCACTTCTGCGCCGCCGCCAGGTCGCCGTTGTGGGCCGCGACCAGCATCACCTGGTGCGGCTTCAGGTACATGGTGTCGACCACGCCGAGATAGGCCTCGGGGTCGGGCTTGTAGTGGTGGAACGTCTCGCCCGAGAAGCAATGATCCCACGGGATGCCGGCGTTCTTGCCCATGTTGATCAGCAGCGCCACGTTGCCGTTGCTGAGCGTGGCGGTGACGTACTTCTTCTTCAGCAGGCCCACACCCTCTACCGAGTCGGGCCACGGCCGCAACTTGTGCCATAGGTGGGTGAACTCCCACGCGCCGTCCTCGCCCGGATGCTTCAGCCCGCGCTTCTTCAGCAGCATCTCGAAGGCCTCCTTGTGGAGATCATCGATGCGCGTCCACGGCAGCTCGCCCTTGCGCACGCGCGTCATCTGCGGCTGGTAGAGGCCGCGCCAGTCGTCGGCGAAACTCGTCCAGTCGGTCTCGATGCCGTATTTCCTGCCCAGCGCCGGCAAGTCCACGATCAGGCTGCCACGCCAGTCCACGACGGTGCCGAAGACGTCGAAGATGCAGACCTTGAGGTCCGATAAATCCTTGGCCATGAGCTGTTTCCTCCGCGGCGGCAGTTAAGTACGGTTCACGCATGGTTTGGAAGCACAACACCGTGACAGGCACCGACGGCAAGCCGCGATGCGGCTGGGCATCGGCCGATCCGATTTACGAGACCTACCACGACACCGAATGGGGCAAGCCGCTCCGGGACGACAAGGCCCTGTTCGAACTGCTGACGCTGGAAGGTTGCCAGGCCGGCCTGTCGTGGATCACCGTGCTGCGCAAGCGCGAGCACTATCGAAAGGTCTACGACGGCTTCGATCCGAAGAAGATCGCGCGCTACACGCCGGCCAAGCTCGGAAAACTGCTCGAAGATCCCGGCATCATCCGCCACAAGGGCAAGATCGAGGCCAGCGTGTCGAACGCCAAGGCCTATCTCGTCATGATCGAGCAGGGCGGCGAGGGCGCGTTCTCGAAGTTCCTGTGGGGCTTCGTCGGCGGCAAGCCGCAGAAGAAGCTTCGCAGGAGCCTGAAGGAAGTACCGGCAACGTCGCCCGAGAGCGATGCGATGTCGAAGGCGCTGAAGAAGGCCGGCTTCAAGTTCGTCGGCTCGACGATCTGCTACGCCTTCATGCAGGCCTCGGGCATGGTCGACGATCACATCGTCGGTTGTCATCGTCACCGGAAATAGGCCATTGGGAGTAACGAGTGACAAAGCGTGTCTTCATCGCCGCCCTCGGCACCGAGACCAATCAGTTCGTGCCCTTCCCGACCGGCCGCCGCTCCTACGAGGAGCACGGCGTGTGGCGCGGCGACGCGACCAAGCATGAGCCGACCAACTTCACCGCGCCGTTGCATGTCTGGCGGCGCGATGCCGAGCAGCGCGGCTGGACGGTGATCGAAGGGCTGGCGACCTTCGCCGCACCTTCGGGCACCACCGTGCGCGCGGTCTACGAGGGCTTTCGCGACGAGATTCTGGCCAGCGTGACGGCGGCGCTGCCGCTCGACGCGGTGCTGATCAACGTCCACGGCGCCATGGTGGCCGACGGCTACGACGACTGCGAGGGCGACCTCCTGTCGAAGGTGCGCGCCATCGTCGGGCCCAAGGTGGCGATCGGCGCAGAATTCGACCTGCATTGTCATCTCAGCGCCCTGATGCTCGACAGCGCCGACGTCCTGGTCGGCTACAAGGAATACCCCCACACCGACACGATGGAGCGTGCGGCCGAGCTGTTCGCCATCGTGGCCGACACCGCCGACGGCAAGGTGAAGCCGGTGATGGCGCGCCACGACTGCCGCATGATCGCGCAGTACCGCACCTCCGTGCCGCCGATCAGCGAGTTCGTGGTGCGCATGAAGTCGTTCGAGGGCAAGGACGGCATCCTCTCGGTGTCGCTGAGCCACGGCTTCGCCTTCGCCGACGTGGAAGACGTCGGCACGCGCACGCTCGTGGTCGCCGACGGCGACACCGCCAAGGCCGAAACGCTCGCCCGCCAGCTCGGCCGCGAGCTGTGGGACAACCGCGAGCGCTACGCCACCAAGTACCTGTCGATCGCCGAGGCGATGGATCGTGCGGCCTCGCACAACCAGGGCCCGCTGGTGCTGGCCGACCGCGCCGACAATCCCGGCTCCGGCGCGCCGGGCGATTCGACCTTCGTGCTGAAGGCGCTGATCGAGCGCCAGATCGGCCCGGCGCTGTTCGGCGTCATGTGGGATCCCGCGGCCTTCCGGATCGCCGAGGAGGCGGGCGAAGGCGCGCGCCTCAGGATGCGGCTCGGCGGCAAGTCGGGTGCCGTCAGCGGCGATCCGATCGATATGGACGTCACGGTGAAGAAGATCGCGCGCGGCGTGCGCCAGCCCTACGGGCCGGTGATGGTGCCGCTCGGCGACATGGCGCTGCTGTCGTCGGAGCATGTCGACATCGCGATCTGCACCTTGCGCACCCAGACCTTCCACGCCGACGCCTTCAAGGCGGTCGGCGCCGATCCCGCCGACTATCGCGTCGTGGTCGTGAAGTCCGCGCAGCACTTCTACAACGGCTTCGTCGGGCTGGCGAAGGAGATCCTCTACGTCGCCTCGCCGGGCGCCGCCGACCCCGACGTGACGCGCTGGCCCTACACCAAGCGCAAGACGCCGTTCTGGCCCAAGACCGCCGATCCGTGGAAATAGTGGTAGTCTGCGCGCCGTAAATTACGAGGGAACGACATGAAGATCGCCATTGCCGGCGCCGCCGGTCGCATGGGCCAGATGCTGGTCCGCGAGATCGAGCGCACCGACGGCTGCAGTCTCGCTGGCGCGCTGGAAGGGCCGGGCAGCAACGCCCTCGGCACCGAGACCGCCGGCGTCAAGATCACCGCCGATGCCGCCGCCGCGATCGGCGCGGCCAACGTCCTGATCGACTTCACCGTGCCGGCGGCCACCGTGGCGCACGCCAGGGTCTGCGCCGACAAGGGCGTGTCGATGGTGATCGGCACCACCGGCCTCGATCCCGAGCAGACCAAGGCGATCCACGCGGCGGCGGCGAAAGTGCCGATCTTGTGGGCGGCCAACATGTCGCTCGGCATCAACATCCTGCTGGCGCTGATCGAGAAGACCGCCTCGATGCTCGACCCGGCCTACGACATCGAGGTGCTGGAGATGCATCACCGCCACAAGATCGACGCACCGTCGGGCACCGCGCTGGCACTGGGCCGCGCCGCCGCGGCGGGCCGCCAGGTGAAGCTCGAGGAAGTCTGGCGCAAGAGCCGCGACGGTCACACCGGGGCGCGGCCGGCCGGCGAGATCGGCTTTGCCACCCTGCGCGGCGGCGAGGAGGTGGGCGTGCACACGGTGATGTTCGCCGCCGCCGGCGAGCGGCTGGAGCTCAGCCACCGTTCGTTCAGCCGCGAGACCTACGCCTCGGGTGCTGTGCGTGCAGCCCTGTGGCTGAAGGGCAAGAAGGCCGGCCTCTATGGCATGAAAGACGTGCTGGGCCTGTGAGGCGGCGCGGCTTCCTCAGCCTTTCCGGCGCGGCAGCGGCAGCGTTGCCGCACGCGGCGTCGGCGCAGCCGAAGGTGGGCCCTGTGATCGGCTTCCTCGGCACCAGCTCGCCCGCGCCGAACGTGTCGTTCATTGCCCAGCTTCGCCGGGGCCTGACCGAGGGTGGCTACGAAGAGGACAAGACGGTCGCCGTCGAATATCGCTGGGCTGAAGGCCACTACGACCGATTGCCGGCGCTGGCGGCCGAACTGGTCGTCCGCAAGGTCGACGTCATCGTATCCCAGGGCGGCTCGACGCCGACGGTCGTGGCCAAGAAGGCGACCTCGACGATCCCGATCGTCTTCATCACCGGCGGCGATCCTGTCGCGGACGGGCTGGTCACGAACCTTGCGCGACCGAGCGCCAACGTCACCGGCGTTACCTGGATTTCCGGCAACCTTGGCCCCAAGCGCTTCGAACTGTTGCGCGAACTGGCTCCGCGCGCCACGACGTTCGCCTTTATGGTGAATCCGGATGCCGTCGAGACCGAGCGCATCGTGCGGGAATTGCAGGACGCCGCGCGAGCGAGCGGATTCGGTCTCCATGTCGTCAAGGCGCACAACGACGCCGAGATCGAGCAGGCCTTCGCCGCTGCGGCCCAGGCCCGCGATGGCGGGATGGTGATCGGCGTGGATGCGTATTTTGGCGGCCGCCGCCAGCGGATCACGGCCTTGGCGACGCGTTATGCCCTCCCCACGATCGGCGGTTACCGGGAATACGCCATGAGCGGCAGCGTACTGAGCTATGGGCCGAGCCTGGCGGATGCCTTCCGTCAGGGCGGCCTATACGTCGCGAAGATCCTCAAGGGCGCGAAGCCCGCCGATCTGCCGGTGCAGCAGCCGACGATCTTTGAGCTGGTCATCAACCAGAAGGCGGCGAAGGCGATCGGCCTCACGATCCCGCCATCGCTGCTCGCACGCGCCGACGACGTGATCGAGTAAAGTTCCTAACTCCAGTCGTGGTCGTAGTTGGGTGAGCGCATCGCCGTGAGCGCGGCCTTGAGCCGGTCGGCGACGTCTTCGCGTTCGCCGGGCGACAGGAAGCGGCCGATCACGACGCGATTGCCGCGCGAGCTCAGCACCAACCGCTCGCCCAGGTCGACCTTCAACCAATAGGCGTCGAGCCGATGCTCCTCGCGCTCGCCGTCAGGCGACTTGCGGTCGACGATCAGCTCGCGGTCGGTCAGCACCAGGGTCTCGCTGCGGCGCGCGTCGAGATAGCTGCGCTTGAACATGTACCAGAGCAGGAAGACGTCGAGGCCCATGAAGCCCATGACCGGCCAGGCGCCGAGCAGGAACATCGGCAGGCCGATCATCAGGTTCGCCGCCACCGCGCCACGGATCAGCCATTTAAAGCCTTCGGGCGACAGGCTGCGGTGAGGGCTGATCGAGGTGGCGAAATGAACCGCCGAGAACTCTAGCTGGGCAGAGGGTCCGTCGTTCATGGTAAGAAGCCATATGGCCCTGATGAAGCCCGCTGTCATCCCCGAGTTCTTCGCCCGCCTCAAGAAGGCCATGCCGGAGCCGGAAACCGAGCTGGAATACGAGAATTTCTATCACTTGCTGGTGGCCGTGGTGCTGTCGGCTCAGGCGACCGACGTCGGCGTCAACCGCGCCACCGGGCCGCTGTTCAAGCTCATCAAGACGCCGCAGCAGATGGTGGCGCTGGGCGAGAAGAAGCTGATCGACCACATCAAGACCATCGGGCTCTTTCGCACCAAGGCCAAGAATGTGATCGGGCTCAGCCACCTGCTGATCGAGCGCCACGGCGGCGCGGTCCCGCGCGACCATGCCGCCCTGCAGGACCTGCCCGGTGTCGGCCGCAAGACCGCCAACGTGGTGATGAACGTGGCCTTCGGCGAGGCCACCATCGCCGTCGACACGCACATCTTCCGCGTCGGCAACCGCACCGGCCTGGCGCCCGGCAAGAACCCGCTGCAGGTCGAACTCAAGCTCCTGAAGCGCGTGCCCGAGGAATACCGCCTGCACGCCCACCACTGGCTGATCCTGCACGGCCGCTACACCTGCAAGGCGCGCAAGCCCGAGTGCCTGTCCTGCGTCGTGAACGACCTCTGCACCTTCAAGGGCAAGACGGTGGCAGCCTAGCCGCGCTCCTCGCGGACGCGCGTGAAGAGGACGAAGCCCAGCACCAGGAAGACCAGCACGCAGGCGACGCCCAGGCGGTTGGAGTGCGTCGCGGCTGTCAGGATGCCGATGGCCAGCGGCGCCATCCACGCCGTGGCGCGGCCCGACAAAGCGAACAGGCCGTAGAACTCGCCTTCCATGCCCACGGGCGCGAGACGGCCGATCAGGGTGCGGCTGGCCGCCTGCATCGGGCCCATGCAGAAGCCCAGCAGCAGCGCGAAGGCCATGAACACCAGTTCCTGCGTCGAGCCGAACAGCCCGCGCGTCGCCTGTAGGGGCGCCGCCGGCAAAAAGAACAGCACGCTCTCGCCGGTGACGCTGACAATGCCGAGGGTGGCCACGATCACGCCCACGATCGCGGCCTGGACCGTGCGCTTGCTGCCTAACAGATCGTCGAGCTTGCCGCCGATCATGGCGCCGGGAATGGCGAACAAGGTGATGACGATGCCGAAGATGCCCAGCGTCGTCGTCGTCCAGCCGAAGGTCGCCGAGGCATAGACGCCGCCGAAGGCGATGATCGCCGCCAGCCCGTCGTTGTAGAGCATGAAGGCGATCAGGAACGTGAGCAGGTTCCTGTACTGGCGAAGCTTGCGCAAAGTTCCGAGCAGCGCATGGCCGCCCTGGCGCGCGGCCTCGAGCGCCGACAGATGGCGCGGCGCGCGGTCGGGCGTGAACAGGAACATCGGCAGCACGAAGAGCGCGAGCCAGATCGCCGACGCAGGTCCCGTCGCGCGTTCCACGACATGGCCAAGATCGGGCGCAAGCGCACTTTGCGCCGCCAACACGACGGCGAGCGCAATCAGGCCGCCGACATAGCCCAGACCCCAGCCGAAGCCCGACAACCAGCCGATGCGACCGGAGCGCACGAGACTGGGAAGCTGTGCGTTGTTGAAGACGATCGACATCTCCGCGCCGATGCTCGCCACGATCATGGACAAGCCGATCGGGCCGGCGAGATCGGGCCGATGCGGATAGGCCCACCACAGGCCGGCGCAGCCCACGAACAGCAAGAGCTGGAAGAAGAAGACATAGGGTTTGCGCCGTCCGCCCGCGTCGGCCATTGCGCCCAGGAACGGGCTCAGCACTGCGATGACGATGCCCGAGGCCGATTGCGTGAAGGCCCAGGCCGTCTGCCCGGCAACCGGATCGCCGATCATGACGTTCACGAAGTACGGCCCGAAGATGAAGGTCGTGACGACGGTGAAGAACGGCTGGTTGGCCCAGTCGAACAGCGCCCAACTGAACTGGCCGAGCTTCGAGGCCTCTTTTACGGTCGTCATGCCGCGATGCGTTTCTGCAACTGCCAGATGGCGTCGCGGTTGGTGGGCGAGAAGACTTTCGACATGGCATCCTGCCACGGCAGCCAGAGCTGCGCGGTGTGCTCGGCTGGATCGAGGGTCACGACCGCGACCCGGGCCACGCGGAAGCCGAACACATGCTCGACATTGTGCGTCACGTCAGGCGCATAGCGGGCGCGCCATTGCGGCCAGATCTCGTAGCGGTTGGTGAGGCGCCAGTCGGTCAGGGTGCCGTCGCCGAGGCCGGTCTCTTCCCGCAGCTCGCGCCGGGCGGTGGCCGCCAGATCGGCATCCCCGGGCTCCCGCGACCCGGTCACCGACTGCCACATGTCCCCACTCTTTTGTCTTTTTGGGGCGGTCCGTTCGAGCAGCAGAATCTGCAGGTCGGCGGTATGGACCACGACCAGCACCGATTCAGGGGTTTTGAACGCCATTGCCTCGAGCATAGCGCCCGAATATGGTCCCGCGACCTTTTTTGAGGGACCTATGAGCAAGCAGCTGCAAGCCACCATCGACGACGCCTGGGAAAAGCGCGACGGCATCAACAGCGCCACCAAGGGTGCGGTTCGCGACGCGGTCGAGACGGCGATCGCCGGCCTCGACGACGGCTCGTTCCGCACCGCCGAGAAGTTCGGCGACGAGTGGGTGGTCAACCAGTGGCTGAAGAAGGCCGTGCTGCTGTCCTTCCGCCTCTACGATTCGGTCCCGATGGACGGCGGCGCCGCCTTCCCGGGCCTGGGCGCCGCGCCGTGGTTCGACAAAGTGCCACTCAAGACCACCGGCTGGGACGCCGCCAAGTTCGCCAAGGCCGGCTTCCGCGCCGTGCCGGGTTCGGTCGTGCGCCGCGGTTCGTACATCGCACCGTCGGTCGTGCTGATGCCGTGCTTCGTCAACCTCGGTGCCTATGTCGACAGCTCGACCATGGTCGACACCTGGGCGACGGTCGGCTCGTGCGCGCAGATCGGCAAGAACTGCCACCTCTCGGGCGGCGTCGGCATCGGCGGCGTGCTCGAGCCCTTGCAGGCCAATCCGGTGATCATCGAGGACAACTGCTTCATCGGCGCGCGCTCGGAAGTGGTCGAAGGCGTGATCGTCGGCACCGGCGCGGTGCTGTCGATGGGCGTGTTCATCTCGGCCACCACCAAGGTCGTCGACCGCGCCACCGGCCAGATCCACATCGGCAAGGTGCCGCCGTACTCGGTGGTGGTGCCAGGCAACATCGGCGGCGGCCCGGACCGGCCGTCGACTTACTGCGCGGTGATCGTGAAGACCGTCGATGAGCGCACGCGCTCCAAGACCTCGATCAACGAGCTGCTGCGCGACTAGCGAGAGCCGCGCTGCATTAAACAAATGGAAATTTAATGGGAATGGGTCCGATCCGGGACCTTTCCCGTTCAAGGGACGGCCGGCAGACGGGACACGTCGGCACGCGCGGATCATGCCGCGATTCTAGGCACATCGACGCCAAACACCTATCTTGGTCGTTATCGACGCCATAAGCCCGCCGTTGCTGCCTTTTACGCACCCGACATCAAGCCTCGTGACGCTTCCACTCGGGGCGTTTGCGGGTGTGCGCCGCTTCCTTGACGAGGATCTTGGCGACCCGCTCCGGCACGAAGCCGATGTCGAGGAGGGCGGGGCCGGTATGGGCGACCTCGCGGTACTCGGTGATCTTGCCGTCGCGCAACTGCATCATCGCCACGCCGTCGAAGCCCACCCGCTTGCCCTTGGCTTCGGGCAGCAGCGAGACGTAGCTGAAGGTGTAATAAGCATAGAGCGTGTGGCCGTCGCTCACCGGCCGGAACATGTCCCAGCGGAAGTCGCGCGCGGTCCGGCGGAACCAGTCCTCGATCAATTCGGCGATGCGGGCGCGGCCCTCGAATGCCCCGTAGAACGCGTCGTGGTAGACGCCATCCTCGGCGAACAGCTCGGCGAAAATCTTGCCGTCGCCCTGCTCGACGGCCGAGGTGAATTGCTTCAGCAGTGCCGAGACATCCATCGTTATTCCTCCCGTTCTCGACGCAATCATGACTAAACTGGCGGATGCCGCAAGGGAGGCTCTCAGCATGACGACCTGGATCATCGTTGGCATCGTCGTGGCGCTCGGCCTGTGGCTGATCGCGACCTACAACGGCCTGGTCGGCGGCCGCAACCAGACGCAGACGGCGTGGAGCCAGATCGACGTGCAGCTCAAGCGCCGCCACGATCTCATTCCCAACCTCGTGCAGGTGGTGAAGGACGCCATGGGCTACGAGCAGGAGACGCTGACCAAGGTGGTGCAGGCGCGCAACGCCGCCGTCTCGGCGTCGGGGCCGGCGCAGGCCGGGCCGGCGGAAGCGGCACTCAGCCAGGCGACACGCGGCCTGTTCGGACTGGTCGAGAGCTATCCGCAGCTCAAGGCGAACGACAATGTGCGCGCGCTGCAGGAAGAGCTGACCTCGACCGAGAACAAGATCGCCTTCGCGCGCCAGTTCTACAACGACTCGGTGAACTCGTATAACACCCGGCGCCAGAGCTTCCCGGCAGTGCTGGCCGCGGCCTCGTTGGGCTTCGGTCCAGCCGAGCTCTTCTCCATGCCCGAGACCGAGAAGGAAGTACCCAAGGTCGCCTTGCGCTAAGGCCCGCCGCGAGGGCGCGTCGCTATGGCCGGGACCGCGAACTTCGTCGAGGCGCAGGCCGGCAACCGGCGCCGCACGTTCCTGCTGCTGGCGCTGCTGACGGCCATCGCCGCCGGCTTCGGCTACCTGATCGGCTGGGCGCTGCAGAACGAGACCACCGACACCTTCCAGATCGTGAGCCCGCTCGGCCTTGGCGCCGCAACGGTCATGGCGACCGCCTCGATCGGCTGGAGCCTGATCTCGCTCGCCTTCGGCAGCCGCATGGTGCTGTCAATGGCCGACGCCAAGCCGATCGCCAGGGAAGAATCACCGCAGCTCTTCAATGTCACCGAGGAGATGTCGATCGCCGCCGGCGTGCCGATGCCCAGGCTCATGGTGATGGAGACCGACGCACTGAACGCCTTCGCGACCGGCACGACGATGTCGAACGCCGTCATCGTCGTCACGCGCGGCCTGCTGGGCGCGCTCGACCGCGACGAGATGCAAGGGGTGATCGGCCACGAGATGGGCCATATCGCCAATCTCGACACGCGCTACATGACGATCGTCGGCGTCACCGTCGGCCTGATCGCGCTGGTCGCCGACATGATCCTGCGCACGCTGCAATGGGGCAGCTTCAACCGCGGCAGCAACAGCGACCGCCCAGCCGGCTCCAAAGGGGGCAACAGCGGCGGCGGCATCCTCATCGTCGTGCTGATCGCGGTCGCAATCTTCGCACCGATCGCGGCCAAGGCGGTGCAGATGGCGGTGTCGCGCCAGCGCGAATATCTTGCCGATGCGACGTCGGTCCAGTTCACGCGCAACCCGAACGGGCTCATTTCCGCCCTGACCAAGATCGATGCGGCCGCCAGGCCTTTCCCCGGAGTGAGCAGTGCCACGCAGCACCTCTTCATCGTCAATCCCGTCCAGCGCATCACGGCGAGCCTGCCCGCGCTCCTGGCCACGCATCCCGAGGTCGCGGACCGTATTGCTCGTCTGCGCAATCTGGGCGGCCAGTAACGCCATGGCCGCCGCCTTCGACCTGCAAGCCCATCGCGGCGGCCGCGGCCTGCGGCCCGAGAGCACGATGGCGGCCTTCCGGAACGCCGTGGCGCTGGGCGTCACCACCATCGAGACCGACCTCGCCGTCACCCGCGACGGCGCGCTGGTGCTAAGCCACGAGCCGCGCCTCAATCCCGACCTGGTGCGCGGTCCCGACGGCCAGTGGCTGGCGTCGTTCGGTCCGACCCTCCACTCGCTCACGCTCGACGAGCTCAGGCGCTACGATATCGGCCGGCTCAATCCCGAGACCCCCTACGGCCGGCAGTTCCCCGACCAGAAGCCCTCCGACGGCGAACGCTTCCCGACCCTGGCCGAGCTCTTCGCCCTGGCGGGGGCCGATATGCGCTTCAACATCGAGACCAAGATCGATCCGACCAAGCCCGACGAGACCGTCGATCCGGTGCGCTTCACCCGGCTGGTGGTCGAGGCGATCCGGACGGCGAAGATGCAGAAGCGCGCGACCATCCAGTCGTTCGACTGGCGCACCCTGGTCGAGGCCCATCGCATCGCGCCCGAAATCGCGACGGTCTGCCTCACCATCGAATCGCGCGGCATGAACACCGTGGCCGGCAAGCCTTCGCCCTGGATGGCGGGCCTCGACGTCAGCCCCGGCGGGTCGCTGCAGCAACTGGTCAAGGCGGCGGGCTGCTCGGCCTGGTCGCCGTTCTGGCGCAACGTCACGGCCGCCAACATCACCGCGGCGCACATGCTCGACCTCGGCGTGATCCCGTGGACGGTGAACGAGCCCGCCGACATGAAGATGCTGATCGATCTCCACGTTGACGGGCTGATCACGGATTATCCTGACCGCGGCCTGGTGGTGCTGGCGGAAAAGGGCCTCAAAGCACGTTAATTCGTTGACTCCGGGCGCTCTGTGTTCTGTATACAGACCATCATGCGCCCTGTCCTTTCCGAGCCCGATCTCTCCGAACGCATCCACGATTCCGTCCTCGAGGCAATTTGCTCCGGCGAGCTGAAAGCCGGCGCCCGCATTACCCAGGAAGACCTCGCCCAGAAGTTCGGCGTGTCGCGCCAGCCGGTGCTGCAGGCGATGATGCTGCTGCGCCGCGAGGGCTTCCTGATCGAGAGCGGCCGCAAGGGCGTGTGCGTGGCGCCGCTCGATCTCCAGAAGGCGCGCAACCTCTATGTCGTGCGCGGCGCGCTCGACGGCGTGGCCGCCCGCCTGGCCGCCGCGCGCTACACGCCCGATTTAGCCTATCGCGGCCGGCTGCTGCTCGACGTCGGCCGGCGCGCGATCAAGAGCGGCAACGTGCAGTCGGTCATCGAGGCCGACATCGATTTCCATTTGTTCATCTATGAGGCGTCAGGCAATCCGCTGATCGGCGAGACCGCCCAGCCGCACTGGCAGCACCTGCGCCGCGTGATGGCGGCCGCACTCAGCGAGGACGACATGCGGGTCAGCGTCTGGGACGAGCACGAAGTCATCCTGCGCACCCTCGAGGCCGGCAACGCCGTCGAGGCCGAAGCGCTGTGCCGCAACCATGTCGAGCAGATGGCCGACATCCTGATGGGACGATTGAAGGCCGTGATCTCGCGCGCGGCGTAGGAATCGGCGTAAAGAATCAACGCAAGGAGGAACCGCCATGAAGCTCACGGCGGAGCAACTGAAGCAGTTCGACGACGACGGATACCTTTTCTTCCCGAACTACTTCTCGCCCGAAGAAACCCAGATCCTGAAGTCGGAGATCCCCGGCGTCTTCCAGCAGCGCCGCGAGGAAAATGTCCGCGAGAAGACCGGCGACGTCGTGCGTACCGCCTTCGCCGTACACACCTATCATCCGGTGTTCGAGGCGCTGATCCATAGCCCGCGCTTCGTCGAGCCGGCCGAGCAGCTCCTCAAGGACAAGACCTACATCCACCAATTCAAGATCAACGGCAAAGCCGCCTTCGACGGCGACGTCTGGCAGTGGCACCAGGACTACGGCACCTGGAAGGCCGACGACGACATGCCCGAGGCGCGCGCCATGAACCTCGCGGTGTTCGTCGACGAGGTGAACGAGTTCAACGGGCCTCTGTATTTCATCCCGCAGAGCCACAAGAAGGGCGCGATCGAGGCCAAGCACGACCTTACGACGACGTCCTATCCATTGTGGGTGATCGACAACGACACGATCGCCAAGCTGGTCAAGCAGGGCGGCATCGTGGCGCCCAAGGGCCCCGCCGGCTCGGCGATCTTCTTCCACGGCACGCTGGTCCACGGCAGCCCACCCAACATGTCGCCGTGGGACCGCCAGATCATCTACGTCACCTATAATTCGGTGCAGAACGCCATCCGCGCCCACAAGCGGCCGGAATACATCGCCCATCACGACTTCACGCCGCTCGACGCCTGGGAAGACGATTGCGTGACCCGCGCCGCCCGGCGCAAAGCGGCCGCGGAATAACGGAGGAAATCATGAATCTTCATCGCATGCTGCTCGAGCGCGCCGCCAACAACAACCCGCTGCGCATCGGCCTGATCGGCGCCGGCAAGTTCGGCACGATGTACTTGAGCCAGATCCCGACCACGCCGGGCATCCACCTGCTGGGCATCGCCGACCTCTCGCCGCCCCGCGCGCGCGAGAACCTGGCGCGGCTGGGCTGGAAGCCCGAGGTCACCTCCGCCGTCTCGTTCGCCGAGGCACGGCGCAACGGCAACACCTTCCTGACCGACGACTGGAAGGCACTGGTCGCCCATCCCGAAATCGACGTGGTGGTCGAATCGACCGGCGATCCGATCGCCGCCGTCGAGCATGCGCTCGAAGCCTTCCGCAACGGCAAGAGCGTGGTGATGGTCACGGTCGAGGCCGACGCTTTCTGCGGCCCGCTGCTGGCGCGCCGCGCCGCCGAAGCCGGCGTGATCTATAGCCTGGCCTACGGCGACCAGCCGGCACTGATCTGCGAGCTGGTCGACTGGGCGCGCGCCTCGGGCTTCTCGGTGACCGCCGCCGGCCGCGGCCACAAATGGTTGCCGCATTACGCGCAGTCGACGCCTGAAACCGTGTGGAAATACTGGGGCCTCAACGAGGAGCAGGCCAAGCGCGGCGGCCTGAACCCCAAGATGTTCAATTCGTTCCTCGACGGCTCCAAGCCCGCCATCGAGAGCACGGCCGTCTCCAACGCCACCGGCCTCACGCCGGCGCCGGACGGTCTCGCCTTCCCGCCGTGCTCGGTGGAAGACCTGCCGTTCGTGATGCGGCCGGTCTCCGAGGGCGGCCAGCTCCATCACAAGGGCCAGGTCGAAGTGGCCTCGTCGCTCGAGCGCGACGGCCGCGCCATCCCCTACGAGATTCGTAAGGGCGTGTGGGTCGTGTTCGAGGCTTCGACCGAGTACCAGAAGAACTGCTTCGAGGAGTACATGCTGTGCACCGATCCGTCGGGCCGGCATTCGGTGATGTACAAGCGTTGGCACCTGATCGGCCTCGAGGTCGGCATCTCGGTGGCCTCGGTCGGCTTGCGCAAGGAACCGACCGGCTGCCCGATCGGCTTCCACGCCGACGTGATCGCCACTGCCAAGCGCGACCTCAAGGCCGGCGAGATGCTGGACGGCGAGGGCGGCTACACGGTCTACGGCAAGCTGTTCCCGGCCGAGAAGTCGACCCACCTCGGCAGCCTGCCGCTGGGCCTGGCCCACAAGGTGAAGCTGCTGAAGCCGATCAAGGCCGGCCAGTCGCTGACCTACGCCGACGTGGCGATGGACGAGACCCTGACCGCGGTGAAGCTGCGCCGCGAGATGGAGCGGACGTTCGCGCCGGCCGCGGCAAAGATCGCGGCGCAGTAATCTTCTGTCGTCCTGAGGCGAGGCCGAAGGACCTCCTGGAACGACCGGAGACCGGCCTTCAAGATCTTGTTCGCGACGGGCGTAAGGTCCTTCGCTCCGCTCAGGACGACAATACGGCTAGGCCGACGCCGCTTCCTTGGCCTTCGCCGGCTGGCCCTCGGCCTCGTCGCGCTCTTTCTCTTTGCGCGACTTCAGGAGCTTGCGCAGGATCATGTTGCGCTTGAGCGACGAGATATGGTCGACGAACAGGATGCCGTCGAGATGGTCGATCTCGTGCTGCACGCAGGTCGCGAGCAGGCCCTCGCAGACGAGCTCTTTCGGCGCACCGTCGCGGTCGAGATAGCGCACCGTCACCTTGGCCGGCCGCACGACGTCGGAGTAATGCTCGGGCAGCGACAGGCAGCCCTCCTCGTAGGACACGTCCTCGTCGGAGGCCTCGACGATCTCGGGGTTGGCCATGAGCAGCGGGCCGGTCTTGGTGTCCTCGCGGTCGATGTCGAGCACGATGACGCGCTTCAGCACGTCGACCTGCGGGGCCGCCAGGCCAATGCCGGGCGCCGCGTACATGGTCTCCAGCATATCGTCCATGAGCTGGCGCACCTCGGCATCCACCGAGGCGACGGGCCGGGACTTCTTCTTGAGACGCGGATCGGGCGCGATGAGGATGGTCTTGAGAGCCATGGACGTTAAATATGCAATGAAAACAGGGGATTCAAGGCCGATTTGGCGCCGTTCTAGGCGCGCTTGACCATGGTGCCGACGCCCGCCTCGGTGAAAACCTCGAGCAGCAGGCAGTGCGGCACCCGGCCGTCCATGATGACCGCAGCCTCGACGCCGCGATTCACCGCGTCGATGCAGTTCTCGACCTTGGGGATCATGCCGCCCGAGATCGTGCCGTCGGCGATCAGCGCGCGCGCCTGCTCGATGTTCATTTCGGGGATCAGCTTGCCGTCCTTGTCGAGCACCCCCGGCACGTCGGTCAGGAACAAGAGGCGCTTGGCCTTCATCGCGCCGGCGATGGCGCCCGCCGAGGTATCGGCATTGATGTTGTAGGTGAGCTCGTCATCGACGCCGAAGCCGATCGGCGCCACCACCGGGATGACGTCGGCGCGGCGCAGCTGCTCGAGCACCATGACGTTGATCTTGGCGGGTTCGCCGACCTGCTTGAGGTCGACCTTCAGAAGCTCGCCGGTCTTGGGGTCGCGCATCTCGGTGACCTTGCGCGCCAGGATCAGGTTGCCGTCCTTGCCGCAGATGCCGACGGCGACGCCGCCGCATTCGTTGATGTCGGCCACGATCGCCTTGTTGATCGAGCCGGCCAGGACCATCTCGACGATCTCCATGGTCGCGGCGTCGGTGACCCGCAGCCCGTTCACGAAGGTGCTCTTGAGGCCGACGCGTTCCAGCATCTTGTTGATCTGCGGGCCGCCGCCGTGGACCACGATCGGGTTCATGCCGACCTGCTTCATCAGCACGATGTCGCGGGCCACCAGGTCGCCGAGCTTGGGATCGGTCATGGCGTGGCCGCCGTACTTGACCACGAAGGTGGCGTCGTTGTGCCGGCGCATGTAGGGCAACGCCTTGGAGATGGTCTCCGCCATGCGGATGAGCCGCTTCTGCTCCTTGTCGGTCTGAACCGGCTCCGCCATGGCTTGCACGCCCTTCAAGTTGGCAAAAACCCAAGGCGCTTTTGGCCGCGGTCGCGGCCAAAACGCCAACCCGGGGACAGGGAAGGGCTAAGGCGGCAGTATATATCAGGCGGGACGCGGATAGAAGAAGCGCGGCCGGCGCGGCAGGATGTCCCCATGAATGCTTCCCTCGACACCGACCTCCTTGCTGGCCGCGGCTTCGCCGTGACCAAGGGCCTGATCGACCCGGCCGAATGCCGGGCGCTGGCCGCCCTGTGGCCGGAGAAAGCGGCCTTCCGCAAGCACATCGTCATGCAGCGCCACGGCTACGGCCAGGGCGAGTACCAGTACTTCACCTATCCGCTGCCGGCGCCGGTCGAGCGGCTGCGCCAGGCGCTCTATCCGCCGCTCGCCGCCGTGGCCAACCGCTGGAACGAGGCGCTGGGCAAGGACAAGCGCTTTCCGCCGACGCTCGCGGGCTGGCTGAAGGAGTGCCACGCCGGCGGCCAGACGCGGCCGACGCCGCTGCTGCTGAAATACGGCGCCGGCGATTACAACTGCCTGCACCGCGACCTCTACGGCGAGCTGGTCTTCCCGATCCAGGCGACGGTGCTGCTGAGCCGGCCCGGCTCTCCTTCTGAAGGTGGCGATTTCGACGGCGGCGAGTTCATGCTGGTCGAGCAGCGGCCGCGCATGCAGTCGCGCGGTGAAGTCGTGCCGCTCGAGCAGGGCGACGCCGTGCTGTTCGCCGTCAACGAGCGCCCGGCGAAGGGCACGCGCGGCTGGCACCGCACGGCCATGCGGCACGGCGTGTCGAGCCTGCGCCACGGCGAGCGCTTCACGCTCGGCCTCATCTTCCACGACGCCGCCTAGATATTAGAGCGCAGTCGCCATCAGTTCGGTGCGCAATTCCGAAATGCCGAAGCCGGTCTCGCTGCTGGTTGGCAGCACGACGGGATGGGCCGCGCCATGCTTGCGGGCCGCTGCTTCGGCCGTCGCGATGGCGCGCGGGATGTCGGCCTTCTTGAGATAATCGACCTTGGTCAGCACGAGCTGATAGGACACGGCGGCCGAGTCGAGGTTCTTCATCGTCTCGTGATCGCTGTCTTTCACGCCGTGGCGTGAATCGATCAGCACGCAGATCCGCTTCAGAGTCGGCCTGCCGCGCAGATATGCCGAGGCCAGGTCCTGCCACGTCTCTTTCATCGAACGCGAGACCTGGGCGAAGCCGTAGCCCGGCAGGTCGACGAGGAAGAGCTTGCCCGCAAGATCGAAGAAGTTGATCTGCCGCGTGTGACCGGGATTGGACGAGGTGCGCGCGAGCGTGCGCCGGCCCGTGAGCGCGTTCACCAGGCTCGACTTGCCGACATTGGAACGGCCGGCGAAGGCCACTTCGGGCAGCGAGAAGCCCGGCATCGATTCGAGCGAAGCTGCACCCGCCACGAACTCGCACGGACCCGCGAAGAGCTTGCGCGCCGCCTCGATCTCCTCGGGTTGGCGCCCCTCCGGGCCTTTGTCGGGCATCAGCTCTTCTTGGAAGAGCCCTTGCCGCTCTTCTTGCCGCCACCGCCACCCCCGCCGCCGTCATCGCCGCTTGCCACGGCGGGAACGGCCGCGACCTTGGCTTTGCGGCCGACCGGCATGCCGTGGCGGCGCATGATGAAGTACTGCTGGCAGATCGACAGCGTGTTGCTCCACGCCCAGTAGATCACCAGGCCGGCCTGGAACTGCGCCATCATGAAGGTGAACATGATCGGCAGGAACTGGAACACGCGCGCCTGCACCGGATCGGTCGGCGCCGGGTTCAGCTTCTGCTGCATGAACATGGTCACACCCATGATCAGCGGCCAGATGCCGATGTTGAAGAAGTGCAGCATCTCCGGCACCTGCCAGTGGAACAGGCCGAAGCCGGTCAGGATGGTCAGCGGATCGGGGGCGCTCAGGTCCTTGATCCAGCCGAAGAACGGCTGGTGGCGCATCTCGATCGAGGTGTAGAGCACCTTGTAGAGCGCGAAGAAGACGGGAATCTGCACGACGATGGGCAGGCAGCCGGCGGCGGGATTGACCTTCTCGCGCTTGTAGAGCTGCATCATCTCCTGATTGAGCCGCTGGCGATCCTCGCCATAGCGCTGCTTCATCTTCTCCATCTCGGGCTGCAGCGCCTTCATCTTGCTCATCGCCGCATACGATTTGTTGGCGAGCGGGAAGAACACCGCCTTCACGATCACGGTCAGCACCAGGATCGACAGGCCGAAGTTGCCGAGCTGGACGTAGAGCCACTCGAGCAGCCAGAACAGCGGCTTGGTGAAGAACGAGAAGTAGCCCCAGTCGATGGTGAGGTCGAAGCGGTCGATGCCGAGCTTGTCGCGATAGGCGTCGATCATGCGCACGATCTTGGCGCCGGCGAAAAGATGGCCCTCGGTTGTGCCGGTCGCGCCCGGCGCGACGGCGATCGGGCTGCCGACATAGTCGATCTGGTACTTGATGTCGGCGCCGGCGCCGGTTCCCTTCACCGTGACGTCGACCTTCGACTTCTGGTCGGGGATCAGCGTCGCCATCCAGTACTTGTCGGTGAAGCCGATCCAGCCGCCGGTGGTCTCGAATTTCTGCAGCTTGTTGTCCTTGAAGTCGCCGTAGCTGAGCTCCTTCAGGCTGCCGTTGAAGACGCCGTACGGGCCCTCGTGCAGCACCGTGCTGCCCTCGGCCTTGTGCTCGCCGTAGCGCACGATCAGCGCCCACGGATAGAGCGTGATCTGCTTGTCGGTCTTGTTGGCGACGCTTTGCGTCACGTCGAACATGAACTGGTCGTCGATGGCGATGTCGAGCGCGAACACCAGCCCCTGGCCGTTGTCCCACGTCATGTGCACCGGCTTGCCAGGCTCGAGCGTCTTCTGCTCGCTGGTCCATATCGAAGCGGGGCCGGGCATCTTGAGCGAGGCGTCCGAAGCCGACCAGCCGAACTCGGCGTAGTAGGGATGCTCCGCGCCGACCGGCGCCAGCACCTCGACCGGCGGGCTGCCCGGATCGACTTCCTGGCGATGCTTGACGAGCTGCACGTCGTCGATGCGCGCGCCCTTGAGCGCGACCGAGCCCAGCAGCTGCGGCGTCCTGAAGCCGATGCGCGGCGACAGGGCGAGCGCCTGGTCGAGGCTCATCGCCGGTGGCGCGGCGGCCGTCGTCGACGGCGCCTGGGGCGCGCCCGGCGGAGTGGGACCCTGGCCCGCGGCGGGTGCCGGGGCGTTGGGCTGGGCGGCCTGCGTCACGGCCGGCGGCGGCGGGGCGTGCTTGGCGGGTGGGAACACGACCTGCCAGCCCACGATGATCAGCACCGAGAGCACGATCGCGACGATGAAATTCTTCTGGTCCATTGATCCGGATTTCTAACGGCAGGAAAGCGATTGGCGCGCAGACGGCACCGGGTCGAAGCCGCCGGCACCCCAGGGGTTGCAGCGGCAGAAGCGATGGGCGGCGAGCAGGCTGCCTTTCAGCGCGCCGTGCTCGGTGACGGCCTGGGCGGCGTAGGCTGAGCACGACGGTTCGTAGCGGCAGGCGCCGACGAAGAAATAGGCGAGCGTCAGTTGGTAAAGACGGATCGCGCCGCGCAGGGCCAGGGACATCATGCGGCCCGGAAACTGGCGTTTCGCAGGCCACCGCGCAAGCCGTCGTTGCATGGTCATGGCGTCGCTGTCGCCAGGGCCTTCAGACGCTTCAGCGCCTCGAGCAGATCCTGTTGCAGGATCGCGAATTCCCGCTTCAAGGCGCCCTGGCGGCCGACCAGCACGTAATCGAGATCGGCCCGCGCCTGGCCCGGGATCACCAGCCGGGCGACCTCGCGCAGGCGGCGGCGTACCCGGTTGCGGATGACGGCATTGCCGACCTTGCGGCTCACCGTGAAACCCACCCGAATGGCGGACAGGACCGTGTCGGCGGGAAGCGGCGCGGCCTGCAGCACGAAGCCGGGCATGGCGCAGCGCCGACCGGCCTGGACTCGCAGGAAATCGCGACGATTCGGCAGGCGCCCGGGACGCGGCCCTTGAGGAGCCGGGGGGGCCAAGAGAAAGGGCCGAAAAACTAGGCGGACAGGCGCTTACGGCCCGACCGGCGACGGCTGGCGATGACCTTGCGGCCGCCGACCGTTGCCATGCGGGACCGGAAGCCGTGCCGCCGCTTGCGGATCAGCTTGCTGGGCTGATACGTGCGTTTCATGACGCAACTCCTTCAAACACAAGCCCCCGCGCGATGCAGCGGGGGCGAATTCCATGGGCCTAACTGTGGGGAGGGGTAATACGCAGACAGCCGCCGAGAGTCAACGAAAGGCTAAGATGGGCGCATGACCCTCACCCTCCATGGATACCGTCCCAGCGTCTACGTCCGGGCCGCTCGCCTGGCCCTCGCCGAGAAAGCCGTCGCCTACAACCTGGTTGAGGTCAATCCTTTCGCCCCCGACCCTCCGGCCGACTATCGCGCGCTCCATCCGTTCGGCCGCGTGCCGACCCTCGTGCACGACGGCTTCGCGCTCTACGAGACCGGCGCCATCACACGCTACGTCGACCGCGCTTTTCCCGGCGCCGCGCTGCAGCCCGCGGATCCCCGGGCGCTGGCCCGCATGGACCAGATCGTCTCCATCGTCGATTCCTATGTCTACTGGCCGCTGGTGCGTCAGGTCTTCGTGCAGGCGGTCGCCCAGCCGCGACGGGGACAGGCGGGCGACGCGACGGAGATCGCCAACGGTCTCGCCGCGGCGACCAAGGCGCTGGCGGCCCTCGAAGCGCTTGCGGCGGACGGCGCGTTCCTCGTCGGCCAGGCGCTGTCACTGGCCGATCTTCATCTCCTGCCGATGATCGCCTACTTCGTGGAGGCGCCGGAGGGTGCCGCCCTGCTCGCGCGGCACGACCGGCTGCAGGCCTGGTGGACGCGGACGTCGCAGCGCGCGAGCTTCGCCGCGACTGATCCAAGCGGCGGCGCCGCGGCCGATCCCCGCCTTTGAGACGGTGGCGCGGCGTGCCTATAACGGGAGGCGATGACTCTCCAACTCCTGCGACGGCTGCTGCCCGTGGCGATCCTGCTGCTCGGACTGGTGCTGTTCTTCGCGCTCGGGCTGGGGCGCCATCTTTCCTTCGAGACGTTGAGCCGCAACCACGCCGAGCTGACGGCATGGGTCAAAGCCAACGACGCGCTGGCGGCGCTCGCCTTCGTCGCGGCCTACGCCACGATCGCCGCCTTCTCGCTGCCGGTCTCGGCGATGATGACGGCGCTGAGCGGCTTCCTGTTCGGCATCTGGCTGGGCGCGGCCCTGTCGATCGTCGGCGCGACCTTGGGCGCGATGGCGCTGTTCACGGTGGCGCGATCGGCCTTCTACGATCTCTTCCATGCCCGCGCCGGCACTGCGCTGCAGCGGCTGGAGACAGGCTTCCGGCGCGACAGCTTCAGCTATCTGCTGTTCCTGCGGCTGGTGCCGCTCTTTCCTTTCTGGCTGGTCAACATCGTGGCGGCGCTGCTCGGCATGAAGTTCGGCCCCTTCGTGCTGGCTACCGTGATCGGAATCATTCCCGGCTCGGTCGTGTTCGCCAGCATCGGCGCGGGCTTCGGCACGCTATTCGAGAGCGGCCAGGTGCCGGACCTCGGCGTGATCTTCCAGTCCGGCATCCTGTTGCCCCTGCTCGGGCTCGGTGTGCTGTCGCTGGTGCCGGTCCTCTACCGACGCCTGGTGCGCCGCAGGCAGGGCCACTGAGATGGCCGCCGTGCTGACGCCCGACGTCTGCATCGTGGGCGGCGGTTCGGCCGGGCTGGTGGTCGCGGCCGGGGCGGCGCAACTGGGCCTCGATGTCGTGCTGATCGAGCGCGCGGCCATGGGCGGCGATTGCCTCAACGCCGGCTGCGTGCCGTCGAAGGCGCTCCTCGCCGCCGCCGCGGCGGCCCAGGCCCAGCGCCGCGGCGCCGCCTTCGGTGTCGCGCCGATCGAGCCCCAGGTGGATTTCGCACGGGTGATGGATCACGTGCAGGGCGTGATCGCCGCCATCGCGCCCAACGATTCGGTCGAGCGCTTCGAGGGGCTCGGCGTCAGGGTCCTGAAGGAGGAGGCGCGCTTCGTCGGGCGCGACACGCTGCAGGCCGGCAGCCATCGCATCCGCAGCCGCCGTATCGTGCTGGCGACCGGCTCGCGGCCGGCGCTGCCGCCGATCCCGGGCCTCGCCACCGCGCCGCACTTCACCAACGAGACGATCTTCGCCAACCGCGTGCTGCCCGCGCACCTCGTGGTGATCGGCGGCGGCCCGCTGGGCCTGGAGATGGCGCAGGCCCACCGCCGCCTCGGCGCCCGGGTGACGGTACTGGAAGCCCACGCCTTCCTGGCCAAGGACGATCCCGAACTGTCGGCCGCCGTGGTCGAGCGCCTGAAGGCCGAAGGCGTCGTGCTGCGCGACCGCGTGAAGATCGCCAGGGTCGAGGACGGCTCGGTCGTGCTCGACGGCGGCGAGCGCATCGACGGCTCGCACCTGCTGGTCGCCGCGGGACGCACGCCCACGACCGCCGGCCTCGACCTCGACACGGCGGGGATCGCCCACACGCCGCACGGCATCACCGTCGACACCGGCCTGCGCACGTCCAACCGTGGCGTCTGGGCGATCGGCGACTGCAACGGGCTCTACGCCTTCACCCACATGGCCGGCTACGAGGCCTCGCTGTTCATCCGCGGCGCGCTGTTCCGCGCGCCGGCGCGACTCGACCCCGCGATCGTGCCGTGGGCGACCTACACCGATCCCGAGCTGGCCCAGGTCGGCCTCGCCGAAAAGGCCGCGCGCGACAAGCACGGCGATACGATCAAGGTGCTGCGCTGGAAACTCGCCGAGAACGATCGCGCCCAAACCGGACATACGACCGCGGGCATGGTGAAGGCGATCGTCGACCGGCGCGGCCGCATCCTGGGCGCGGGCATTGTCGGCCCGCATGCGGGCGAGCTGATCCAGCCGTGGTGCCTGGCGATTTCCAGGCGCCTGAAGATCTCGGCCATGGCAAGCTTCGTGCCGCCCTATCCGACCCTGGGTGAAGCCAGCAAGCGCGCGGCCGGCAGCTACTTCACCTCGACGTTGTTCGGGCCGCGGGCGCGCGCCCTCGTGTGGGTGCTGGCACGACTGCCGGTGTGGTGAGCGCCGCTGCCGGTGCCGTGACGATGCGATGGCAGGTGTTGCCGCCGACCGAGTCGGTGTGATGGGTGAAGCCCGCCTCGACCTGCCAATCCGTCAGCAGCACCGCGCCGTTGGCGCGCCGCCGCACGGTGGCGCTGGCCGCGCGCAGCTCCTTGCCCGCGCGGGCGACGTGGACGACGACGGTCTTGTCGCCCTCCGCGACCGCGAGCTCGGTCGCGCGTTCGACCTTCGCGCCGCTGCAGATGCCGATCAGCGGCGCATTGAGCGGATGATCGGTGACGCGGCGCAGGGTGCCGCCGGCGCAGAAAACGTCGGCTCGCTGGTTGCGGTCGATGCTGAAGATGTCTTGTCGGCTCACGTCGAACCTCCCAGGCGATGGCGCTGGGTCGCGGGAATGAGGGTGAGGTTGGCCAGCACCTTGTGCTGACCGTCATCACTGGCAGCGAGCTTGGGCTGCAGGCGCAGCAACGCCTTGGCGAGCAGCGTCTCGTCCCAGAACCAGGCGACGCGTGTCTTCGTCGTGCCGGGATCGGGGAAGGCCGACGCCGCCTCGAGGTAGAAGGCGCGCAGATCGTCGACCGCGAGCTTCAGCGGTTGCGCCGGCGGCAACGCGCCGTCGAGCGCCCCCGACACCAGCGCCGCGGCGGCCGGCATGTCGAGGCCCGACGTGCCCACGGTGGTGCGGCCGCGTGCGGCGACGGCGCGGTCGTACCAGGTCGCGAGCCGGGCGACCTCGGCGCCGAGCGTGTCGCTCGGGCGCGGCGCCAGGCTGATCGGACAAGCCCAGCCGCTCAGGTCGACCTCGCCCTCGACCGCCTCGGGATAGTCGACCAGCAGCGGCCCGTCGGTGCGCTCGAGCAGGGCGAGTGCCGCACGCAGCACGCGCGTCTGGAACGGCGCATCGTCGGGCTTGCCGAGCGGGCGGCCGAGATCGAACGTCACCCACAGCGCGCGCGGCGGGCGGACGATCTCGGTGTGCTCGCGCACCAGGCTGATGCCGGCGGTGGGAATGCCTTCACGCTCCAGGAAGTGGCCGAGCGCGCCCACGGCGCGCGTGCAGGCGGGTCAAACAGGGACAAGCAGGGCGGCATCGACCTTGTCGGCCTTGAGCAGGCCCGCGAGGTGCTTGGCGTGCGGCAGGGCGGCATCGACGGGGAACGCGCCCATGAACGAATAGTGCACCGACGCCATCGAGCCCACGGTGCCGTCGGCCACCAGCTCCCGCAGCCGGTCGATCGGAAAGACGACGTTGTGGTCCTGCTGGAAGCCGGTGCGGTCGAAGTTGACCGAGACGTGGCTCATCACCAGGTCGCTGGCCGGTGTCTCCGCGGGGATGACGCGATAGCTGCCGTCGTCGCGGTCGAAGGCACGATCGCCGCGCCTGTGCAGGCCGGCGGTCGAGACGATCGCCACGCGCCGCTGCGCCAGCGGCGTGCCGGACAGCAACGGCGTATCGTCGTAGGTCGGACACTTGATCCGGTCGGTGCCGAGATGCTTGGCCTCGACTTCGGGCAGCTCGCTGAGACGTCTGACCATGTTCAGCCTTCCACGACAGAGCGCAGGGCAGCAAGCGTGGCCTCGACGGGCGGGCGATGGGTGTAGTCCGGATCGGCCTCGACCGAGCGGACGATGCCCTGGGCGTCGATCACGAAGCGCGCCGGCACCGGCAGTTGCCAGGACGGATCGCCGTTGCGCACCGCGAGGTCGTTGCCGAAGCCGAGATAGACTTCGCGCAGATCGAGCGGCAGCGTATGGGCAATGCCGTAGGCGCCGGCCACGGCGTTCTTCTCGTCCCACAGGATCGGGAAGGTGAGCTTCTGGGCCTCGACCATGGTGGCGATCGCGGGCGCCAGTTGCGGGGAGATCACGACCAGCGAACCGCCGAGAGCGGTGATGTCCTTGTAGATCGTCTGCAGAGCGTCCAGCTCATGCCTGCAATAGGGTCACCAAGCCCCTCGGAAGAAGGAGAGCACCATCGGCCCGCCGGCCAGCAGCTCGGCGGAATCGACGCGGCGGCCGTCGAGGTTCTCGAGCTCGAAGGCCGGGGCCGGCGCGCCAACCTTGACGATGCGGTCCATGATGCCCGAACGGCGAAGATCGTCCGTCGCCCGGTGCATGATCGCCTGACGCTCGGGTGGAATGCGGGTGGCAGCGCCGGCACGGGTGGCGGCAAGCTTCTCCTCGAGTGACATGATGCTCTCCCTCAGTTCAAGCGTCGTTTCGGTTCGAGCAGCGCCAGCGCCGGGCGCGCCACGCTTTCGAGCAACTTGCGTTCGGGCTTGACGCGCGCGAGCGCGCGAATGCCCATCAGCACGCCCAGTAGATGGCCGGATACCGTCTCGGCGTCGATGCCGCGCGGCACCGTCCCGGCGCGGCGCGCGGCCTCGATGTTGCGGCGGAAGAAGCCGCGGATCTCGTCGAGATAGGCCGCCACAGCAGCGCCAATGGCGGCATCGTGCGGCCCGACGTCGAGCGCGGAATTCACCAGCAGGCAGCCCTTGCAGTCGCGGTCTTTCAGCGAGCGCTCGACGATCTCCAGCAGGAAGGCGCGGATCGCGTCCTTGGGCGGATGCTTCTCCTCGAGCCGCGCCATCCTCTCGCGCGAGGAGCGGTTGGCGTAGCGCTCGAGGCAGCGCACGAAGAGCGTGCGCTTGTCGCCGAAGGCGTTGTAGAGGCTGGCGCCGCCGATGCCCATGCAGTCGGCGAGGTCGCGCACCGACGTGGCCCCGTAGCCATGCGCCCAGAAACAGTCGACGGCGGCGTCGACGGCTTGTCCTTCGTCGAAGGCTTTGAGGCGGGCCATATCGTCTCTAAGCATGATTCTGGATCGGCCGCTACAGAATTCTGATGCCGGCGGCGGCCGGGGCTTTGCAATACTCCCGGCGCAAGCGCACTGTGCCGCCCCGACACGATGGGGGCGCTGCGTGAATCGCGATCAGATCCTGAGACTCTCGTCGATGCCGGCGGCGAGCCCGAGCTATCCGCTGCCGCCGTTCCGGTTCGTGAACCGCGAATACATGATCGTGATCTACGAGAGCGATCCCGATGCCATCCGCGCCGCGCTGCCCGAGCCGCTGGTGCCCGACAAGTCGAATCAGGTGTTCTACGAGTGGATCCGCATGCCCGACTCCTCGGGCTTCGGCGACTACACCGAATCGGGCGTGGTCATTCCCTGCTCTTTCAACGGCACGCCGGCCAGCTTCGTGTCGCAGATGTATCTCGACGACGATCCGCCGATCGCCGCCGGCCGCGAGATCTGGGGCTTCCCCAAGAAGCTCGCCAACCCGAAGCTCGAGTTGGTCAAGGACACGCTCACCGGCACGCTCGATTACGCCGGCCAGCGGGTGGCCATGGGCACCATGGTCTACAAGCACGAGAACCAGTCGCGCCACCCGGCCAAGACCAAGGCGGCGCTGGGCAAGCTGCAGGTCATGCTGAAGCTCATTCCCGACGTCGACGGCAAGCCCAAGATCGCCGAGCTGGTCGGGCTCCATATCACCGAGATCACGGTCAAGGGATCGTGGTCGGGACCGGCGCGGCTGCACCTGGTGCCGCACGTCAACGCCCCGGTGGCCGACCTGCCGGTCCGCAAAGTGGTCGGCGGGCGGCATTTCCTTGCCGATCTCACCCTCCCGGGCGGCCAGGTCCTGGTCGACTACATGAAGAGTTGAACGGCGGCGGCTAGGCGCGAGGCGCCGGCCGCCGTAAAATAGGGACACCATGGCCGCCGACGTCACCGTTTCTGCCGCCTCCGTGCGGCCCGAGCGCCGCTGGACGCCCACCTTCGGGCTGTCGTGGCGCGTGCTCGGCCTGGTCGTGGTCGCGGTGATGACGGCGGAGCTGCTGCTCTTTCTGCCGTCGATCGCGCGCTACCGTCAGGCCTATCTCGAGCAGCTGATCGAGAGCGGCACGCTGGCGGCGCTGGCGCTCGACGCCACGCCCGACAACATGGTGACCGACGAGGTCAAGCGCGCCCTGCTGAACAACGCACGGGTCGACGCCGTCGTGCTGGTCGAACCCAACAAGGCCAAGCGTGCGCTGCTCAATATCGCGCCGCGGCCCGACATGCCGACCTTCAACCTGATGGAACGCGGCACGCTCGGCCTGATCTGGGACGCGCTGGCGGCGATGACGCGCGACGGCGCCTACTACACGAGGATCGGCGGCGCATCGATGCGCCTGCCCAACGCCATGGTCTGGATCGTCGTCGACGAGCTGCCGATGCGGCTGGCGATGTATCGCTATGCCGGCACGGTGCTGGCGCTGTCGATCATGATCGCGCTGTTCACCGCGGCTCTTCTGTACCTGGCGCTGCGCTGGCTGGTGGTGCGGCCGCTGCAGGACCTGTCGGCCGACATGACCGCTTTCCGCAGCGCGCCCGAGGGGCCGGGCACCGAACGGCCGCCGACCCGGCGCAACGACGAGATCGGGATCGTCGACCGCGAGTTCCAGAACCTGCAGCGCGAGCTGCGTGCCTCGCTGCGCCAGAAGTCGCGCCTTGCCGAGGTTGGTGCCGCGTCAAACAAGATCAACCACGACCTGCGCAACATGCTGTCGACGGCACGGCTGCTGTCGGACCGCCTGGCACGCAGCGACGACGAGCGCACGCGCGCGCTAGCGCCGACCATCCTCAACACCATCGACCGCGCCGCGCGGCTGGCCAGCGATGCGCTCGAGTACGTGCGCGACCAGCCGACGCCCCGGATCGAGGAATTCGACCTCGTCGACCTGGTCGACGAGGTCGGCGTGGCGCTCCAGGAGGCGGGCGAAGACCGCGACCCCAACCTGCTGCGCGACTGGCGCGACGAGATCGGCGGGGAGTGCCGCGTCAGCGCCGACCGCGACCTGCTCTATCGCGTGATGGTCAATCTCGGCCGCAACGCCTTCGACGCCGGTGCCACCCTGGTCAGCGTGCGCGCCCGCGCCCGCGCCGGCCTGATGTCGATCGACATCACCGACAACGGCCCCGGCGTGCCGCCGGCCGTCGCCTCGCAGCTCTTCCGGCCCTTCACCACCGGCGGGCGCGCCGGCGGTGCGGGCCTCGGGCTCGCCATCGCGCGCGACCTCGTGCGCGCCCACGGCGGCGACATCGCCTTGATGGAAACCGGCGCGCGCGGCACGACCTTCCGCTTCACCCTGCCGCTCTAGGTCGCTTTCAGATTCGCCGTGAAGGCGCGGATGCGGCGCGCGTTGGTGCCGAGATCCGACCGGCCGACCCGGCTCTTGGAGCGGATGTCGATCCGACTGCCCGAGCCCTCGGCCCGGATGCGGATCACGATGTCGTCGCGGAAGCCGAACCATTTCGTCGTGTCGATTGCCTCGATGCGTCCGTCGCCGGGCGCGCGCGCCACGACGTCCCAGCCCATCGCCATCGCCACGGCATCGACCTTCCTGAACGCCTCGGCCGGCGGCACGGCGAGCACGATCGGCACGATGTCGGGATAGCCCGCATGCTGAAGATCGGCGACCGCCTTGCCGGCATAGGTCGGCGGCGTCACGGCGTCGCCGCGCATCTGGAGGATGACGACCAGCGCCGGCGGATCGGCAGTGTCGGTCGAGATGTCGTTGATGCGCGGCGCACCGACGGCCTGCAGGAACAGGGTGAACGGCGCCCAGGCTCCGGCCACGCCGATCACCAGCGCCAGTACCGCGGCGACGAAGCCGCGACGACGATCGCCGGGCCGCGTCGGCACGACGGTGGCCAAGCCAAGCGCGATCCCGGCGGCACTGACATAAAAGCCATAGCGGAACAGACCGATGACGGCATCGACGTCGACTCCCAGGAAGCGATGAAGCGGACCCGCGAGGCCAGCGACGACGGCACCCACGCACGCCGCGACGAAGGCGAGGCGCGCGAGGCGGTGGCTGATCGGATTGGTCGGCCGGAATAGCAAGCCAGGCTCCCTGTCATGTTATGGTAACCGTGAAACAGGGTTCATGCACGACGCCAAAGACCATTCGGGAGCGCAGCGCCGGGCGATGCTGGCGGGCCTCGGTGCGATCGCGCTGTGGGGCTCGCTCGCCACCCTGTCGGTGGTGGCAGGCCCCGTTCCCCCCTTCCAGATGGTTGCCATGACGTTCGCGATAGGCGCGGCGCTCGGCATCGTGCGGGCGCGCCGGCGCGGCGTGTCCTGGCGGGTGCTGGCGCGCTGGCCGCTGCCAGTATGGGCGCTCGGGGTCGGCGGATTGTTCGGCTATCACGCGCTCTATTTCGCGGCGTTGCAGCTCGCCCCGCCGGCCGAGGCCAACCTCGTCAACTACCTGTGGCCGCTGCTGATCGTACTGCTGGCCGCACCGCTGGCCCCCAAGAACGAACGAAGGCGGCTGGGCTGGTCGCATCTCGCCGGCGCGCTGCTGGGGTTCGCCGGGGTCGCGCTGCTGGCCTTCGGTAGCGGCGCAGGCTTCGCCGGCGGCTATGCGCTGGGCTACGCGTTGGCGCTCGGCTGCGCCGTGACATGGTCGCTCTATTCGGTGCTGTCGCGCCGCTTCGGCGAGACACCGACCGACGCGATCGCGGCCTTCTGCACCGCCGCGTCGCTGCTCTCGCTGGTCTGTCACGTCTTGTTCGAACGGACCGTGTGGCCGGCCTCGCCCACCGCCTGGCTCGCCGTCCTGGCGCTCGGCATCGGTCCGACCGGGGGCGCCTTCTATCTCTGGGACCACGCCGTGAAGCGCGGCGACATCCGCGCGCTCGGTGCGCTCAGCTACGCCACGCCGATCCTGTCGACGGCGCTGCTGATCCTGTGCGGCCTCGCCCAGCCGACAAGCACGTTGCTGGTCGCGGCGCTGCTCGTCACCGTAGGCGCCGTGCTGGCCTCGCGCGAGATGTGGAAGCGGTAGATTGTTGTCCTGAGCGCACCGAAGGACCTCGTCGAGCGATCAACGGCAGACAAGTTCACGCGAGATGTGGCCGCAAGGAGAGCATTGATGCTTAGTCCTGCGCCGGTGGGGCCAGACAAATATGAAAAATCAAACCGCCGCACATAGCGCGCATGGCAAAGACGCAACCAAAATACCAATACTCGACTGCAGCCGCGCGTGTACCGTGGCACAGGCCGGTCTCACCGTAAGCGAGGTGGCAAGACCCCCAAAGAGCGATCGCTGTGCCGACGATCACGGCAAACAACACTCTCGCTCGATACCATTGATCGGACCATCGCTCATTGGGCAGTACTGCTGCCGACCGAATACGATAGACCTCGACATCCGCTGGAGATTTCTTGAACGCGAATAGCTTCAGAGCGGCAAGAAGTTCGACCGCTAGCATGAACCAGAAGAGAAATTGAGCGGCAGCTCTCCTGTGGCAGCCTCCACCGATCTGCTCGGCGACAAATGAGAAAGCCAAGACCGCCGCAATCGCAATAAGGTCCAGCGAGATTATTAAGTGCAATGCTTGGGCAATGCGGGTGGAAGGTCGCCGCAGACGCATGGCGTCAGCCCGGCTCCCAGCCCGGTGGGGCGAGTTCGAAGCCCTCGAAGTGAAACGCCGGCGCCACCGTGCAGCCGACCAAGGTCCAATGGCCGAGCGAGCGAGCGGCCTGCCAGACGCCGCGCGGCACCACGGCCTGCGGCAGATCGCCGATGTCGAAGTCGGTGCCGACCCGAAGGTGGCGCGTGCGTTTGCCGTCGTCGCAGAGCGACAGCTCGAGCGGCGCGCCGGCGTAGTGATGCCACAGCTCGTCGGCATCGACGCGATGCCAGTGCGAGCGCTCGCCGGCCTTCAGCAGGAAGTAGATGGCGGTCGATGCGCCGCGCGGAGAGTCGGGCGCACGGTACATCTCGCGGAAGTGCCCACCCTCGGGATGCCGCTGCAACCCGAGGCGGGCGATGATCTCGTCGGCCGTCATGCGCTCTGTCGATCAGGCCGGCGGCGGTACCGTCGTCTTGACCGACGGCGTCTTGCCCGCGGCCGCGAACCACTTGGCGAGCTTGGGCCGCTTGCCGCGCCAGTCGTGGCTGGCAAAGCGGAAGTCGAGGTAGCCCAGCGCGCAGACCACCGAGATCGTGCCGATCGTCGGCTTGCCCTTGAGCGTCCGCACCTCGGCCTCGAGCGCGTCGAGCACGCCGTCGATCTTCTTCATCTGGCCCTTGCTCCAGTCGGGCCAGCGCTTTTCCTCGGGCCGCAGGAAGCCCTCGTAGCGCGCCAGCAGCGCGGCATCGAGCAGGCCGTCGGCCATCGCCTGCAGGCGCAGTGCCACCCAGCGTTCGCGGCCCTTGCGCGGGAAGAGCCGGCGGCCCTTGTGCTGGTTGTCGAGATACTCGCAGATCACCGGCGAGTCGAAGAGATCCATGCCCTTGACCGAGAGCGCGGGGATCTTGCCGACCGGATTGTGCTTGTCGACGTCGGCGTTGGGCGCGACCGGCGTCAGCGCCACGTTCACCATCTCGATCTTCTTGTCGAGCCTGGCCTCCATCGCGACGATGCGGACCTTGCGCGCGTAGGGTGACGACGGTGAGTAGTAGAGCTTCATCCTGGCCATGACTTCGTCTCCTGTCGTGCCGCCCCTCAGGCCGCGGCGGTGTGGGGTATCGCGGTGTCGTTGAGGCGCACCTTGCGGGCGACCTCGATGAGCTGTTGCCAGGTCGTGGTGTCGATCGGCACGCCGTTCTTCTCGCGATCGATGCGGCGCGCGCGCTCCGGCTCGCCCGGCGCCAGCACCTCGGCAACACCCGGCCGCGGCTTGGCCGACTTCACCCAGGTGATGAAGGTCTCGACCTCTTCCTCGAAAGCCGCGGTGCCGCCCATCGCCGACGGATCGATGATGATCGACAGCATGTTGTTGATGATGTCGGTACCGTCCCTGATGGTCTTGGGCGAGTGCGTCATGCCGCCGGTCAGCGCGCCGGCGAGAAGATCGCAGATCACGGCGAGGCCGCCACCCTTGTGCAGGCCGAACGGCAGAATGGCACCGAAGGGCTGGTTGTACATGACGCCGGGCTCGGTGGTGTCGACGCCGGCCGCATCGATCAGCAGGCCGGGCTCCATCTGGATCTTCTTGTTGTTGGCGACGCGGACCTTGCCCATCGCCACCTGGCTGGTGGCGAAGTCGAGCACGATCGGCTCCTTGCCCTTGCGCGGCACCGCCGTGCAGTAGGGGTTGGTCGAGTAGCGCGGCTCGGCGCCACCGAACGGCGCCACCAACGACTTGTGGCCGTGCACGTTCACCCAGTGCGTGCTCACCATGCCGGCGCGGGCGCACTGCTCGGCCCAGTGGCCGATGCGTCCGATGTGATGCGAGTTGGTGAGGCCAACGACGCAGACGCCGTGCTTTTTCGCGCGCTCGATGCCGATATCCATCGCTTCCTTGGCGATCACCTGACCGTAGCCGGTGCCGCCGTCGATCACAATTACAGCACCATTATCCTTGATGATCTTTGCATGATGATTACGGGCGCAGCGGCCAGTGGTGGTATTCTGGATATAGGCGGGCATCATGCCGACGCCGTGGCTGTCGTGGCCGAAGAGGTTGGCCAGCACCAGGTGATCGGCGACCAGCTTGGCCTCGTCGGCCGAACTGCCGTCGGCCCGGCAGATCGCCATGGTAAAGGCATGCAGTTCCGCGGGCTTGACCCGTACTTCGCCCACGCCGTCCTTGCCGCCAGCCATGCACTTTCCTCCGGTTACACCTGTCGCGCGCAAGGTTCCGCGCCGGTCCGGCGCTGTCAACAAGACGCTCCGCAGGCTGCCATGCTAGGAAAAACCACATGATCCGGGGGGTCGTTCGTCTGGCGTGTCTGGCGCTGGTTTTGGCCAGTTCGACCGTGCTTGCCCAGAACGCGCCGCAGCAACCGTTTTCGCAGCGGATCGAGCTGTGGACCCGCCAGCTCGACCGCATTTCCGCGAGGGTCGACCAGCCCAATGTGACGCCGGCCGAGATCGACACCTTGCGCGAGTGGACCAACGACGTGCGTGCCACCGTCCTGGCCGCCGAGCAGATCGCGCGCAACGACATGACCGACACCAAGCGCCTGCTGGCGCCGCTCGAGCCCAAGACCGGGCCCGACAACAAGGCGGCGCCCGACCAGCCGCCCGACACCGACGCGGTGAAGGCCGAGCGGACGCGGCTCACCGATCTGGCGGCGATCAGCGAAAGCCGGGTCAAGCAGTGCGCGGTCGTCCTCGTGCGCACCGACCAGTTGCTCGAGCGCATGACCAAGCTGCGCGGACAGGCGGTGCTGCAGACCCTGCTGCATCGCGACGCCTCGCCGCTGTCGGGCGCGGTGTGGGTGACGATCGCGCCCGAGTTCACGGCGGCGATGCGCGCCATCGCCGGCGCTTTCGACGTGTGGGCGCACAATGGGCTCGCGGCGCTGCGTTCGGGCGACCAGGATCTCCTGCCGCTCGCCATGTGGGCCGTCGTCACGATCGTACTGTGGTGGGGCGGCCGGATGCTGCGTCATCGCTTTGGCCGCAACGAGGACGCCGAGCCCGGCCAGCGCGACCGCACCATCGCCGCCGCGATCGACGGTCTGGCCCTCGTGCTGGTCCCGATTCTCGCAGTCTGGCTGGTCGGCCGGTTGCTGGCCGCGAGCCAGCCGCCGCCGCCCATCGACGTGCTGCTGCCCGAGCTGATCAATCGCGTAATCGCCCTCCTGCTGGTACTCGGCATGACGGCGACGGCGATGGCCCCCAATCGGTCGGCATGGCGCGTGCTGCCCTTCACCGACTCGAGCGCGCAGCACCTGTCGACCGCGCTGCGCCGGCTGATGGCGATCGGCCTGGCCGTCGACTTCCTGTATCTCGTCCTCACTGTCGGCGGCGATCACGAGGCGCTGGCCGCGGTGGGTGCGCTGGTCCTTGCCGTCGCGGTGGTGCTGCTCGCCCTGCCGGCGATGGCCAACAAGTCGTGGGAGGCAGCGCGGCCGGAGGGCTCGGCGCGGCCGTCGGTGATCGGCGGCACGTGGTGGTCGGTCACGCGCCTGGCGCTGGTCTTCATCCTGCTGGCGTCGGTCGTATTGGCGCTGCTGGGTTTCGCGGCGCTGGCCTCTCGCATCCATTCGGCGGTGGCATGGAGTTGCCTGCTGGTAGCACTGGCGCTGCTCGCCCACCGCCTGGTCGCCGACGCTCTCGAGGCCATCGCCGCGCCCGGGACGCAGACCGGCCGTTGGGCCCGCAAGCGCTTCGGCCTGCCGCCCGAGGCGACGCTGCGCGGCCAGCTGATCGTGCTGCTGGTCTTCGACTTCCTGCTGGTCATGCTGCTGGGCATCGGCGTGCCGGCAGCGTGGAGCGTCGACATCGACGCCATCCTGCACACCTTCGGCGAGCTGCTGCGCGGCGTGCGGATCGGCGGCGTCACGATCTCTCTCGCCAACATGGGCATGGCCATCCTGGCCTTCATCGTCTGCCTGGTACTGGCGCGGGTGACGCGCAACATCGTGCGCGACCGCGTGATGCCGACCGTCGACGCACCGCTGCCGCTGCGCCAATCGATCGACGCCGCCCTCAACTACGCGGGCGTCATCATCGCCATCCTGGTCGGCATCAGCGCGCTCGGCATCGACTTCACCAACTTGGCCATCGTGCTGGGCGCGCTCTCCGTCGGCATCGGCCTTGGCCTGCAGAACATCGCCAACAACGTGATCTCGGGCGTGATCATGCTGATGGAACGCCCCGTGAAGGCCGGCGACTGGGTGTCGGTCAACGGCCACGAGGGCTTCGTGCGCCGCATCAACATCCGAGCCACCGAGATCGAGACCTTCCAGCGCACCCACGTGATCGTGCCCAACAGCCTGTTCCTGCAGAACCCGGTGATCAACCGCACCTATTCCGACACGTCGAGCCGGCTCGAGATCCCCATCACCGTGGGCTTCGGCACCGACGTGGCGAAGATGGAGGCGATCCTGCGCGAGGCGGCACTGGGCCATCCGCGCGTGCTGCGCGTGCCGGCGCCGATCGTGCGCTTCCAGCGCATCGCGGCGACCGGCCTCGACTTCCAGCTCCTGGTGTTCGTCTCGCAGCTCGAAGACCGGCTGATCGTGACCAACGACCTCAACGGCACGATCCTGGCGCGCCTGATCGAGGAGAAGATCCTCGATCCGCGGCCGGCGACCGAGATCCACGTCCGCGACCTCGGCCGGCTGGCCGACGCGCTCGCACGGCAGGCCGATGGCCCCGCGCCGCCACCGCGCTGACCGGCCCGCGCGGCGCTGGCCGTACGTGCTGCTGCTGATCGCCGGCACGCTGGCGGGCACGGCGCTGTGGGCCTACACGCCCGACCTGCCGGCGGCGCTGCTGATCGAGCGTTACGCCGGGCCCCAGTCCTCCTTCATCGACGTCGGCGGCGTGCGCACGCGCGTGCGCGACACTGGCCCGGTCGCGGGCAATCCCGACGCGGTGCCGCTGGTGCTGCTGCATGGCTCCCTCGAGTCGCTCGACGTGTGGGACGGCTGGATGAAGGAGCTGGCGCCGCGCGTGCGGGTCATCGCCGTCGACCTGCCGGGCCACGGGCTCACCGGCACCTGGGCGCGCGACGAATACACGATCGACGCCTTCGCCGACTTCGTCGAGGTGCTGGCCGACACGCTGAACCTCGACCGCTTCGCGCTCGGCGGCCACTCGATGGGCGGCGCCGTGGCCTGGACCTTCGCCGCGACGCGGCCGGAGCGGGTGACGCACCTGATCCTGGTCGACTCGTCGGGCTTTCCCGGCACCGGGCGCGCGCCGCTGTCGACCCGCATCGCGCGGCTGCCGGTGATCGGCGGCATCGGCATCTACTTCAAGCCCGACCCGCTGGTGCGCCGCACCTTGCTCGACGTCTACGCCGACCCCGAGATGGTGACGCCCGAGCGGCTCCAGCGCTACGCCGAGCTGCAGCGCTTTCCCGGCAACCGCCACGCCACCCTGCTGCGCGTGCGCACGCAGGACCCGCTCGATCCCACACCGCTGAAGCGCCTCGACGTGCCGACGCTGATCGTCTGGGGCGCGCACGACAAATGGGTGCCGCCGGCCGACGCCTTCCGTTTCCAGAACGACATCAAGGGCGCCAAGCTCGCGATCTTCGAGAAGGCCGGCCACAACCCGATGGAAGAGGAGCCGGCGGCGACGGCGGCGGCGGTCGCGGCCTTCCTGCCGGACAAACTCGTGCCGCGGCCCGATCCGCCGGTACGCGCGCCCCCCAGCGACGCGGCGACCGGCGGCCAGGTGCGGCCCGCCAGCGAGCCGGAGAAGGACTAGGCTTTCTCCGCGCCCTTCAGCATCGCCATCACCTTGGCGAAGGCCTGGTCGGCGATGGTCTCGATCTCGGCGGCGGTGCGGTTCTGGATCGGGTGCGGCACGAAGACGACGCCGGGATCGAAACCGAGCGAGGTGCTTTGCGCCTCGACGCCGTCGACGAAGCCGGTGGTCACGATGTTGACGCCGGGCAGGCCGCGGCTATCGAGATTGTAGAGGTCGTGCAGACTGCACGATGTGCAGGAGCCTCAATCGCTTAAGGCGATCACCGCGAGCTGGGCTTCGGCGGCGATCTTCTGCATCAGCTCGACCGGCGCTACCTTGGTGTTGGTCGGCTTGGCGTAGCGCCGGGTGGCCACGCCGGCTTTCTTGAAGTGGCCCTCGAGCCGGTCGAGGAACTCCTTGCCGCGCGACTTGCCGATGTCCATCAGCGCCACGACCTTGCCGTCGAGCGACGGCGGCGGCACGAGGCGCGCGCGCCGGGTCGGCGAGGTCTCCGCGGTGGGATCGCGCAATGTGGTGGTGCTCATGGTTTGATCTCCCCTCATCGAATTTCACGCGTGACGGCCTGACATTCGGTGCTCACCCTCTGGCCGGGCCAGCCGCCGATGATGGCCGAGAACAAGCCGGCCGGACCGCCGGCCCGCACGATCAGCACGCCGTCGGGCATGGGCTGGAACTTGTCGATCATCCGGTCGGCGAATTTCGCGGGGATGCCTTCGGCCACGCCGTGCGCGCCATAGATAAGGTCGCGGCCCGGCCGCTTCAGCGCCTGGTGCAGCTCGTCCTCGAGGCGGCGGCGGTTCCAGCCGCCGTCCTTGAAAATCTGGTAGTGCTCGGGCGACAGCACGAGGATGGCGTTGCCGGCATCGACCAGCTTGGGATGACTGACGCCCCACAGGCCCATGGCGAGCGAGCGCACAAGCTCCTCCGGCGTGCGGGATTTCTGGTCGATGAAGCCGCGCACGCCCTCGCCCTGGAACAGCGTGACGGCGTTCTTGCCCGCAGCGATGCCACGGCGCTGCGCCAGCGGCTCCCAGTCGGGATCGCTCTCGTCCTCGGCGAAGCAGAAAGTGTACTTGCCGGGATTGCCCAAGGTCGCGCGATCGATGGCGCCGGGCAGGCCGCCGCCGACATTGCGCACGATCAGCTGCAGTGCGCGGCCGATGGTGGCGTTGGCGCGGTTGCCTTGGCCCAGCGCGTTGACGCCGCTGTTCATGCCGATCGCCCTGGTCACCGGCCCGTTGATCATCACCACCGGCCCGGAGAAGTGCGTGGTGCACAGGAGCCCGTGCAGCACGAACAGCGGATCGAGCGCGGCCTCGACGACGCCCAGCACGACGGGCATGTATTCCGGCTTGCAGCCCGCCATCACCGCGTTGATCGCCACCTTCTCGACTGTGCATGGTGCGAGGTTGGGCGGGATCAATCCCACGATCTCGCCCGGCTTGCGGTCGGTGCCGCCCAGCATGCGCAGGATGCGGTCGTCGGTCGGCGGCACGACGGGCAGCCCGTCGCTCCAGCCGCGCTCGAAGCAGGCCTCGATCGGATCGTCCCATTCGCCGACGGTAATCTCGCGCGCCTTGAGGCCGGGATCGCCGTAGCGCGCGATCAGGATCTCCTGCACGCCGGGCTCGACGCTCCTGGAGCCGCAGCCGGGCTGCCACGCCGGCAGGCCCTCGCCCGCCGCGGCGGGTCCGGCGAGCTCGACCCACGCGGCGCGATCCCAGCCGAAGGTGCGGCCGACTTCGCGGCCACCGGCGTAGCGGATCAGGGTCGGCACCGTCTCGACGCCGAGATGGAAGGAGCGTTCGAGCGCGTGGTCGTCGACGACGTGGCGGAGGCCGCTGGGGAACGTCGGATCGTCCTGCGTGAACACGGTGAGGGCGGCCTCGCGATCGAGGCTCTGCATCACCGGCTGGATCAGCTCGCAGGTGTGGCACTCGCGCTTGGCGACGATGACGAAGCCGTCGCGCGGGAGGTCGGGGGACAGGAGGGAATCAGGCATCGAGCAGCGCCTTCACCTGGGCATTGAGGAACGCGGTCTCCTCGGGCAGGCCGCGCGGGTTGCCCGCACGATGGCCCCAGACCGAGGGAATCTCAACCAGCCTGGCCCCCTTGAGGTGCGGCAGCTCGGCGCGATTGTCATCGGTCTGGAAGTAGAGATCGGTGGCCGACGGCATCAGCAGCACCTTGGCCTTGATGGAAGCCAAGGCCATCTCGAGATCGCCGCGGAACAGATCGTTGGCCGAAATGTCACCGTTCTGCCAGGTCCAGAGCTGGGCCAGCAGGTCGTGCATATCGCGGCGCAGGAAGTTGGCTTCCCACGAGCGCACGAGGAAATCCTCGAGGCTGGCGAAACCCTGGCCGCGCCACAGCTCGCGGCGATAGAAGGTCTGGCTGAGCGCCCAGCCGGCATAGATGCGGCCCATGGCGCGCAGGCCTTCTTGCGGCGTGCGCGCGGCCAACAAGGTCGTGCGCACGCCTTCGAGGAAGACGAAGTTGTGCGGCGCCGTGCGCGCCGAGCCGCAGTTGACGACGATGCGCTCGACCGACTCTCCAAAGAGGGCCGCCCAGTGATAGGCCTGCTGCGCGCCCATCGACCAGCCGTAGACCAGCTTCACCCTATCGACGCCGAAGACCTCGGCCATCAGCCGGCGCTGCTGCATCACATTGTCGTAGGTCGTGACCTCGGGGAACGCGCCTGCGGTGTAGTTCGACGGCGAGGTCGACAGGCCGTTGGTGAACATGTTGGGGATGACGATGAAGTACGTCGACGGGTCGAGGCAGTTCTGGACGTCGACCAGCCACTCGATGTCGGCGTGATGGGCGCTGTAGCTCGTCGGATAGACGATGACGTTGTCGCGCTGCGGCGAGAGCGTGCCGAAGGTCTTGTAGACGATTGTGGCGTCCTTGAGCGTGCCGCCGCGCTGGAGCGCAACGTCGCCGCAGGCGTAGGTGCCTATTGTTGTCATCCTGAGCGTAGCGAAGGATCTAGCGGAACGATCATCACGGGCTGGGCTGGCGCGAGGTCCTTCGCTGCGCTCAGGACGACAGAGGATTGGTGCATCACGCCAGGTTCCGCAGGATCTCGCCCTGAACCTGGACGTAGCCGCGCGCGACGTATTTCAGGTGCGGGCGCAGGTAGGTGTGCGCCTCGGGCAGGTGATGGAAGGCGATGTTGGGCAGCAGGTGATGCTCGGCGTGATAGGGCAGGTTCCACATCAGGAAGCGGACCAGCGCATTGGACGTCGTCGTGCGCGTGTTGGCGAAGCCGTCGTCGGAGTTGGGACAGAGCGTGTGCTCGCACAAGAGATAGAGCCTGAGCAGCGGCAGGCCGATCAGCAGCGGCAGAAACCACACCCACAGCACCACCGTCGTGCCCAGTGCGATCGAGCCCGCGATCAAGAGCGCGTAGAGCGCGAGCAGCCAGCGCCCCCAGCGCCGCGTCTCGGCCCAGCCCGAGGGGTGGATGTAGTCGACGCCGCCGGTGAAGCCGAACGGAAACAGCAGGATGTCGCGCGTGCGCAACGCGAGGAACGGCAGCGAGCTCACGCGAAACAGGTAGGCGCCCCAGGTGCGGGGAGTCCCAGAGGTGATGAGCTCGGGATCGCGCGCCGGATCCTGGGTGTAGCGGTGGTGCGCCAGGTGATAGTGCCGGTAGAAGCCCGCGTTGTTCAGGATCGCCGCACCGGAGAAGAAGGCCAGCAGGTCGGCCATCCAGCGCGTCTTGAACGAGCCGTAGTGCACGCTCTCGTGCATGGCGCCGAACAGGGAGTTCACGAACACCGCCTGCGCCAGCAGCGCCGGCACGACCCACCAGGTCCCGCGCGTCGCCAGCACCGCCGCACCGCCCGCCACGAGCAACGCGAGATGCGCGGCCGTCTGCTTCAGCCCCGCCCAATCGGAGCGCCTGTAGAGACGCTTCAGCACATCGGCCGGCACCACCCGCATCTGGCGGGCGCGCTGGCCGGTGACGGTATAAGTGCCGCCTACGGCAGCGGTGCCCACAACCCGTCCCGGTAGGCGATCTCGGTGCGCGCTTCGGCCGCCTTCTTCTCGTCCTCGGTGAGGCCGAGCTGGTCGCCGATGATGCGGCTGATCGACGGGAAGCTGCCCTTCGGCATGGCGTAGTCGCCGGCCCACAGCTTCGAGCGGATCAGCGCCTTGGCGCAGTGGAGATAGGCCTGGCGCACCGTCACCACGAGGCAGCACTTGGGCGTCTTGCCCTGGACCGCCATCGCCGCCAGCAGGTCGGGATCGGTCGAGAGCTGCGCGGTGCCCGCCAGCCGCACCGTCTCGCTGACGCCCGGCAACAGGAAGATCAGCGCGATCTCCGGGTTCTCGAGCAGGTTGCGCAACGTGTCGAGGCGGTTGTTGCCGGGCCGGTCGGGGATGGCGATCGTGTGGGCGTCGATCACCTTGAAAGAACCCGGCGGATCGCCGCGCGGGGTGACGTCCTGCTTGCCCGTGGCGTCGGCGGTCGACACCAGGCAGAGCGGCGCCAGACCGATGAAGCGCGCCATGTGCGCATCGATGCGGCCGATGTCCTTGTAGCGCGCGCCCTTGCTGACGGCGGCGTAGGACTCGACCAACGCGGCGGCCGCGGCGGCGTCGAGCACGACCGGCGGTCTATCGGCGGCGACGGGCGGGGCCACCAGCGGCGGGATCGGTGTCACCGGGGCAATAACGGAATCGGGCATGAATGTGGCCTCCACCTGGGACGCGACAGGTTGCGAGAAAACGCCTCGAAAGCTAGCACGATCGGGCCCGAAAAGTCGCAACCCCCGCAAAACGGGGGGCGTTGGGTTTGCAGTTCCAAACGAGGAGAACCCACCATGAGCGACTTCAACGATCCCAACCGCTTCGACAAATACGGCAACCCCCTGCCGGGCGGTCCCGGCAGGGCCTACGACCCCGACGCCTCCACCGGCCGCGCGCCCTATGTGCTGCTGGGCATCCTGGTGGTGATCGGCATCGTGGGCGGCGCGCTGTACTTCAACGGCACGCCCAACGGCGCCCATCGCGCGCCCGACGTCGCCAGCGCGCCGGGCATCTCGCGCCCGATGAACCCGACGCCGATGCCGGCGGCCCCGCGCGCCCCGAACACGGACGCGACCATCACCACCAGCCCGGCGCCCGCGGCTCCGGCCACGACGCCGATGGCGCCCTCGACACCGTCGCAGCAGTAGGCGGACGGCGACACTGACGCGAGGCAGCGGCCCGGCCGTCTCCGCAAGGAGGCGGCCGGGCTTTTGCGTGCCCTTGGCGCGGGGTGGGTTACCGCCGGTAACGCTTTAAATAACGCGAATCTAACCAGAGCGCCCCGGACGGCCTCCCGACCAAAAAAAACACCTCCTCGCGAGGAATGGCGGAAAACGCCGCCCCGCCTGCACCCGAGCCCAATCCTCGCGAGGCTCGCGAGCCTCGCGAGGACCAGCTCCCAAAAAGAGACCTCCTCCGGAGGAATCGCCTATAAGCCGGGCCCGTCTGGGTTCGAGGCGATTCCTCAGGAATTTCCGGAAATTCCCGAGGATCGCTGGGACCGGCGGAGGCGCGACGGGACGGGAGGCAGACCATCCAGCCAATATAGCGATTATCGCAACAATCCGCAAGGTTTTTATTGCGCACCGCTGTCATCCCGAGGCGCCGCCGAGGGATCCTTACCGGACCAGGCAAGGTCCCTCGCAAAGGCTCGGGATGACGACCTCGGGCCGTCACATCCGATCGATGAACCCGACCACCGCCGCCAGCCGCCCGTCGGGCGCCAGCGTGCAGAAATCGACGCCCTCGACGACCGCCGGCCCCGCCGCGGGCCCGAGCGACCACGAGAAGCGCGCGCTGCCGTTGTGCGCCTCGATGGCCGAGACCCGCTTCAGCACGAAGCCCGGGAAGCGGGCCTGGACGGCGGCCAGCATGGCATCGATGCCGGCAGGACCGTCGCTCGTCATCAGCGGATCGCGATAGGTGCCCGATCCCGCCCACGCGCGCGCGATCCCGGCCGCGCGGCGGGCGGGATCGGTCTCATTCCAGGTCTCGAGGTAGGCCGCGACGGTGGCGTCGATCGCGGCGGGGACGGTGGGAGCCGCGGACTCCGGTGTGGCGGATGCGGGGCGGTTCGACATGACTTCCTCCTACTCAAGGGTGACGACGAGCGGGAGATAAGCGCAGGACGGGGTGAGTGGCGATTGTGTGGGAGGTAATGAGGATGAAACCAGCAGCTTAGATAGCGCGTGGTCGACGGATACGGCATGTTCGGTCGCCCTATTTCCGGTTGTATCTCAGCGATGAACGATTGTCCCTTTTGCAGAATCTCAGATGAGCGAATCGCTTTCACAAAGAGCCTGTCACTAGCGTTGTGGGATGGTTTTCCAGTCGCCGAGGGCCATCTTCTTCTTGTTCCAAAACGCCATGTCACACTTTGGGAAGATCTGGACAATGCGGAGCGATTGGAATTAGTCGATTCGATCGGCTCGGCTCAACACCTTCTCCGAGAGCGCTTTTCACCAGATGCGTTTAACGTTGGCTTCAATATTCGAAGCAGGACGCCTCAGCTTCCATCCTAAGTCATGGATATTCTATTTTCCCAATGGCGGCGGTATTACGCCCAAATTCCGTGGCGTTCGGGAGCCTTCGACGAAGTAGCACTAACCGGAGCCTTGGCTACACAAGAGCGAGCCCGAAACGCGTTCGAACAACATCAAAAGCGCGGAGGCTCGAAGACAATCGGCTTCTGTTGCTCCATCGTTCACGCCGACTTTATGGCGGACTTCTTCAGCACCAGAGGGGTGCGCTCGACGGCCATTCACTCTGGCGTCACATCCGCTCCGAGAGTTACGGCCCTAGAACAGCTTCGCTCTGGAGCGCTCGATATCGTATTTGCCGTCGATATCCTCAACGAAGGCGTTGACCTGCCTGAAATAGATTCGATCTTGATGCTACGCCCTACTGAGTCGGCGATTATTTGGCTCCAGCAGTTCGGTAGAGGCTTGCGCCTGTCTGACGGCAAAACCCACCTCACCGTTATCGACTACATCGGCAATCATCGCATTTTCCTAACGAAGGCACGCGCCTTGCTTGCGCTGAGTGAGGGCGACCGAAGCGTTGCACTTGCACTGGAATCGATTAGACGAGGCGACCTAACATTCCCGGCAGGATGTGAGGTAACTTACGAACTGGAGGCCTTAGACCTACTTCTGCGGCTCCTACGTTCGACTGGAAAAGGGGATGCTCTTGAAGCGTTCTACGAGGACTTTCGACAGCGGCATGGCGCACGACCCACCGCCCTTGAGGTCTTCCATGCTGGCTTTGACCCTCGATCGAATGGACACGGGGAAGGTTCACTTTCGTCGGACACATGCACGATCTGGACAAGAGTGAAGCTGAAGTTCTGCGGCGTCACGACTCGTTCTTTCATGCACTTTCGACTACGCCATTGAGTAAGAGCTATACCCAATCATCTGCACAGGGTGTTTCGAATCAGGCTTTAAAGACCGTTCATGACTTTGGCTTGCGGACGGCCCGCCCATTCTGACAGGTGCGCGCCCACGTCGCCCTCACACCCTAATATGCTCATGCCCGTGCTTCCCCGCGCCGTGGCTGTGCTTGCCGTGCTCCAGCGCCAAGGGCACGAGGTGGAGCTGGCCGTGGCGCACGCCGCGCTGGCTCGTGGTCTCGTCGGCAAGTGAGCGCCCGGCTGAGGTGGACCGCGCAGCACCGAGACTTCGAGGCAGGAGTCGTAGTCGAGGGGGACGCGCAACGTCGCCACCTGGAGATCGTGGTGCTGGTGCTGTGCCTCGGTGATGCGCCGGCCTAAATCACGCGCCTGTCCTGAGCTTGCCGAAGGATCGCATGGTCATAGATGTAGGCCAGCGTGGCGTCGCAGAAGGCGCCGCCCCCACCCGCGTCGTTGCCCTTCTTCTTCTCGTTCTTCCTGGGGAGGGCCTCGTCGAGCCGCTCGCGCGCCTGGGCCGCTCTCCTGAGCGAAGTCGAAGGATCGCGCAGGATGTCGCGCAGCGCCTCCGAGCGGCTGGCGTATTTGTGCTTCTTCATGTGACGGTCGAGCGCGGCCGCCAGTTCGTCGTCGATCGAAAGGGTGATGCGCTGCATGGGGGCCTCCGGCGGACAGGTCAGTCCGCTGCGTCGGCCGGCGCGCCCCTTTCGTCCAGTGCCCCCTTGTGCTCGTTGGCGCGGCCGATCGCGAAGGCCGCGGCCCAGACGAGCGCGAAGAAGCCCACGATCGCGAAACCGAGATTGCCCAGCTCCACGTCCGCCAGCTCGAGGCCGCCCACCAGAACGGCCACCACGACCGAGGCGCCGGTGATGACGAGGTTGTAGGCGAGCTTGCGGCGCGGCTTCACGAACGCCCAGTCGTAGGCGCCCAGCATCAGCACGCCGTCGGCCGTGTCGACCAGCGCCATGCCCGCGGCGAACAGCGCGGGAAAGACAAGAATGGCCCAGAGCGACAATCCTTGCGCGGCACCGGTGGCGGAGAGGCCGAGCAGCGAGACTTCCGTCGCCGTGTCGAAGCCCAGGCCGAACAGGAAGCCCAGCGGGAACATGTGCCAGGGCCGCCGGATGAGGCCAAACAGCGGGCGGCAGATCCGCGCCAGCAGGCCGCCGTCGAAAGGGGGAGCTGCGTCCGCGGGGGCGGCGCCGTCGCGCCACTGGCGCCAGGTCTGGCGGAAGGTGACGAGGTTCACCGCCGCGATGGCGAACAGGAACAGGGCGGAGACGGCGGTGCCGATCAGGCCTCCGATCTCGCGGAACGACTCGAACCGCGTGGTCAGCAGGCTCGCGGTCGCAGCGACGCCGAGCGCGGCCAGCATCACCACCGTGGAGTGGCCGAGCGCAAAGAACAGCCCGACGGTGAGCGGCCGGCGCCCGTCCTGGCGCAGCTTGCGCGTCACATTGTCGATGGCGGCGATATGGTCGGCGTCGACGGCGTGGCGCAGGCCGAAGCTCCAGGCCAGCAGCGCCGTGCCCAGCAGCAGCGGCTGGCCGGCGAAGACCGCGAACGCCGCCGCCCACGCCGCGGCATTGGCGGCGGCGAGCAGGCCGAACAGCAGGAGGAGACGAGCTTTCATTGCGCGGGCGCGAAGCTAGCAGGCGCCGGCCGACGCGGCATGAGCACAATTTTCCAAAGGCGCATACGCCGACGACAACATCCTGCGCTTCGCTGCGCGAAGCGCCTACTCTGCCTCTTTGATCTTCTGCTCGAGCATCGCGCGGATGGGAGCATCCGGCGGCAGCAGTGCCAGCAGCGTCTTCCAGCGCCGCGCCGCGGCGGCCTTGTCGCCCGAGGCGAACGAGGCGGCGCCGAGATAGAACAGCGCCAGCGCGTTCTTCGGTTCGATCTTCTCGACCCGCTCCAGCACCGCGACCGCGGCGGCCGGCGGAGGGGCGCCCGGCGGGATCAGGCGCACTTCCGATTCGGCCCAGTCGACCAGCGCCTGGCCGTCGAGCGGGACCAGCGCATCGGCTTTGGCGAATGCCTGGGCGGCCTGGGCATTGTCGCCCAGCACCTTGCGCGCGTTGGCCAGCCGCAGCCAGCCGTCGCGATCGCCGGGATTTTCCTGCAGCCGCGCGGCCAGCCCGTCGACCATGGTGCGGATCGTCTTCTGGCGCTCCTCGGGCGAGAGCTTGCCGATCGCCTCGACCTGGTCCTGCGACGGCACCGGCATTCCGGCGGCACGCGACACGCGCGCGATCTCGGCGCGCAGCATGGCGAGCCACGGCGCGTCGGGCGGCGACTGGGCCTCGAGCGCCCGCCAGCGCTTCAGCGCCGCCGGCGAATCGCCCGCCTGCGCCTCGTGCAGGCCGAGGTAGTAGATCGCGCGCGCATCGCCGGGTTGCGCTTTGAGAGCGCGCGTAAAAGCCTCGACGGCGGGTTGGGTGACCACGCCGTCGGCCTCCATGGTGAGCGCCTCGCCCAGCCCCGACTGCGCCTCGGGATCGTCGGGCCGCTCGGCCGCGGCCTTCTTCGCCGCCGCGATCTCCGGCGCGAGGGTTTCGCCCGGCTGGGCGGGCGCGGCGGCATGCGGCACGAACCGCGCCGACGGCAGGCCGGGCTTGCCGATCTGCAGGTAGACGCCCAGCGCCAGCAATGGGATGGCCAGGCAAAGCGCGGGCGGCAGGAAGCGCTGCAGCGCGCTCGGACCGGCCATCGTGTTGGCCTTCGTCGTCTCGCGCGCGTCCTGTTCGGCCGCGACCAGGATGCGGCGCTCGATCTCGACCTTCGCCGCGCCCGCTTCGGCCGCGGGCAAGGTGCCGGCGGTCTCTTCACGCGCGAGCTCGGCCAGCTGGTCGCGATAGATCGCCAGGTCGTTGTCGAGCCGCGCGGTCGCGGTCACGCGCTGCTTCAGGAGCGGGATCAGCAGCACGCCGACCGTCGCCGTGGTGAGCAGTGCCAGGAAAAACTCCAGCATCAGCGCTTCAGCAGCGACTGCAGTCGCTCCTTCTCGGTATCGCTGAGCGGCGGCGGCGCGGCGGGCACGACGGGGCGGCGGCGCGCGGCAAAGAACAACAGCAACCCCGCCACCACCAGCACCAGCGGCGCGCCCAGCCACAGCACCAGGGTGCGCGGCTTGAACGGCGGCTCGAGCAGCACGTAGTCGCCGTAGCGCGCCACCATGTAGCCCATGACGGCCTTGTCGCTGTCGCCGGCCGTGAGGCGCTCGCGCACCGCGATCCGCATGTCGTGCGCCACCTCGGCCGCCGAATCGTCGATCGACTGGTTCTGGCAGACCACGCAGCGCAGCTCGCGCGACAGCGTGCGGGCCCGCATCTCGAGCGCGGGATCCTTCAGCATCTCCGACGGCTCGACGGCGAAGGCGGGAAACGCGACGCACGCCAGGACCAGCAATATTGTCGTCCTGAGCGCAGCGAAGGACCTCGCGCCCGCCACGGAATCGGTGGTCGTTCGGGGAGGTCCTTCGCTCCGCTCAGGACGACGGGGGGTCACTTGCCGGCCCTCAGGAGCGGCAGGATCGTGTCGTTGAGGTCCTTCTCCGTGATCGGCGCGTGATAGTGCAGGCGCACGATGCCGGCGGCGTCGATCAGGTAGGTTTCCGGCACGCCCGACAGGCCCCAGTCGAGCGAGAGCATGCCGTCGTAGTCGGTGCCCGCGTAGGTGAACGGATCGCCCAGCTTCTTCAGCCAGGCGCGCGCTTCCTCGGGCTTGTTCTTCCAGGCGATGCCGACGATGGTCACGCCCTCGCGCTGCCTGAGCCGCATCATCAGCGGATGCTCGGCCAGGCACGGCGTGCACCAGCTGGCGAAGAAATTCACCAGCACCGGCTTGCCGGTCTTCAGCAGGTCGCTTGTCAGGGCCGGCTCGCCCTCGCGCAGCGCCGGCGCCGCGAGACGCGGCGCTTGGCGGTTCACCATCACCGAGCCGATCGACGCCGGATCGCGGCCCGACAGCAGCGACCAGCCGAAGAAGCCCGCCATGACGGCCAAGGTCAGCAGCGGCAACAGGTAGAGGACGCGATTGTTCATTCGGCGGGTTGGGCCGCCACGCGCGACCTCTTGGGTGCGCCGATGCGCAGGCGGCGGTCGGACAGCGACACGAAGCCACCGAGCGCGCACAGCGCTGCGCCGAGCCAGATCCACGGCGCCAGCGGATTGTTGTAAAGCCGCACCACCCAGCCCCCTTGCAGATCGCCCTCGCCCAGCGTGGCGTAGAGGTCGCGCAGCAGGTTGGTCTGGATCGACGTCTCCGAGACCTGGCGGCGCTGCACCGTGAACAGCCGGCGCTCGGGCGTCAGCGTGGTGTAGGGCTTGCCGTCGAGGCTGAGCACGATCGTCGCGCGCTCGGCGGTGTAGTTCGGGCCCTGCAGCGGCTCGACCTTCACCAGGGTTGCGGTGTAGTCGCCGAACGGCGCGCTCTCGCCCAGCTTCATCGTGTGGATCAGCTCGGTGTTCCACGCCGCCGTCGCCACCGAACCCAGCACGACGACGCCGAGCGCTGCATGGCTGATCGTCATGCCGATCGTCGAGCGCGGCATGGTGCGCAGCCGGCCGCGGCGCGCACGGCCGACGAATTCGGTGGCGCTGCCCAGGATCAGCCAGACGCCGAAGCCGAAGGCGACGGCGGCCAGGGTCGCGCGGCCATCGATCGCGACAGCGGCCACGACGGCGGCCATCACGGCGGCAAAGAACACCGCGCGCAGCCGCGCCAGCGCCGGTCCCAGCTCGGCGCGCTTCCAGCTCAGGAACGGCCCGACGCAGAGCGCGGCAAACAGCGGCGCGCAGATCGGCACGAAGGTGGCGTTGAAGAACGGCGGCCCGACCGAGACCTTGGCGCCGCTGACGAGATCGAGGAACAGCGGGTAGAGCGTGCCCAGCAGCACCGTGACGGCGAGCGTGCACAGCAGCAGGTTGTTCAGGATCAGCGCGCCCTCGCGGCTGACCGGCTGGAACAGGCCCCAAGGTCCATGGGCGTGCTGCAGCTTCGGCGCGCGCCAGGCGTAGAGCGCCAGGCCGCCGCCGGTGACCACGATCAGGAAGGCCAGGATGAACATGCCGCGCGCGGGATCCTGGGCAAACGCATGAACCGACGTGAGCACGCCCGAGCGCACGAGAAACGTGCCGAGCAGCGAAAGCGAGAAGGCGAGGATGGCCAAAAGGACGGTCCAGCTCTTGAGCGCGTCGCGCTTCTCCACGACGACGGCGGAGTGCAGCAGCGCGGTGCCGGCCAGCCACGGCATCAGGCTGGCGTTCTCGACCGGGTCCCAGAACCAGAAGCCGCCCCAGCCCAGGATGTAATAGGACCACCAGCTGCCCAGTGCGATGCCGAGCGTCAGGAAGCACCAGGCCGCGAGCGTCCACGGCCGCACCCAGCGCGCCCAGGCGACGTCGACCCGGCCTTCGAGCAGGGCCGCGATCGCAAACGAGTACGTCACCGAGAAGCCGACGTAGCCGAGGTAAAGCATCGGCGGATGGAAGGCGAGGCCGGGATCCTGCAGCACCGGATTGAGCCCGTTGCCGTCGAGCGGCGCCGGCGAGAGCCGCAGGAACGGGTTGGACGTGAACAGGATGAAGGCGAGGAAACCCACGCCGATCAGCGCCTGCACCGAGAGCACGCGGCTGCGCAAGGTGTCGGGCAGGTTGGCGCCGAAGATCGCGACCGAGGCGCCGAACAGCGCCAGGATCAGGGTCCACAGCATCATCGAGCCCTCGTGGTTGCCCCACGTGCCGGTGATCTTGTAGAGCAGCGGCTTGGCCGAATGCGAGTTGGCCACGACATTGGCGACCGAGAAATCCGACACCACGTAGCACTGCACCAGCGCGCCGAACGACAGGAGGATCAGGAACGCCTGCGTCAGCGCTGCCGTCCGCCCCAACGCCATCAGCCGCGCATCGCCGCGCGACGCGCCTATCAGTGGAAGCGTTCCCTGCACGATCGCCACCGCGAAGGCGAGGATCAGCGCGAAATGGCCGAGTTCAGGAATCATGACGGGACCGCTTCATTTTGTTGTCCCCGGACCTTCTTGCCAGCGGCCGCTGTCCTTGAGCGCCTTGGCGACTTCCGGGGGCATGTAGTTCTCGTCGTGCTTGGCCAGCACTTCGCGCGCAATGAACACGCCGTCGGCGCCCAGCGCGCCTTCGGCGATCACGCCCTGGCCCTCGCGAAAGAGATCCGGCAGCAGGCCGCGATAGACTACCGGCAGCTCGCCCTTGAGGTCGGTGATCTTGAAGCGCACTTCCTGGCCGTTCTTCTGGAGACTGCCCTCGACGACCAGCCCGCCCAGGCGGAAGCGCCGGTCGGGCCCGGGATGTTTCTCGGCGACCTGGGACGGCGAGTAGAAGAACACGAGATTGTCGTTCAGCGACCACAGCACCAGCCCGGCGGCGACACACAGCACCGACAGCGAGCCCAGCAGCAACCAGAGGCGGCGGCGCTTGGGCGTCATCGGCTTGTCCCTGCCCGCTGTTCGCGGGGCCTGTCCAGCCCGCGCGCGCTCAGTTCACGGCGCACGCGGCGGCGCGCGACGAACGACAGCAGCACGAGGCCGCCCAGCGCCACCGCGGTCGCGCCGTAGGCCGACCAGATGAAGACGGCGTAGTTCATGCTGCCAACTCGGCCGCCTCGAGACGGCGGCGGTCGATCTCGGTGTCGGTGCGCAACAGCACCAGCAGCACGAACAGCAGCGCGAAGGTGGCCATCATCCAGAGCAGTGGATAGAGCAGGGTCGGATGGATCGACGGCCCGCCCAGCCGCATGATCGACGCCGGCTGGTGCAGCGTGTTCCACCAATCGACCGAGAACTTGATGATCGGCACGTTGATCGCGCCGACCAGCGCCAGGATCGCCGCCGCGCGGTCGCCGCGGTCGGCATCGTCGTAGGCGCGGCTCAAGGCGATGTGGCCGAGATAGAGGAAGAACAGCAGCAGGAACGAGGTCAGCCGCGCGTCCCACACCCACCAGGTACCCCACATCGGCCGGCCCCACAGCGAGCCGGTGATCAGGCCGACGGCGGTGAAGGTGGCGCCGACCGGCGCCGTCGCCCGCGCCATCAACGCCGCCAGCGGATGGCGCCACACCAGCAGCGAGCCGCCCAGCACCGCGAGCAGCACGTAGCCGCCCATCGCGATCGTGGCCGACGGCACATGGATGAACATGATGCGCACCGTCTCGCCCTGCTGGTAGTCGGGCGGCGCGATGACCAGCGCCCAATAAAGGCCGACCGCCACCGCGAGCGCCGTCACGACCGACAGGGCCGGCAGCACGCGCGCGCAAAAGCGCCGGAAGCGCGCGGGGTTGGCGAGGAAATGCAGGGAGGGCATGGGGGACTTTATCTGGGCCTGTTCTTCCGCCGTGGCGCGGCTTTTGTCTATTCGCCAGAATTACTCACCGGCTTGGCGCAATGCCGCAGCCATGGCCCACGGCAGGGTGGCCACCGCCATCAGGGCCAGCGCCGCCAAAATGGCGATATGCACGGTGAATCCCTCCCCGGTGGCGACGGCCTCGATGGCGCCGGTGCCGAAGATCAGGGTCGGCACGCAGAGCGGCAGCGCCAGCAGGGCCAGCAGGGCGCCGGATTTGCGCGCCCCCAGGGTGAGTGCCGCGGCCAGCCCGCCGATCAGGGACAGGGTGGGCGTTCCCACCAGCAGGGTGAGCGCCACCGCCGCGAGGCTGCGGCCATCGAGCCCGAAGGCCACGCCCAGCAGCGGCGCCAGCACGGCGAGCGGCAGGCCGGTCACAATCCAGTGAGCGGCGCACTTGGCCAGCACCGCAAGCTCGAGCGCGCCCGGCGCCAGCAGGAGAAGATCGAGCGCGCCGTCCTCATGATCCGAGGCGAACAGGCGCTCGAGCGACAGCAGAGCGGCGAACAGGGCCGCGCTCCACAGCACGCCGCCGGCGATGCGCGCGAGCAGGTTCTGCTCCGGCCCGATGCCGAGCGGAAAGAGCGTCGTGGCGACGACGAAGAAAGCCAGCACGACGACGACGTCGCCCGGCCGGCGCAGCACCAGCCGCAGGTCGCGCAGGAAGAGCGCCGCGCCCGCCGTCACGTGCCGAGTTCCCCCGTGCCGAGTTCCCAGGTGCGCACGCCCACGATGTCGAGCGGCACATGCGTGGCCGCGATCGCGAGCCCGCCGGCCGCGAGATGCTGTGCCAGCACCGCACGCAACGATTTCTGCGACGCCATGTCGAGTGCGTTGAACGGTTCGTCGAGCAGCCAGGCATTCGCCCGCGAGGCCGCGACCCTCGCCAGCGCCGCGCGCCGGCGCTGGCCGGCGGAGAGCGTGCGCACCGGCCGCGCCGCGAGGGCTGCAAGGTCGAAGGCAGCGAGTGCGCCGTCGATCCGTGCGCGATCGGGCGCGGCGCCGCGCAGCCGCTCGGCCACGTCGATGTTCTCGAAAACCGTGAGGTCGCCCTTCAGCCCGTCAAGATGGCCCAGCCAGGCGATGTCGGCATCGCGCCAGGCGATCGTGCCGGCCTCGGCGCGCCCCAGTGTCGCCAGTGCGCGCAGCAGCGTGGTCTTGCCGCTGCCGTTGGGCCCCGTGAGCGCCAGCAGTTCGCCGCCGCCCAGCGCGAAGGACACGTGCTCGAACACGCGCCTGCCGCCGCGACGGCACGCCAGGTCCGTCACCTCGAGGGAAGCGGTCGCCATAGGGCGCCGTCGTAGCATGTCCGAAAAGAAAAAGGCCGCCCTGTCGGGGGAGAATGACAGGGCGGCCGAAGCGCCTCCGAAGAGGCTGAACGTGGCTTTGGGGAGACCACGTTCGGGGGAGATACAAGCCCAACATGGAAACCCGGCATGGCGTTCGCTAGACGCAAATGGGGCAAGAGTGTGATTTCTGGTCCTCAGCCCGCGCCGCGGCTGAGGACCAGAAATCACTGGCGGGCGGCAGGCGTTGTCATCAACGCCGAGTCGGCGCCGTCCGCGGCGCCTTACCCGCTCGGTGCAGAATAGATAAGGATTTCAGAGGGTTGGCAGCTAGGCAGAATTCTTGTCCATTCTGCACTGCGCCGGTAAGGCGCCGACTCGGCGTTGATTACAATGCCTGCCGCCGGCCTATGCTTAGGCCTGTGACCTAAGCATACGGATCTGCTGCATCTCGCATTCCATCTCCCAGGAACTGGTACGCCAGGATCACCAGGATCACCGGCGCGACCGGCAGCATCAGCCACCAGTTCACCGCCACGACGTTGATGTCGGTCGCCTCGTTCAGCAGCACGCCCCACGAGGTGATGGGCGGGCGGAGGCCCAGGCCAAGGAACGACAGCGCCGTCTCGGCCAGGATCATCGACGGGATCGACAGCGTCGCCGAGGCGATCAGGTGGCTCATGAAGCCCGGCAGCAGGTGGCGGCCGATGATGCGCGCCGGCGTGGCGCCCATCATCTGGGCGGCCGCGGCGTAATCCTCCTCGCGCAGCGACAGGAGCTTGGAGCGCACGGCTCGGCCCAGGCTCGGCCAGTCGAGCAGCGCCAGGATGAGGGTGATACCGAAGTAGATCAGCAGCGGCGACCATGTCACCGGCAGCGCCGCCGACAAGGCGAGCCAGAGCGGCAAATGCGGGAAGCTCTTGAGGATCTCGGTGATGCGCTGGACCACGAGATCGACCCAGCCGCCGTAATAGCCGGCCAGGCCGCCCAGGATCAGCGCCAGCGTGAAGGACAGCGCGATGCCGATCAGGCCGATGGTGAGCGAGATGCGCGCGGCGTAGACGATGCGACTGAACATGTCGCGCCCGAGCCGGTCGGTGCCGGCCAGGAACAGGGTGCCACCCTCGGCCGGACACACGAGGTGGAACGATCCCTCGAACAGGTTCCAGAACTCGTAGGTCTCGCCGCGGCAGAAGAAGCGCAGCTTCTGCGGGTCGCTGTGGTCGGGCGCGTAGACGCGCTGCAGCGTGTCCATGTCGCGGTTCATCCCGAGGCCGTAGACGAACGGCCCCACGAACTTGCCGTCGTGGAAGAAGTGGATGCCCTGCGGCGGCGCGAAGATGTATTTGATCTGGCGCGTCTGCAGGTCGTAGGGCGCGATCAACTCGCTGATCAGCGTGGTGAAGTAGATCAGCCCCAGAAACAGCGCCGAGATGACGGCTGGCCGGTGGCGGCGGAAACGCCACCACATCAGCTTCCACTGGCCCGCCATATAGTACTTTTCCTGATCGGCGGTGAGCTTCTCGGAAACGTACGGATCCCACGGCGTTTCGTTGACGTAGTGCGGCGTCGGCGCGCGGGGGGAAGACGGGTCCGACGGACGGTTCGGGATGTCGGTCATGTCTGCCTCACTTCTCGCCCGCGGCGCCGAAGCGGATGCGCGGGTCGAGCACCGCCAGCAGCAGGTCCGAAACCAGCATGCCGATCACCGTCAGCACCGCCACCAGCAGCAGGAAGGTGGCGGCCAGGTTCACGTCCTGGGTCTTGAGCGCGCCCAGCAGCATCGGCCCGGTGGTCGGCAGTGACAGCACGACCGAGACGATGACCGAGCCCGAGATCACCTCGGGCAGGAGATGGCCGATGTCGGCGACGAACGGGTTGATGGCGTGGCGCAGCGGATACTTCACCAGCAGCCTGAGCTCCGACAGGCCCTTGGCGCGGCCGGTCACGACATATTGCTTCTGCAGCTCGTCGAGCAGGTTGGCGCGCAGCCGACGGATCATGCCGGCGGTGCCCGAGGTGCCGATCACGATCACCGGAATGATCAGATGCTGCAGGATCGACAGCGCCTTGCCCCAGCTCATCGGTTTTTCCATGTACTGGGTGTCCATCAGGCCGCCGATCGACAGGCCGAAATAGACCTTGCCGACATAGAGCAGCACGAGGGCCAGCAGGAAGTTTGGCACCGCGAGGCCGATGAAGCCGAAGAACGAGGCGACGTAGTCGCCGAGCTTGTACTGGTGCGTGGCGGCGTAGACGCCAATGACGAACGACACGATCCAGATGAAGGCGATGGTGGCGGATTCCATGATCAGCGTGAGCGCGATGCGCTCGCCGATCAGGTCGCGCACCGGCAGGGTGTCCTGGCAAGACAGGCCGAAGTCGCCGTGGAAGATGCCGGCGACCCAGGCGAAGTAGCGGTACATCAGCGGATGGTTGAGTCCGTAGAGCTGGCGCAGCTCCTCGGCGTGCTTCAGCGCGTCGGGATCGCCGCGCGACAGCAGCTCCTCGACTTGGGCGGTGACGCAGTCGCCCGGCGGCAGGTCGATGATGACATAGACGAGCAGGCTGATGACGAAGAGCGTCGGGATCATCAGCAGGACGCGGCGAACAGCGTATTGCAGCATGGTCAGACGCCTTCCCGCGCGACGCGCACATAGTGGCCGGTCTCGACCTCGGTCCACAGCAACGGCATCTTGCCGTCGTCCTGGAAAGGGGGCGGCCATTGCATCGGATCGGACGCCTTGCCCTCCATCAGCGCGCGCAGGTCGAGGCGCTGGCCGGGATCGGGAATCGGCACCGCCGAGAGCAGCGCCCTGGTGTAGGGATGCAGGGGATTGCGGAACAGCTCGGCCGCCGGCGCGAGCTCGACCAGGCGCCCGGCGCACATCACGGCGATGCGGTCGGCGATGTAATCGACCACGGCGAGATTGTGGGAGATGAAGAGATAGGTGAGCCCGAGCTTCTGCTGGAGATCCTTCAGCAGGTTGAGGATTTGTGCCTGGATCGACACGTCGAGCGCCGACACCGGCTCGTCGCAGATCACCATGTCGGGCTTGAGCGCCAGCGAGCGCGCGATGCCGATGCGCTGGCGCTGGCCGCCCGAGAAGGAGTGCGGATAGCGGCTGAGGTGGCGGCGGTCGAGGCCGACCAGCTCCATCAGCTCGCCCACCATCTCGCGGCGATAGGCGTCGTCGCCGATCTTATGGATGACCAGCGGCTCGACCAGGATGTCGTAGACCGTCATGCGCGGATTGAGCGAGCTGAACGGGTCCTGGAAGATGAACTGAAGCTTGGTGCGGAAGCGGTTGAGCTCGTCGCCCTGCAGCGCCAGCACGTCGGTCTTGCGGCCCCAGTCGTCGAACACGATGCGGCCGCCGCCCGGCGTGGCATCGGCAGTAATGCCGCGCATGAGGATCTTGCTGAGCGTGGTCTTGCCGCAGCCCGACTCGCCCACCAGGCCCAGGCACTCGCCGCGCTCGACGTCGAAGCTCACGTCGTTGACGGCGCGGATCGTGCGCGTCGTGCCGCCGCCGACGAGTTGCTCGAACAGCGTGTCGGCTTTGCGGATGCGGAAGGTCTTGGTGAGGTGGCGGACCTTGAGCACCGGCGCCTTGGGATTGAAGGTCGCGGTGGGCTTCACCTCCGCCTTCTGCTGCAGCAGATGGCCGGTCGCTGCGGTGATCTCGCGGATCGGCATCAGCCGCTCGCCGGGCGCCATGTCGAAGCGCGGCACGGCATGGAGCAGCGCCTTCAGGTAGTCGTGCCGCGGGTCGCGGAAGATGTCGCCCAGGCTGCCCGACTCGACGACCTGGCCGCGGTACATGACCACGACGTCGTCGGCGACGTTGGCGACCACGCCGAGATCGTGCGTGATCATCAGCAGCGCCATGCCGAATTCTTTCTGCAGGTCCTTGATGAGCCGCAGGATCTGGGCCTGGATGGTGACGTCGAGCGCCGTCGTCGGCTCGTCGGCGATCAGCAGCGCGGGCTTGCAGACCAGCGCCATGGCGATCATGGCGCGCTGGCGCAGGCCGCCCGAGAGTTCGAACGGATAGGTCTTGAGCGCGCGCTTGGGATCGGGAAAGCCGACGAGGCGCAGCATGGCCATCGTCATCTCGTCGATCTCGGCGCGGTTCATCTTGCGCGGCACGCCGGCGCCGCCCCGACCATCGTGGGTGCCGTGCAGCTCGACCGCCTCGCCGATCTGGTCGCCCAGCACATGGAGCGCCGACAGCGAGGTCATCGGCTCCTGGAAGATGATGGAGATCTCGCCGCCGCGGATCGATCGTATCTCGGCGCCCGCAGGATCGAGCTTGGCGATATCGACGGCCGGCGATCCGTCGCGCGGATCCTGGAACAGGATCGAACCGGACGAGATGGTCGCGGTGCGCGGCAGCAGGCCCATGATGGCCTGGCTGCACACCGACTTGCCGGAGCCCGATTCGCCCACCAGCGCGACCGTGCCGCCGGGCGGGATCGAGAACGACACGTCGTTGACCGCGCGCAGGGTGCCTTCGTGAACGCCGAAGTCGACCGTCAGGTGCTCGACGCGCAGCAAGTCCTTCATACCGCCTCTTCCTGATCCGCCACCGAAATCCCCATCGACTTCAGGTTGGCCCGCGTTGTCGCGCTGAGCACGAGCTTGTTGGCTTCGGCCGCCGCGACCGCACGCTCGACGATATCGTAGAAGCCATCGAGCGCAGAATCGACCTTGATCGTCCGCCCGCCCGCCGATCCGACGGTGAGCTGCATCCAGCCGCTGGAGCGGTCGCGCTTGGTCGAATAGTAGCCGAGCGTCAGCCGATCGAGGCGCTTCCACTCGACCAGGCTGCCGGCCGGGCCGTCGGCGCAGAAAGTGTCCGGCGCCAGCACGAAGCGCGTCCAGTGCCGCAGCGCCGTGCGCGCCAGGAACACCGCGAACAGCACCACGCCGGCGCCGAGCACGACCGCGAGCCAGCGGTTGACGTTCAGGCTGACCAGCGGCGCGCCGCACAGCACGACGCCTGCCGCGGCGCGGAGATAATCGGCCCACAGCGTCTGACGCGGATAGCGCAACTCGGCAGAACTCAAACGCGCGCCTCCCGTGACGCGAATAACTCGTGGGCCGGGCGAATTTTCAATCCCGGCGTCGTTCTTGCTTTCCCCAGAAACGACATTAGGAAATCCCACGCCCCCTCGTCCATCGCTAGATGATGACTGAGGATGCCCACCGGCTCGACTGTCGTGGTCCGCGCCGCGTCGAGCGCCTTCACGAGAGCAGCCACCGCGGCCTCTGTGCCGACGAAGCCACGCCCACCCTTCCAGTCGATCAGGTCGAGGTGCGTGTTGACCTGAGCGAGGCCGCGCACCGGCCAGGCGCGCGGACGGGCGCCGAACGTCGACAGGCCGCGAAAGCCGATTTCAGGCAGCGTGGGAACGAGCGGCGCCGCGATGCGGTTCCACGGCGGCACCAGCACATTGAGCGCGCGCGTCCCGAACAGCCGTTCGAGCGCCATCCAGCCGGTGCCGAGATCGCCCAGCACGATCATGGCCGGGCGCTGCAGCCCGAGCTCGATCTTCTTTTCGCCGGCGGCGGCGTGGTTGACGTGTGCGTAACCGTGCTGGAGCACGTCGACCCCGGGCGCGGTGGCGAGGCGCGCGGCCAGTGCCTCGGTGGCCTCGGCCGGCACCACGGCGAGCGCCAGCGGCGCGTCGGTCCGGCGCTGGACTTCGAGCAGGCGCTCGAGCGCGGGCGTGGCGTCCACGGCATCGTCGTCGCGCCACCACAGCTCGATCTCGCGGCCGGCATCGCGCCAGCGCGCGACCTCGGCGTCAAGGGTGGCCCACGCGCTCATGCCAGGCGCGCCAGAAACGCCGCGGTCGCCGCGCCACCGTTGGCATCGCAGCGCGGGAAGCTCCGGATCGAGCGGCCGGCGAGCGCGCGCTCCACGGCGGCGGCCAGCGCCGGTCCGTCGAGCGCCTCGGCCGGCACCATCTGCACGAGGCCGCGCTCGGCCAGCACCTGGGCGCGGCGCTTCTGCTCGGTCTCGCGCGCCGTCGAGAACGGCACCAGTACGGCGCGATCGGCATGCGTCAGGGTTTCCACGACCGTATTGTAGCCTGCCTGGCTGATCGACAGGCAAGAGCGTGCCAGCAGCGCGGGGAAATCCCGGCGCGCCGGTTCGATCTCGACGCCGGGCGCGGGCCCGAGGGCGGCCTTCTCGGCCGCCGGCAGGTTGTCGCCGACCAACAGGCGCCAGCGCCGCGCCGCCAGCGAGGTGAGCGGCCGTGCCGCCAGCGCCGCGCGCAGCAAGGGACCGCCGACCGCACCGCCGCCCACGGACACGATCACCTCGCCCGCACCGGCATCCGACGGCGGCAACGTGGCGGCCGCCTGCTCGTTCTCGGCGACGTAGCCGGTGTAGTGCGCGCGGCCCTCGAGATGGGCCCAGCCGGCGAAGCTCTTGTCGAGGCTAACCAGCGCGGGGTCGGCATGAACCAGCACTGCATCGAAGAAGGAATCGAACGTCGCCAGCGTCTCGACGATGCGCGAGGCGCTTGCCGACTCGCGCAATACATCGCGCACCGACGACACGATCTTCGGCGGCCGGGGCAATGCCTTCGCCGCGCCCAGCAGCGGCAGCAGCTCGAAGCGCAATTGCGTGCGGCCGAAGGGAAACTGCTCGGTGATCAGGATGTCCGGCGCCTCGGCGCGCAGCAGATCGACCAGCGCAGCCGTGCGCGCTGTGCGGAACGCCTCGTCGAGCGGCGTGCCGTCGAGCCGCGCCAGCTCGCGCAGGCCCTCGTCGCGCGCGCGCACCGGCGGCAACTGGTGGAAGCGCACGCCACCGGTGTCGAGACCCGGCACCGGCGCGCCCCCCGACACCAGAAGCACGTCGAAGCCGCCGCGGGCGAGCGCGCGCGCCAAGGTCGCGGCACGACGCAGGTGGCCGATGCCGAGCAGGTGCTGGACGTAGAAGAAGACGCGCCGGTTCATGCCGGATCCATCGGGACGTTGACGCGGTCGAGCCGCACCGTGCCATCGGTGTCGGCGTGAAAGAAGTGCAGCGCGCGCCAGTCGAGTTTGACCGGCGGCCGGCCCATCATGTCCCAGCCGGTGGCGAGCGCCAGCAGGGCGCGGATGGCGGCCTTGTGCGAGACTGCGACGACGGGCTGGCCGGCGGCGGCGATCTCGGCCGTCCATCCGGCGAGGCGCGTCATCGTCGCGCGCGGTGACTCCCCGCCGGGCGGCTGGAAATCGAGCCCCTTGTCCTCGGCGTCGACGAAGGCGGCACCCACCGTCGCGCGCAACTCAGGCAGCGTGCGGCCCTCCCAGGCGCCGAAGCTCATCTCGCGCAGGCGCGGCTCGACGGCGACCGGTGCCGCGGGCCGCAGCAGCTCCGCCGTGCGGCGGGCGCGCTGCAGCGGGCTGCACAGCCGCTTCCAGCCGTCGGCCGGCGCGGGCAGGCGCCAGCGCCGCGCGTCGGCCTCGCCCTTGAGGCTGAGGGCCGTGTCGGTCAGGCCCTGCAGGCGCCCCTGCTCGTTCCAGTCGGTCGAGGCATGCCGCAATAGCGCGAAGGCAACGCCGCTCATTTCAGTGTTTCCAGTGCGGCCGCGAGTCTGTGCGCGGCCGCGCGATCGTCGTGACGCCCGGCAATGCGCGATGCCGTATTGGCGGCCAGACGCGCGCGCTCCTGCGGGTCGTCGAGCAGCCGGCCGACCGCCGCGGCGAACGCTGCCGCATCGCCGACCGGAGTCAAAAGACCGGTCTCGCCGTCGGCCACGACCGCGGGCACGCCGCCGGTGCGGCCGGCCACGACCGGCACGCCGGCCGCCTGGGCTTCGAGAAAAGCCATGCCATAGGCTTCGTTGATCGCCGGCCAGACGTAAAGATCGGCCGCGGCATAAAGCGACAGAAGCTCGTCCTGGCTGACGGTGCCGGCAAAATGGATGCGGTTGCCGAACGGCGCCATCAGCCCCTCGATCTCCGCCCGTGCAGCACCGTCACCCACCAGCACGGCCTGCCACGGGCGCTCGCCCAACAGGTGAAAGGCTTTTGCCAGCACGCGATAGGACTCGAGCTTGTCGCGCGTGCGCATCATGCCGACCGCGAGCAGGAGGGGAACGTCGCTGGCCTTGCGTTGCGCGCGCGCTGCGAGATAGGGGCGCGCGTCGATGAACGGCGGCAACCAGATCTGTCGCGCCCCCGGGCGCAGGCGCGTGCGAACGCCGGCGAGGTCGCGCGGATTGACGGTGACGACAAGATCGGCAGCCGCCAGCGCCCGTTCGGTCGCGCGATGGCCGAGACGCGCGGCGCCGACCGCGCGCCGGGCGGCATGGGACGCCTCGGCGATCACGTAGGGAATGCCGAGCGCGCCCGTCACGATCGGCCCCAGCCAGTCGGGCTTGCGATAGTAACAGTGATAGGTGAACCACAGATCGAAGCGCTCCGGATGACGCGCCGGCAGCGCGCGCCAGCGCGCGATCAGGCGGGCCGCCTGCCGGCGGGAGCGGCGCTCGAGATCGAGATGCGCCTCCGGTTCGGGGACGCCCTGCGGCACACGGCTCCCTGCCGGCATGACGACCTTGTGGCCGAGCCGCGCGAGCAGCCGCGCGAAGCCGCGCGCCATTTCGCGGTCGCCCGACGGCACCGGATGATCGGGCGGCTTCAGCGGCGTGTGCAGCAACACACGCATGGCTATTCGGCGGCGCGCGCCACTTCGGTGGGAGCCTCGATCTGCGGCGCCAGATTGGCGTTGGCCGACTGACCGAGGGCGCCGGCGATCCAGTCCATGCCGGCTTCGTAGGAGAAGCGCGTGCGCACGATCTCGTTCGAGCGCGCGCCCATGCGGGCGCGCAGGTCGGGGTCGCGCGCCATCTTCTCGAGGGCGGCGGCGAGCTGGTCGGGCGCCGCCGGATCGGCCATCAGGCCATTGTCGCCGTCGCGCACGAACTCGCCGATCGCGGCCGAGCGCGTCGAGACGATCGCCATGCGCTGGTAGCCCGCCTCCTGCAGCACGTTGGGCATGCCCTCCTGGTCGCCATCGGCCGCCTTCTTGCTGGCGAGCACGAAGATGTCGGCGCGCTTGTAGGCGGCGAACACCTCGGCCTGCGGCCGGGCGCCGTGCCACACGCAGCGCTCGGCGATGCCGAGCTGGCGCGCGGTGTCCTCGAAGGAATCGCCCAGCACGCCGGCGCCGATATGCTCGAAGCGCCAGTTGAGGTCCTTCGGCAGCTTCGACAGCGCCACCATCAGATCGTCGTAGCCCTTCTTCGCCACCCGCCGGCCGACCGACAGGATGATTACCGGGTCGTTCGGATCGGAGCCGTCGCGGCGCGAGCGCTCGAGCGGCGGCGCCGGCAGGTTGGCGAGATCGAGCCCGTGATAGACCAGCCGCAGCCGCTCGGGATCGACGACCAGTTCCTTGAGCCGCGCCTGGGCGAAGCGCGTGCAGGTGATGATCCAGTCGATGTCGGCGAGCTTGGTCTTGAGCTCCCATTCCTGGCTGGTCCAGATGTCCTTGGCGTGCGCCGAGGCGCTCCACGGCAGGCCGCGCATGATCGCGGCATAGCGCGTGGCCGACGCCGGCGTATGGATGAAGTGCGCGTACATGCGCTCGATCCCCGCGGGCATCTCGGCCGCCAGCACCATGCCCTGGCCGAAGCGCCGGATCCTGTTGGGCGTGCGGTCGCGCCGCAGGTCGTGGAGGAAGCGCGCGCGCGCGGCCTTGTAGCCCGGCAGCCGGCGCGCCTTCCACCATGCGCGCACCACGCGCAGCGGATCGTTCTTGAGATACTCGGGCATGTAGACGATCGGCGCCTTGACCCGCGCATGCACCGGATGGATTGCGGGATCGGTCGGCAGGCGCAGCGAATAAATCACCAGCTTCAGCCCGCGCGCCTCCAGCCCCGCCATCTCCTGCGCGATGAAGGTTTCCGACAGCCGCGGCCAGCACTTGACCACGACCGCAATGCGCGCGTCTTTCGACTCAACCATGAAACACCAATGTCGTCAGGATCTGGATCAGGATCGTGCCCGTGTCGCCGCGAGCGCGAGGGAGTCGGCAATCGGCGTCTCCAGCACGGCGGGCGGATCGATCGACGCAGGTCCGCGATTGGGATGGGCGAGCGCGCGCGCCACCAGCTTGATGACGTTGGGCAGGCCGTCGAGCAGGCCGGGCACGATGACGTCGCTCGGCGCGCGCTGCTGCGGCAGCTGGCGCAGCGCGGTGGCCATGAAGTGTGGATCGCGGCCCTTCTCGGCGTCGAGCATCTCCATCAGGCCGAGGTTGCGCGCCGCACGGGTGCGGATGAGCTGCTCGAGCCGCGGCCGCGTGCGCGGCATGATCAGCGCCTTCTTGTCGAACGACAGGATCTCGCAGAACGTGTTGTAGCCGCCCATGGCGACCACGCCGGCCGCGCGGTGCATCAGCGCGCCCAGGTTGTTGGTGAAGGTGAGCGTGCGGATGTGCGGAAACTTCGCGGCACGTTCCTTGAAGCCCTCGCGCGCGTTGGCCGACATGAACGGGCCGAACACGATCACCGCGCCGTAGGGAATGTGAGGATCGCTCTCGTAGGCCGCCAGCACCCAGTCGACCAGGGCGGCGCCGTCGCCGCCGCCTCCCGGCGTCACCAGGACGAAGGGTCCGTCGATCTCGTCGATCTCGTGCGGCACGTCGGTATGCAGCGGCAGCTCGCGGCGGAGATAGCCGGTGTAGACGGTTTTGTGGCGCACCGACGGCGGCACGTCGATGCCCTGCAGTGGCTTGTTGATCTGCGGCAGGCCGTAGATCCAGATCTGGTCGTAGAGGTCGGCGAGCGCCGGCACGACGTTCTTGCGCTCCCACTCGACGGCGAGCTGGCCGGGATCGTCCATCACGTCGCGCAGGCCCATGATCAGCGGCGTGCCGCGCTCCTTCAGCATGCGCAGCGTCGGCTCGACCTCGCCGCGCAGGCCGAGCGGCTCCTTGTCGACGATGAACAGGTCGGGTCGATAGATGTCGGCGGTGTCGCGGATGATGCGCGTGCGCATCTCGAGCGTGTGCTCGACGCCGACCCGCAGATTGGCCGAATCGTACTCGCCGGTGTCGATCTGCTTGACCACGCCCGGGATGCGCACGAAGTCGATGCCCGAGCGGAATTCGTAGGAGCCGATGACGGCCGACCCCGAAATGATGAGAACGGAGTGCGAGCTGTCCGCCTCGACGATGGCATTGGCGATCGTCCGGCAACGGCTGACATGGCCGAGACCGTATGAATCGTGGCTGTAGAGCAGCACACGCTTTGGCCGGCTACTTGCGGGCATGCAACGCCTCTCCCCCCTGGCTGCGGCACTGCCCCGACCAGTTCTTGGACCGGACTATGCCACAACCGGCCGGCGGCGCGAACCCCTGCCGCAGCGGCAAAAAATCGAATGTAATCAAGGCACTGATCGAATATAGGTAGTTTTGGCCGAAGCACGGGTTTCGATGCAGCGCAATCTCTTCACCTATATTTGGCGACACAGCCGGCACGAGCAGCTCGTCATCCTGATGCTGGTGGTGTTCGCACAGGTCTTCTATTTCCTGTCGTTGACCGTCCCCAAGGCGATCGTCAACAACGGCATCTCGGGCAACGTCTTCAAGGGCCACCCGACGATTCAGATCCTGTCGGTGACGATCCCGCTGCCGGGCTTCATCGGCCACGACATCCATCTGTTCGACGGTTTCTCGACCGACCAGCTCAGCTACCTGGTGATCATGAGCTTCCTTTACCTGGGTGCCGTGATCGTCAACGCCCAGTTCAAGCGCTCGATCAACACCCAGAAGGGCCGCATGGGCGAGCGCATGCTGCGCCGCCTGCGCTACGAGCTCTATGACCGCATCCTGCGCTTCCCCGCCGCCCACTTCCGCAAGGTCAAGCAAGCCGAGCTCGCGACCATGATCAAGGACGAGGTCGAGCCGCTCGGCGGTTTCATCGGCGATGCCTATGTGCAACCGATGTTCCTCGGCGGCCAGGCGCTGACGGCGATCATCTTCATCCTGATGCAGAATTGGCTGCTGAGCCTGGTGGTGATCGCGCTGCTGGCGGTGCAGATGGTGATCGTGCCGCGCCTGCGCAAGCCGGTCCTCGTTCTCGGCCGCCAGCGCCAGCTTTCCGCCCGCCTGCTCGCCGGCCGCATCGCCGAGACCGCCGACGGCGTGAACGAGATCCACATCCACGGCTCGTCGAACTACGAGCGCGCCGACATCTCCGAGCGGCTCGGCCACATCTTCCGGATCCGCTTCGACCTCTACAACAAGAAGTTCGTCGCCAAGTTCTGGAACAACATCCTCTCTCAGGCCACTCCCTTCGCGATCTACCTGCTGGGCGGCTACTTCGCCATCACCGGCAAGATGGACGTCGGCGCCGTGGTCGGCGTACTGCTCGCCTACAAGGATCTGCCGGGGCCGATCAAGGAGCTGATCGACTGGGACCAGCAGCGCCAGGACGTGCAGATTAAGTACGAGCAGGTGATCGACCAGTTCCAGCCCGAGGGCATGATGCCCGAGGAGCTGCAGGCGATCCCCGAAGGGCCGCCGCCGCCGCTCGGCCACGAGATGGTGCTGTCCGGCGTCACCGTGACCGAGGACGGGCGGGTGAAGCAGCTCGACACCGTCTCGCTGGTGGTGCCGACCGACCGGAAGATCGCCGTGATCGGCGCGACGAGCTCGGGCAAGGACGTGCTGGGCCAAGTGATGGCGCGCATCGTGCTTCCGTCGACCGGATCGGTCAAAGTCGACGGCAAGGACCTGGCGCTGATCCCGGAATATTTGCTCGGCTCGCGCATGGCCTACATCGGGCAGGAAACCTATCTCTTCCCACAAAGCGTGCGCGACAACCTGCTGTTCGGCCTCAAGCACCGGCCGACGTCGCCGGCCGTCTACGAGGCCGACGTGATGGCCAGCCGCGAGCTGTTCTGGCGCGAGGCCGAGCGCTCGGGCAATCCGGTGTTCGATCCCAACGCCGACTGGATCGACTACGAGCTGGCCGGCGCCACCGGTCCCGCCGACCTGCTGCCGTGCATGGTGCACGCGCTGAAGCAGGTCGAGCTCGACGACGACATCTATTCGCTGGGGCTGCGTGGAGCGATCGACGCCGCCAAGCGGCCCGACCTCGCCGACAGGATCCTGAAGGCGCGGCGCGCGCTGCACGGCCGCCTGCAAGCGCCGGAGAATGCCGGCCTGATCGAGCCGTTCAACGCCGACAAGTACAACAAGAACCTGTCGGTGGCCGAGAACCTGCTGTTCGGTACGCCGGTGGGCACGGCGTTCGACGGCGACAACCTCGCCGCCGACCCGTACATGCAGACCGTGTTGGCCAAGACCGGGCTCGACCAGGACATGCTGCGCATGGGCCTGTCGATCGCCGAGACCATGGTCGAACTATTCTCCGGCCTGTCGCCCGACAACCCGCTGTTCGAGCAGTACAGCTTCATCTCGGCCGACGAGCTGCCCAACGTCCGCCTGCTGCTGCAGCGCCTGGGCGGCAAGGGTGTCGAGGCCGTGCCGCCGGCCGACCGCGCGCGGCTGATGACCCTGCCGTTGCGCTACGTCGAGGCCCGCCACCGCCTCGGCCTGATCGACGGGGCGATGGAAGACCGCCTGCTGGCCGCCCGCCGGGCCTTCGCCGAGAACCTGCCGCCGGCGCTGCGCGGGGCCGTCGAATTCTACGATTTCGCCAAGTACAACAGCGCCGCCACCCTGCTGGACAACATCCTGTTCGGCCGCGTGGTCTACGGCCAGGCCCAGGCCGAGAGCCGCATCCGCACCGTGCTCACCGAGGTGATGGCCGAGCTCCACCTGCGCGATTCCGTGATCGAGGTCGGGCTGGAGTACAATGTCGGCGTTGCCGGGCGGCGGCTGCCGGCGACCCAGCGCCAGAAGCTCGGCATCGCCCGCGCGCTGATCAAGCGCCCACAGTTTCTGGTGGTGAACGAGGCGGTTGCCGTGTTCGACGGCCGTACCCAGGATCGCATGCGCGACAACATCCTGGCGGCCGCCGAGGGCCGGGGCGTGGTGTGGATCGCCAACCGGCCGAGCCAGGCCCAGTCGTTCGAGCAGATCGTGGTCATGCAAAGCGGCAGGATCGTGGCGCAGGGCACGCCGGCGGATCTGGCGGCCAAGGGCGGGCTCTATGCCGAGCTCATGGCGTCGGCGTAAGATGGGAAACAGGAGGACGCGATGAACCTCAACGAGGAAGTCGAGATTCTCAAGGGCGTGCCGCTCTTTGCCAAGATGGAGGCGGCGAAACTGAAGCTGCTGGCGTTCACCGGCGAGCGCATGACTTTCAATACCGACCAGGAAGTCTGCCATCAGGGCGAACCCGGCGACGCCATGTACGTCATCCTGGGCGGCGTGGCCGACGTGCTGATCGACACGCCGACCGGACAGCTTCGTGTCGCCGAACTGAAGAAAAACGGGTTCTTCGGCGAAACCGCCATCCTGTGCGATGCGCCGCGCAATGCCACGATCAAGGCCAGCGAATCGCTGCTGACGCTGCGAATCACCAAGGACATGTTCTATCGACTGGTCACCGAATTTCCGACCATGGCCATCGAGATGATGCGCGAGCTGGCGCACCGCGTCGAAGACACCAACCAGAAGCTGCGCGACGCAACGGCGAACAAGGCCGCGTAATCGATCGAGATGAGCCGTCTCGACAGTTTCATCGCGCGCATGCAGGCGCAGCGCGACTGCCTGAACTTCCTCAAGTCCGGGGTCGATGCGATCGCCGGACCGATCCTCGAGGTCGGGCTCGGCAACGGCCGCACCTACGATCACCTGCGCAGCCTGTTCCCCGCCCGCGACATCTACGTCTTCGAGCGCAAGGTCGCCGCCCATCCCGACTGCATCCCGCCCGACGACCGGTTGTTCCTGGGCAATGCCGACAAAACGATCCCGCAGGCGGCCCGCAGGCTCGGCGCCACCGCGGCGCTGATCCATACCGACCTCGGTACTGGCGATCACGCCGCCAACGTCGAGATGGGCAAGTGGCTTGGCCCGTCGCTCGACGCATTGGCGGCACCAGGCGGCTACGTGCTCGCCAACCAACCCCTGACGGTGGCGCGCTGGCAGCTCCTGCCCGAACCGCCGGGCGTCCCGAAGGACCGTTACTTCCTGTACCGCGTGGCCTAGTGGCTGAAGAGGCGCACCAGCACCAGCAGGACAACCGCGCCCACGACCGAACCGATGAAGCCCGCCGGGCGCCCGATGCGATAGAGGCCGAGGGCCTGGCCGCCGTAGGTCGCGAGCACCGAGCCCACGACGCCGACCACGACCGTGATCCAGAAGCCCTCGACGTGCGGGCCGGGCATGATCCAGCGCGCGACCAGTCCCACCAGGAAGCCGATCAGGATGATGAAGACGATATGCATGCCTGTCTCCGTTCAGACGTCGAGGGTTGCCAGCACCGGCACGTGGTCCGACGGCAGGTCCCAGTCGCGCAGGTCGCTGTCGATGCGGTAGGAGCGGATCGCGTCACCGAGTGCGGGCGTCACCAGGATATGGTCGAGGCGGCGGCCGCGGTTAGAGGCGCGCCAGTCGTTGTTGCGATAGCTCCACCACGAATAGAGCTTCTTGTCGGCCGGCACGAAGCGGCGCGGCGCGTCGATCCAGTTGAGCGACGCCATCATCTTGCCGAACAGGTCGACCTCGACCGGCGTATGCGACACGATCTTGAGGAGCTGCTTGTGGTTCCACACGTCGTGCTCGAGCGGCGCCACATTGAGGTCGCCGACGGCGATGCGGCGAAGGCCCTTGCGGGCGCGCGGCTTGGGCTTGCGGGCGGCATACCAGTTGGCCATCTCGCGATAGAAGTCGAGCTTGTGCGCGAATTTCACGTTGGCCGCCGGGTCGGGAATGTCGCCCCCGGCCGGGATGTAGAGATTGTCGAGCAGGATCGGGTCGCCGCCGACGTCTAGCGCCGTCTCGATATGGCGGCAGTCTTCCTTGCCGCAGCGGTGATGCACATTCATCGCGGTGAACGGCACTTTCGAGAGGATGGCCACGCCGTTATAGGCCTTCATGCCCTGGATCAGCCGGTGCTTGTAACCCAGCTCCTCGAAGGCCTGATGAGGGAAGAATTCGTCCGGGCACTTGGTTTCCTGAAGGCACAGCACGTCGGGCTTGCGCAACTTCAGAAAGCGTTCGACGTTGCCGATTCGCAAGCGGACCGAATTGATGTTCCAGGTGGCGACGGTCAGGCTCATGCGCGGATATTATAGTTTGGCAATGGAGACGCTGCCATGCAGTTGGATGGCGACGAGAGCAGCAATATCGAGGATCGTCGCGGCGCCGGCGGCGGTGGTGGATTCGGCGGCGGTGGCCTGGGTGGCGGCTTCGGCGGTCCGGGCATTCCGATCCCGCTGGGCGGCGGCCTGTTCAAGGGCGGCTTCGGCCTGATCGCCATCGTGGTGATCAGCCTGATCCTCGGCGTCAATCCGCTGACGCTGCTGGGTGGCGTGGTCGACGGCGGCAGCAGCAGCTACGTCGCACCGCCTAGCCAGCAACGCACCGCGGCGCGGCCCCCCACCAACGACCCCGAGACACAGTTCGTCGGCCGCGTGCTGAAGAGCACCGAGGACGCGTGGGGCGATATCTTCAAAGACATGGGCCGGCAATATCGCCAGCCGCGGCTGGTGCTGTTCCGTAACGCCACGCAGACCGCCTGCGGTGCCGGCCAGGCCGCGATGGGGCCGTTCTATTGCCCGCCCGACCAGCGGGTCTACATCGACCTCCAGTTCTTCGACGAGCTGGCCCAGCGCTTCCATTCGCCCGGCCAGTTCCCGCAGGCCTATGTCATCGCCCACGAGGTCGGGCATCACGTACAGAACCTGCTCGGCATCTCCACCAACGTGGCGAGCCTGCGCGAGAACATGAGCAAGCGCGATGCCAACGCCATGTCGGTACGGGTCGAGCTGCAGGCCGATTGCTTCGCCGGCGTCTGGGCTTATCACGCGAGCAACGACCAGGGCGGCAAACTCAAGCTCACCGACCAGGACGTCAACCAGGCTTTGACCGCAGCCACCGCGATCGGCGACGACCGCCTGCAGAAGCAGGCGCAGGGCCGCATCGTGCCCGACAGCTTCACGCACGGAACCAGCGCCCAAAGGGTGCGCTGGTTCAAGGCCGGTTTGGAGAGCGGCGACGTCTCGCGCTGCGACACCTTTAGGGCGCAGCAACTTTAAGCGTTGCCCCCGGAGGTCACACCAGAGTGCAGGTGACCGTGCCGCAGCCGTCGACGAAACCCGCGAGCGTGTCGCCCTTGACCACGGCGGAGACACCGTCGGGCGTGCCGCTGTAGATCAGGTCGCCGGCGGCGAGAGTCACCAGGCCGGAGAGATAGGAGATCGTCTCTGGCACGCTCCAGATCAGCGCGTTGAGGTCGGACTTCTGGCGGGTCTTGCCGTTGACGTCGAGCTGGATGGTGCCCTTCGCCGGATGGCCGATCTTGGCCGCGGGGAAGATCTCGCCGATCGGCGCAGACTGGTCGAAGCCCTTGCCCATGTCCCACGGACGGCCCATGTCCTTGGCTTGGTTCTGCAGGTCGCGGCGGGTCATGTCGAGACCGACGGCATAGCCGAAGACGTGATCGAGCGCCTTGTCGACCGGGATATTCGCGCCGCCGGACTTCATACAGACGACCAGCTCCATCTCGTGGTGCAGGTTCTTGGTGGCCGGCGGATAGGCGACCTTGGTCGGGTTCTTCGGGTCGGCGCAGATCACGATGGCGTCGGCCGGCTTGGTGAAGAAGAAGGGGGCCTCGCGGTCGGGATCGTGGCCCATCTCGCGGGCATGGGCGGCATAGTTGCGGCCGACGCAGAAGATGCGGCGGACCGGGAAGAGATCCTTGGTGCCGTTGACCGGAACGCCGACGGTCGCGGGCGGGGTGAGAACGTAAGCCATCGCTTTCTCCTTCAAGAGCGGGCCTTTATGAAGGGCGCGGGAGTTCGATTCAAATGTCCGATGACGGCGATTTGACCGGGGTTTCGGCCCCCGTCCTGACGGTCCAGGCGGATTCCGCCGATTCCGCGCTCGGCTGGGCGACCCTGGGCGCCAGGCGCTGGCGATGCGTGGTCGGTGCGGGCGGCGTGCGCGAAGACAAGGTTGAGGGCGACGGCGCCACGCCGGTCGGCGACTTCCCGCTGCGCCACATCTATTTCCGCAACGACCGGCTGGTGCTGCCCAAGGTCGGGCTACCGGCGCGGCCGATCTCCCGGCACGACGGCTGGTGCGACGACCCGCGGGCGGACGCCTACAACCGCCTCGTGCGCACGCCCAACGACTGGAGCCACGAGAAGATGTGGCGCGAGGACGGGCTCTACGATCTCGTGGTCGTGGTCGGTTACAACGACGATCCGCCCGAGGGCGAATGGGGCAGCGCGATCTTCCTCCACGTCGCGCGGCCCGACATGGGAGCGACCCGCGGGTGCGTCGCCTTCGCGCGCGAGGACCTGCTGGAGTTGGTGCCGCTGATCACCAGGCAGACGCGGCTCAAGATCCTGTCGATCCCCGCCGCGGAGCAGGCGCCGCCGCCGTCCGAGGAAGAAGAACTCATCAAGGAGTTCGAGGACTTTAACGAGAAGGACTGGTCGTAGTCGGCACGACTCTCAGCCGGCCAGTTGGCTGTCAGCCAACCAGTCGGTTTTCAACCGACCATGCGGCCGATGGTGCGGGCGGTGTAGTCGACCAGCGGGATGATGCGGGCGTAGTTGAGTCGCGTCGGGCCGATCACGCCGATCGCGCCCAGGATGCGTTCCTGCGAATCGCGGAACGGCGCCACCACCATCGAGCAGCCGGTGTTGGCGAACAGCGGGTTGTCGGCGCCGATGAAGATCTGCACGCCAGCGGCGCCGTTGGCCAGTTCGAGCAGGCGGGCGAAGCTCTCGCCGCGCTCCAGCATGTCGAACAGCGTGCGCACCCTCTCGAGGTCTGAGATCGCGGTGATGTCTTCCAGCAGCCGCGCCTGGCCGCGGACGATCAGGTTGCCGCCGGGCTCGCCGGCCCAGCTTGCGAGACCCGATTCGATCACGCGCGCGGTGAGGTCGTTCAGCTCGGCGCGCTTCAGCTTCAGGTCCTCGAGGATCAGCCGGCGCGCGTCCTCGAAGGTGCGGCCGCTCAACCGCGCATTGAGATAGTTGCTGGCCTCGGTCAGCGCCGACGCCGGCATGCCGATCGGCGTGTCGATCAGCCGGTTCTCGACATGGCCCGACTGGGTGACCGTGACGACCAGCGCACGGCCGGGACCGAGGTTCACGAACTCGATGTGCTTCAGCGGTTGCTCGGTCTTGGGCGCCATGACCAGGCTAGCGCAGCGCGAAAGGCCAGACAGCAGGGTGGTCGCCTGCTCCAGCGCCTCGTTGACGCTGCGGCCGGCCGCGGCACAGCGCGACTCGATGCTCTTGCGCTCGTCCTCCGAGACGTTGCCGACCTCGAGCAGGCCGTTCACGAACAGCTTGAGGCCGGCGTCGGTCGGCAGGCGGCCGGCCGAGGTGTGCGGCGCGTAGAGCAGGCCGAGATCCTGGAGATCGGCCATGATGTTGCGGATGGTGGCCGGCGACAGGGCCTCGGTGATCTTGCGGGTGAGCGCCCGCGAGCCCACCGGCTCGCCGGTCTCGACGTAGCTCTCCACCACACCGCGCAGCACTTCGCGGGCCCGGTCGTTCAGTTCGGTGACTGAGGCGGTTTGCCGCTGCCCCGCAGGGGCCTCGGCGAAGGCCCCGGGGAGCCCGAGGCGATGGATGGCCATGCGAAAAATGTAGGAACTGTGGCCGGCCGGGTCAACGTATTCGCGGGACGATCCGGGGCCGCGGGTAACCTATTCCTGGTATGCTTTTCCTGACTGCGACCCTAGCCTCTCGCCCGATTCGCATACGTCGTGTAAAACACGCTCATGCCCTTCCGTCCGTACCGTTTCGAGCACCCGACCACGGAAGCCATGGAGGCGATTTCCAGGTCGTCCTACGTCGCAGCCGCCTTTTTCGGCCCGTTGTACATCCTCTATCGTCGCTCCACCGGGTTCTGGTCCGCGCTCGGCGCCATGATCGTGCTCACTCTGGGGATCGTGGCGGTTTCGGGCGTCACCTCGTTCTTCCTGCCGCCCAAGACCCAGCTGATAGCGATCCTGGGCTCGATTCCGACCGCGCTCGTCATCCAGGCGCATTTCGTGATCAATCTCGTGAAGACGTGCTATCGCCGGCGCGGCTGGCTGGTCCGCGCACCCTAGGGGCAAGAGCCTCTTCGTCGAGCTGCCTTGTTTGGGGCGCCAGCTTTGGCCATAAGCCCCTACCCACTATCAGGAGACAGAATGCGCCCCTCCGGCCGCGCCCTCGACCAGCTTCGCAAGGTGACCCTCGAGCCGGGCTTTTCCCGTCACGCCGAGGGCTCGTGCCTGGTGAAGTTCGGCGACACCCACGTGCTGTGCACCGCCTCGATCGACGAGAGGGTGCCGCCGTGGATGCGCAACTCCGGCAAGGGCTGGGTGACGGCGGAGTACGGCATGCTGCCGCGCTCGACCCACACCCGCACCGACCGCGAAGCGGCGCGCGGAAAACAATCCGGCCGCACGCAGGAGATCCAGCGCCTGATCGGCCGCGCGCTGCGCGCCGTCGTCAACCTGCCGGCGATGGGCGAGCGCCAAATCAACATCGACTGCGACGTGCTGCAGGCCGACGGCGGCACGCGCACCGCCTCGATCACCGGCTCGTGGGTGGCGCTGCACTTCGCCTTCGAACGCCTTATCAAGGAAGGCAAGCTCGCGGCCAGCCCGATGAGCGGCCAGGTCGCGGCCGTGTCGTGCGGCCTGTGGGAGGGCACCGCCGTGCTCGATCTCGACTATCCCGAGGATTCCAAGGCGCAGGCCGACGCCAATTTCGTGCTGACCGGCGACGGCGGCATCGTCGAGGTCCAGGGCACCGCCGAGGACAAGCCGTTCAGCGAGCCGCAGTTCATGGAACTGCTCGCGCTCGCCAAGAAGGGCATCGTCGAGCTGACCGGCCTGCAACGACTGGCGATCGGAAAAGCCTAGTGGCGCGTCGCTTCGTCCTGCCGAAGCTTGTGGTGGCGACCCACAACCGCGGCAAGGCGGGCGAGATCGCCACGATGCTGAAGCCGTTCGGCGTCGCCATCGTCTCGGCGGGCGAGCTCGGACTGCCCTCACCGGAAGAAACCGGAACGACGTTCGCGGCCAACGCCACGATCAAGGCGCTGGCGGCGACGCGCGCCTGCGGCCTGCCGGTGCTGGCCGACGATTCGGGATTGAGCGTGCACGCGCTCGACGACCAGCCTGGCGTCTACACGGCTGACTGGGAAGGGCCCTCGCGCGACGCCACGGTCGGCATGAAGCGCATCCAGGACGAACTCGCCAAGCGCGGCGTGCCGCCCACCGACGAAGCGCGCCGCGCCACGTTCCATTGCGTGCTGGTGCTGGCGTGGCCCGACGAGCATCTCGAGCCGTTCCACGGCACCTGCGACGGCTCCATCGTCTGGCCGATCCGCGGCACGGGCGGCCACGGCTACGATCCCTGCTTCCAGCCGAAAGGCGAGACACGTACCACGGCGGAGATGAGCGACGCGGAGAAGAATGCGATCAGCCATCGCGGGAGCGCCTTCCGCATGATGGTCGAGGCATGCTTCCAGTGAGTGCGCAGGCTTCCCCCCAAGCCCCGTTGGGCGTCTACGTCCACTGGCCGTTCTGCAAATCGAAGTGCCCCTACTGCGACTTCAACAGCCACGTGCGCGACGGCGTCGAGCAGGCGCGCTGGCGCCACGCGCTGCTGGTCGAATTAGAACACGCCGCGCGCGAGGCGCCGGATCGCCGGGTTGAGACAATGTTCTTCGGCGGCGGCACGCCCTCGCTGATGGAGCCCGAGACGGTTGCCGCCGTGATCACGCGCACCCGCGCACTGTGGAACACGGCGCCCGACGTCGAGATCACGCTCGAGGCCAACCCGACCTCCGTCGAGGCCGATCGGTTCGCCACCTTGGCCGAGGCCGGCGTCAACCGCGTGTCGCTGGGCGTGCAGGCGCTGAACGCCGCCGACCTGCGCTTTCTCGGCCGCGAACACTCGCCCGACGAGGCGCTGGCCGCGCTCGAGGTCGCGCGCCGGCACTTTGCCCGCACTTCCTTCGACCTGATCTATGCGCGGCCGGGCCAGACGCTCGAGGCGTGGGCGGCCGAGCTCGACCGCGCACTCGGTCTCGCAGGCGAGCATCTGTCGCTCTATCAACTCACCATCGAGCGCGGCACGCGCTTCTTCACCGACCATGCGCGCGGCACCTTCGCCCTGCCGAGCGAGGAGCTGGCCGCGGATATGTTCGAGCTGACGCAGGCGCGCCTCGTCGCCGCCGGGCGGCCGGCCTACGAGATCTCCAATCACGCGCGGCCGGGCGCCGCCTGCCGCCATAATTTGATCTATTGGCGGTATCAGGATTACGTCGGTATCGGGCCGGGCGCGCACGGCCGCTTTTCCGACAGCGGAACCAAGCGCGCGACGCGGCGGCACAGCGGGCCGGAGACCTGGCTGGAAGCGGTCGAGCGCGACGGTCATGGCACGGCCGAGAGCACGGTCGTCACGGGCCGCGACCGGGTGGAGGAAGCGTTGATGATGGGGCTGAGGCTGAGCGAGGGCATCGACCGCGCGATCTTCGCGGCCAACGCCGGCGCCGATCCGGTGGCGGCGCTGGGCGAGGCGGCGCTGGCGCCGCTGGTCGGCGCGGGCTTTCTCGAGGTCAGCGCCACGCATCTCGCCGCAACGCCGGCCGGCCGCCAGCGCCTGAACGCCGTGCTGGAGCGCCTGATCGCATGAGGCGCCTGGCCCTCCTGCTGGTGGCCTTGCTCTCGGGCGCCGGGGCGGCGTTCGCCCAGCCGACCAAGCCTGCGCCGCGCGCGCCGGTGCCCGCAACGCGGCCCGCGCCGCCCAAGTCGCCGTTCGCGCCGCCCACCTTCAGGATCACAATCGCCACCGAAGCGGCTTATCCGCCGTTCAACTATCTCGACCGCAAGGGACTTCCGGCGGGCTTCGAGATGGATATCGCCCAGGAAGCCTGCATGCGCATGAAGGCCGAGTGCGAGTTCGTCGCCGCCAAGTGGGACGATCTGATCCCGGGCCTGCTCGACAAGAAGTTCGACATCGTCATGTCCTCTCTCGAGGTGACGCCCGAGCGCCGGCGGCGGCTCGGCATGTCGCGCCGCTACTACCTCTCGCCCGGCGCCTTCATCGCCAAGAAGGGCGCGCCATTCGACGGCCCGCCGTCGCTGCTGCGCAACAAGAAGATCGGCGTCCAGAAGGACTCCATGCATGCCGACTGGGCCGACAAGAGCTTCCGCCGCTCCGCCCAGCTCAAGCGCTACCCCACGGTGAAAGACGAGCTGGCCGCGCTCGCGGCCGACGACGTAGATGCGGTGTTCGGCGACAAGGTGCAGCTCTGGCTGTGGTCGCGGCAGCCCGAGGGCAAGTGCTGCGAGCTGATCGGCCAGGACATCAAGGACACGCAGACTCTCGGCATCGGCGTCTCGGCCGGACTGCGGCGCGAGGACATCAAGATGCGCGAGGCCTTCAACAAGGCGATCGGCGAGATGATGAGCGACGGCACCTACAAGAAGATGAACGAGAAGTACTTCCCGTTCGCGCTCAATTAGTCCGCGGCTAGTTCAGCGCGCGAGCGCGGCTGACGTACTGGCCGCGCTTCAGCTCCTTGAAGAAGTGCGGCACCTGCGGGTGGCCCACCGGCTTGCCGGTTTCGTCAGGCAGCAGGTTTTGCTCGGAGACGTAGGCCACGTAGGTGGTCTGCGCGTTCTCGGCGAGCAGGTGATAGAACGGCTGGTCGCGGCGCGGTCGCACTTCCTCGGGGATCGACGACAGCCACTCCTCGGTGTTGGCGAAGACCGGGTCGACGTCGAAGATCACTCCGCGAAAAGGGTAGAGACGATGCTTCACCACCTGCCCGATGGAGAACTTGGCCTTGCGCACCGGCGGCTCGGCGATCGCGGTACCGGGAGTCTGGTTGGCGATGTTCATGGCGAAAGTATTACTCCGAACGGGGGTTCAGGCAACGCGCCAGGTGGGGGGTCGAATACTCTTGGGTACTGCAGCAATACGTGGCGGAAGGCCGGATGGATCGGTTCCCGGCCGCGTCGCAAGAACGCGGCCAAAATAGGGGGCTTGTCGCGTCGGTTGACGTCCGGCCCGGCCTGTGGACTCTGTGCCGCACGGCAGTTTGGGAAACAGCTTTGGCCGAAGGTCTGAAAGTCCGCTTCTGGGGCGTGCGCGGTTCCATTTCCTGCGCGGGGCCCGAGTATGTGCGCTACGGCGGTAATACTTCATGCCTGGAAGTGACCGCGGGCGGCCGTCGGCTGATCTTCGACGCCGGCACCGGCATCCGCACGCTCGGACTGGAGCTCGTCCGCCAGGCGCCGCTCGATCTCGACATCTACTTCACCCACACGCACCTCGACCATCTGTCGGGGCTGACGTTCTTCGCGCCGCTGTTCGACGAACGCAATTCGGTGCGCCTGTGGGCCGGCCATCTCGAGGCGCCGTACACGCTGAAGAAGGTCGTGAGCAACCTGATGCAGGCGCCGATCTATCCGGTGACGCTCGAGATCTTCCACGCCAGCATCGGCTTCCGGGAATTCAAGGCCGGCGACGCGCTGTCCTGCGGCCCCGTCACCATGCGCACCGCGCCGCTCAATCATCCCAACGGCGCCACCGGTTACCGCATCGAGCACGGTGGCAAGTCGATCTGCTACATCACCGACACCGAGCACCGGCAGGGCGGGCTCGACAAGACGATCGTCGAGCTGTGCCGCGGCGCCGACGTGATGATCTACGATTCGAGCTACACCGACGAGGAATACGAGCGCTATCGCGGCTGGGGCCACTCGACCTGGCAGGAGGGCGTGCGGATCGCCGACGCGGCCAACGTGGGCACGCTGGCGGTCTTCCATCACGACCCGAGCCACGACGATGCGTTCATGGACGACGTCGCGCGCAAGGCCGCGGCGCTGCGTCCCGGCACGGTGCCCGGCGGCCTGCCGCGCGTGCTGGTGGCGCACGAAGGCCTGACGCTCGCGCCCTGACATGAGCCGTTCGTTGTCTTTGCGCGGCCGCTGGCGCCGCCTGATGCTCGGCCTGCCGACCATCCTTGGCCTCAAGCCCGGCGGCTGGTTCATCCCGCACCGCTACGCGCCGCTCTTGCCGCCGCCCGGCGCCCAGCCGCCCTATCCCGCCGTCCTGGCGCTGTTTGAGCGCAACGAGGCCGTCTTCACCGGCATGATCGACCTGATCGACGCGCGCGCCGCCGAGCTCGAGGGCCTGCGGCCGCTGCTCGACCAGGCGTGGTTTCCCGCGCTCGACGCCGCACTGGCCTACGTGCTGGTGCGCGAGCGCAAGCCGTTGCGCATCGTCGAGGTCGGCTCCGGCCACTCCACGCGCGTACTCGCCAAGGCCGCGGCGGGCGTCGCCGAGATCCTGGCGATCGACCCCGCGCCGCGCGCCGACATCGCGGGCCTGCCGGGCGTCACCATCGTGCCCTCGACCCTGCAGGCGGCGTCCTCCGCTCCGTTCGACAGGCTGCAGCCGGGCGACATGCTGTTCATCGACTCGAGCCACATCCTGATGCCCGGCAGCGACGTAGACTTCCTGTTCAACCGCATCCTGCCCGGCTTGCCGGCCGGCGTGCTGGTGCACATCCACGACATCTACCTGCCGTTCGACTATCCGGCGATGTGGGGCTGGCGGAACTACAACGAACAGCAGGGCGTGCTGCCGCTGCTGACCACCGGCGCCTACAAGCCGCTGTTCTCCAGCGTCTGGGCCGAGCGACGGATGGGCGAGCGCCTGGCGCGCTCCGTCGTGCCGCGCCTGCCGCGGCCGGCCGATGCGCTGGCCGCCAGCCTCTGGCTCGAGAAGCGCTGATGCTCGCGGCCCTCCGCAGGTGGCTATTCGACAGCGGTGGGCCCGACAACATTCCCGAACGCGTGCGCGCGGCGATCCGGCAGCAACAGGAGCGTAGCGAGATCCTCATCGCCTGGATTCAGTTGGCGATCGTGGCCCTGGTGGCGACGGCCTACGAGACGACGTCCATGCCGGGCGGCGTGGTGCAGTACGACTTCTCGTTCGAAACCCAGGTCTTCGCGACCTACGGCGTGTTCTGTGTCATCCGCCTCGTCCTCGCCTATCGCCGGCTGCTGCGCCCGTGGATGCTCTACGTCTCGGTGGTCGCCGACATGGCGCTGCTGATGGGGCTGATCTTCTCGTTTCCGCTCAAATACGCCCAGCCGGCGGCGTTCTACCTGAAGGTGCCGACGCTTCTTTACGTCTTCCTGTTCATCGCCTTGCGGGCGCTGCGCTTCGAGGCGCGCTTCGTGTTGTTCAGCGGCCTGGTCGCCGTCGCCGGCTGGATCGCGTTGGTGCTCTACGTCGTCAGCGGCAAGGGCGGCCCGGTCGATGTCGGGACCGACGACTTCGTCGAGTACATGACCTCCAACATGCTGCTGGTGCACGCCGAGGCCGACAAGATCATCGCCATCCTGCTCACCACCGTAGTGCTCGCCGTCGCCATCGCGCGCGCGCGCCACCTTCTGGTCCGCGCGGTCAGCGAAGGTGCCGCGGCGCGCGACCTCTCGCGCTTCTTCGATCCCGACGTCGCCGACCGGATCCGCTCGGCGCACGTGTCGATCAAGGCGGGCGAAGGCGAGTTGCGCGACGCCACGATCCTGACCGTCGACCTGCGCGGCTTCACCCGGCTGTCGACCGAGCTGGCGCCGGACGATGTCATGAAGCTCCTGCAGGATTACCAGGGCCGCGTCTGCCCGTTGATCGTCGGCAGCGGCGGCAGCATCGACAAGTTCCTCGGCGACGGCATCCTGGCCTCGTTCGGCGCCGTCACGCCGTCGCCGACGGCCGCGGCCGACGCGATGCGTGCCGCCGACGCCATCCTCGCGGCGACCGACCGGTGGGCGGCGGAGCGGCGGGCCGCCGGCCTCGTGCCGCTGTCGTTCGGACTGGCGTTGACGGCCGGCCGGGTCGTGTTCGGCGCGGTGGGCGACGGCGCGCGGCTCGAATTCACCGTCATCGGCGACGCCGTGAACTTCGCGGCCAAGCTCGAGAAGCACAACAAGGAAGAGAAGACCCGGGCACTGACCGATGCCGCAACCTATGCTCTGGCCGAGCGCCAGGGCTACAAGCCGCCCGGGATGCGCGAACGGCGGGCCGGCCGGAGCGTGAGCGGAGTCGCCGATTTGGTCGATATTGTGGTGCTGAGCGCCTAGTGCCGCTTTAAAGGAGCAGCGCCGTTGCCTTGCCCTTTCCCCCATCGGAGCCTATGTAATTTGAAGTGGGTCCGTCGCAGGCAGTAATTCGTGGGCAATAACTACGACATCATTCTGATCGGGCTGGTCGCGGTGTTTCTTATCCTGCGATTGCGCTCCGTTCTCGGCAAACGCACAGGCAACGAGCGTCCGCCAAATCGCGATCCGTTTACGCCGCCCCCGACGCCGCCACAGCCGCGGATCGGCGATGCGCAAGCCGGCACTGGCAACGACAACGTCATTCCGCTCCCGTCCTCCGGCGCCCCCGCGCCACGCACCTCCGCGCCGACCAGCGGTCCCGGCGGCATCCGCGCCACGGTCCTGCCGACGGCATTGGCGGGCGTGAATACCATTCGCGCCGCCGATCCCCATTTCGATGCGCTGGGTTTTGCCGCGGGCGCCCGTTCGGCCTTCGGCGCCATCGTCGAGGCCTTCGCCCGGGGCGACACCTCGGCACTGCGGGCGCTGCTCGATGCGCCGACCTTCGCCAGCTTCGAGGGCGAGATTCGTGCCCGCACCGAGCGCGGCGAGAAGGTCGAGACGACGTTGATCGGCTTCGAGGCGTCGGACATCGCCGCCGCCGAGATGCAGGGAAGCTTCGCCCAGGTCACCGTCCGCTTCGTCACCGAGCAGATCAACGTCACGCGCGATGCCGAGGGTCAGGTGGCCGACGGCAATCCGAACGAGGTGGTGAAGGCGATCGATCTGTGGACGTTCCGGCGGGATACGAAGTCGAGTGATCCCAACTGGGCTCTCATCAAGACCGAAAGCGAAGGCTGAGGGGACACCACCGAATGCGCGGAATCCTTCCGGCCGGTGGCGTGGCACTTCTCGCAGCCGCTGGGCTTCTCTCGGCGTGCGCCGGCAGCACGACCCGCGACGCCACCAGCAGCGTCGCCATGGAGCCGATCTCGTTCAACGAGATCTCCGGATGGGCCGACGATCGGCACGCCGACGCGCTCGCCGCCTTCCGCCGCTCCTGTCCCAAGCTGGTCGCCGGCGCCGACACCAGGATCTCGACCGATGGCGGCGCCAAGACGGTCACGTCGGCCGAGTGGAAGGGCATCTGCGCTGCCGCCGGCGTGGTCAAGGACGGCGATAACCGCGCCGCCAAGGCCTTCTTCGAAGCGAATTTCCGGCCGCTGGTCGTCAAGGCGCCGGCCAGCTTCACCGGTTACTTCGAGCCCGAGCTGCGCGGCAGCCGCGCGCCCTCGCGCATCTTCAACGTGCCGGTCTATCGCCGGCCGACCGACCTCGCCGATCGGCCCTACCTGACGCGCGCCGAGATCGAGCAGGGTGCGCTCAAGGGCAAGGGCCTCGAGATCGTCTGGGTTCAGGATCCCGTGGCGCTGTTCGAGGTCCAGGTCCAGGGCAGCGGCCGGGTGCATCTCGCCGAAGGCGGCACGCTCAGTCTCGGCTTCGACGGCTCCAACAACCGCCCCTATACGGCCATCGGCAACACGCTGATCGAGATGGGCGTGCTGCAGAAGGACAAGGTCACCTGGCCCGCCATCCGCGACTGGCTGAAGCGCAACCCGATCAAGGGCCGTGACGTGATGCGCAAGAACGAGCGCTACATCTTCTTCAAGGACACCAGGACGGCGGCCCCGGTCGGCTCCCAGGGCGTGACGCTCACCGCCCAGCGCAGTCTGGCAGTCGACACGGTATATACGCCGTTCGGGACGCCGATCTGGATCGACACGTCACGGCCGGTCACCGGCAAGCCCAACGTCACGGAAATCTACCGCCACCTGATGATCGCCCAGGACAGCGGCGCCGCAATCAAGGGTCCGGCGCGCGGCGACGTATTCTTCGGCAACACACCGCAGGCCGCCGACTGGGCCGGCCGCATGGTGGCGGGCGGACGGGCCATCATCCTCGTCCCCAATCGCAGCTAGCGGCAGCAGTCAGTTCGGCGCAGCCGGTGGCGCGCCGTCTGTCGGCACTCCCGCCATGTATCGATAGAGCGCCGTCAGCCGGTTGACGTAGGGCGACGCGCTGTGGACGGCGATGAAGTCGGATCCCTCGCCCACGCCGATCGTCTGGTAATAACCCCACTCCTGCGACCCGCGACGCTCGATGAAGGTCGCGGTCCGAAGTCCGCGGGCCTCGAACACGGTGAACAGCGTGTAGACGATCGGCGTCACGTTCTCGGTGATCAGCTCGACCCGATCGGACGTACGCTGGCCCACCGTCAGGTGATGAATCGTGCGCCCGGTGCGCTGATCGATCTCGTAGTAATAGAATTCCTTGCCCGTCACGAAGTCCCAGGGCTTCAGGTCCGGGTAGGTGACCGTGGCGGCGGGGCCATCGGTGAAGCCGGCCTGGTTGGCGAACGGCTCCCACGCGTGGTGCATCGTCGACCAGACGCGGATCGACTTGTACTGCGAGAGTGCGCCATAGCGTGTGAGCAGGTCGTCGAGCGAGGGCGCGTGCAGCACCGCGGCAAGCGCCGTTGCCATGCGGGTCTTGCCGGCGCTCCAGCGCAGGCAGGGCGAAAGCTGCCACGCGGCCTTGTCGGCATCGCTTTCGGACCAAGTGGCAATGACGGGGGCACTGCCCGGTGGGGCATAGGCCGGCTGCGGCGGCCCATCGCAGGGCGGGCGCATCGCGAAGCCTTGCAGAGGCGCCTGGGCCAAAACCGCCACCGGCGCCAGCATCAGCGCAACCAGGAAAAGGGCAAATTTCACGTCCGGTATAATGCCACGGAAGGAGCGACGTTGCCGCCCCTCTCGATCACGTTGTCGCGCCCCGGAGGCCTTTCCGGCAGATCAGGGCCGGCTGGATCGGACCAAATCGAACCGGTCGAGGTGCATCACCTTAGCCGACGCGGCCACGAAATTCTGTACGAACTTCTCGTGCGCGTCGGCGGATGCGTAGACCTCCGAGAGGGCCCGAAGCTGGGAGTTCGAACCGAAGACGAGGTCGACAGCGGTGGCTGTCCACTTCACGGCCCCCGCGCTGTCGCGCCCTTCGAATGCCTCCCCGACCGCCTTCCAGGCCGTCCCCGTCTCGAGCAGATTCGCGAAGAAGTCGTTGGTGAGCGTCCCGGGCCGCTTTGTGAACACGCCCTGCGGCGCTGCCCGACATTCGCATTCAGCACCCGCAGGCCGCCGATCAGGACTGTCATCTCGGGCGCCGTCAGGGTGAGCGGCTGCGCCCGATCGACCGGCAACTCGGCGGCCGGTATTCGCTGTCCGGCCCCGAGGTAGTTGCGGAAGCCGTCGGCGCTGGGCTCCATCACGGCGAGCGCGGCCACATCGGTTTGCGCCTGCGACGCGTCGGTGCGTCCCGGAGAGAACGGAACCTTGACCCCTGCACTGTCCATACTTCCCTCCGATGGTGATCGTCTTCAGCACTCGACGTCATCGAGACGACCCTTTGGGCTTGGATATAGTCTAGAATTATTCTAAACGAGGGCGGGCGCCATTTTTTGGGCGCCCGTGCAGAGTGCCGATCCTCGAATCTTTCACGGTCGAAAGGCCCGTTGCACCGCTTTTTTGAGGCTGCCATGGTGGCCGCGTGTCCACGCAACCGTCCCGTTCCGTCCCTCCTCCGCGCCGCGTCGCGCTGTTCGTCACCTGCCTGGTCGATCTGTTCCGGCCTTCCGTCGGTTTCGCCGCCATAAAGCTGCTGGAAGATGCCGGCTGCAGCGTCGAGGTCCCGCCGTTGCAGGTGTGTTGCGGCCAGCCGGCCTACAATTCGGGCGACCGTCAGACGACACGCGCCATCGCCACGCAGATCATCGACGCATTCGAGGGCTACGAGGCCGTGGTGGCACCCTCGGGCTCGTGCGGCGGCATGCTGTCTCATCACTATCCCGGCCTGTTCGATGACGACCCGGCCATGAAGGCGCGGGCGGAGAATCTGGCCGGCCGCAGTTACGAGTTGATAGCCTTCCTGGTCGACGTGCTGGGTGTCGACAAGGTCGCGGCCCGCTATGACGGCGCCGTCACCTATCACGATTCGTGCTCGGGCCTGCGCGAGCTCGGGGTGAAGGGGCAGCCGCGCCGGCTTCTCGGATCGGTCGAGGGTCTTCGCTTATGCGAGATGAAAACCCCCGAGGTTTGCTGTGGTTTCGGCGGGACGTTCTGCGTGAAATATCCTGAAATATCGAACGCAATGGTGGGCGAAAAATCGACGGATATCGCGGCTTCCGGCGCCGGCACGCTGCTGGCCGGCGATCTCGGCTGCCTGATGAACATGGCCGGCAAGCTGCAGCGCCAAGGAAGTTCCGTGCAGGTGCGCCATGTGGCCGAAGTGCTGGCCGACATGGGCTCTATCGCCCCGATCGGTGAGCCGGACATGGGCAAGCGCTGATGGAATCGACGGCCCACGACTTCAAGGAGAATGTCGGCGCGGCGTTGGCCGATTCCAATCTCCAGGAATCGCTCACCATGCTGAAGATGGGCTTCTCCGAGCGCCGCCGACTTGCCGCCGAGCGCCTGCCCGAGTTCGAGGCGCTGCGCGACCGTGCCCGCGACATCAAGAACCACGCGCTCGCCAACCTCGATTTCTACCTCGAGGAATTCGAGCGCAAGGTGATCGCCTTGGGCGGTCATGTGCATTGGGCGCCGACCGCGGCCGATGCGCGGCGCATCATCGCCGACCTATGCAAGAGCGTCGGCGCCCGGACCGTCGCCAAGTCGAAGTCGATGGTGGCCGAGGAGATTGCCCTCAACGAGCATCTTGAAGCGATCGGCATCGCGCCGATCGAGACCGACCTCGGCGAATACATCATCCAGCTGCGCCATGAGCCGCCCAGCCACATCATCGCGCCGGCCGTCCACCTCACCAAGGATCAGGTCGCCGACACGTTCCTCAAACATCACACACCGCTCGGCTTCACCAAGCGGCTGACCGAGCGCAACGATCTCGTAGCGGAGGCGCGCTACGTGCTGCGCCAGAAATTCCTCGACGCCGACGTCGGGCTGACCGGCGCCAACTTCCTCGTCGCCGAGACCGGCTCGTCGATGCTGGTCACCAACGAGGGCAATGCCGATCTCTCGAACACGCTGCCCAAGATGCACATCGTGCTGGCCACCATCGAGAAGGTGATCCCCACGCTCGAGGACGCCGCCGTTCTGCTGCGCGTCCTGGCGCGCTCGGCCACGGGACAGGAGTCCTCGGCCTACACGACGTTCAACACCGGGCCCAAGCGCGACGGCGATCTCGACGGGCCATCGGCCTATCACGTCGTCATCCTCGACAACGGCCGCTCGAGCGTGCTCGGCACCGAGATGCAGGACATCCTGCGCTGCATCCGCTGCGGCGCCTGCATGAACCACTGCCCGGTCTACGGCGCGATCGGCGGCCATGCCTACGGCTGGGTCTATCCCGGCCCGATCGGCGCGGTGCTGACGCCGCAGCTGATCGGCGTCGAGGAAGCCGGCGACTTGCCCAACGCCTCGACCTTCTGCGGCCGCTGCGAGAGCGTGTGCCCGGTGCGCATTCCACTGCCCAAGCTGATGCGCCATTGGCGCGAGCGCGAATTCGAGCGCCACCTCCAGCCCAGGGGCGTGCGCCAGGGTCTGGCATTATGGGGATTCCTCGCCCGCCGGCCGAAGCTCTATCGCCGGCTTACCGGGATCGCCAATCGCCTGCTGGCCTTGTTCGGACGCGGCGAAGGGCGTTACGGCGCCCTGCCGCTGGCCGGCGGCTGGACGCGCTTTCGCGATTTCCCCGCGCCGCAGCCCGGCGGCACCTTCCACGCGCAATGGGCGCGGCACGGCGGAGCGCGGACGCGTCCATGAGCGATCCCCGGGACACGCCGCGCTCGCAGATCCTGAACGGCATTCGCCGTTCGCTTCACCGTGGCGAGCTCGCGGGTGCGGCCCGGCAGGCCGTCGAGGCGCGCCTGGCGGCGCCGCCGCTCGGGCCTGACGTGGCGCGCGCCCGGCTGGCGCAGCCGGAGAAGGTGGCGCTGTTCTGCCAATGGGCCGAGACCAACAACGCCACCATCGCGCGCGTGACCGCGGGCGACGTTCCGGGCGAGGTCACGGCCTATCTCGCGCGCAACAACCTGCCGGCCCGCGCCGCCATGGCGCCCTCGCCCCAACTCGACGGCTACGACTGGTCGAGCCAGAAGATGCTGGCGCTGCGCCGCGGCCGCGGGGAAGGCAGCGACCAGGTGTCGATCACCGGCGCCTTCGCCGCTATCGCCGAGACCGGCACGCTGGTCATGGCCTCGGGCCCCGAGCATCCGGTGACGCTCAACCTGTTGCCCGACACGCACATCGTCGTGCTGCGCGAGAGCGACATCGTCGGCGGCTACGAGGACGTGTGGGTGCGCCTGCGCGCGCGCTACGGCAAGGACCGCATGCCGCGAACGGTCAACACCATCACCGGGCCCTCGCGCACCGGCGACATCGAGCAGGCCATGGAACTGGGCGCGCACGGTCCGCGCCGCATGCATATCGTCGTGGTGCGCGAATGACGGCGGCCGGCGACGCCTCTCCCACGGATCACAAGGGTGAGCTTCGCGTCGTCGGCACGAGCGTGACGCGCGAGGTCGAACTGTTGCTCGAGCGTGTCGCTGCCTCGACCGGACGGCGCGCGCCACGCGTCCTGCAGGTCGGTTCGCGAACGCTTGTGTCTGATCGCAACGAACGCAACTGGCGCGCGCTGATCGCCCGGCACTTCGGCGAGCGCGCGAAGTTCGTCGGCATCGATCTCTTCGAGGGCAGCAACGTCGACGAGGTGGTCGACATCTGCAGCCTGGCCGAGGCGCTCAAGGCGAAGCTCGGCGAGGAGCCATTCGACCTGGTGATTTGCTGCCACGTGCTGGAGCACACACGCGATCCGCGGCGCGCGGCCCGCAACATCCAAGATATCCTGCGTCCCGGCGGCCTGGCCTACGTCGCCACGCCGTGGTCCCAGGCCTTCCACGCCACACCGGACGATTACTGGCGGTTCTCGATGCGCGGGCTGATGCTGATGTTCGAGGGGCTGGAGATCCTGTCGGCCTTCTACAGCGGCGGCGACGTCGGCCTGGACGTTGCCTACAGGGTCGAGCGCGACGGCCGTCCGGAGCTCGATTCGCGCGCCGGCGCGGTCGAACATGGGCTGTTCCAACTCGTGCTCGATCACGAGGACAATCGCGCCGTCCTGGCGCGCCAGGCCACTGAGCGACTGCCGGTGTCGCGGACCTATATGCCGACCCTGTTCGTCAACATGGTCGGCCGCAAGACCGGCTGACGGCGCGGACGCCGGGGCCATAAACGCCAAACCCACAAATGAAAAGAGCGGGCTTTCGCCCGCTCTTTCCGTTTCGATCCAGTCGTAGTGACTAGAAGCGGAAGTCCATGCCGAGCAGCGCGGCCCACGACTGGGCAGCGACAGCGTTCGACGGGCCGCTCAGGTTGTTATAGATCACGCCGCCCATCATCTTCACGCCCGGTCCGAGCGCGTAGTTGGCGCCGAACTCGATCTTCGATGCGGTTTCCGTACCGAAGTTGAGAGCGCCAGCCTGCGGGTTGGTGCCGAAGGCGACGGCCGTCGTTGCCGGAGCGCCGAGCGTCGCACCGCTGGTGGTGCCCTGCGCGAGGGAGGTAATCGACAAGCTGCCGTTACCGTTGTTGTTGTACGACATGACACCGCCCAGCGACACCTGCCACGGACCGGTTTCGTACATGACGCCTGCTCCATACCACCGGGTGTCGTTGTCGGTGTTGGTGTAGTAGTTCGTGCCCATGCCGTTGTTGTCCCAGCCGAGCGAGCCGCCGACCGTGAAGCCGGCAACGCTGAACTGGAGACCACCGACAGCCTGCTTCCACGACGTCAGGTTCGCACCCGTCGTCGTGCTGGCAGCCGGACCGTTACCCGGAATGTTGTTGAGGCCGCTGACGAACGCCATGTAGGAGTACGAAGCGTAGACCGCGACGCTGACATCCCCGAACTTGTTCAGGTAGTTGGCGCCGATGACCATCGCATCCTGCCAGGAGTTGTCGTTCGTGGGGCAGCTGTTGGCCGTCGTGGCGTCGTTGAAGCCGCAGACGCCGTTCGTCGAAGCGCCCGGACCCACGGCGATCGCCTGACCACCAAGAGCGCTCGAGTTGATGTTGATCTTCGGCGCGTAGCCGACACCAACCTGCAAGCCGGCGAAGCGTGGGGTGTAGTAGTTGATGCGGTTGACGTCCTGATACTGGGCGTCAATCGTGCTGGCCGAGATGTGGAAGGCGGCCTTGTTGGCGCCGTTGGCGATCGGGTTCGTCCAGCTGAACGACGAGTTGTGCTGGAAGAAGCCGAAGCCGAGCAGAGCCGACGGGGTGCCGTAGTACATGATGTAGCCGGCATCGTCCTTCGAACCGAACTCGACGCGGCCCCAGTCGCCGAAGGCGAACAGGTAGGCTTCGTCGATCTGACGCGTGCCAGCGGCCGTGCCGCCCGGGTTCCAGCCTTCGAGCTCGACGCGGACGCCGATCGAAGTGCCGTTATCCAGCTTGGTCTGGCCGATGAAATGGATTTCACCTTCCTGAATGAACTGGAGGCCCTTGTACTGAACCGACGAGCCGTTGCCCGAGTTCAGCGTGTAGCTGCCTTCAATCTGACCGGCCAGCGCGTAGAACTGGTAGTAACCGCCAACGCCCATCTTGATGGGGTCGGCTGCCATGGCGGGGGCGGCCATCAGACCGCCAACTGCCAAGGCGGTCGAGCCTAGCAAAATCTTCTTCATCATTCTCCCTCTCTCATTGATCAGAGACTGGTACGTACCCTAAAGGCCTTGTCTGACCGACGGAGCGAACCCTCAACCAAAGGCACGCGGAACCCCGCCAATGCGACCGAGCCATAAAACACGTGGTCAAAAGCCGGGTCAAGAAATGGTCGCGCGCCCACCCGAATCTCTCCGCACCTGTGGCGGGTTTGTCACATTGCCGGGGTCCTGTTCGCCTGAAACCATCGAATTCTGGGCACACTACGAGGGATTTATAAGTCTCATAATAAGACTTAATTAGTCTCAATAGTTGACTGTAATATGGCGCCTTGATTCCGCCGCTTGCAGTACTTTGGACGGCCGCTTATGGTCCCGCCGCCGCGCCTCGGGGCGCCGCGACCGAGGCCGGTTTCAGATAGGCTCCAATGAAGATTAATAGCCAGAACAGCAGCAAGCCGGGGAGATTTTCGCCCATTCGACTTCTTTCGGTCGGGCTTGCCGTTGCCACCCTCGCCGGCTGCGGCGGCGACACCAGTGCCATCAAGGAGCGCGACTACGGCGGTGGGCGGGCTGCCAAGCAGGAGGCTTCCCAAGGCCTGGGCGGTCAAAATCGCGAGCAAGGCAGTCTGTTCGGACCGGGCGGCCTGTTCGGATCGAAGGCGGAAAAGGGCACCGACAACGGGTCCGGCGTGGCGGTCAACGCCTTTCTGTGGCGCGCCAGCCTCGACACCATCAATTTCATTCCCCTGGTCTCCGCCGATCCGTTCGGCGGCGTGATCATCACCGACTGGTACACGCCAGCCGAAGCACCCAACGAGCGCATGAAGGTCCAGATCACCATCTTGGACCGCGAGCTGCGGGCCGACGGCGTGCGCGTCTCGGTGTTCAAGCAGCAGGCCTCGCCCAAGGGCGGCGGCTGGATCGATTCCGCCGTCGATCCGCACACCAACACCGATATCGAGAATGCGATCCTGACCCGCGCCCGCCAGCTTCGGATTGCACAAGGTGGCTGATCTGGGCGGCTAGTCGCTGTCAGACAGCGACTCGTCCTCGTCAAATACTTGACTTGAGGGGCCGCAGCTTGCACTCGCTGCGGCCTCTGTCGTTTCGGGAGTTGCTCAGTGTCGTCGTCCCCCGCGTCCCAGCCTCTGCGCTATAATTTCCGCGAGACCGAAGCCAAGTGGCAGAAGGTCTGGGACGGACGGCAGACCTTTCGGGCCGTCATGGATAAGGCGCGGCCCAAATACTACGTGCTCGAGATGTTTCCCTATCCGTCGGGGCGCATCCACATGGGCCACGTGCGCAACTACACGCAGGGCGACGTGATCGCGCGCTACAAGCGCGCCAAGGGCTTCAACGTCCTGCACCCCATGGGTTGGGACGCCTTTGGCCTGCCGGCCGAGAACGCCGCCATGGAGAAGAAGGTTCATCCCAAGGAATGGACCTACCAGAACATCGCCACGATGAAGGCGCAGCTGAAGTCGATGGGCCTGTCGCTCGACTGGAGCCGCGAACTCGCGACCTGCGACCCGAGCTACTACCGGCACGAGCAGAAGATGTTCCTCGACTTCTGGAAGGCCGGTCTCGCCTATCGCCGCGAAGCCTGGGTCAACTGGGATCCGGTCGACAACACGGTGCTGGCCAACGAGCAGGTGATCGAGGGCAAGGGCTGGCGCACCGGCGCCGTCGTCGAGCGCCGCAAGCTCACCCAGTGGAACCTCAAGATCACGACCTTCGCCGACGAGCTGCTGTCGCGTCTCGACACGCTCGACCGCTGGCCGGAGAAAGTGCGCCTGATGCAGGCGAACTGGATCGGCAAGAGCCGCGGCGCGCGCCTGTCGTTCGAGCTGACCGATGCCTCGGGTGCAGCCTCATCTGGAAAAGATTGGGGCAAGCTCGAGATCTTCACCACGCGTCCCGACACGCTGTTCGGGGCCTCGTTCATGGCGCTGTCCCCCGAGCATCCGGTCACGGCCGGGCTGGCGCAGAACGATCCCGGCCTGCAGCGCTTCGTGGCCGAGTGCCGCAAGACCGGCACGGCGGCCGCTGAAGTCGAGACCGCGGAGAAGCAGGGCTACAGGTTACCGCTGCTCGCGCGCCATCCGCTGATCCCGGGCAAGACGATGCCGGTCTACGCCGCCAACTTCGTACTGATGGAATACGGCACGGGTGCGATCTTCGGCTGCCCGGGCCACGACGAGCGCGACCACGAGTTCGCCACCAAGTACGGCCTGCCGATCCTCCAGGTCGTGGCGCCCGCCAATGCCAAGGAGAAGATCGATGTCGTTGCCGCGCCGTTCGTCGAGGACGGCGTGATCGTGAACTCCGAGTTCCTGAACGGGCTCGAGGTCGAGGATGCCAAGGCCAAAGTGATCACGCGCCTCGAGGAGATGGGCGTCGGCAAGGGCACGACGCAGTACCGCCTGCGCGACTGGCTGGTGTCGCGCCAACGCTACTGGGGCTGCCCGATCCCGGCGATCCATTGCGAGAAGTGCGGCGTCGTTCCGGTGCCCGAGCAAGACCTGCCGGTGAAGCTGCCGGACGACGTCACCTTCGACAAGCCGGGCAATCCGCTCGACCGCCATCCGACGTGGAAGCACGTGAAGTGCCCGATCTGCGGCGGCGACGCGCGTCGCGAGACCGACACGTTCGACACCTTCGTCGACTCGAGCTGGTACTTCGACCGCTTCACGTCGCCTGGCGTGGAGACAGCGCCGTTCGATCGCGCGGAAAACGAATACTGGATGCCGGTCGACCAATATATCGGCGGCGTCGAGCACGCGATCCTGCACCTGCTCTATTCTCGCTTCTGGACGCGCGCGATGCGCGAAGTGCAGATGACCGGCCGCGACGAGCCGTTCGACGGCCTATTCACCCAGGGCATGGTCTGCCACGAAACCTATCGCGCGAGCGACGGCACGTGGCTGCTGCCCGAGGAGATCGAGCGCACCGCCGGCGGCAACGTCGTGCGCGCCTCCGACAAGAGTCCGGTCGAGGTCGGCCGCTCGGAGAAGATGTCCAAGTCGAAGAAGAACGTCGTCGACCCGGACCAGATCATCCGCGACTACGGCGCCGACACCGCGCGCTGGTTCATGCTGTCCGACAGCCCGCCCGAGCGCGACCTCGAGTGGACGGAAGCCGGCGTCACCGGCGCCTGGCGCTTCCAGCAGCGTCTGCACCGCATCGCCAGCGAGGCGATGACCGGCCTGCCGGCGTCGGGCGCGGCCAAGCCCGCGCAGTTCTCCGACGCCGCGACCGACGTACGCCGCGCCGCGCACAAGACGGTCGCCGGCCTCTCGACCGACATCGAGGCGTTCCACTTCAACAAGGCGGTGGCGCGGCTCTACGAGCTTGCCAACACGATCTCGGCCTTCGCGGCCAAGGACGCCGGCGACAGGTGGGCGCTGCGCGAGGCGCTGGAGATCTTCGTGCGCCTGATCGGCCCGATGACTCCGCACATGGCCGAGCAGCTGTGGCAGGAGCTCGGCCACCAGACCCTGCTGGCCGACGCAGCGTGGCCTGTGGCCGACGCGGCCCTGCTGGTCGACGACACCGTCACCGTGGCCGTCCAGCTCAACGGCAAGCTGCGCGGCACCGTGCACTTGGCCAAGGACGCCCCCAAGGACGTGGCGGAGAAGGCGGCACTGGCGCTGCCCGAGATCGTGCGCGGCCTCGAGGGCAAGACGCCCAAGCGCGTGATCGTCGTCCCCAACCGCATCGTCAACGTCGTGCTGTAGGCACGCGGACAGCATCGTGCTGTAAGCGCGCGAACAACATCGTGCTATAAAAGCAGCGTGAAGATCGAACCGCGCCAGGCCGAGGCTTTCCTGAAGAAGCCGGATCCCAAGATCCGCGCCGTGGTGATCTACGGCAACGACGACGGGCTGATCGCCGAGCGCGCCGTCCAGCTCGCCAAGACCGTGTGCGAGGACCTCAAGGATCCGTTCCGCGTCATCGACATCGCCGGCGACGCGCTGAAGCACGACCCAGCGCGCCTGGCCGACGAATTCTCCGCCATGTCGCTGATGGGCGGCCGCCGGGTGATCCGCGTGCGGCCGGCGGGAGAGGAATCCGCCGAGGCGCTGGAGAACCTCATCGCCGCGCCGGCGGGCGACGCGCTGATCGTGCTCGAAGGCGGCAACCTCACGCCGCGCTCGGCGCTGCGCGCCCTGGCCGAGACCGAACCCTGCCTGGGTGCCATGCCCTGCTACATGGATTCGGCCGAGGCGCTCGAGGGCCTGGTCGAGAGCGCCGCGCGCGCGCAGGGCCTCAACGTCGATGCCGATGCGCTCGACTGGATCGTCGAGCGCCTGGGCGGCGATCGCGGCCAGACGCGCAGCGAGATCGATAAGCTGCTGCTCTACAAGGCCGGCGACGATGCCAAGACCATCGCCATGGCCGACGCCATGGCGGTGCTGGGCGACACCGCCGCGATCGGCATTGAAAATGTGATCGCCGCCACCTTCGACGGCGAGATGGTGACACTCGACCGCGCGCTCGACCGCGTGTTCGCCGAGGGCGGCAACCCGATCCAGCTCGTGCGCTCGCTGCAGCGTCACGCCGACCAGCTCCATCTCGTGTCGGGTCACGCCGCGCGCGGCGGCAACCTCGAGGGGGCAATGTTCAAGGCCCGCAGTCTGCCGCGCGGCGGCCCCATCCGCCAGCGCTTCGAGCGCCACCTGCGTACATGGCCGCTGGCGCGATTGAGCGCGGCGCTGACGCGCATCCTCGACGCCGAGATGGAATGCAAGAGCACGGGCCTGCCCGACGAGGCCATCGCGCGCCGGCTGTGCCTCGGCCTGGCCAGCGCCGCCCGCCAGTCGCGGGCACGCCGCTAGCTGGTTTATCAGAGGCCGCATATTGGACGCCGAACGAGACGCAAATACTGGAAACGAGCTGTTCGCCGCCGGTCGCTTCGACGAGGCAATGGCGGCCTACCAGCGCGCGCTTGCCGTGGCGCCCGGTCATCCCGCGGCGCGCGAAGGGCTCGATGCCATTCTCGAGCGCGCGCGCACGCCTCGGCCGAATGAGCAGCTTGTTCGCCTGCTGCTCGAGGCCTACGCCGATCCGGGTGCGAACTGGGATGCCATCGGCGCGGGCGCCAGCAACCAGATCCTGATCGCCTGGCCGGCGGACGCCACGCCGGAGAAGATGGGCCAGAACGCCCTGGTGCTGGCGTTCCTGGGAAAATCGCTCAATCGCGATGCTGCGTTGGAGCGCAAGCTGCTCGCACTGCGCGAGGCGACGGCACGAGATCTCCTGAACTCTCCGCCGCGACAGCCCGTCCTCGACATCGGCGCCGCACTCGCCGAGCAGGCGTGGCTCAACGAATATATCTGGCCGGACGACCTCACCGTGCCCGATGGACCGGCGGGTGCCATGTACCGGCCGCCGGCGGCCGTGCGTCCCGACGTCGCCGAGGAACGGCAGCTGGCCGCAGAGCTCCCCGAAATCGCACCGATCGTCGACGCTGTGTCGCAGACGGTCGCGGCGATGTACGAGGCCAATCCGTATCCGCGTTGGACACACCTGCCGGGACGCCGGAAAGTCGACGTGCGGGCAGCGCTCCTGAAGGATTTCCCGCACGCGCGGGCCGTCGCGTTCGAGGGGCCGCTGGCGGTCCTCATGCCGGGCGCGGGCACCGGCCAGCATCCGTTGTCCGTCGCGACGTCGTACGAGAATGCCGCCGTTACCGCAGTCGACCTGTCGCGCGCCAGTCTTGCCTACGGCAAGCGCATGGCACGGCGCGCCGGCATCGACAACGTCGAGTTCATCTGCGGCGATATCCTCGACTTGCCCAAGCTCGATCGCGTCTTCGACCATGTCGAGTGTGTCGGCGTGCTTCATCACATGGCCGACCCCAAGGCGGGCCTGCTGGCAATCTCCAAGGTCATGCGGCCCGGCGCCTTCGTCCGCCTGGGCCTCTATGGCGAGGGCGCGCGTCGCATCATCGTCAAGGCGCGGCAGGAAATCGCCCGCGCCGGTTTGCCGCCGACGCTCGAGGGCCTGCGCGACTTCCGCCGGCGCGTGATGACGGGAAGCCTGAAGCGGCTGACGCCACTCACGGAGTGGGAGGATTTCTGGAGCGCGAGCCTGTTGCGCGACCTCTGCTTCCACGCGCAGGAACACCGGTTCACGGTGTCGCGCGTGCGCGATCTTCTCGGCGACAGCGGGCTGCGATTTCTCGGTTTCGAATTCCTCGCCGGCGCCACGCAGCGCGCCGTGAGCGATGCCGGGCCGATCGCGCATTACCGCGCGCGCTTTCCGAAGGAGCGGACCCTGGCCGATCTCGAGTGCTGGGAGCAGCTCGAGCGCGAGAAGTCGAACCTGTTTCCCGGCTACGCCTTTGTCTGTCAAAAGGACGAGACGTTATGACCGTGACTTCCCTCGGATTCTCGACCGTCTCCGCTTTTGCAACGCCGATCCTGTTCGTCGACGTTCCCGACGCGGCGGCCCTCAACGTCGAACTCGCGGACGCCGTGCTGGCGCGCGAGCGCAAGCAGCCGAGCCAGTCGCACAGTACGCTCGGTGGCTGGCAGTCGACGTGGGATGTCGACTCGTGGGCCGGCGCCGGCGCAGTGAGGTTGCTGGAGATCGGGCGGGATATCGCCAATCGGGCGACCGTTGGCCGGTCCGGCCAGCCCGTTTCGGTCGCGTGGCGCACCAACATGTGGGCGAACATCAATCGCGGCGGCCACGGCAACGAATTCCATTCTCATCCAGGCAGCTTCTGGTCCGGCATCTACTATGTCGACGATGGCGGCGTATCGGCCGACCCGTCGCTGGGCGGTGAGCTCGAATTCATGGATCCGCGCGCGCCCGGCGCCACCATGTACGCGCCCGACCTCGCGATCGTCGTGCCGGGCGCACGGCCGGTCGGGACCAATCAGCGCGTGACGCCCAAGGCCGGCCAGATGGTGATGTTTCCCGCCTGGCTGTTGCACCAGGTGCGGCGCTATCGGGGAACCGGCCAGCGGATCTCGATCGCCTTCAATCTCAGCCTGTAGGCGCCGCCTGCAGGCTTACTTCTTGCGACCGCCGCCGTTCGTCAGCGGAATTGCCGCCTGTTCGGTCAGGATCAGGAAGGTGAAGCTCTCCTCGAGATAGAGGCGCACGCGCTCGCTGTTGTGCTCGAGATAGCCGATCGAGAAGTCCTGCCCGACCGTCAGCTCGAAATCGCCGCCGCGCAGCGAGATCACCAGCCCGCCGTCGATGCCGGGCGCCCAAACGATCTCGCCGTCGATCAGACGCTGGACGTGGCTGATGATCGGGTAGCCGCCGTCGGTGCGCGTCGCCAGGTCCTTGTAGAGCTGCTCGTTCAGCACCACCGAGAAGGGGCCTTCGACGCCCTCGTCGCGCAGCTTGGTGAGCGCCGTCGACACCGCGCCGGGATAGTCGGCGTGGCTGGTGCCGAGCGGCACGCCGGCACTCTTGCGCGCCTCGCAGATGCCCACGATCTGGGCGGCCTTGTAGCCGTGGAAGATCGCGCGGTCCTCGGCGAGGGCGATTTCGCGCGCCGCGGCCGTCACCGAATCGAGGTCGGGATCGCGCGCGCCACGGTCGATGGCGTCGAGTTCGGCCCGGCTCACGTCGAAGGGAATGCGCAGCTCGACCAGCGGCTGGATGCGGCGCAGCCGCGCCTGCACGCGCTTGGCGTTGGGCGGCGAATCGATCGGATCGGCGCGGCCCAGCTCGACATCCGACGCGCCCCAGCCGAGCGGGCCCTTGAAGTCGACGACGCGCCGCGCCGCGAGCATGGCGCGCAACGTACGTTTGGCTTCCTTTTCGATCTCGACCCAGCCGGCGGGGGTGATCGGCGCGCGCTTGTGAAATAGATGATTCATTGGTCCTGCCCTCCGGCCTTGCGCAGACTGCCGATGCCCAAGCTGCCGTCCTTCGACGGAGCGCTGTCTTCTTCGCCTTCACCCTCGCCGCCGCCTTCGGCCGCCGCTTCGATTGCCGTGACCGCACCCTCGGTGAATAGATAGGTCTTGAGATGCTGGTGCATCTTGGGGTCGTGGCGGCGGATCCACTCGAGCGCCATCGCCGCGTGTTCCTTCTCCTCGTCGCGATTGTGCTCGAGGATTGCGCGCAGCTCGGGGTCCTTGGTGGCCTTGGCGCGCTGATTATACCAGTCGACCGCCTCGAGCTCTTCCATCAGCGACGCGATCGCGCGGTGATGGTCGATGACATCGGCGCCAAGTTTCTCGGCGTCCTCATGCAGTATTTCGCTCGCCATTCGTCCAACCTCCCGCACGCGGACGAACATTGGTCCGGCCGTTTCACCCGTTAAACGTCGAAGATCGTAGCGAGTTCCGGCCGGGACGACGAATCGAAATCAGTCTTCGGGCGGCACGAACATATAGCCGGCACCGCGCACCGTGCGGATAGATGTGGGGTGCGCCGGATCGACCTCGATCTTGCGGCGGATGCGCAGGATGCGGATGTCGATGGCGCGGTCGAAGGCTTCCATCTCGCGATGGCTGGTCGTCTCCAGCAGCCAGTCGCGGCTGAGCGGCCGGTTGGGATTCTCGGCGAAGATGCGCAGCAGCTCGAACTCGCCGGCACGCAGCGGCACGTCCTCGCCGGAGAGCGCCGTCATGCGGCGCGCCGCGACGTCGAGCAGGCACTTGCCGACCCGCACCCGCTCGCCCGGCGTCGCCGCCGCCGCGCCGCCGGCCCGGCGCAGCAGCGCCTTCATGCGGGCCAGCAGCGCGCGCGGCTCGTAGGGCTTGGCGATGTAGTCGTCGGCACCGGTCTCGAGGCCCACCACCTGGTCGACCGTGTCGCCGCTGGCCGTCACCATGATGATGCCGACTTTGCGGCTGCGCTCGCGCAGGAAACGGGCGAGCGCGAAGCCGTCGTCGCCGCCCGGCAGCCGGAGGTCGAGCAGAACGAGCGCCGGCGGGTCCTTCTCGACCAGCTTGCGCAGGCCCGCGCCGGAATCGACGCCTGACGTGCGATAGCCGTTCTCCTCGAGGAAATCCGTGAGGGTTTCGCGTTGAAACTGCTCGTCCTCGACGACAATGACGTGCGGACGAGTATCTTTGGGACGGACGGCCATACCACTCCATCCTGCCGCCCGGGGGCCGCGATCACAAGGCGCCCGACAGCGCCAAAAACAGGCACCCCAAAAAGAGAGCAGCGGCGCCGGGAGGGGCGCCGCTGCCAGACCGGTGATGGGAGTCCCGGTCGTCTCTCGCCGGAGGTGTGCGGCCGGCGAAAGGAAATTCGAGAAGGTCTTAGCGCGGCGAGGGCACGCCGCCGGCGAGCGGCGTCTGACCGCGGATCGCCGCCAACAGCATCTCGCGGGCCTGGTCGGCCGGCGGCGCGCCGAGCATTGCCTGCGTCTGGGCGGAGGCCGTCATCGTGACGGTCGGGGCGGCCTGCTCGGTGTCGCCGATGGGGGCGGCATAGACGCGGCTGCAGATCATGGTGGCGAGCACGCCGGAGGTGATGAGGACGAGGGCTTCCTTGACCATGGGGCGGTACAGAATGTTCATCGTCGTCTTGCTCCTGCTGGGGCGGCGCGGCGCCTTTTCGATGACGCCAACCTAGCCTCGGCCGGTTTCCGCGCGATTACGGCAGACTGACGTTTGGTTTCGTCGGTTACGCGAGCCCGAGCACACGGCGACGGTGCCCGCGCGGCGGTGCGTAACTCCCGCGTACCCCCGCGTAACCTACGAAACATTTTCCCCGGCTCGCGTTACCGGCGGGAAACACAAGGGGAGGACGATGGGCCATGAACGACAACCAGCGTGTGGAACGCGTCCTCACCGATCGCCTGATGACCGGCACTGTTACGTTGCGGGTCCTGGCTCTCAGCCTTTGGGCGGTGTTCGCCATCATCTATTGGGGCGTGGCGCCCTGGTGGATGGTCGCCGTGCCCTGCGCGGTTCACGTCGCAGCCATGACGGGCTTCATCCTGCTGTCGCTCGCTTACCGCGCCCGGCCGGAGTCGCGCACGATCGGCGCGTGGCGGCGCAACTACATCATCTATGCGGGCCTGACCGGCATCTCCTATGGCGTCGGCGGCGCGATGCTGGTGATGCTGCCGCCGGTCGAGCCGCGTCTGGTGATTACGACGGCGCTGCTTCTGTGCGCCGCGCTGGCACCCGGCCGTCTCTACGAACCGCGCTCCTATCTCGCCTTTTCGGGCTTCTCGCTCACCATCCTCGCGTTCGGCCTGCTGCAGTCGCAGGACTCGCTCTCCTGGGCGCTGGCCTTCGGCGCGGTTCTCTATCTCGTGGCGCTCACCCTCCAGAACCGGCCGCAGCACCTCGCGCAGCGCCAGCAGGTCCAGCTCACGATCGCCAATGAGGATCTCGCCAAGCGCCACCAGGCGGCCGAAGCCGACGCCCGTCTGGCGCGCGACACGCTGAAAGAGGCGATCGAGAACCTGCCGCACTCGGTGGTCCTGTGGGGCGCCGATGACAAACTCGTGCTGTGCAACCTCAACTACGCCAAGAGCCTGCCCGACCTGCCGGAAGCCACGACGCCCGGCGTGAACTTCACCGATGCGCTGAACGCCGTTGCCTACAGGTCGCCCGAGTCCATGCGGCCGAACGGCGACCCGCAGGCCTTCATCGCCGGCACGACGCACGTCTATCGCAACGGCGGCATGGCGGAATATCCCGTCGGCGAAGGCCGCTGGCTGCGCGGCCAGGCGCGCCGCACCGGCAGCGGCGGCACCGTCACGACCATCATCGACATCACCGAGCTGAAGCGCCGCGAGAAGGAAGCCACCGACGCGCGCTCGGTGCTGCAGTCGGTGTTCGACAATCTCAGCGACGGCGTGCTGCTCTACGAATCCGACGGACGCTGGGTCTATCAGAACCCTGCGATGGCGCGCATCCACGAGATGTCCGACGCGCTGCTCGAGACCCTGCCGACGTTCGCCGACATCGTGCGCTACCGTGCGTGGCGCGGCGACTACGGCCGTCTCGAGGAATTGCCCGGCGGTCTGGAAGACTGGATCGCGAACCGCGTGAGCCATTTCAACGATGCCGAGCAACCGCCCGAGCGGCGGCGCGCCGTCTCGGGCCGCACCGTCGAGGTCTCCTACCGGCGGCTGAGCGACGGCCGCGTGCTCACCATCCATCGCGACATCACCGCGATCGTCGGGCAGGAGGAGCGGCTGAAGGCGGCACGCGCCGAATCGGAGAACACGCGCACCACCTTGCAGACCGTGCTCGACAACATGATCGATGGCGTCATGCTGTTCGACGAGAACTTCCGCTGGCGCTTCATGAACAACCAGCTGGTCGAATTCCAGCGCCTGACGCCGGAGGTCGCCTTCCCCGGCGCCTCGGGCCGCGACATCCTGCGCTTCCAGGCCAGGCGCGGCGATTTCGGGCCGGCCGCGACCGACGCGGAAGTCGAGGCGCTGGTGGAGGAGCGCGCCGAGCGGATGCTGACGCCGGGCGGCACGCGTTACGAGCGCCGCACCGCCTCGGGCCGCATCATCGAGTTCAACTTCAAGCCGCTGCCGACCGGCGGCACGCTGGCGATCTATCGCGACATCACCGAACTCAAGGAGCAACAGGCCGTGGCCGAGGAGGCGCGCGCCAAGGCCGAGGCAGCGCAAACCCTGCTCGACGACGCGCTCGACAGCATGACCAGCGGCGTGGCGATCTGGGGCCCCGACGAGCGGCTGATCCAGGGCAATGCCGCCTACCGCAAGGTCAACTGGGACCTGCCCGACATCGTGACGCCGGGCACCAGCCTCCCCGTGGCCGCGCGCGCCGCCATGCGCGCGCAGTACGAGTTGCTCAACCAGCCGGTGCCGGAGGTCGAGGTCGCGCGGCTGACCGAGGCGGTGGTGAAACAGCATCGCCAGGGCGACGGCGCCTTCGAGTTCCCCGTCGGTCCGCAGGCCTGGACGCGCCTCACTGCCGCCCGCACCAAGTCGGGCGGCTGCGTATCGGTCTTCACCGACATCACAGAGCTGCGCCACCGCCAGCGCGACCTGCGCCAGGAGCGCGATGCGGCCCAGGCGGCGCGGGCCGAGGCCGAGGCCGCCAACCAGGCCAAGTCGACCTTCCTCGCCACCATGAGCCACGAGATCCGCACGCCGATGAACGGCGTCGTCGGCACGGCCGAGCTGCTCGAGCGCGAGCCGTTGAACGAGCGCCAGAAGCGCATGGTCGGCACGGTGCGCAGCTCGGCCGCGGCGCTGCTGCGCATCATCGACGACGTGCTCGACTTCTCCAAGATCGAGGCCGGCCGCATGGAGCTTGAGGAGGCGCCGTTCTCGCTGCGCGGCCTGATCGACGGCACCACCGAGACGCTGTCGGTGCAGGTCGAGAAGAAGGGCCTGGCGATCGCCGCCGTGGTCGAGCCGGGCGTGCCCGACCTGCTGCTGGCCGATGCCACGCGGCTGCGCCAGATCCTGTTCAACCTGATCGGCAACGCCACCAAGTTCACCGACCGCGGCGCCATCACCGTGCGCGCCCATGCGCTGGCGATCGACGAAGGCCACGTCACTCTGGGCCTCGCCGTCAGCGACACCGGCATCGGCATGGACGTCCCCCAGCAGGCGCGCCTGTTCCAGCCCTTCTCGCAGGCCGACAGCTCGACCACACGGCGCTACGGCGGCACCGGCCTTGGCCTGTCGATCGTGCGGCGCCTCGCCGAGCTGATGGACGGCACGGTCGTCGTCGACAGCGCGCCCGGCCAGGGCTCGACCTTCCGGGTGACGGTGCGGCTGAAGCGCGCCGCCGAGGCGCTGCGTGCGCCGAGCCCGGCCGAACCGCCGCCGCTGCAGACCGCCGGCCGCCGCGTGCTCGCGGTCGACGACTACGACGTGAACCTCGAGGTGCTGGCCGGCCAGTTCGAGATCCTGGGCATGACGCTCGACACCGCGATCAACGGCATCGAGGCGCTGAACCTGTGGCGCGGCCGGCCCTATGCGCTGGTGCTGACCGACATCCACATGCCCGACATGGACGGCTTCGAGCTGACCCGCCAGATCCGTGCCGAGGAAGGCGTGCGCGGCGCCGAGGGGAGGGGCCGGGCGCGCACGCCGATCGTGGCGCTGACCGCCAACGCGCTGAAGGGCGAGAGCGAGCGCTGCCTGGGCGCCGGCATGGACGACTATCTCACCAAGCCGCTCACCCTCGACCGGTTGCGCGAGGCGGTCGCGCGCTGGACCAGCGACGCGCCCGCCGCCGTGCCGCCCGTCGCGGCCGCGCCCCTCGACGCCGCCGTCGACCGCTCGGTCGTGGCCCAGATGTTCGGCGACAACCCCGCCGCCATCGCCCGCATCCTCGGCCGTTTCCGCGAGGCCGGGCAGAAGCTGCTGGGCGAGATCGACGCCGCGCGCGGCGATCTCCGGCAGCTGGGCGAGCTCGCCCACAAGCTGAAGGGTGCGGCGCGCGCCGCCGGCGCGGTGCGCCTGGGCGATCTCGCCGCCGCCCTGGAGAAATCCGGCGCCGCCGCCGATATCCCGCCGTTGCAGGCCGAGTGGCAGCGCGTGATCGCCGACCTCACCGCCGCCTAGGGTCATTCCTTCCGAACTGGAATCGCTCTGGCGGCAGAATCGTCCCCTGTTGGAGGGGACGGCTTCGATGCCGATGGCACAAGCGTTTTGCGCGATTCGTCCCCTTTTCCGCCGCCCCTCCCGCGCAACTTTGTTACCGCGTCCGGCGCGCGAACAGGCGGCGCAGGATCCCCAGCAGCCCGAGCGAAAACGTGACGAAGGCCACGCTGCTGGCCAGGAACAGACCGAGCGGGCCATCTCCCATTTCGAGCATCAGCCAGCCGCCGCCGACGGCCACCGTGAGGCGCGCGAGCGCCAGCAAAAACGGGCCGGTGACGCTGCCCAGACCCACGGTGGCGAAGTAGCAGGCAAGCGCTGCGCCGGTGAACGGGAACACCAGTGCCTGGCAGTGGAGGTAGAGCGTGCCGAGGTCGCGCACCTCCGGGTCTTTGGAGAACAGCGCCATCCAATGGCTACCCATCAGGCCCACCGCCGTGAACACGAGACCGATGCTCGCGGCGACCGCGACGCCGGTCCACGCCGCGCGCCGGGCGCGGTCGAGGTCGCGCGCGCCCACCGCCGTCGCCACCAGGGTGATGACGGCGGAGCCGAAGGCGAAGGTGATCGGATACTGCAGCAGCTCGAGCCGTACCGCCGCGCCATAGCCCGCGACCGCCGGGCTGCCCAGCTGCGCCACCAGGCCGACCACGAAGAAGGTCGTGATCTGGAACAACAGCGCACTCATCGCCGACAGGCCGCCGACTTTCAAAATGGCAGCGGCTTCCTCGCGCTTCAGGCGCACGCACGCCAGCCGCAGTCGCACCAGCGCCTGGCGCGAGACGAGATGGAGCAGCAGCACGACCGTGCCTACGGCATAGGCCGAGAGAGCGGCCAGCGCGGCACCGACGATGCCAAGCTGCGGGAACGGACCCCAACCCACGATCAACGCCGGCGACAGCGCCAGATGAAACGCCTCGCCGATGGCGATGGCGAAGGCCGGCACCATCATGTTGCCGGCGCCGCGCGAGACGTTGGCCAGGATGTTCATGGTCCACACGAAGACCGAGCCGCCGAACAGCACGCCGCCGTAGAGGATCGCCATATCGAGCGCGCCGCCGGTGAGGCCCATGGCGGCATAGAGCATCGGCCCGTCGGCCAGCAGCAGCGCGGTGACCAGCGCCGCACCGATCAGCGCGATGACCACCCCGACGCCCGCGATCGATTGCGCGCGATCGGGATCGCCGGCGCCCAGCGCCCGGCCGATCGCCGACGACACGCCCGAGCCGATGCCCGACGCGGTCGCGGTCTGCAGCACGAGGAAGAGCGGGAAGACCACGGCCACGCCCGCCAGCGCGTCGCTGCCCAGCCACGACACGAAGAGGGCGTCGGCGGTGAGGAAGGTGATGCGCGCTGCCGCCTCGCCGATGTTGGGCGCCGCCAGCTTCAGCAGCAGCGGCAGGACGGGCGCGTCGAGGAGGCGCTGGGTGCGGGCGGACAGGACGGACATGACACTCTCCCACGGACGATGGCCCGGTGATGACGGGAGAGTTGGCGGGCGCTAGGCTCGGGTCGATTACGGTGGAGGTAATCAGCAATGAGCTCGATCGATGCCTTCAAGAGCAGCGCGTCCGCACCGTCCGACAAAGGTCCGGCCATGGAGGCCTTGTGGTGGGCGATGAAGGGCGACTGGAAGCGGGCGCACGAATGCGTGCAGGCGCACGAGGGCGAGCCCGACTGCGACTCGGTGCATGCCCATCTCCATCGCCAGGAAGGCGACATGAGCAACGCCGGCTACTGGTACCGCCGTGCCGGCCGGCGGGTGTCGAAGGCCTCGCTCGACGAGGAGCGGACAGCGCTCGCGACGGAGTTCCTGGCGCGCGATTAGCTTCCCTCCCCATCTGAATGGGGAAGCGGAGATTAGATCAGCGCCGCGTCAGCATCGTCTTCTCGCCGCACGAGGTCAGACATCGCTTCCCCGCTTGGCGATGCCGCGCAGGATGACGGTCGCGGCCACCGCCAGGAACGGCAGCATGCACAGCGACACGGCGGCGCCCATCGGGAGATGACCGCTCATGATGCCGACCATGAACGACGCCGTGGCCAGCACGGTGTTCGCGCCGAGCGGCCCGCCGTTGGTCAGGATGGCCACGACCGTGAAGCCGGTGAAGCCGCCGATCAGGGAGAACATCGTGCTGATGGCGATGACGTTGCGCATCATCGGCAAGGTCACGTAGCGGAAGCGCTGCCACCAGGTGGCGCCGTCGATCGACGCCGCCTCGTAAAGCTCCTCGGGCACCGACTTCAGCGACGCCAGGAACATGATCATGAAGAACGGGGCGCCGAACCACACGCTCACCAGGATGATCGAGAAGCGCGCCCAGCCGGTGTCGCCCAGCCAGAAGACAGGCGGTAGGCCGAGCCAGTGCACGAGGATCCAGTTGAAGGCGCTGTAGGACGGGTCGAGCAGCTCGCGCCAGGCGATCACGCTCAGCACCGGCGGGATGACCCAGGGCACCAGGAGCATGCCGCGCCACTTGCGCTGGCCCCTGGCCGGGAGGTTGTGCACGAGATGCGCCAGCACGAAGCCGAGCGGTACCTTGATGATCACGGCGCCGATGGTGAACAGGGACGTCTGGAAGAGGATCATCCAGAGCCTGCCGCGGCCGAGCAGGTAAACGAAGTTGTCGAGCCCGATGAACTCGGTCATGCGCCGGTTGAGCATCGAGAGATAGATCGCCCAGCCCATGGGATAGGCGATGAGCACGAGGAGCAGCGTGATCAGCGGCAGGGTCAGCAGGAAGGCGATGGTCGATCTGCGCCGCATGAGCTTGCGCAGGCTGCCCGGGGCCGACCGGCCCGCTCGTGCGCGGCTGGCGCACGGGTGCGTCAGCTTTCCGACGGAAATGAAGGGAATCGATCGTACCGTCGACTATCGCTCATGGTTATTCGCGCATGCGTCCAAAGAAGGAGACCCTGTTCGAGCGGCGCGGGGCTCCTGCTTGCTCGCGAACATTGGGCAAATCCACGTCCTTGACGCGCTTGTTCAAGAAGTGCCTCGCCACGAAGGAGAGTACGAGAAACGGCACAAGATAGATCGACAGCACCTCGAGCGCCTTCATCCGAGAGTCTCCAGAACCGTTTGCGGCCTCATGGTTTCCAGGCCTAGCGCCGGGTCAGTTTCTCCACGACGTTGTCGAGCTGCTCGTAGTCGGCGATCTCCAGGGTCAGCATCGTCTTCTCGCCGCCCTGCGTCGTCAGCGACGCCTTGAGACCGAGCGCCTCTTCGAGGCGCTTCTCCAGCGCGCGCGTGTCGCCGGTCTTCTCGCCGGGCTTGGGCGTGCCCCGGGTCTTGAGCGTGGGCCGCGTCCGGGCCTTCTCAGCCGTGGCAAGCTTTTCCAGATCGCGCACGCTCAGTTTCTCACGGATCGCCTGCCCGGCCATCGCCGACGGGTCGGGGAAACCCAGCAGCGTGCGGCCGTGGCCGGCGCTGAGTTTTTCGTCGCGGATCAGCTCTTGCACGTCCTGCGGCAGGTCGAGGAGGCGCAAGGTATTTGCGACATATGGGCGGCTCTTGCCGACGGTCCTGGCGACGTCTTCCTGCGTCTGGTTGAAGTCGTCGATCAGGCGGCGCAGGCCGGTGGCCTCGTCGATCGGCGACAGGTCACTGCGTTGCAGGTTCTCGACCAGGCCCAACTGCAGCGCCTCGAGATTGTCGAGGCTGCGCACGACGACGGGCACGTCGTGGAGCTGCGCCTTTTGCGCGGCGCGCCAGCGGCGCTCGCCGGCGATGATCTCGTAGGCTTCGGGCTCGCCGCGCACCGGTCGCACGAGGATCGGCTGCAGGAGGCCGAACTGCTTCACCGATTCGATCAGCACGTCGAGGCCCTCGAAGCTCGTGCGCGGCTGATATTCACCGGCGCGCAACTGGCCGATCGGCAAAGTGACCGGCGTGCGATTCGCGGGCGGTCGCGTCGGCGCAGCGGCCGGCGCTTGCGGCACGGGTGCGGGCGCCACGGTGGCGGCGACTTCATCGTCCCCGAGAAGGGCGGAGAGGCCGCGGCCGAGACCGCGATGTTTTTGCGACGAGGGTTTCGGCGCTTGGCTCATGACGGGACCTGTTGGGCGGCGGCAGCGTTGCGCCGGCGGCGGATGAACTCGCTCGCCAGCAGGATGTAGGCCTGCGATCCGGCGCAGGCATTGTCGTAGATCAGCACGGGCAGGCCGTGCGACGGCGCCTCGGCGATGCGCACGTTGCGCGGGATCGTCGTGGCGAACACCAGCTCGCCGAAATGCTGGCGCGCATCGGCCTCGACCTGCTGGCTGAGCATGTTGCGGCGATCGACCATGGTCAGGACCACGCCGGCGATGTGCAACTTGGGGTTGAGTCTTTTTTTGACCCTCTCCACGGTGGTGACCAGCGCGCCGATGCCCTCGAGCGCCAGGAACTCCGCCTGCAGCGCCACCAGCACCGCATCGACGGCGACCAGGGCGTTCAGCGTGACGAGGCCAAGCGACGGCGGGCAGTCGATCAGGATCGTCGACCATCGCGCGCGCGCCGACTGTTCATCCGCGGCGAGCGCATCGAACAGCCGATGCTCGCGCCGCTCCATGTCGATCAGCTCGATCTCCGCGCCAGCGAGTGACACCGACGCCGGCATCACCGACAGGCCCGGGATCTGCGAGGCGCGAATGCAGTCGGCCATCGGCGAAAGACCGAGGATGAACTCATAGGCGCCGGGCGCGCGATCGTTGCGGGGAATGCCGAGGCTGGTCGAGGCGTTGCCCTGGGGATCGAGATCGATCAGCAGCACGTTCTCGCCGACCGCGGCCAGCGCCGTGGCGAGGTTGATCGCCGTCGTCGTCTTACCGACGCCGCCCTTTTGATTGGCGATCGCGAATATCTGCGGCCCCGGGAGTGTCACGGGGTCGGTAGGCGTCGATGCGGAGGAGGACAGCGTCACGGTCGGTGGCACTCGGGAAATGTTGGAGATCAATGTCCCAGCCTCGCTGGGCCTCGGTCAATTCGACCTGCCAATCTTTGCCTTTGTGGAAAAGGCAAATAGCGGGGTCGGAACGATGGCGCTCGGCCCAGCTCAGCAGCGTGCCGAGCGGCGCCACAGCCCGCGCCGTCAGCACATCTGCCTTGGCGGGCGCCACCGCCTCGATGCGGCCGATAACGATTTTCGGCTGCTTTTCCAAGGACATACGCCGACTGGCCTCGCCAAGAAAGGCGGCTTTCCTTGCGTCGGACTCGACCAGGATGACGTCCAGATCGGGCCGTGCGGCTGCCACGACCAGCCCGGGGAAGCCAGCCCCGGCGCCGAGATCGGCCAAGGTCTTCGCGCCGGCGGGAATGTGGGGCAGGAGCTGCGCCGAATCGAGGATATGGCGACTCCAGATATCGTCGACCGTCGCCGGGCCGATCAGGTTGATGGCCTTCTGCCATTTCAGGAGGATTTCGACATAGGCCTCCAACCGCCCCAGTGTTTCACGTGAAACATCGGGCGGCAAGAACTCGGCCAGCCTACGCCGCGCGGCGTCGGACATGTTTCAGCAGGGCGATCAGGGCGGCCGGGGTCACGCCCGAGATCCGCGCGGCCTGGCCCAAGGTGGCGGGGGTGTGAGCCTGCAGCTTCTGGCGGACCTCGTTGGACAGGCCGCCGACCGCGCCATAGTCGAGGTCGCCCGGCAGTTCCAGAGCCTCGTCACGACGGTAGGCGTCGATGTCCTGGCGCTGGCGGCCAAGATAGCCCTCGTAGCGGGCGTCGATGGCCAATTGCTCGGAAATCTCGGCAGGAACCCGGACCAGCTCGGGCCAGAGGCGGCAGAGGCGGGCCCAATCCACATCCGGATAAGCCAGCAATTCCAATGCATTACGGACCACGCCATCCTGGTTTATGGCGATCCCGACCTTGGCCAGCGCGGACGGGCTCATCCGCAGGGCCCCGGCCTGGGTCTTGGCCTCGGCCAGGGCCTGTTGTTTCACGTGAAACATCCGGGCTCGCTCGGGGCCGATACAGCCGATGGCCAGGCCGCGCGAGGTCAGGCGCTGGTCGGCATTATCGGCTCGCAGCCACAGACGATATTCCGCCCGCGAGGTGAACATCCGGTAGGGTTCGGTGACCCCTAAACTCACCAAATCGTCAATCAGAACACCGAGATAACCGTCGGCGCGGTCGACGGTAAAGGGCGCCGATCCGGCCGCCGGCCCTCTTGATGCTGAGAGGGCCGCGTTCAGGCCCGCCATCAGCCCCTGGGCGGCAGCTTCCTCGTAGCCGGTGGTGCCGTTGATCTGCCCGGCCATGTAGAGGCCCGGGACCCGCCGGGTCTCCAAGGTCGCGTGCAGCTCGCGCGGGTCGATATGATCGTATTCGATGGCATACCCCGGCCGCAGCATGACGGCCCGCTCCAGACCCGGGATGGTCTGCAAAAGCTGGAGCTGAACCTCGCGTGGCAGGGAGGTCGAGATGCCGTTGGGGTAGACGGTCGGATCGTCGAGCCCTTCCGGCTCGAGGAAGATCTGGTGACGCTCACGGCCGGCAAAGCGCACGACCTTGTCCTCGATCGAGGGGCAGTAGCGCGGACCGACGCTCTCGATCTGGCCCGAGTACATCGGCGCGCGATGGAGGTTGGCGCGGATCAGCGCGTGCGTCGCCGGCGTCGTCTCGGTGATGTGGCAGGCGATCTGCGGCGTCGTGATCGTGCGCGTGAGATACGAGAAGGGCACTGGCGGCGTGTCGCCGTCCTGGCGATCGAGCGCGCCATAGTCGATCGTGCGGCCGTCGAGTCGCGCCGGCGTGCCGGTCTTGAGCCGACCCAAAGCGAAGCCGAGTGTCTGCAACTTTTGCGCGAGTGCGGTTGACGGCTCCTCCACCGCGTCGGCCCCAAGATCGGCCCCAAGATCAGTCAGCACGCCGTCGCGCTGGCCGCGCGCCCGGCCGGCGGGGATCTTGATTTCACCCAGGTGAATCAGGCCTCTCAGGAACGTGCCCGTGGTCAGCACGACGCGACCGGCGGCGATCTCCGCGCCCGACTCGGTCACGACACCGGCACACGTCCCACGTGCATCCATGACAATATCGACCACGGCCTCGGCGCGGATTTCGAGGTTCCCCTGCTCGGCCAGCAGCGCCTGCATGGCGCCGCGATAGAGCTTGCGGTCGGCTTGCGCGCGCGGCCCGCGCACGGCGGGCCCCTTGGAAAGATTGAGCGTGCGGAACTGGATGCCGGCGCGATCGATGGCGCGACCCATGACGCCGTCGAGCGCATCGATCTCGCGCACCAGATGGCCCTTGCCCAGGCCGCCGATGGCGGGATTGCACGACATCTCGCCGATCGTATCGAGCCGATGCGTGAGCAGCAGGGTGCGCGCGCCCAGCCGCGCCGCCGCGGCCGCAGCCTCGCAGCCGGCATGGCCGCCGCCGACCACGATCACGTCGAAGGAAAAGCCCGACATGGCGGGGTTGTACGCTCAGGGTGCGGGCGCGGTCCAGATGCGACGCCTCTGCCGGACTCGTCCTGTCTTTAGTCTTTAAGCCAATTTTCGCAGGCAACTCCCGCCACTTTGGCAACGCGAGCGAACTCGTCCTCGTTCGCGCTGACAATACTGTAGCCCAGAGCTTTGGCGTGCGCCGCGATCAACAGATCATTGGCGCCGATCGGCGTGCCCGCCGCCTCGAGCGCAACTCTTATTTCGGCATAGGCGGCGTCGGCGGGCGCCTCGAATGGGAGAACCTCAAGAACACCGAGAACGGCCTCTACCCGTTGCGTCAGGCGTGCCGAGCCCTTCTTCGCCGCTACGTAGCGCAATTCAGCAGCAACAATTGCACTAGTGCAAACCCGCGCCTCGCCGACCTCATAGATGTGCTCGGCAACCGCGCCCTGCGGATTGCGGATCAGGTCGGAAACAATGTTGGTGTCCAGGAGATAGCGGCTCACAGGTCGACCGGGCGCGGTTTCGGATCGTCGATCGCCGGGAAGTCCTCTTGCAGCGGATCAAGCGTTGCGAGGAGAGCGAGGAGCGATTGTGGGGGCACCGCCTCGAGGATGAGGCGGTCGCCCTCCTTGCGCATGACGGCATCTTCGCCCGGTAGCTCGAATTCGCGAGGTATCCTCACGGCTTGGTTCGAGCCGTTCCTGAAGATCTTCACATGCCGTTGGGTCATTTGGCGCCTCCTGCCAGCATATGCCAGGACATATGCCCAGCCGATGGCTACGTCAACTCATCGTCGAAAAACCCATCTCCATCAGACCAGAGGCAGGGTCGCCGTATCGTTGATGCGCAGGATTTCAACCTTTCCGCCGTTGACGTCGATCTCGTTCAGACAACAGGGGTCCTGGGCCAGTTTCCAATAGGCCGCCAACGGCTGGTCGAGGAGCTGGAGCAGCAACGCGCGATTGACGCTGTCATGACCCACCATCACCACCGTCTGGCCGGCGTGGCGCGCCAGCACCGTGCGCAGCGCGTCGGTGGTGCGGGCCACCAGGTCCTGAAGCGACTCGCCGCCGGGAAAGCGCATGTGATGCGGCGCGGTGTGCCACAGGCGGAAGAGCTCGGGCTGCTCGGCCTCGACCTCGTCCTGCACGCGCATCTGCCACTGGCCGTAGTCGAGATCGGTCAGCCCCTCGAGCACCGACGAACCGACGCCGCAGGCCTCGCCGACCGCCGCCCCCGTGACCACGCAGCGCCCCATCGCGCTGGTGTAGACGGCGGCGGGCTTCCAGCTTGTGGAGACGCGCGCCGCCAACGCCCTGACCTGACGAACACCCAGTTCCGTCAGGGCGAGTTCGGCGCGGCCGCGGAAGCGCTTGGGCTTGATGCCGTCGACGTGGCCGTGGCGGGTCAGCAGGATCTTGGTCACGGGCCCCAGTGTAGCCCGTCCACGGTCAGGCCGCGCGGGCTCCGCTCAGGCCGTCTTGGCCTTGAGCTCTTCCATCTCCCGCTTCACACCCGCGATCATGCAGGAGATATCGGACGTCACCATCACCATGTCGAAGCCGCGCTTCACCGCGCCGGCCGCAAACGCCGCACTGGCGCAGTGCATAACGCACTTGATGCCGGCCTTGTGCGCCGCCGCCAGGATCTTGTCGCAGGTGGCCATGTGGAGCGGATCGGGGTTGTCGGCGCGGGGCGGCATGCCCAGGGCGAACGACAGGTCGGCCGGTCCGATGTAGACGGCGTCGAGGCCGGGCGTGGCGCAGATGGCATCGAGGTTGGCGATGCCTTCCTTGGTCTCGATCATGGCCATGACGACGATCTCGCCGTTGGCATTGGCCACGTAGTCGGAACCGCCGTACTGCGCGGCGCGGATCGGCCCGTTCGAGCGATAGCCCGTCGGCGGGAAGCGGCACGCGGCCACCGCGGCGGCGGCTTCCTTGGCGTTGTTGATCAGCGGCACGATGATGCCGTAGGCACCGAGATCGAGCGCCCGCATGATGTCCGCGGGAGTGTTCCAGTTGACCCGCACGACCGGGACGACGTCGGTCTGCGAGATCGCCTGCAGCATCGGCAGGACGTCCTTCATTTCGGACGTGCCATGCTGCAGGTCGATGCACAAGGCATCGAAGCCGCCCTGGCGCGCCATGACCTCCGCGGTGAAGCCGTGCGATACCGAGAGCCAGCCCAGCGACACCCACTGCCCGGCCTTCCACTTCTGCTTGATCTTGTTCTGTCGCATGGTCGCTCCCTCCGCTTATTCATCGATCCCGTGAATAAGCGGATTGGGCACGATCGAACAGTCTATTTCAACACTCTTGCCCGCGCGCAGGCTCGGGCTGCGGAACCTCAGGCCGCCCGCTTCTTCGCGCCGCCACCCTTCAGGCTCTTCTTCAGGGCCTCCATCAGGTCGATCACCTTGCCGTCGTCTTCCTCGGGCTCGGCCTCGGCGGTTACGGCTTTACCCTTTTTCTTGCGGGCGATCAGGGCGCGCAGCGCGTCCTCGTAGCGGTCCTTGAATTCGCTCGGATCGAACTTGGCGGCCTGCTGGTCGATGATCTTCTCGGCGATGTCGAGCATGCCGCGCTCGGGCCTCGGCAGGTGGGTGTCGAAGATCTCGCTGGTGCTGCGAATCTCGTCGTGGCTGCGCAGAGTCGTGAGCAGGATACCGCTGTCGCGCGGTTCGAGCGCGCAGATGCGTTCGCGCGTGTGAAGGACGACGCGGCCCAGCGCCACCTTCTTCTGCTTGCCCATCGCCGCCTGGATCACGGCATAGGCCTCGATGCCGGTCTTGCCGGCGGGGGCGAGGTAATAGGGCTCGTCCCAGTAGATGCGGTCGATGGTATCGGCGTCGACGAATGCCTCGATATCGATGATGCGCGTCGATTCAAGCTTCACCGCATCGAGCTCCTCCTTGTCGAGCAGGATGTACTTGTTCTTGGAAATCTCGAAGCCGCGCACCAGATCGGCGCGGTCGACCGGCTTGCCGGTGCCGGCATCGACCGTCTGCATGCGGATGCGGTTGTTGGTCTTGGGATTGATCATGTTGAAGTGGATGTCGGCCGCGCGCTCCGTCGCCGTGTAGAGCGCGACCGGACAGGTCACCAGCGACAGCCGCAGATGGCCCTCCCAGGTCGGGCGCAACGACTTGTGCGAAGAAGCTTTGTGTTTGGGCGCCGTAGTGCGATTCCTGGCCATGGCCAACCTCACCGTTTGGTTTCGATCAATGTCTCGATCACCGCGCGCAGCGGCTTGGCGGATGTCGCGTAGTCGCGCCACGGCTTGCTCTTCTTCAGGAGGGCGGGCGCCGTGCGCACCGTGAACTTCATCGGGTCGAGCCCGGCCTTCACGTGCTTCCAGTCGATCGGCATCGACACCGGCGCGCCGGCGCGGGCGCGCGGCGACAGCGGCGCCACCGCCGTCGCGGTTTTGTCGTTGCGCAGATAGTCGAGGAAGATGCGGCCGGTGCGTTCCTTCTTGGCCATGTTGAGCACGTAGCGGTCGGGCTCGGCCGCGGCGATGCGCCGGCAGATCTCCTTGGCGAACATTTTGGCGGCGTCCCAGTCCGGGCTCTTCTTGTCGGCGGTCAGCGGCACCACGACATGCAGGCCCTTGCCACCGGTCGTCTTGCAGAAGGGTACGAGGCCCAGCGCCTCGAGCCGCCGACGCACCTCCAGCGCGCCCTTGATCACCTCGGCGAACTTCACGTCGGGCGCCGGATCGAGGTCGAACACCAGCCGGCCCGGCAGCTCCGGCCGGTCGGGCTGGCAGTTCCACGGATGCAGCTCGGTGGCACCCATCTGCGCTGCCGCGACCAGTCCCTCGACCCGGTCGATCTGCAGGTAGGGTAGCTTGTCGCCTTTGACCTTCACCGCCTCGAAGAGATGTGAGGAGCCGGCCATGGCGTGACGCTGGAAGAACTTCTGCTTGCCGTCGATGCCGTCGGGCGTGCGCACGATCGAGCAGGGACGCCCTTTGAGATGGGGCAGCATCCAGTCGCCGACCGACTCGAAATAGTGCGCGAGGTCGAGCTTGCTCACCTTGTCCTGGGGCCACAGCAGCTTGTCGGGATGCGAGATCGACACGTTCATGACCATGTCCGAAGCGGACGCCTTGGCCACCGGCTTGGCAACGCGGGTCCTGGAGGGCGAGGCGGCCTTCTCGGCTTCGACTTCGTCGGCCGGCTTGTCCGCGCGCAGGCCCTTGAAGGCGGCCTGGCGCACGTTGCCAGCGCCAGTCCAGCCGGCGAATTCGATCTCGGCCACCAGGTCGGGACGAGCCCAGTGCATGTTGCTCTCGCGCGGCGGGGAGGCGGCCGCATCGAACGGCGTCTTCTTGCTCTCGACCGCCTTCAGCTTCGGCAGGAGATCGCGCATGACCTTCTCGCTGAAGCCGGTGCCGACGCGGCCGACATAGACCAGCTTCTTGCCGTCCCCTTTTGTATCTCTGTGCACGCCGGCCAGCAGCGAGCGGACCTTGCGACCGGCGCTGATCCAGCCGCCGATCACCACCTCGTGGCCGGCGCGGCACTTGGCTTTCACCCAGCTTCCGTGGCGGCCGGAGGCGTAGGGCGCGTCGAGCTCCTTCGACACGATGCCTTCCAGATGCATCTTGCAGGCCGATTGCAGCACGGCATCGCCGCCGGTCTCGAAATGGTCGACGTAACGCAGGATCTGTTTCTTCGCCTTGGTCGACGCCAGCACCATCTGCAGCGCCTCTTTGCGCTCCGACAGCGGCAAGCCGCGTAGATCGAGCCCCTCGGCGAACAGCAGGTCGAAAGCAAAGAAGATCAGGTTCTTCGAATCGTCTTCCGATAGAGCGGCTTGAAGCGCCGCGAAGTCCGGCGCGCCGTGACGATCGAGCGCACAGACCTCGCCGTCGATGATGCAGTTGGGCAGCGCCTCGGCCGCTTCGGCGATGGCGCCGAACTTGCGCGTCCAGTCGAGCCCCTTGCGCGTGCGCAGAGTGGCCTCGCCGTCCTCGACACGCAGTTGCAGGCGGTAGCCGTCGAACTTCACCTCGTGTGCCCAGCCGGGACCCGACGGCGCGCGCTCGACCAGCTTGCAGAGCTGGGGCTCGACGAAGCCGGGCATGCGGGTGGCCTTCTTCGGCTCGGGCGCCTTGGCCTTCTTCTCGCTGGTCTTTTTGTTTTCCTGGCCGCTGCCCTTGCTGTTCCACACCGCGCCCGCAGTGCTCTTGTTCTTGCGGCTCATGAACGGCGTCGGCGCCTTACCGGTGCCGAGCGCGATCTCCTTCAGCGTCCGCCCCGAGGCGACCGACTTGGGGTCCTTCAGCAGTTTGTCGCCATGGCCCTCAGCGGCGGCCGCATCGCGATGCTTGATCAGCAGCCAGTTGGTCCGTTTGCCGCCTTTCTTGTCCCAGCGCATGCGCACCAGGACCCAGCTTCCCTGCAGGCGCTCGCCGTCGAGGGTGAACTTGAGATCGCCGCGCTTCAGCCCCTCGTGCGGATCGCCTTCGGGGATCCAGTGGCCGCGATCCCAGAGCTGGACGGTGCCGCCGCCGTACTGGCCCTTGGGGATCGTGCCCTCGAAGTCGCCGTAGTCGAGCGGATGATCCTCGACCTCGACCGCCAGCCGCTTGTCGTGCGGGTCGAGCGACGGCCCCCGGGTCACCGCCCACGACTTGAACACGCCGTCGAGTTCGAGCCGGAAGTCGTAATGCAGGCGCGTGGCGTCATGGCGCTGGATGACGAATCGCAGTCCCGCCCCCCTCGCCACGGCCGCCTTGCCCGAGGGCTCAGCGGTCCGGGCGAAGTCGCGCTTGGCGCGATAGGAGGTGAGGCTGCCTTTCATGGTCAGACTTTCAGGGTCACACAGCCGGCCGCACCAGCTTCTCACGGTCCCAGATGCGGTGCTTCTTGGCGGCGGCGATGAAGGCGTCGAGACCCTTCCTGCCGTCGAGTCCGATCACGCCCAGCGCGGCGTCGGGCTCGACCGCGGCTTTTTCCAGCAGCGGCAGCGCGGTGGCTGCATAGGCGATGGCCTTGAGGTGACCGTATCCGTCGCGGATCCAGTTGATCGCCGCGGCCATGTCGAGCAGCTCGGCCGCACCGTCTTGCGACGGCAACAGCACGCAGGCGTCGAACAGCACCGACGGACCGCCGTCGATGGTCGAGGCGGGCTCGTGCTTGCCGCCCTTGTCGTCCTTCACCGGGCCGATCCTGGGCGCCACCAGCTTCAGTACCGCGCCCTCGCGCTTCGCCGCGGCGGCGAGGCTGGCCAGCACCTGCCGGTCGAAGCCGTCGGTGACGATGACGGCGATGGTACGGCCCTCGATTGTGGCCGGCGCCTTGGCGACCAGGGAGAGCGGCGGTGAGGGCGGAAGATCGTCACGCGGCGCGACCGCCGGCACGATCTCGTCGGCCATGCCCTCCATGCCCATGGCGGTGGCGACCCGCTCACCCAGCTCCGGCTCGATCAAGTCGAGATGGCCCAGCATGCGCGTGCGCACCGCCACCGTGACCACCTTCGATAGCTCGAAGGTGAAGGCCGAGACGATGTGGCCCTGCTCGGGCGGCGTCATCGAGCGCCAGAACTGGCGGGCCTGCGAATAGTGGTCGGCGAAAGTTTCCGGCCGCTCGCGCACCTTCGGTCCCGAAGTCGGATCGGGGAAGCTCGCGAAGCCGCGCAACGGGTTCTCGCGAGGGCTGGCCGGATCGAGCGAATTGGGCTCGTAGTTGGTACGGCCGGGCACCGCCAGCATGCGCATGTGGCCGTCGCGCTGGAAGTTGCGCATCGGGCACACCGGTTTGTTGATCGGGATCTCGTGGAAGTTCGGCCCACCCAGCCGCGACAGTTGGGTGTCGAGATAGGAGTGCAGTCGGCCCTGCAGCAGTGGATCGGGCGTAAAGTCGATGCCGGGCACGATGTGGCCGGGATGGAAGGCGACCTGCTCGGTTTCGGCAAAGAAGTTGACCGGGTTACGGTCGAGCACCATGCGGCCGATCGGGGTGAGCGGCACGATCTCCTCGGGGATGAGCTTGGTGGCGTCGAGGATGTCGAAGTCGAGCTTGTCGGCCGTTGCCTGGTCGAAGGCCTGGACGCTCAGGGTCCATTCCGGGAAGGCGCCGCTATCGATCGCCTCCCAGAGGTCGCGACGGTGGAAGTCGGGATCGGCGCCGGCGATCTTTACCGATTCGTCCCAGATCAGCGAGGCGGCGCCGATGCGGGGCCGCCAGTGGAACTTCACGAAGGTCGAGTGGCCCGCCGCATTGATCAGGCGGAAGGTATGGATGCCGAAGCCCTCGATGTGGCGCAACGAGCGCGGAATGGCGCGGTCGGACATCGCCCACATCAGCATGTGCATGCTCTCGGGCATCAGCGAGACGAAGTCCCAGAAGGTGTCATGCGCGGAGGCCGCCTGCGGGAAGCCGCGGTCGGCCTCCATCTTCACCGCGTGCACGAGGTCGGGGAACTTCATCGCGTCCTGGATGAAGAAGACCGGGATGTTGTTGCCGACCAGGTCGAAGTTGCCCTCGTCGGTATAGAACTTCACCGCGAAGCCGCGCACGTCGCGCGGCGTGTCGACCGAGCCCGCGCCACCGGCGACCGTCGAAATGCGCACGAAAACCTTGGTCTTCTTCTTCGGATCCTGCAGGAACGAGGCCTTGGACAGCCGCGACCAGTTCTTGAAAGGCTGGAAATAGCCATGGGCGCCCGAGCCGCGGGCATGGACGATGCGCTCGGGAATACGCTCGTGGTCGAAATGGGTGATTTTCTCGCGAAGGACGAAGTCCTCCAGCAGGGTCGGGCCGCGCGCGCCACTCTTCAGCGAATTCTGGTTGTCGCCGATCGCCGTGCCCTGGTTGGTCGTCAGCGTCTGGTCGTCCGATAAAGTCGTTTGATGCAACTCGCCTCCGGCAACCTTCCTGTTGGTGCCCGGCTTCCTGCTCGACTTTGCCTTCGCCACGATGCAACCCCGCGAAACTCACCAAACCCATGATTGGGACGGTGCCGAGTCCAACGGGATCGGGCCGATAGAGGTTGCCGAAACCGGGCGGGAACGGGATTCGGCGTCGAATTTTACCGGTCTTTCTCCGCGTCACTTGCCGATACAGAAATCGCGAAAGATGACGTCCAGTAGCTCGTCGATCCGAACCGCGCCGGTGATGCGGCCGAGCGCGCGCATGGCCAGGCGCAGGTCCTCGGCGGCAAGCGCGATCTCAGGCGCGGCGAGCGCGCGACCGAGGGCCACGTGCGCCTCGACCAGCGCCTCGCGGTGACGGGCGCGAGTGAGCGGCGGCGCGGCGCCTTCGGCCATCAGCACTTCGGCCGAGCGTTCGAGGCGCTGCAGCAGCTCGGGCAGGCCGGCGCCCGACTTGGCCGACAGGGCCACGACCGCCGCCTCTGAGCCAATGTCGTCGACGGCGGCGAGGTCGCTCTTGTTCACGACCACGATGTCGCGCGCCGGATCCCAGCGCTCGGTGGCCGTGGTGAGTGCCTGCATCTCGGCCTTCCAGTCGCCCGCGGCATCGAGCACCAGCACGCGCACGTCGGCCGCGGCGGCGCGCGCCCGGGCCCGGCGCACGCCTTCCTGCTCGACCGCGTCGGTCGACTGGCGCAAGCCCGCGGTGTCGGCCAGCACCACCGGCCAGCCGCCGAGATCCATATGGACCTCGATCACGTCGCGCGTCGTACCGGCGGTCTCCGACACGATCGCGGCATCGCGGCGCGCCAGCAGGTTGAGCAGCGAGGACTTGCCGGCGTTGGGCGGCCCGATGAGGGCGATGTGCACACCGTCGCGCAACCGCTCGCCGCGCCGGTCGTCGAGGTGCGCGGCGATTTCGGCCTGAAGCTGCGTGACGCCGTTCTTCACTTCAGCGCCGAGACCCGCGGGCAGGTCCTCGTCGGGAAAATCGATGGCGGCCTCGAGATGCGCCAGCGCGCGCAGGCCGACCGTGCGCCAATCCTCGTAGAGCCGGTGCAGCGCGCCGCCCATCTGCTGCACGGCCAGGCGGCGCTGCTGGTCGGTCTCGGCGGCCACCAGGTCGGCGATCGCCTCGGCCTCGGTGAGGCCGACCTTGCCGTGCTCGAAGGCGCGGCGCGTGAATTCGCCGGGCTCGGCGAGGCGGCAGAAGCCCAGGTTGGCGATCGCGGCCAGGGCGGCATTGACCACGGCCCGACCGCCATGGAGGTGCAGCTCGGCCATCATCTCGCCGGTCTCGGTGTTGGGCGCCTCGAACAGCACGGCGATGCCGCGGTCGATCGCCTCGCCGCTCAGCGGATCGTAGACCGTGCGCAGCACCATGCGGCGCGGCTCGGGCAGCGACGGATCGCGCGCCGAGTGGCCGCGCTGGAAGGCCTTGGCCTCGGTGAGGAAGATCAGCGCATCGGGCGCGCGCGGGCCGCTGATGCGAATGACGGAGAGGGCGCCTGGCGCCGCGCGCGACGGCGTGGGCGTGCCCAGCGCATAGATCGTGGCGTCTTCCATCACCGCCGCGCGGGAGCAGCAGGCGCCGCGGGCGCGGCCGGAGCAGGGCGCGGCGCCACGGGGACCGGGCGCGCGTAAACCTTGTCGGCCAGCTTCTCGTAGAGTGCCTCGGGGATCACCCGGCGCTCGACCAGCTCGGTCTTCACCTTGAACGGACGCATGCGGACGATGGCGGCGGCGCGCACCTCGCCGATGCCGTCGAGGGTCATGAGCTGGTCGCGGCTGGCGCTGTTGATGTCGATCTGGTTGGCCGTCGGCGCCGCCGCGGCGGGCGGGCGCGTCTGGGCCTGAGCGCTGCCCAGCGCCAGCGCGAGAACGAGACAAAGAAGGACGGCGGCACGCATCGGCCTACTATCGCACGATCTCTTCCCAGGCGGGACAGCGCCGCTCGGCGAACGGCACCTTCCATCGCGCATAATTGCCGCGGTCGATCAACTCGGCCGGCACCATGATCTCGCGCGGCACGGCTTCGCCTTTGAGGTGACGCAGCACCGCGCGGGCGGCGATTGCGGCGATGTTGAAGGCACTGAAGTCGGCGCTCGCCAGCATGGTGCCGCGCTCGATGTGCTCGATCGCCGCCGGCAGCCCGTTGATGCCGACGACCTGCGCCGTGCGTCCTGCCGCCGCCAGCGCGTCGAGCGCGCCGAAGGCCATGAGGTCGTTGGCTGTCCACACGCCGTCGATCCGGGGATGCCGCGCCAGCAGCCCGGCCATGGCGGCTTGCGCCGGCGGTTGCTGCAGGTGGCCGACGGCCAGGTCGACCAGATCGATCTTCGGGTAGCGCGCCAGGGTTTCGCGCAGGCCGCGCACGCGGGCCCGGCTGGTCGGCGCGGCGGCCGGCCCCTCGAGGCCGACCACCCGGCCCTCGCCGCCCAGCGCCTCGAACAGCGCCACCGCCGTCCGCCGGCCGATCGCCTCGTCGTCGGAGCCCACGAAGGTGAGAGAGGGTCCTTCCATGCGATTGATGAACAGCGCCACCGGGATGCCGGCGGCGGCAATGCGGCCAAGATCGTCCTGCATTTTCACGTCGTCGGCCGGATTAAGCACGATGGCATCCGGGCGGGCATCCGGACGGGCGGCCAGCGCCTCGGTCAGCAGGGCCTTCTGCTCGCCCACGTCGTCGGGCGTGGCGGGCGCGTAATGGACGGTGCGGGCGCCGACTTCGGCAGCCACGCGGTCGGCGGCCAGGCGCGCGGCGGCATAGGCCGGATTGACCCAGTTCTTGGTGAAAATCGCGAGAATCGGGGGCTTTTCCATGCGCTCTATTTTAACCCTCTGGCGCCCTATACTATCCACCCCCAATGGCCACGCCCTACGATTCCATCCCCGATCGCCGCGCCATCATCCGGCGGCGCGCGCTCGAGGAGGCGTTGGCGGCCCTGGTCGAGGACCGCTCGTCGGGCGATGTCCCACGGCCCGAGGTGCTGACCCTGTTCCGCGACGCGCTGGCCACCGGCCGCGCCGAGATCCGCCACCGCTTCGAGGACGAGAAGGGCAAGCTACGCAACGACGGACCGGCGGTGCTGGCCGCGACCTCGTTCCTGATGGACCAGGTGATCCGCGTCCTGTTCGACTTCGCCGAGAAATACGCCTATCCGGCCGCCAACCCGAGCGCGGCCGAGCGGCTGGGCGTGGTGACGACCGGCGGCTTCGGCCGCGGCGAGCTGGCGCCCCTTAGCGACCTCGATCTGCTGTTCCTGCGGCCCTACAAGCAGACGCCGCGCGGCGAGCAGATCGTCGAGTTCATGCTCTATCTGCTGTGGGACCTCGGCCTGAAGGTCGGCCACGCCACGCGCACGGTCGAGGAGAGCATCCGCTATGCCGAGCGCGACCAGACGATCCGCACGGCGCTGCTCGAGGCGCGCTATTTGTGGGGCGACCGCGAGCTGTTCGACGAGCTGATCAAGAGCTTCGCGCAGAAGTTCCTGGGCGGCGACGGGCGCGACTTCGTCGAGGCCAAGCTCGTCGAGCGCGACCAGCGCCACCAGCGCATGGGCGACTCGCGCTACGTCGTCGAGCCCAACGTGAAGGAGGGCAAGGGCGGCCTGCGCGACCTCCACCTGCTGTTCTGGATCGCCAAGTATCTCTATCGCGTCACCAAGCCCGCCGAGCTGATCGCCAAGGGCGTGCTGACCCAAGGCGAGGCGCGCCACTTCGAACGCGCCGAGCGCTTCCTGTCGACGGTGCGCTGCCACATCCACTACCTGACGAACCGCGCCGACGACCGCCTGTCGTTCGATCTGCAGCGCGACATCGCCACGCGCCTCGGCTACCAGGACCGGCCGGGCAGCCGCGGCGTCGAGCGTTTCACCAAACACTACTATCTCCATGCCAAGACGGTGGGCGACCTCACGCGCATCTTCGTGGCGGCACTCGAGGACAGCCATCGCCGCAAGCCCAAGCTGGCGGCCCTCTGGCAGACGCTGCGGCCGCGCCAGCTCGAGGGCTTCCGGCTCGACGGCGAGCGGCTGGGCGTCGCCTCACCCGACATGTTCGCCAAGGATCCGGTGGCGATCCTGCGCCTGTTCCACGTGGCGCAGGCGAACGGGCTCGACATCCATCCCGCGACCCTGCGGCTGATCACGCAGAACATCCGCCTGGTCGACCGGCTGCGCGGCGATGCCGACACCAACCGGCTGTTCATGGAGATGCTGACGTCGACTCATGATCCCGAGACGACGTTGCGGCGGCTGAACGAGGCCGGTGTGTTCGGCCGCTTCGTGCCTGACTTCGGCCGGGTGGTCGCGCAGACGCAGCACGACATGTACCACACGTACACGGTCGACGAGCACACGATCCGCGCCATCGGCATCCTCGCCAAGATCGAGAACGGCACGCTCAAGGAAGACCATCCGGTATCGGCCGACATCGTGCACAAGATCCTGTCGCGCCCGGCGCTCTATCTCGCGGTGCTGCTGCACGACATCGCCAAGGGCCGCGGCGGCGATCACTCGGTGCTGGGCGCCGACGTGGCGATGCAGCTCGGGCCGCGGCTCGGCCTCAGCGCCGCCGAGACCGAGACCGTGGCGTGGCTGGTGCGCAACCATCTCGCCATGTCGGGCACGGCGTTCCAGCGCGACCTGATGGACCCCAAGACCATCGAGGATTTCGCCGCGCTTGTTCAATCGCCCGAGCGCCTGCGGCTGTTGCTGGTGCTGACCGTGTGCGACATCCGCGCCGTCGGCCCCAACGTGTGGAACGGCTGGAAGGCCGCACTCCTGCGCCAGCTCTATCACGCCGCCGAGCAGCTGCTGTCGGGCGGCACACTGGCGGGCGGCCGTGCCGAGCGCATCAAGGCGATCCAGGCCGGGGTCGCCACGCGCCTCTCCGGCTGGAGCGAGGCGGAGAAGAACGAGCATTTCGGCCGCGGCTACGCACCCTACTGGCTGTCGTTCGATCCCGATACGCTCGCCCGTCAGGCCGAGCTGGTGCGTCGCGCCGAGCGCGACCGCCAGCCGCTGGCGATCGAGCAGCGCGTCGACGCGCACCGCTCGGTGACCGAGATCACGATCTACACGCTCGACACGCACGGGCTGTTCGCCCGGCTCGCCGGCGCGATGGCGATCAGCGGCGCCAACATCGTCGACGCCAAGATCTTCACGCTGGCCAACGGCATGGCGCTCGACACCTTCTGGATCCAGGACCTCGAAGGCCGGCCGTTCGACGGGCCGCAGCGCCTGGCGCGGCTGTCGGCGCGGGTCGAGCTGTCGCTGTCCAACCGGCTCGACATCCAGCGCGAACTCGACGCCCAGCGCGGCTCGTGGCCCAAGCGCGACCGCGTCTTCACCGTCGAGCCGCGCGTGCTGATCGACAATACGGCGTCCGACACCTTCACCGTGATCGAGGTCAACGGCCGCGACCGGCCGGGCTTCCTGCACGTGGTGACGCGCGCGCTGACGCGCTGCAGCCTGCAGATCGCCTCGGCCCACATCACGACCTACGGCGAGCGCGCCGTCGACGTGTTCTACGTCAAGGACGTGTTCGGCCTGAAGGTGCTCAACCAGGACAAGCTCAAGCAGATCTCCGAAGTCGTCGAGAAGTCGATCCGCGACTTCGACACCCGCTTCGATCCCGTGGCGAAGGCGGCGGAGTAGGGCGCCGCCGTGCCCAACCCGTTCCTCCTCGTCGTCTTCGCGCTCCTGACGGTCGCCGGAATCGCGGGCCTCGTGATCTACCTGCTGCGGCCGGCGAAGGAAGAGATCCCGCCCGCCGACGCGCTCAACGATTCACGCATCAGCGGCCAATGGGCGGGCGGCGACGCGCCGATCCACCAGCACCCCGCTCAGCAGCATAACGTCATCCACCACGATTTCGGCGGCGGTCACACGCTGCACTAGTGGCCGTAGACGAGCTGCGGCAGCCACATGGTGAGCGGCGGCCAGTAGGTGATGATCATCAGCACGATCAGCAGCAGGATCAGGAACGGCAGGATGCCGCGGATGACCTCGCCGATCGGCGCCGTCGAGATCGTCGCCAGCACGTAGAGATTGAGGCCGACCGGCGGGTGGATCAGCGCGATCTCCATGTTATGCGTGAAGATGATCGAGAAGTGCACCGGGTCGACGCCGAGCGGCACCAGGATCGGCGCCAGGATCGGCAGCACCAGCAGCAACGTCGCCACGACCTCGAGGAAGCAGCCAAGCACCAGAAGCAGCACGTTGATGGTGAGCAGGAACTCCCAGGTCGTGAGATTGTGCGCGAGCACCCATTTCACCAGCTCGGCCGGCACGCCCGAATCGGTCATCCAGTGGCCGAAGGCGATCGCGGTGGCCACGATCAGCATGATCGTGCCGGCGCTCTTCAGCGCGTCGGCGATCACCGACAGCGATTGGGTCCAGCGGAAGCCCTTGTAGAACAGCAGGCTGATCGCCATCGACGCGACGGCGGCGATGGCGGCGGCCTCGGTCACGGTGACGAAACCGCCGTAGATGCCGATCAGCACGATCGCCGGCAACATGAGCGCCGGCAGCGCGCGGCCGGTCACCCGCCAGCGCTCGGCGAACGGCAGGCTGGGCTCGATCGGGAAATTGTTGCGGCGCGCGGTGTACCAGACCCACAGGAAGAAGACGCCGGCCTGCAGCAGGCCCGGCAGGATGCCGGCCAGGAACAGCCGCGGCACCGACTGCTCGGCCACGATGCCGTAAAGGATCAGCGCCAGGCTGGGCGGGATGACGATGCCGATCGTACCCGAGGCGCCGATGACGCCCAGCGCAAACGAGCGCGGATAGCCCTTCTCGATCATCGCGGGCAGCAGGATCGTGCCCATGGCGAGCGCGGTGGCGACCGACGAGCCGCAGATCGCGGCGAACAAGGTGCAGGCCACGACAGTGACGAGGCCGAGCGAGCCGCGCACGCCGCCGATCCAGGCGGTGCACAGGTCGACCAGCGCCTTGGCGACGCCGCCCTGGCGCATGAAGGCCGCGGCCATCACGAACAGCGGCAGCGACATCAGGGTCGACGAATTGAGCGAATCGATGACGACCTGGGCCATGCCGATCAGCGGCTGATCCGAGAAGAAGAACAACACGGCGGCACAAGTGCCCAGCACCAGGAAGATCGGCATGCCCGAGGCGAGCAGGCCGAAGAACATCGCGAAGAACAGGAAGGCCCACATCCCGCGTCAGTCCTGCGGCGCGATCAGTTCATGCTCGGCGGTATGGCCGATGGTCATGGTCTCGGGATCGAACGCGAACAGGTAGCGGTAGAGCCGGATCGAATAGCGCACCGTCATCAGCAGTCCGCCGGCCGGCAGCGCGCTGTAGTAGATCCACATCGGGAAGGAGAAGTCGGTCGAGCTGTGCTCGTCGAGCTCGAGCGAGGAATGCACGATGCTGGTGCCGTACCACACCATGCCGACACAGAATGCCAGCGCCACGACGCAGTTGAAGGCCTCCATCCAGCGCTGGCCTGTGGTGCCGACCAGGCGCAGCACCAGGTCGGGCCGGACATGGCCGTCGGTGCGCACGAGCTGGCTCGAGATGATCATTACGCCCCAGACGACGAGGTAGACGATCACCTCCTCGGCCCAGCTGATGGCATAGGCGGGGAAGAAGTAGCGCCCGACGACCTGGACGACCCCCACCACCATGGCAATCGCGCCGAGCAGGCCCACCAGGGTCCGTTCGGCGCGATCCCAGAACGTATCGCGGTATTTCAAGCGGAGCTCAGATCAAGCCGACGAGCCGACGGAGTCCTTGACTAGGCTGACGATCTCCGGCGACAGCTTGGCGTCTTTGATCAGCGTCGGCAGGTCGGCCATCATTCCCTTGCGGATGGCCGCCGATTCGGCGGGACTAGGGTCGTGGAACTTGATGCCGTTCTTCTCAAGGATGCCGCGCGCGCCGGCCTGGCTGGCCGCCGCGTTCTTGCGATAGTCGCCGATGTTGGACGCCCACAGGTCGGTCATCAGCTTGACCTGCGCCGGCTGGAGCTTGGCCATGAACGCCTTGCTCATCATCGGGATGTACTGGCCCATGAACTGGTGGTCGGCGTAGGAATATTTGACGCCGGCTTCCCACAGCTTGGCCGAGTTGCAGCTCTCGTCGGTCGACACGAAGGCGTCGAAGGTGCCCTGGCTCAGCGCCAGCGGCACGTTGGGCCATGCCGTGGTGTTGGCGATGCCGCCGGCGAACTTGATGCGCCACGAGATCGCCGCGCCGCCGGGGCTGCGGATCTTGAGGCCTTTCAGCGCGCTGAAGCTGTCGAGCGGAACCTTGGTCGAATACCAGTTCTGATAGCCGAGATCGATCCAGGGGCCGAGCACCCGCGTCTTGAGCTTGGCCTCGAGCTCCTGGTTGATGTGCTGGCCGGGCTTGCCGTCGGTCGCCTTGTGCGTGACGTCGGTCGGGACGCCGTAAAAATAGGGCAGCTGGACCATGTCGCAGTCGGGCACCAGGCCGGTCAGCACCCAGGCGCCGGGCGCCGCCATGTCGACCTGGCCCTGCAGCAGCGCCTTCGACACGTTGAGGTCGGCGAAGAGCTGGCCGGAGTGGAAGACCTCGCCCATCAGCTCGCCCTTCGATTCCTTGGCGAGCTTGCCCATGTAGTCGAGCAGCGCGACGTTGCGCGGATGGCTGGGCGCCGTGTCGAGCGAGCACTTGAACTTGATCGGCTCGGCGGCATACACCACGGCGGGCGCGGCCATCAAGGCGAACGGCGTTGTGGTGATGGCGCCAGCGAAGGCGCGCCGGGTCAGGCGTATCGTCATCGTTGAATCCTTCCCATCAAAAGCCGGCCCGTTGCGCCGGCCAATTTGCGCGATCCTAGGGCAGGAAACGGGAACGGGTCCAATGGCCAGCGGCGGCCGGGCGCAACTGCCGCAGGATGCCGCAGGAGACCAGGAGAGCCTAGGGACTGACCGACACCGCCGAGGTACAGGCCTTGCCGGCCACCTCGCAGACCGTGTGTCGCACGGTTCGCACCTTCACTTCGCTGCACGGCACGCCGATCGCACGCGAGGTGTCGAGGTGCTGCTTCAGGGTCGCCCCACCACCCGGCAGGATCGGGTAGAGCACACCCTCGCGATAGGCGGACTTCAATTCCACTGTGCGCTGCTGGCCGTCGGCCAGTGCCAGAACGAGGTCGACCTCGAGATAGTCGATGGTCTCGCCCGACTTGTTCTGCACGACCATGCTCGGCACGCAGTTGCCGTAGACCGTGTCGTCGGGCCCGCGCGCGATGTCGATGCCACCGGCCGCCCAGGCAAGCGAGGGCAAGAGTGCGAATGCGAACCCGACAAGATGACGAACGGCCATGATCGCCTCCTCTGTTCGTATCGATCTACAACGCCTGCATTCTCTGTTCGCGGCGCGTCGCCAGCATCTGCAGGATGGTGGCCGCGGTCTCCTCGATCGAGCGACGCGTCACGTCGATTGTCGCCCACTTGCGCCGCGCATAGAGTCGCCGCGCCGCCTGGATCTCGCTCTGCACCTGTTCCATGTCGGTGTATTCCGACTCGGTGTCCTGCTGCAGCAGGCGCAGGCGATTGACCCGGATCTGCACCAGCCGCTCGGGATCGGTGATCAGCCCGACCACCAGCGGCCGCTTGGCCTGTTCGAGTTCGGGCGGCGGCGGGACGAGAGGCACCAGCGGCACGTTGGCGGCACGCACGCCGCGATTGGCGAGATAGACGCAGGTCGGAGTCTTGGACGTGCGCGACGGTCCGACCAGGATCACGTCGGCATCCTCGAGGTCATGAGTCGACTGGCCGTCGTCGTGGGCCAGCGTGTAGTGCATCGCGTCGATACGATCGAAGTAGCCATCGTCGAGCTGGTGCTGGCGCCCCGGCCACTGCTCGCTCTTGGAATGGAAGTGCACGGCCAGCACGCTCATTGCCTGATCGAGCACGCCGACACAGGGAAGCTGCAGCTTGCGGCAATGGTCGCGCACGGCATCGCGCAGGTCGGGATCGACCAGCGTATAGAGGACAGGCCCGCGGTCGCGCTCGACCGCCTGCATCACCTTCTCCATCTGGCCGCGCGTGCGGATCAGCGACCACACGTGCTCCTGCACGAAGATACCTTCGTACTGCACGAGGCAGGCACGGGCGACGCTCGACACCGTCTCGCCGGTCGAGTCCGAGACCAGATGAACGTGGAAATTGCGGTTGGCCACGCACTGTTTTACCCCACAGCCGCCCCGGGAGAAACGCTGCATTGTCCGAGGCAATGTGGGGACAGCATCGGGTCCGACCGGCCGCGGCCCGATTCGGGACCCGACTCGCCCAGCCGGTCCACCCTGCTGTTCTCTGCGGATGAACTAAATTGACGCCCCTGCGAATCGGGAATCCCGTCCCACAAAGCCGTAAAACCGGCCCTCGCCGATCCACAGGCAGCTGGGGAGGAACGTCTAATCACACCCATCCCCGCTTTCCGCGCGCACTACTACTCCTACTACCTAAGATGAAAGAGTAAGAGGGATGCATGAGGGAAAAGACATGAGCGGCGGGAAACTCCTGGAGACATTGGCCGGGACGCATTTTCCGACGCCACCAATTTGGCTGATGCGCCAGGCCGGACGCTACCTGCCGGAATACCGCGCGATTCGTGCCACCACCAAGTCCTTCCTCGAATTCTGCTACACGCCGGAGAAAGCCGTCGAAGTCACGCTGCAGCCAATCAAGCGCTTTGGCTTCGATGCCGCAATCATCTTCTCGGATATCCTAGTGATCCCCGATGCTCTCGGACAAAAAGTCTGGTTCGAGGTGGGCGAAGGTCCGAAGCTAGAGCCACTGACCGATCCCGCCCAATTCGGCCAGCTGTCGCGCGCACGACTTCCGGAGTATCTCGCGCCGGTCTATCGCGCGCTCGCCGAAACAAGAAAGGCGCTACCGAAGGAAACTGCCCTTTTGGGATTCGCCGGTGCTCCCTTCACGCTCGCCTGCTACATGATCGAAGGCAGCGGCAGCCGCGACTTCGCCACGGTCAAGGACTGGGCCTATCGCTGGCCGGATTCTTTCGGCGTGCTGATCGATATCCTGGTCGATGCGATCGTCGATCATCTTTGCAATCAGATCGCCGCCGGCGCCGACGCCGTTCAACTCTTCGATTCGCATGCGGGCGTCCTGCCGGAAGAACAGCTCTTCCGCTGGTCGCTCGAGCCGATGACGCGGATCGCCCAGGGCGTGCGCCTGAAACATCCCGACGTACCGATCATCGCCTTTCCGCGCGCCGTCGGGCCCGCCGCCCTGATGTATCGCCGGCCGGATGTCTTTTCGGCGCTGTCACTCGACACAGGCATCGGCGCGCACTGGGCGGCGAAGGAATTACAGCCGCACATCTGCGTGCAGGGCAATCTCGATCCGATCATGCTGGTCGTCGGCGGTCGCGCGATGGAGACCGAGGCCAAGCGCATCCTCGACAAGCTCGGCAACGGACCGTTCATCTTCAATCTCGGCCACGGCGTCGTGCCGCAGACACCGCCCGAGCACGTGGCACAACTGGTCGAGATCGTGCGCACCTGGAAGCCGGGCCAGTCGTGAGGACCGCGGTCGTCCTGTTCAATCTCGGCGGGCCCGATTCGCTCGATGCGGTGAAGCCCTTCCTGCGCAACCTGTTCAGCGATCCCGCCATCATCACTTTGCCGGCGCCGCTGCGCTGGCCGCTGGCGCGCTTCATCGCCGGTCGGCGCGCCGCGAAGGCCCGCGCCATCTACGCCCAGATCGGCGGCGCTTCGCCGATCGTCGGCCAGACCAAGATGCAGGCGCAGGCGCTGCAGGAAGCCCTCGCCCTCGCCGGCGACAGCTGGGACGAGTGGCGCTGCTTCGTCTGCATGCGCTACTGGCATCCGATGACGCACGAGGTGGTCCAGCGGGTCCGCCGTTTCGCGCCGGAGCAACTGGTACTGCTGCCGCTCTATCCGCAGTTCTCGACCACGACCACCGGCTCGTCGTTCAAGGCATGGGATGCGGCCGTCGCGCGTCTGGGGGCCGTGACGCGGCGGGTGAAGAGCTATCCCGTCGAGCCGGGTTTCATCGCCGCCTCCGTCGAGCTGGTGAGGCAGGGCCTGGCCGAGGCCGGTGCGGCGGGCGCCCAGCCGGTGCGCGTGCTGTTCTCAGCCCACGGCCTGCCCGAGAAGATCATCAAGGCGGGCGACCCCTACCAGGGCCAGGTCGAGCAGACCGCGCGCGCAATCGTCGAACAACTCGGCGATGCTATCGGGGGGACCGTCGACTGGTCGGTCTGCTACCAGAGCCGGGTCGGCCCGCTGAAATGGATCGGCCCGTCGACCGAGGCGGAGATTCATCGCGCCGCGACGGATAAAAAGGCGATCGTGCTCTATCCGCTCAGCTTCGTGTCGGAGCACTCCGAGACGCTGGTCGAGCTCGACATCGACTATCGTCGCCTCGCCGCCGAAGCTGGAGTGCCCGCCTACATCCGCGTGCCGACCGTCGGCACCCATCCGAAATTCATCGAGGGCCTTACCCGGCTGGTGCGCGATGCTCTATGAAATCCTGAAGGCGCTGCACATCGTTTCCGTCATCGCCTGGATGGCGGGACTGCTCTATCTGCCGCGCCTGTTCGTCTATCACGCCGACACGGAGAAGGGATCGAAACTGAGCGAGACCTTCAAGGTGATGGAGCGCCGTCTGCTGCGCGGCATCATGAACCCGGCGATGATCCTGGTGTGGGTGTTCGGCCTTGCCCTGGCCTGGAAAGGCGAGTGGTGGTCGGCACACTGGCTGCACGCGAAGTTCGCGCTCGTCGTAGTGTTGACCGGCGTGCACCATCTCTACGGCCGCTGGCGCAAGGATTTCGAGGCCGACCGCAACACCAGACCGGCGCGCTATTATCGCTGGTGGAACGAAGTGCCGACGGTGCTGATGATCGCCATTGTTTTCCTGGCCGTACTGAAGCCGTTCTAGTCGGCGAGGATCTGGGGCGTTCGCGTGGCCGCGACGGTTTGTGCTTCTGTTCGACCGGCGTGGGACCCGCTGTGCAACATGCGGATAAAGCGAGGGCAGCAAGCCGGGTGAAGGCAAAACCGGTCGCCAACCAGAGCGGGAGACCGATAAGACCCCTGGTTACACTGTTCATACCGGGAGTTACGCGGCGCCGACGGGCAAGGATCAATCGTCGTCGGACATATGACTTCATGCAAACTTGGAATGGCAAAAAACACCGGTGCGGAGATCGAGGCGGATTGATAAAATTGCGATAATCACAATATGGAGACGACGAACACTTCCCGCCTCGCCCATTCCCTTTATATTTGCGTTATTAAAAGCATTACTTTTCGTAACCACCTCGCAGGTCGGCACGCCGTACTAGGGTGGACCGGGGCTGCACGCTAGATTGCCGGCCCTCACCGCAGCAAAGGCGATTTACGGGTTCCATGAACGATTGGCGCGACGATATTTTCCAGGTCTTTCAGGACCACGACATCCGGCAGGTCTATCACGTCCCCGACGCCGGCCATTCCAGGCTGATCGAGGCGTGCCAGAAATCCAATTCGATCCGCACCCTGGCGCTCACCACCGAGGAAGAGGGCATTCCGCTCGCCGCCGGTGCGTGGCTGGGTGGTCAACGCTCGGTGCTGCTGATGCAGAGCTCGGGCGTCGGCAACACCATCAACCTGATGGGCCTCACCAAGACCTTGCGCTTTCCGTTCCTCACCCTGATCACAATGCGCGGCGAACAGGGCGAGTTCAATTCGTGGCAGTACCCGATGGGCCAGGGCACGCCCAAGGTGCTCGAGGCGATGGGCGTGCTGGTCACGGCGGTCGACAAGGCCGAAGACGTGAAGACCACCGTCGATCACGCCGCGCGCTCGGCGTTCAACGGCGGCCAGGCGGTCGCCGTGCTGCTGCGCCAGAAGCTGATCGGCATCAAGAATTTCGGGAAGAAGTAGGATGAGCACCGCCACTATCCAGCGCCGGCCGCTGGTCAAAAAAATCCTCGACGGCGCCGATAACAATCTCCTCGTGGTCGCGGGCCTCGGCTCGGCGAACTGGGACATCACCGCCGCCGGCGACCGGCCGCTCAACATGCCGCTGTGGGGCGCGATGGGCGGCACCGTGCCGATGGGACTTGGCCTTGCCATCGCGCAGCCGTCGAAGCGCGTGCTGGTCATCACCGGCGACGGCGACATGCTGATGAGCCTGGGCTCGCTCGCCACCGTTGCCGCGCAGGCGCCCGACAATCTCGCGATCTGCGTTCTCGACAACGAAAAGTTCGGCGAGACCGGCAACCAGGCCACGCACACCAGCCCGCGCAATAACGGCCCGACCGACTCCGGCGCCGGCGCAGATCTCAGCCTCATCGCCAGGGGCTGCGGCATCGCCGACACCGGCACCGTGCGCGACCAGGCCGACGTGGCCACGCTGGTGACCGACCTGCGCACTAAGAAGGGCCCGGTGTTCCGGCTCGTCAAGGTGACGGTCGAGAAGCTCGAGTTCGTCATGCCGCCGCAGGACGGCGCGCATCTCAAGGATCGTTTCCGCGCCGCGCTTCTGGGGAGCCCGTGATGGACTATTCGCCGTTTCCGGCGATCGATCTCGACGGCACCCCGCGCGAGCGCGGCCGCCAGCACGGCAAAGCCGCGCCCGGCCGCATCAAGCGCGGCATCAAGATGTATTCGGAGTCGCTGCTGAAGAGCGGCGTCGAGTGGAAGGAGCTGGAACGCCGCGCCGAGGCGCTGGTGCCGACGGTCGACGCGTTCGATCCGACTTACGTCGAGGAGATGCGCGGCATCGCCGAGGGCTCCGGCGAGCCCTTCGCCGGCATCATGCTGATGAACGCCCGCACCGAGATGGTGGCGGCGGCGCGCCGCCAGCAGGCGGCGAAGCACTTTCCCGACGGCTGTACGGCAGCCCTGGCACTACCCGAGGCGACCGCCGACGGCGTGCTGGTGCACGGCCAGAACTGGGACTGGCGTGCGGAGTGTGCGGAGACCGGCGTGGTGCTGCGCATCCGTCGCGATGACGGGCCCGACATCCTCACCTTCACCGAGACCGGAGGGCTGGCACGCTCAGGCCTGAACTCGGCCGGCATCGGCCTCACGGCGAATGCGCTCGAATGCGACCGCGACTACGCCGCGGACCCGGCGTGCCGCTGCCGTTCATCCGCCGCAAGGTGCTGGAGAGCGAATTCCTCGCCCACGCCGTGCGCACGATCTTCTCGACGCATCGGCTGGGCTCGAACCACATGGCCGTCAGTCACGCCATGATTGGTGGGGGCGGCGGCGAGGCCTTCGGCTTCGAGTGCGCACCCGACGAGACCTTCTGGCTGGCGCCGGAGCGCGGCATCTACGTGCACGCCAACCACTGGATCTCGGACGCCGCGCGCGCCAAGGTCAAGGACACCGGCCTGCAGGAGACGCCCTGCTCGATCTATCGCGACAAGCGCGTGCGCGACCAACTCACGCCGAAACGCGGCAAGCTCACCCTCGGGGATTTCCGCCAGGCCTTCTTCGACGACTACGGCTCGCCCTGGTCGGTGTGCCGGCCGCCGCGGCCCAACACCCGTGGCGCCATGGTCGCCACCGCGGCGATGATCCTGATGCGCCCGGGCGAGGGCCATCTCGAGGCCTGCCCGATGCCCGCGCTCAACAAGCAGTTCACGACCTACACGCTGACGCCCGATCGTACCGCCCAGAAACAAGCCGCCGAGTGAGGTCTCATCATGCCGTCTGAATTCCGCGGCCGCGTCTACAACGACATCACCGAGACCATCGGCGCCACGCCGCTGGTCAGGCTCAACCGCCTGCCCAAGAGCCAGGGCGTGACGGCCGAGATCCTGGCCAAGCTCGAGTTCTTCAATCCGCTCGCCTCGGTGAAGGATCGCATCGGGCTGGCGATGATCGATGCCGCCGAGAAGGCCGGCAAGATCAAGCCGGGCGTCAGCACGCTGATCGAGCCGACCTCGGGCAACACCGGCATTGGGCTGGCCTGCGTGGCGGCCGCCCGCGGCTATCGCATCATCCTCACCATGCCCGACTCGATGTCGATCGAGCGGCGCAAGATGCTGCTGATCCTGGGCGCCAGGCTCGAACTGACGCCGCGCGAAAAAGGCATCAACGGCGCGATCGCCCGCGCCGAGGAGCTGCTCAAGACCATTCCCGACAGCTTCATGCCGCAGCAGTTTCAAAACCCGGCCAATCCCGAGGTCCACAGGCGCACGACGGCCGAGGAGATCCTGAAGGACACCGGCGGCAAGCTCGACTTCTTCGTGGCCGGCGTCGGCACCGGCGGCACCATCACCGGTGTCGGCCAGGTGCTGAAGGCCAAGGTCCCGGGGGTCAAGATCGTGGCGGTCGAGCCGACCGCCAGCGCCGTCCTGTCGGGCGGCAAGCATTCGCCGCATCCGATCCAGGGCATCGGTGCGGGCATCATTCCCGACATCCTCGACCGCTCGGTGATCGACGAGATCGTCCTGGCCGACAACGACGAGGCCTTCAAGACGGCGCGCGCCATGGCGTCGATGGAAGGCATCCCGGTCGGCATCTCCTCGGGCGCCGCCGTCGCCGCGGCGCTCAAGATCGGCGCCCGGCCGGGCAACGCCGGCAAGCGCATCGTGGTGATCATTCCCTCGTTCGCCGAGCGCTACGTCAGCACGCCGCTGTTCGACGGGCTGGAATAGGGCGGGCTCGAATAAAAGTTCTATTCGCCGGGATACCAGGCAGGCTTGCGCTTCTCCTTGAAGCTCAGCAGGCCCTCCTTGGCCTCGGGCTGCTGGCGTGCGCGGGCATGCTCGTCGATCAGGTCGCGCATCTGGCCGTCGTCGATGAAGGCGCGCGCCGAGGCGATCGAGCGCAGCTTGGTCGCCGTCGTCGCTCCCGGCGCGTTCATCAGCACGGCCTCGACGATCTTGTGGCCGGCCTCGGCGAGACCGCCGGTCGGGCAGACCTCATGCACCAGGCCGAGCCGCTGGGCCTGCATGGCACCGAAGCGCTCGCCGGTCAGCGCATAGCGGCGGACCTGGCGAAAGCCCATCGCCTGGCAGAGCTGTGGCAGGATGATGCCGGCCATCAGGCCCCAGCGCGTCTCGCTGATCGAGAAGATCGCATCCTCGCTCGCCACCACGATATCGCAGGCCGCCGCGATGCCGGTACCGCCGCCGAAGCAGCCGCCCTGGATCAAGGCCAAGGTCGGCACCGGACAGGTGTCGAGCCGGCGCACCGCCTCGGCCGTCAGGCGGCTCACTGCCTCGTTGTCCTTGGGGCTTTGCGTCGCCACGCCGTTGATCCACGCGAGATCGGCGCCGGCCTGGAAATGCCGGCCGTTGCCTTTCAGCACGACGATGCGCAAGCCCGCCTCGCGACCGAGCGCATCCATTGCATCGTGCAGGCCCTGGATCAGCTCGCCGTTGTAGGCGTTGTTGACCTTGGGCCGGTTGAGCGTGACCGTCGCCACGCCGCGGCGATCGATCTCCCAGAGGACGGTGTCGTTCGTCTGACTTTGAGCCACGATCAATCCGCCTTCAGGTAGCTGTCCTTGAGCGAGATCTTGCCGTCCCGGATCTCGTACAGGTCGATGCCGTAGCGGTCGAACGCTTTGCCCGCGGCGTCGATGCCGGTGACGCGGAAGGTGCCGAACAATTTGTCTCCAGAGCGATGGATGCGCGCTTCGGAGTAGCGCGCCTCGCGGTGCGCCGTGCTCTTGTCGGCGAAGTATTTGCGCAGGTCGTCCTTGCCCTTGAGCACGCGGCCGGCGGGCGAGCCGCCGGCGTTCAGGCGCCACTCGAAATCGTCGGTGACGCAGGCCGCGATCTCCTCGGCGTCGGCCTTGTTGAAGGCCTTGCCGAAGCGGCGGAACAGATCGTCGATGGCGTCTCGGACTGGAGCGTCGGGCATGAAATCCTCCTCGTTTAAGGACCAGCCTAGCGCCGCGCGATCAGCCGGGCGAGGCCGTTATGACAGGGCGGCTCAGGGTTGCGTGTCGTAGCGCAGCATCTGGATGGTCTCGATGGTCACGGTGCCGTGAGTCATCATCTGGTCGAGCACCGGCAGGAACGCGGATATCTTGTCCTCGGTGTCGATGATCTCGACCAGCAGCGGCAGGTCGTCGGAGAGCTGCAGGATCTTGGCCGTATGGACCTTGTGGGAGTGGCCGAAGCCCATGCCGGCGCGCAGCACCGTGGCGCCGGCGAGCTGCATGTCGCGCGCCTTGAGCACGATCGCCTCGTACAGCGGCTTGCCCTCGTGCCGCGCGGCCTCGCCGATCAGGATGCGCAGGAGCTGTGCCGGTTTGGGAGTTTGCATGGTCAGAGCCCCGCTCGGTTGTTGAGTCGTCGCGCCGCGATGTCGCCCAGCCACACCGCTGCCAGCCAGGCCGCGACCGAGACGCCAAGATAGATCAGCGCCTGCCGTACGTCGCCTGCCTGCACGAAGCGCAGCATCTCGAGGCTGAAGCCCGAGAAGGTCGTGTAGCCGCCGCAGATGCCGGTCATCGCGAACTGCCGCGTGCGCGGATCGACGAACAGTCGGCCGTCGGGTCCGGTCAGCCCGGCATAGAATCCGATCAGCAGGCAGCCGGTGACGTTGGCGAATAGGGTGGCCCACGGCAAGCCGCCACTGGCGGCGGGCAGGACCAGTGCCACCAGCCAGCGCATCAGGCTGCCTACGATGCCGCCGGCGACGATGGCGCTGTAGAGCCTCACAGGCCGGCTCCGGCGAAACCCAGCGCCACGGCGCCGAGGCAGAGCGCCACCGACAGTGCGATGTAGCCCAGCGCGCCGCGGTTCTCGCCGCCGCGGGCCAGCGCCAGCGTCTGCAGCGCGAAGGACGAAACCGTGGTGTAGCTGCCGAGGAAGCCGGTCGCGACCAGCAGCCAGATTTCGGCGTTGCCCGGCAGCGCATGCCGCGTGGCGTAGGCGCCGATCAGCCCCATGACGAAGCAGCCGCTCACGTTCACCACCAGCGTGCCCCACGGAAACGTCTCGCCGACCCGCTGCGAGACGACGTTGGCCACCAGGAAGCGCAGCGGCGTGCCGACGGCGGCGCCCACGCTCACCAGCGCCGCGCCGATCAGGAGATGGAGCAGGTCTCCCACGTCAAATCTCCCACGGCGGTGGCGTGAACTTCTCGATCAGGAAGTCGACGAACGCCGGCACGCGGGGCGGCAGGTGGCGGCGATGCGGGTAGACGGCGCTGATGGGCAAAGGCTGTTCCGCGGAGAAGTCCGGCAGCAACGATACCAGACGACCGGCCCGCACCGCCTGCGCCACGGTGAGGCGGGTCAGCCGCACGATGCCGATGCCCTGCAGCGCCAGCTGGAGCTGGGCGTCGCCCTCGTCGACCGCCAGCCGGCCCGCAACCTCGATCTCGCGGATCTCGCCGTCGATGCGGAACGCCCAGCGGTTGAGGTACGCCCGCTCGCGCGCCACGATGCAGTCGTGGCGCAGCAGCTCCTCCGGCCGGCGTGGCGTGCCGTGGCGCGCGAGATATTCCGGTGCGGCACAGATCACGCGTTTGTCCTCGCCGATGCGGCGCGCCATGAAGCTGGTGTCGGGCAGGCGCCCGATGCGGATGGCGACGTCGATGCCCTCCTCGACCATGTCGACCACGCGATCGGTCGGCAGCAGCGCCACCTGCACCAGCGGATAGCGCGCCAGGAATTCCGACAGCACCGGCGCCAGCTGGTGCGTGGCCAGCGCCAGCGACGTGGTCACGCGCAATACGCCGCGCGGCGTGCCGCGGCCGTCGGCGATGCGGCTCTCGAGCGCGGCAATCTCGCCCACGATGCGCCGCGCCTGCTCGTAGAACGCCTCGCCTTCCTCGGTGAGATGGATCGCCCGCGTCGTGCGCTGGAGCAGCCGCACGCCCAGCCGCGCCTCGAGCCGGGTGACCAGCTTGCTGACGGCCGATGGCGTGAGCCCGAGCGCCGGCGCGGCGGCCGAGAAGCCCTTGGCATCGACCACCCGCACGAAGGCGGCCATTTCACCCGCATGATCGATCATTGCGGGATTAGTGAATATTATTCATGAGTATTGGTCAACGACGGGAGATTATCCAATTCAGTACCGGCAATTAGGTTACTTCCAGTTCCTTGGAGGTTTCCATGCTGTCGCTGCCGTCCCCCACCCTCGCCTACGATCTCCAGCCCTTCGTGGCGCGTGCCCACCGCCTGCGCGGCGCCGTCACCGCCCGGCTGATCCGCACCCTGGTGCGCTGGGTTTCGACGGCGGCGCGCTAAGGCTAAGACAGGGACCATGTCTGGTCTTTGGGCGCAGTACGCCACCTACAACCGCCGCGCCAACGAGGCGCTCTATGCCGTTTGCGCCGGCCTGTCCGGCGCGGAATACCGGCGCGACCTCGGCGCCTTCTTCGGCAGCGTGCACGGCACGCTGAACCACCTGCTGGTGGGCGACACGATCTGGATGGCGCGCTTCGACGGCGGCACCCATCCCTCGACCGGCCTCGACGCCATCCTGTTCGAGAAGTTCGACGCGCTACGCCTCGCGCGCGAACAGATGGACCGGCGCATCGAGCGCTTCTTCGCAGCACTGCCCGACGGCTTCGAGGCGCGCAGCCTGCGCTACGTCAACAATGCCGGCTTCGAGTCGGAGGATCCGCTCGCGGTGCTGCTGCCGCATTTCTTCAACCACCAGACCCATCACCGCGCCCAGGTCCACACGCTGCTGTCGCAGCTCGGCCACGCGCCGCCGGTGCTCGACCTCCACCGCGTGCTGCGTCCCAATCCGGTCTAGAGCCCGGCTTCGCTCACCAGTACCGGCTTGGCGCGATAGACGGTCGGGAACATCTTCTTCAGCGCCTCGACCTTCGGCAGGTCGTTGTAGACGATGTAGGGCTGGTGCGGGTGGAGCGTCAGGTAATCCTGGTGATAGCCCTCGGCGGCGAAGAACGGCTTGGCCGGCTCGATCGTGGTCGCGAGCTTCTTGCCGAAGGTGTTGGCGGCGTTGAGCTGCTCGATATAGGCCCGCGCCACCGACGTCTGCTCGGCGTTCGCCGTGAAGAGCGTCGAACGATACTGCGGGCCGGTGTCGGGGCCCTGGCGGTTGAGCTCGGTCGGATCGTGGGCGACCGAGAAGTAGATCTGCAGCAGGCGGCCGTAGCTGATCTTGGTCGGGTCGTAGGTCACCTTCACCGCTTCGGCGTGGCCGGTGCGGCCGCTGCCGACCTTTTCATACTCCGCCGTCTCCTTGGCGCCGCCGGCATAGCCCGAGACGGCGTTGCTCACGCCCTCGACATGCTGGAACACGCCCTGCACGCCCCAGAAGCAGCCGCCGGCGAAGACCGCGGTCTCGCTCGCTTCCGCGCCCGCCAGGGTCTCGTCGACCGTGGGCGCCGGCACCACCGTAGCGGACTCGGCCTTCGACGCGCCGGGCGCGAAGACGAAGAAGGCGAGGCCCGCGGCGACGATCGCGACGAAGCTCCAGAGCGTGGTCTTCATGGCTCACTCCTTGGCGTGCAGGAATTTCTCGAACGCATCCTTGTGGTCGACATGCCAGCGCGACAGCGCCGGGCGGTTGTGGGTGATGTCGCCCGCCGCCCATTGAATACGACGGTGGTCGGTCTCGCGAGTCACTTCATTGTCAGGACACAGGATATAGAATTCATTTTTCGCCATGCCGGCCAACAACAGGTCGATCACCTGGTCGGGCGTCCAGGCGCCCGCCGGCTTCTCGTCGCGACCGCGGGCGGTCATGCCGGTGAAGGTCGAGCCCGGGATCAGCAGGTGTGCGGTGATGCGCGCGCCCTCTTCGTTGCGCAGGCTGTGCGCCAGCCCCTCGGTCAGGACCTTCACGCCGGCCTTGCTGACGTTGTAGGCGGTGTCGCCCGGCGGGCAGGTGATGCCCTGCTTGGAGCCGGTGCTGACCACCGCGCCCGGCGTCTTCTGCGCCAGCATCGCCGGCACGAAGGCCTGCACGCCGTTGATCACGCCGAACAGGTTGACCTCGAGCACCCGCCGCCAGCGGTCGGGATGGTCGTACGCTCCGCCGCCCGGCGCGGTGCCGGCGTTGTTCATCAGCACCGCGACCTCGCCCCAGGCCCCGTACACGCGCTCCTTCAGCGCCTGCACGCTCTCGGGACGGCTGACGTCGGTCGGCACGGTCAGCACGTCTCTGGCGCCGGTCTGTTCGCCGATTTGCGCGGCGGCGCGGGCCAGCGCCTCGGCCGACAGGTCGGCCAGGCAGACTTTCAGGCCGAGGCCGGCGAAACGGGTCGCGGCGGCGAGGCCGATGCCGCTCGCCGCTCCGGTGACGACGGCGACGCGGCCAGCGGCCAATGCCGGATGGGAAGCCATGGCGGGGGTCCTTTCCTTATTTCCCGCGGACTATAGCGGCTCGCGGCCCGATTTAGGGGTTGCGCCATTCGAATCGAGCTGCTGGCCTCGCCGTTCATTGTCATGGCGGACCAGATCGGCAAGATCGTCGATCGTCTCGGCAACGCGGTCGACGACGCGCTGGCGTAGACCCCGTCCGCGGCCCACCCTTCGAGACGCGCGGTCTTTGTTCCAACCCTTCCGGCGCCATGCTCTACTGGGCAAAAGCCGAGGGGAAACAATGAAGGTCGGCGTTCTCCAGTTCTTCAGCTGGCCCGGTCGCCACGGCCCCCTCGAGGACGTGTTCGCCCGCGCTCTGGAGCGCATCGAGATCATGGACCGCGGCGGCTTCGATGCCGTATGGCTGGCCGAGCATCACTTCACCACCTTCAGCGTCTGTCCCTCGGTGCACATGCTGGGCACCTTGGCCGCGGCGCGCACCAAGCGCCTGCGCATCGGCACGGCGGTGTCGCTGGCCGCGCTCTATCATCCGCTCCGGCTGGCCGAGGAAGTGGCGCTGCTCGACCTGCTGTCGGGCGGGCGGGTGAACTGGGGTGCCGGCCGCGGCTTTGCGCACAGCGAGTTCAACGCCTTCGGCATTCCGCCCGAGGAGAGCACCGAGCGCTTCCACGAAGCGGTCGACATCGTCCTGCAGGCATGGACGCAGGAGAAGCTCACGTTCGCCGGCAAGCATTTCACCTTCGACAATATCGAGGTCATGCCCAAGCCGCTGCAGAAGCCGCACCCGCCGGTGTGGATGGCCGCGACCTCCGAGCCCGCGGTGGATTGGGCGGCGAGCCGCGGCTTCTCGATCCTGATGGACCCGCACGCCTCGATGGCCGATTTGGGCGCCAAGCGGCGGCGCTACACCGAGCGCCTGGCGGCGGCGGGCTTCTCCGACCGGGGCCGCGACATCCCGATGGCGCGTCTGGTGGCACTAGCCTCGACGACGGCCGAGGCCGAGACGATCGCGCGGCGCGGCGCGCAGTGGCTGGTCGACGCCTACGCCGGACCGCAGCACCAGACGCAGAAGACCATGCAGGCGCCGCGCGCCTACGGCGGCAAGGAGCCGGCGCAATACTATGTCGACGAGGTCATCCTGCATGGCACGCCGGACTCCGTGGTCGACCAGATCGCGCGCCTGCGCGAGGAGATCGGGCTCAACTACCTGATGTGCGCGCCGCTCAGCCGCGAGACCTTCCGGCTGCTGGCCGACGACGTCGTGCCGCGCCTGTGACGACGGCCGTCATCGTCAATCCCGCCGCGCATAAAGGGGGAGCGGCGCGGCGGTGGGCGGCGATCGAAGGCGAGCTCGGCAAGCGACTCGGCCGCTTCACGCCGCAGTTCACGACCGCGCCCGGCCACGCAACCGAGCTGGCGCGGGCGGCCCTTGCGGGGGGCGCGCGCCGTATCGTGGCGGTCGGCGGCGACGGCACCGCGAACGAGACCTTGAACGGCATGCTCGATGCGTCGGGACGGCTGAGTGCGCCCAATGCCGTGCTCTGTCCCATTCCCGCCGGCACCGCCAACGAGCTTTGCCGCGCGCTCGGCCATCTCGCGGCGCCGGCGCTGGCCTTCGACGCGGCGGCGGGCACGGGATCGCGGCCCATTGACCTGATGCGCGTGCGCTGCACCGGCCTCGACGGCCGGCCGGGCGAGCGCTTCGGCTACCTCATCGTCTCGCTGGGCGGGGCGGCCACGATCAGCCACCGCACCTCGCAGTCGCGCTGGCTGAAGAAGTTGGGCGGGATCGCCTATCTCTTGATGACGCCGCCGGTGACCCTGGGTTTTCGCGCCCGCGACGTCGCCATCGCGATCGACGGCGTGGCGCAGGGCCGGCGGCCGATCTTCACCGCGATGGTCGCCAACACCGAGAACGGCGGCGGCGGCATGCGGCTGGTGCCGGGCGCGGTCTTCGACGACGGCGTGCTCGACCTGATCGAGATGGGCGCGATCCATCCGCTCGCCATGCTGACGCAGGTCCTGCCCAAGGTGTACAGCGGCGCCCACGTGCATCATCCAAAAGTGCGCCTGAGCCGAGGCACTTCCTTTGCCTTCGAGTCCGACGTCGAGACTCTGGTCGATCTCGACGGCGAGACCGTCGGCCGGCTGCCCCTCGAGGTCGCGATCCTGCCGCGCGCTTTCAACGTCGGCGTCGCCAGCGCTGGGCAATTACTCACGAGGTAATGGAAAACCCGTTCGCCCTGACGAGACTGGCGCGATGAGCGAAATCATCGGTGTCCTGATCGCGATCGTGTCGAGTTGCCTCGGTGGCACGGCGGCGGCGATCACGCGCTACCTCGTCGGCAACGCCGATCCGCTGACCCTGGCGATCCTGCGCTGGGGGATCGGCTTCCTCTGCGTGCTGCCGGTGGCGCTGGCGATGCGCGCGCCGTTCCCGTCGCGCCGCGATTGGCCGGCGGTCGCGGCGCTCGGCTTTTGCTTCTACGGCCTGTTCTTCATCTTCTACAATATCGCCATCGGCTACACGACGGCGGCGCGTGCCAGCCTGGCGCTCTCGACCCTGCCGCTGCAGACCATGGTGGTGGGCGCGCTGATGGGCGTCGAGCCGTTCACCCGACGCAAGAGCCTGGGCGTCGCCATCGCCATGCTGGGCGTGTTCGCGGCCCTGGCGTCGGGCCTCGGGGCAGCGCCCGACGGCGCGTGGAAGGGCGAGCTGATCATGATCGGCGCCGTGCTCTGCATGTCGTTCTACAACGTGACCTCGCGGCCCTTCATCCAGCGCTCGAGCGCGTTGGGCTTCCTCACGGTCGGCATGGGCGCGGGTGCGATCGGGCTGGTCATCGCCGGGCTGGCGACCGGCCGGGTGGCGGTGCTCATGGCCTTCGGCGCGCCGCAGTGGATCGCCGGCGTCTATCTCGGCGTCGGCGGCGGGGCGCTGGCCTTCATCCTGTGGGTGCTGGCGCTGCAGCGCGCGTCGCCGACGCGGGTCGCGGCCACCATGACCGTCAACCCGGTCGCCGCCGCGCTGCTGGCGCACCAGCTGGTCGACGAGCCGATCACGCTCAACCTCGTGCTCGGTCTGGTCGCGGTGTTCGCTGGAATCTGGATCGCGACGACCGAGCGCCCACGCGCAATTTAAGTGCGTGGGAGGGGTGGCGAAAAAGGGGACGAATCGCGCAAAAGCCTTATGCCATCGGCATCGGAGCCGTCCCCTCCGGGAGGGGACGATTCTCCGGTCAGTGCCGGAAGTGGCGCATCCCGGCGAAGACCATGGCGAGGCCGGCGGTGTCGGCGGCCTCGATCACTTCCTTGTCGCGCATCGAGCCGCCGGGCTGGATCACCGCGGTTGCCCCGGCTTCGGCCGCCGCCAGCAGGCCGTCGGCGAAGGGGAAGAAGGCATCGGAGGCCACGACGCTGCCGATCGCCGGGCTTTGCGCCAGCTTGGCGATCTCGCCCGATTCGGCGGCGCGCAGGGCGGCGATCCGCGAGCTGTCGCGGCGGTTCATCTGGCCCGCGCCCACGCCCACCGTGCCGCCGTCCTTGGCGTAGACGATGGCGTTCGACTTCACATGCTTGCAGACGGTGAAGGCAAACAACAGGTCGTCGAGCTCCTGCGCCGTCGGCGCGCGTCGGGTCACGACCTTGAGGTCGGCCTTGGCGACGTGGCCGTTGTCGCGGCTCTGAAAGAGATAGCCGCCGGCCACGCTCTTGATCGTCATGCCGTCGGTCGTGGGTTCGGGCAGCGTGCCGGCCAGCAGGACGCGCACGTCCTTGCGCCGCGCCAGGATCTCGAGCGCCGCCGGCGTGGCGTCGGGGGCGATGACGACCTCGAGGAAGCGCTTGGCGAGATCCGTGGCGGTCTCCGCGTCGAGCGTGCGGTTGACGGCGACGATGCCGCCATAGATCGACACCGGATCGCAGGCGTAGGCCTTGAGGTAGGCGGTGTACTGGTCCTTGCCGATGGCGACGCCGCACGGGTTGGCGTGCTTCACCACGACGACGGCGGGCTCCTTGAACTCGGCCACGCACTCGTAGGCGGCATCGGTGTCGGCGATGTTGTTGTAGGAGAGCTCCTTGCCCTGGACCATGCGCGCGGTGGCGACGCCCGGCCGCTTGCTGCCGTCGGAATAGAACGCGGCCTTCTGGTGCGGGTTCTCGCCGTAGCGCAGGGTCTGCACGCGCTGGGCGGCGATGGTCAGCCGCTCGGGGAAAGTGTCGTTCTCCTGGCGGGCAAACCAGGCGGCGATCGCCGAATCATAGGACGCCGTGCGCGCATAGGCCTTGGCGGCGAGCGCGCGGCGCAGCTTCAGGGTGGTGGCGCCCTTGTTCGAGGCAAGCTCGTCGAGCACCGATTTGTAGTCCTTCGGGTCGACGACGATGGTGACGAAGTCGTGGTTCTTGGCCGCGGCGCGGATCAGCGCCGGGCCGCCGATGTCGATGTTCTCGACCGAGGTCGGGAAGTCGGCGCCGCGCGCGACGGTGGCCTCGAACGGGTAGAGGTTCACCACCACGAGATCGATGCCGGCGATCCGGTGGTCGCTCATCGCCTTCTGGTGACCGGCGTCGGTGCGGCGCGCCAGGATGCCGCCGTGGATCGACGGCTGCAGGGTCTTCACCCGCCCGTCCATGATTTCGGGGAAGCCCGTGTGGTCGCTCACTTCGATCACCGCGAGGCCGGCGTCGCGCAACGCCTTGGCCGAGCCGCCGGTCGACAGCAGCTCGACCCCGTGGCCCGCCAGCGCGCGGCCGAACTCGATCAGCCCTTCCTTGTCGGACACGGAGATCAGCGCCCGCGCAATCTTGGCGAGGTCGGGCGTGGGCGAGGGAACGTAGGTCGGGGGGGCGGACATGGCGGGGTTTTAGCTCGCCGACCTGTGCGTTGTCAGGCGTCGGCGCCTTCGAGGACGCGGACCGTGAAACCCTCGGTATTCAGGGCCGAAATCAGCTCCTTGAAGTGGTTGCGGTCGCGGGTTTCCACGGTGACGTCCAGTTCGGTGGCCTTGGCGACGACGCCAAACAGGCGCTGGTGCTGGACCTCGACGATGTTGCCGCCGAGCTTGCCGATCACGGTGGCGACCCGGGCGAGCTGGCCCGGCGCGTCGCCGATCATCAGCCGCAGGCGCACGATGCGGCCATCGCGCACCAGCCCGCGCAGCAGCACCGAGGCCAGCAGGCGGGTGTCGATGTTGCCGCCGCTCAGCACCAGGCCGACCTTGCGGCCGGCGAACATCTCGGGCCGTGCCAGCAGCGCCGCCAGTCCGGTCGCGCCCGCGCCCTCGGTCACGGTCTTTTCGACCTCGATGAACAGCGCGATGGCATGCTCGATGGCGATCTCGTCGACGCTGACCACGCCGTCGAGCAGCGCGCGGCAGATGGCGAGCGGCACCGCCCCAATGTCGCGCACGGCGATGCCCTCGGCGATCGTGTCGCCGCCCGCCGTCACCGCCTCGCCGGCCAGGAGTTGGCGCATGGCGGAGTAGCCCGCGGATTCCACGCCGATCATCTTGAGATCGGGCTTCAGTCCGCGTGCCGCCACCGCGCAGCCGGCGATCATGCCGCCGCCGCCCACCGGCACGACGATCGTGTCGAGCTCGGGCACGTCCTGCATCATCTCGAGCGCGATCGTGCCCTGGCCCGCGATGATGCGCGGGTCGTCGTAGGGATGCACGAACACCAGTCTCTCGGCCTCGGCCACGCGATGCGCTTCGATGCCGGCCTCGGCCAGCGTGTTGCCCAGCAGGATCACGCGCGCGCCATGGCCGCGCGTGTGCGAGACCTTGGTGTTGGGCGTGAACGACGGCATGACGATGGTCGCGGGAATGCCGAGGCGTCCGGCGTGATAGGCGACACCCTGCGCATGGTTGCCGGCCGACATGGCGATCACGCCGCGCTTGCGCTCGTCCGGCGTGAGCTGCAGCAGTGTGTTGAGTGCGCCGCGCTCCTTGAACGAGGCGGTGAACTGCAGGTTCTCGAACTTCACCCAGACATCGGCTCTGGCGATGCGCGAAAGGGTCTCGCTGCGCAGGCAGGGCGTGCGCACGACCGCACCCGCGATGCGCGTCGCGGCCTGCTGCACATCGGCAAGGGTGACCGGAAGGGCGTTCATGACGCCGCTCATTAAGCAGCTCTGCGCCGGTCGATCCAGTCGCGGGTGCGGTACCAGGCACCGACCATCGGCAGGAACCACGACGGATCGCCGTTGTAGAGCGGGTGCTCTGGGAAGGCGCGGCCGTCGAGTGGGTTGATGGCGGCGTTGCTGCCACCGGCGATCTTCTTGGCGGTCTGGGTGCCGAGATAGGTCATCATGGCCACGCCGTTGCCGTTGCAGCCCAACAGATAGTGCAGCCCCTGGTCGGTGCCCATGTGCGGCATGTAGTCGAGCGCGAAGGCGACGTTGCCGGTCCACACATGGGTGATGCGGATGCCCTTGAGCTGCGGAAAGCGGTCGATCATGTATTGATAGAGCGCGGGTGCGCTCACTTCGGGCGGCGCCGCGGTGAAGCGCGCGCGGCCGCCGAAGATCAGCCGCTTGCCGTCGGGCGAGGGCCGGTAATAGGTCAGCACGCGCTTGGTGTCGCCGATCGCGCGCATCGCGGGGATCAGCATCTTGTCGGCGGGCTCGGGCAGATCCTCCGTCGCGATGATGTGGCTCGCCACCGGCACGACCCTGCGCTTCAACCGCGGTGTCAGGTCGCCGGTGTAGCCGTTGGTCGCGACCACGACCTCGCGGCACTCGATCGGGCCCTTGGCCGTCAGTACGCGCCAGCCGTTTGCAATCTTCTCGGTCCGCTCGGCCTCGACCTGGGCGCACAGGACCGCGCCCGCCTTGTGCGCGGCCTCGAGCAGGCCCTTGTAGTAGAGCGCGGGATGGAGATGGCCCGCGCGCGTGGCATGCATGCCGCCGAAATAATAGTCCGACTGGATGAACTCGCGCTGGCGCGCGCGCGGCACCATCGAGGCGCCGGCGTTGGCGTACTTGTTGTAGGTCTCGATCTTGGTGGCGAGATCGTCGTAGTGGCGCGGCGTCCAGGCGCCGACGAAGCGGCCGTTCTTGTGCAGTCCGCAGTCGATGCCCTCGCGCGCGATGATGTCCTCCAGCACGGTGAGCGAGTCCGCGCCCGCGCCCATGAGGGCTGCCTTGTTGCGCTCGAACTCGTCGGCGATCGGGCTTTTACCGCCGAGACCTTTGCCGAGGTTGGTGCCGCCCGAGATCATACCGCCGTTGCGCGTCGAGGCGCCGATGCCGAAGTCGCCGCGCTCGAGCACCACCGCCGCCACGCCGTTGCGGCGCAGCTCCAGCGCCGTCGACAGGCCGCCATAGCCCGCGCCCACGATCACGACGTCGGTCCTGGCCGGCGGGTCCTGGCTCAGCCGGTTGTTGGGATGCCAGGCCTCCCACCACCAGGGTTGCGCCTTGAAGTCGGGATGGAAGATGTCGGCAGGTTTCATTCGCCCATGATGCCGGCGAACGCCTTGATTCGCCACAGTTGCGCGCCATCTTTCGCAACATGAACTTCATGCGCACGGCCGTGCTGCTGGCGGCCCTCACCGCGTTCTTCCTGGTCGTCGGCTATCTGCTCGGCGGCCAGTCCGGCCTCCTGATCGCGCTGGTCGTGGCACTGGGCATGAACGCCTTCGCCTATTGGAACTCGGACCAGATGGTGCTGCGCATGAGCAATGCGCGCGAGGTCGGGCCGGCCGACGCCCCCGAGTTCTACGGCATCGTCCAGCAGCTTGCCCAGCGCGCCGGCATGCCGATGCCGCGCGTCTATATCGTCGACGAGGACCAGCCCAACGCCTTCGCCACCGGCCGCAGCCCCGAGCACGCCGCCGTCTGCGCGAATTCAGGCCTGCTGCGGATGCTCAGCCACGAGGAGGTGGCGGGCGTGCTGGCGCACGAGCTTAGCCACGTGCGCAATCGCGACACGCTCACCATGACGATCGCGGCCACGCTCTCCGGCGCCATCGGCATGCTGGCGAGCTTCGGCGGCTTCTTCGGCGGCGGTCGCGACGCCAACGGCAACCGGCTGGCCAGCCCGATCGTGGCGATCGCGGCGATGTTCCTGGCGCCGCTCGGCGCCTCGCTGGTGCAGATGGCGATCAGCCGCAGCCGCGAGTTCGAGGCCGACCGCTCGGGCGCCGAGCTGACCGGTCACCCGCTGTGGCTCGCCTCGGCGCTGCGCAAGCTCGAGCAGGGCACGACGCAGATCCCCAACCGGACGGCCGACGAGCATCCTGCGCTGGCGCATCTCTACATCGCCAATCCCTTGTCGGGCGGGGGGCTTGCCAGCCTCTTCTCGACCCACCCGTCGATGGACGAGCGGGTCGCGCGCCTGGAGGCGATGGCGGGCCAGCCGCTGAGCGCGATGAACATGGCGCCGGCCGCGCCCGCGCCGTCGAGCCCATGGGGTGCCGCGCCGGCACCGCCTCGAAGAGGCCCGTGGGGATAAACAAGTGGGGCTGAACAGACGGCGCAAACCCCGGGTGGCATCTGCACCGCGCGAGGTCTAGCGTCGAGGCCGATCCCGCATCGTCGGGACGCCCTGGAGAAGCCAGCATGATCCTCAATCGTCGCCAAGTCGCCGTCGCAGCCCTTGCGTCCATCGGGGCTTCCGCTTTTGCGGCTCTTCCCGCGTTTGCCCAGGATGCCGACACGACCGCCGTTGCCGCGGCTGTGACCAAGCTCACCGACGCGATGCTTGCCGCCGACAAGGCGAAGCTCGAGTCGCTCACCTCCGACCAGTTGAGCTACGGCCATTCAAGCGGCGTGGTCCAGTCCAAGTCGACGTTCGTCGAGGTCATCGCCAGCAAGCAGACGGTCTACAAGTCGATCGAGCTGTCGAGCCAGTCGATCACCATGGTCGGCAGCAACGCCATCGTGCGTCACAACTGGTTGGGCGAGAGCGGTCCGGCCGACGGCAGCAAGTGGGCCGTCTCGAAGATCGGCGTCCTGCAGGTCTGGCAGAAGCAGGGCTCGGACTGGAAGCTGCTCGCGCGCCAGGCTTTCCTGAAGCCCGTGACGTAAGCCGTCCTAGAGCTTCGGCGGCAGTGCCGTCGGGCCATCGCCGAGATCGGTTTCGAGGATGCGCTCGCCCCGCCGGGTGATGCGCTCGGCCGAGGTCTCTACGTCGCGCAGGTCCTTCTCGGTCTGCGTGAAGTGTGTCTTGAGCTTGGCCACGCGCTCGTCGAGGCGGCGCACGTCGTCGAGCATCAGGCCGACGGCCTTCTGGATCTCGCCCGCCTGTTCGCGCATGCGCACGTCCTTCAGCACCGCGCGCACGGTGTTGAGCGTCGCCATCATGGTTGTCGGCGACACAATCCACACCCGGGCCTTGTAGGACTCGTCGACCACGCCGCCGAAGTTGGCGTGCAGCTCGGCGTAGATCGCCTCCGACGGCAGGAACAGCAGCGCCGATTCGGCGGTCTCGCCGGGCAGGATGTACTTGTCGCGGATGTCGCCGATGTGCTTGCGCATCGCTAACTGGAAGGCGCGCTGCGCCGCCGCCAGCCCGGCCGCGTCGCCCGGCGCCACGCCGCGCAGAAGCTGGTAGCTCTCGAGTGGGAACTTGGCGTCGATCGCGATCGAGCCCGGCGGGTTGGGCAGCTTCAGCAGGCAGTCGACCCGCGCACCGGTCGATAGTGTCGACTGGAACTCGTAGGCCGACGGCGGCAGCGCGTTCTGCACCAGGTCGTTCAGCTGGACCTCGCCGAAGGCGCCGCGCGCCTGCTTGTTGGACAGGATTTGCTGCAGCCCGACCACCTGGGTCGACAGGTCGCCGATCTTCTTCTGTGCCTCGTCGATCCTGACCAGCCGCTCGCGCAGGTCGGTGACGATCTTGCCCGTCGTCTGCTCGCTCTGGGACAGCCGGTCGTGGACGACGGCGGCGAGCGCGCGCTCCTGTTCGCGCAGCGATTGTTCGACCCGCTGGACGGTGTCGGCCATCGCCATCTGCTGCTGGCGCTGGGCCTCCTCGGAGCGGTTGCCGGCGCCGTGCCGCAGCAGGGCGACCGCCAACGCGACGGCCAGCAGCACGACGGCCACCAGTAGTACGATCGTGAGCGTATCCATTGGCTTTCTTATAATCCGGCGGCTCGACAAGCGCACCGCCGGCCGTTAATCAACCCACCGGAATGACACCTCCGAAGCACGATCCCCCAAGGCACGATCCGGACGTCTGGCTGTTCGACCTCGACAACACGCTCTATCCGGCGCGCTGCAATCTGTTCGCCCAGATCGACGTGCGCATCGGCCGCTATATCGCCGACTGGCTGAAGATCGATGTCGACGAGGCGCGGCGCGTCCAGAAGCAGTACTGGCGCGACCATGGCACCTCGATGCGCGGCATGATGAGCCTGCACGGCGTCGATCCGCGCCACTATCTCGACTACGTCCACGACATCGACTACTCGCCGGTGCCGGCGAGCCCCGACCTCGAGCGCGCGCTGGCCGCACTGCCGGGCCGCAAGCTCATTTTCACCGCGGGCGACGTGCCGCACGCGGAGAAGGTTATGGCGCAGCTGGGCGTCGCCCATCATTTCGAGGCGATCTTCGACATCGTGGCCGGCGACTATTGGCCCAAGCCCCACCGGGCGATCTACGACCACCTCGTCCGCAAACATAACATCGACCCGACGCGCGCGGCCTTCGCCGACGACATCTCGGTGAACCTCAAGCCCGCGCACGACATGGGCATGCGCACCATCTGGATCCGGACCGACGAGAGCGTGAAGCGCGCCACCGACACCAATCTCGACCACATCCATCACCAGACCGACGACCTCGCCACGTGGCTCGCCGACTGGAATGCCGAACGGAGCGCCAAGAAGTGAAGATCCTGATCCTCGGCGCCGGTGCGGTCGGCGGTTATTGGGGCGTGCGTCTCGCGCAGGCCGGCATCGACACCACCTTCCTGCTGCGCGAGAAGCGCGCCGCGAAGGTGAAGGCCGACGGTCTCGTGGTGAAGAGCCCCAAGGGCGACGCGGTGGTGCCGGTCAAGGTCGTGACCAAAGGTGGCGAAGGCGGCCCGTACGATGTCGTGATCCTGGCTTGCAAGGCCTACGACCTCGACTCGGCGATGGACTCGATTGCGCCGGCGATGGCTGCGGACACCGTCGTCGTGCCGATCCTGAACGGCCATGCTCATTTCGCCGCCCTCGATGCGCGGTTCGGCAAGCCGCGCGTGGCCGGCGGCCTGGCGCGCATCACCGGCATGCTCGGGCCCAACGGCGAGATCCTGCACGGCGGGTCCTCCGCGGTGTCGTTCGGCGAGCGCGACGGCAAGCCCGCGCGCGCTTCGCTAATAGCGCTCGATGCAGCCTGCAAGAAGGCCGGCATCGACGGCGGCCTCCATCCCGACATCGACCAGGATCTCTGGGACAAGTGGATCATGCTGGGCTCGATCGCCTCGATGTGCTCGGCTCTGCGCGGCACCGTGGGTGACATCATGGAGACCGAGGATGGCCCCGCGCTGATGGCGGAGATCCTCGAGGAATGCCGGCAGGTCGCGGCCTCGGCAGGCCATGCGCCGAGCGAGAAGGTGCTGGCCACCTTGAAGGTGGCGCTGACGACCAAAGGTTCGAAGGCCGTCGCGTCGATCCTGGGCGACATGGAAAAAGGCGGCGCGGTCGAGGGTCTGCAGATCGTGGGCGACATGCTGGGCCGCGCGCGCACGGCGGGCATCGCCGCGCCCAACCTGCGCTTCGCCTATGCCCATCTGCAGGCTTACGAGGCGCGGCGCGTCCGCACCGGCCTTGCGAGCAAGTAAATAGGGAGACGCACGTGAAGACCTTGATCCTCGGTGCCGGTGCGATCGGTGGCTATGTCGGCGGACGCCTGCACCAGACCGGCGCCGACGTGACCTTCCTCGTGCGGCCGGCGCGCCGCGAGGCGATCCAGCGCGACGGGCTCGTGATCAAGAGCACCAAGGGCGACGTCACCCAGAAGGTGAAGACGGTGCTGGGCGCGGGCGAAGGCGGCCCGTACGACATCGTCATGCTGACGCCCAAGGCTTACGACCTCGACTCGGCGATCGAGGCCGTGGCGCCGGCGATCGGCGCGGGCACGACGGTCGTGCCGTTGTTGAACGGCATGCGCCACATCGACGTGCTGTCGGCCAAGTTCGGCGCCGCCCGGATCGTGGGCGGCCTCGCCCGCGTCGGCGTCGCCATGGGTCCGGACGGCACGATCCATCACACCAGCCCGTTTGCCGCCATTTCCTTCGGCGAGCGCGACGGCAAGGCGCCGCGTCCGGCGCTGGTCGCGTTGGACGCCGCGGTGAAGAAGTCCGGCGTCGACGGCGGACTGCACGCCAACATCGTCCAGGACCTGTGGGACAAGTGGATCATGCTGTGCTCGCTGGCGGCGACCTGCTGCCTGATGCGCGGCACGTCGGGCGACATCCTCGAAGCGGGCGAAGGCCGGGCGATCGTGCTCGAAACGGTCGAGGAGTGCCACAAGGTGGCGGCCGTCGCGGGCTACGATCCGGGCGACAAGGGCATGGAGACCGTGCGCTCGTTCCTGACGCGGTCGAAGTCGATGTTCGCCGCGTCCATGTTGCACGATCTCGAGAACGGCGCGATGGTCGAGGCCGACCATATCGTGGGCGACATGATCGCGCGGGCCAAGAAGGCGGGCATCGCCACGCCGAACCTGCGCCTGGCCTACGCCCACCTGCAGGTCTACCTCTATCGCCGCTCTCGCGGCGGCATCGGCAAGCCGGCACGGTGATCGCCGCGCGGGGTTGATTTCCGGCCCGGTCGTACATAGCTTTACAGGATGAGCAACGTGACCCTCATCCTGTGCACCTTCCGTCGGAAACATCCGATCGCTGAAGCGTAGCCCCCGGCTCGGCCTCCTGTGCCCCCGAGTCACGGGGGCAGACGTTCCATGCTGACCTTGCCGGGCAAGGTCGTTTGCAGTCCATAAGCGGGCGCTCTCCCAATCCAGCTTTTCCAAACCCAGTTTTTCATTGGATGTTTGCCATGCGCGAAGATCGGACCACTCGCCGGTTGCCCACGATCGTGGTCAGCGAAAGTGACTACGAACGACTGACCGGCCTTGCCACCGCGGCTCTCGACCGGTTGCCCGACGTCGCCCGCGAGCTGCTGGACGAGATGGAGCGGGCGGAGATCGTCGGTGCGCCGGCGGTGCCGGCGACCGTCGTGCGCATGGGCTCCAGCGTCACCTTCCGGCCGGACAGCGGCCCGGCGCGGCGTGTCACCCTGGTCTATCCGGCCGAGGAGGACATCGCCCGGTCGCGCGTGTCGGTCATGACGCCGATCGGCGCTGCGCTGATCGGCCTGTCGCAAGGCCAGTCGATCGAATGGTCGGCGCGCGACGGCCGGCGCCACGAGCTGACGGTGCAGGCCGTCGAAGCGCCGCCGGCGCCGTGACGGCTACTTGATCAGGCCGGCGCTGCGCGGCAGGAACAGCGACAGCTCGGGGAACAGGATGATCAGCAGCAGGCCGACCATCAGCGCGGCCATATAGGGCATGTAGGTCCGCCAGTGCTGGCCGACCGAGAGGTTGGCGAACTTCAGAGCCATCAGCAGCCCGACGCCCATCGGCGGCAGGAACAGGCCGATGCCGACCGAGGCCGTTGTGACGATGTTGAAGTGGATGGGGTCGATTCCCATCTTCTCGGCGATCGGAAAGACGACAGGGATCAGCACCACCGCGGCCGGCAGGCCCTCGAGCACCATGCCGAACATCATGGTCATGAAGGCGGTCACGATCAGGAACAGCCATGGCATGTCGTGCAGCGGCGCCAGCACGTGGGCGAGCAGCATCGGCACGCCCGACACGCCCATCAGGTATTGGAACACCGAGGCGACCGCGAGCAGGAAGATGACGGCGGCCGTCAGGATGGCGCTCTCGTAGGCGAGCTTGGCCATCTCCCGGAGCGAGACGTTCTTGTAGTAGAAGCAGGCCGCGAAGAAGGCGTAGCCTGCGACCACGGCGCCGGCCTCGGTGGCCGTGAAGACGCCGAGAAAGAAGCCGCCCAGGATGACGACGGGAATGACCAGCGGCACGGCAGCGCGGCGGGCCGAGCCCACGATCAGCGAGACGCTGGGCTTGGTGTCGACGGGCCAGTTGTATTTGCGGGCGCGCAGGTAGATCAGCACCATCAGGCACACCATGATCGTCGCCGCGGGGATGAAGCCCGCGAGGAACAGCGCCACCGCCGAGGTGTTGGTGACCTGGGCGATCACGATCATGAAGATGGCGGGCGGCACCAGCATGCCCATCGCCGTGCCGGCTGCGATCAGCGACGCGGAGTCGGCCGGCTTGTAGCCCGCCTTGGTGAGCGGCGGCATCAGGGTCGAGCCCAGCGCCGAGACCTCGGCCATCTTCGAGCCGCAGATGTCGGAGAAGAAGTAGGCGACGACGATCACCGACATGCCGAGGCCGCCCCGGACCCAGCCGACCAGCGCGCGCGCGAAGTCGACCAGGGCATGGCTCATGCCGCACTTTTCCATCAGCCCGCCGGCGAACACGAAGGCGGGAATGGCCAGCAGCACCCAGCTCTGCGAGCCCGACACCATGCTCGACGACAGTACCTGCAGGTCGTAGCCGCCGAGGAAGAGGCCGGCGACGCCGGCCACGCCCAGCGCGAACACGATGGGCATGGAGAAGAGAATCAGGACGACAAAGATCGCCAGGACGACGAGCAACAGCATTGGGCGATCCTATTGAAGGGCCTGGTGCGAGGCGTCTTCCAGGGGGGACGTCAGCGGCGGCGGCGCCACGATCATCGAGATCGCATAGACGACGAGGAGCGAGCCCCCGGCCACGACCGAGGCGTAGAGCAGCGCGAGGTTGATCTCGAGGCCCGGCGTGGTGAGCGTGTGGTTGAGTATGCAGAGCTTGACGCCGTACCAGGCAGCGATGCCGCCGACGACGGCGATCAGCACGTGGTGGATCTTGTCGATCCACGCCTGCCGGACGGGCGAGAAGCGCAGCACGTGAAGCGTGAAGTGCGTACGCTCGCGCACGCCGATCGCGGCCCCCACCAGGGTGAGCCAGGCCAGCATCATTTCGCCGACCTCCTCGACCCAGGTGAAAGGGATGGAATCGACATCGAGCCAGTCCGTCACCGGAATCATGACGTAGCGCAGGAACACGCCGATCAGCAGGTTGATGATGGCGGCAACCAGCAGAACAGCGACGACGATCCGCGGAATCGACGCGACGAAGCGTGCCAACGCCTCGGGCCTACGCCTTGAAGTCCGCGATTTGGTCCCACAGGCCGCTGTACTGCGACTTGTAGGCCGGCCAGATCTTGGCCTGCGCCACCTTGCGGAAGGCCTCGACGTCGGCCTCGACGACCGTCATGCCCTTGGGCTCGAGCGCCGCCTTGGCTGCGGCGAAGTTGTCGACCGACTCGGTGAGCTGGCGAATCTTGGTCTGCGCCTCGCGACTGGTGTCGAGCATCAGCTTCTTGTGCGGCGCGCTCAGGCCTTCCCAGGTCGCCAGGTTCATCGTGTTGAGCGTCGGCCCGTAGTTATGAAAGCTCATCGAGCAGTACTTCGAGACCTCGTAGATCTTCAGCGCGATCTGGTTGACGATCGGCAGGTCGCCGCCGTCGATCACGCCCTGCTTGGCCGCCGAGATCACCTCGCCCCACGCCATCGGCACGGCGTTGCCGCCCAGTCCGTTGATCGTGTCGGCGAACACCTTGCCCTGTTGAACGCGAATCTTGGAGCCGCGCAGGTCCTTGGGCTCCTTGATCGGCTTCTTGGCGGTCCAGAAATGCCGGAAGCCGTAGTCGAAGAAGCACATCGTCTTCAGCTTGTACTTTTCCTGGAACTGCTTATCGAGCGTATCGCCGATCTTGCCGTTGAACATCTTGTAGGCATGGTCGTAGCTCCTCACGAGGTACGGCACCAGGAAGACGCCCATCTCGGGAAACACCGTCGCGGCCGCGCCGGCGGGATCGCCCATCTGGATGTTGCCCGACTTCACGGCATTCATGATCTCCAGTTCCTTGCTGAGCAGGGTGCCACCGAAGAACTGCATATCGAGTTCGCCGTTCGAACGCTTGCGCACCTCCTCGGCCTGCCAGGCGAAGCCGATCGCGCCGGATTCCGGCGGAGGGATGATGTGGGCCATCACCAGCTTCTTGGCCTCGGCCCGCGCGAAGGTGGGTGCCAGGCCGCTGGCCAGGATCGCCGCCATGCCGCCCTTGACCAGGCTGCGGCGGTGCACGGACGCAAGACTGCGGCTGCTGATTTTCATGATTGTCGACATGGAGCCCTCCCGGGGGATTTATTTATGAAAATCCTATACCTCCGCCGCCGGGGGCGGAAGCGTCACGGGCGATATCGCCGCAGCGCGAAGCGGCCCACAGCGCGGGCCGTCGTTTCGCGCGGCGAGGGTTCCCTACTGCGCGGCGATGGCGCTGTGCTGGCCCATCGAGCTGTTGAAGCGGTCGAGCACGTGGCCCGGCCCCTTGGCGTGCTTGACGTAGTCCTTGCCGTCGAAGGTCTTCACGCCGTTGCAGAACACGCCGTGCACGCCGGTCGGCCTTCGAATGGTGCGGCGGCCGCCGCCCGGCAGGTCGGCGACCCGTTCGGCCGGCGAGACACCCACGGTCGCGGCGTCGAACAGGAGCAGGTCGGCTTGTGCGCCCAAAGCGATGCGGCCGCGGTTCTGGATGCCGTAGAGATCGGCGGGGTGGGAGGTGAGCCGGCGGATGCCCTCGACGATGTCGAAGTCGCCGCGCTCGCGCACCCAGCGCGCCAGGAAATGCAGCCCGAAGCCCGCGTCGCACATATAGATGAGATGGGCACCCGCGTCGGACAAGGCCACGACGCCGGCCTCGTGCTTCAGGAGCTTGGCGACGCCGTCGTCGCCCACGTTCAGGAACCGGCCGAGGAAGGCGGTCTCGAGGTTCTCGTCGAGCGCCAGGTCGAGCATGACGTCGAGCGGATCGCGACCCTCGGCGGCGGCGATGTCGTTGAGGTAGCGGTTCACGTACCGGGCGTTGGCCGGCTTCTGCGCCACCGCCACCATCACGCGATCCCAGTTGCCCTGGAAGATCATGCCGGGGCGCGGGTTCTTCGCGTTCTCGCGGAACTTGGCGCGCCACGACGGATCGCGATAGACGGCCTTCAACTGCTCGGGCGCATAGGCCTTGATCGGGTCGAACGCCGAGTGGCTGTAGAACGGATAGGCGTTGGCCATCGTGAAGTCGAACGACAGAGGCTGGCAGGGAATCTGGACGTAGAGCCCGTTGCCGCGGCGGATGGCGGCGGCGCAATCGTCGAAGATCTTGATCGCGCGCCCAGGCTCCTGCTCGTTGTACATCGCCATGCCGGTGCCCTGGAAGAACGGCCGGCCGTATTTGGCGGCCATCGGCTCGAGCTCCTGCGGCGTCTTCACGCCCGAGGCGATGGCGATCACGCCTTTTCCGCGCGGGCCCATGGCGCCCACCAGCGCATCGAGCTCCGACATGGGCGCGATGGTCGACGGCATCGGCACGCCGCCGAAGCCCGAGTGGTTGAGCGAATAGGAGGCGCCGAGCCCGATGGCGCCGTTGGCCATGCCGTCGGCCACCATCGCCTTCATCTTCGCCAGTTCCTCGGGCGTGGCGTCGGCGCGCTGCGAGGCGGCCTCGCCCATCACCGCGGTGCGGATCGTCGAATGGCCGGCCAGCACCGCCATGTTGGCGTAGGCGCCGCGTCGGCGCAGCATCGCCATGTAGTCGCCGAAGCTCTCGAAGTCCCACTTGATGCCGGTGCGCAGCGCGTCGAGGTCCATGCCCTCGACGACCGAGAGGTTGCGGATCACCAGGTCGCGCGCGCCGGCCGGCGCCGGCACGATGCCGAAGCCGCAGTTGCCCATGACCGCGGTGGTGACGCCGAGCGACGGCGAGGGCGAGAGCGTGGCGTCCCAGGTAACCTGCGCGTCGTAGTGCGTATGCACGTCGACGATGCCGGGCGACAGGGTGAGCCCGCCGGCGTCGATCGTCTCGGCACCTTTGTCCTTGACCTCGCCGATGGCGACGATCCGGCCGTCCTGCACCGCGACGTCGGTGCGCTTGGGCTCGTGTCCGAGGCCGTCGACGACGGTGGCTCCGCGAATGACCAGATCGACCATGATTACCTCCGGCGGCTCAGCGCGCCGTAGGCGGCGAGCGCTGCGTGGTTGACGAGATCGCTGACCGTGGCGCCCATCTGCACGATCTGCACCGGCTTGGCGAGACCGTCGATCACCGGGCCGATCACGGTCACGCCGCCCAGGCTCTGCATCAGCCGCGACGAAATATGCGCGGAGTGAAGCCCCGGCATTACCAGCACGTTGGCTGGGCCGGTGAGGCGGGTGAACGGATAGGTCGACTTCAGCAGGCCGAAGTCGAGTGCCATGTCGGCCTGCATCTCGCCGTCGTACTCGAAATCGACTTCCTCGGCGTCGAGGATGCGGATCGCCTTGCGGATGCGGTCGATGCGCTCGATCTCGCGGCTGCCGAAGTTCGAGAACGACGTGAAGGCGATCCGCGGATCGTGGCCCATGGTGCGGGCGTTCTTGGCCATCTGCTTGGCGATGGTGGCGAGCTGCTCGGGGCTGGGCGTCTCGTTGATCGCCGTGTCGGCCAGGAACACCGTGCCATGGCGGGCGACGACAATGGAATAACCCATCGCCACCTTGTCGGGATCGACGTTGATGACGCGCTTCACGTCGGTGTAGCACTCGGGAAAGCGGCGCGTGATGCCGGTCACCATGCCGTCGGCATCGCCCATCGCCACCATGCAGGCGCCGAACACGTTGCGGCCCTGGTTGACCATGCGCTGCACGTCGCGGCGCAGGTAGCCGTCGCGCTGCAGGCGCTTGTAGACCATGTCGGTGTAGGGCGCGTTGCGCGTCGACAGCCGCGCGTTGTGGATCTCCATGCCCGCGGTGTTGGCGATACCGAGGCTCTTCATCGTCTCGCGCACCTGCTCCTCGCGGCCGATCAGGATCGGCGTGCCGTAGCCGTTGTCGCGGTAGACGACGGCGGCGCGGATGGTGCGCTCCTCCTCGCCCTCGGCGAAGACGATGCGCTGCGGGTTGGATTTCACCTGCTCGAAAAGGCTCTGCAGCCAATGGCTGGTCGGATCGAGGCGGCCCGACAGGCTGCGCTTGTACTCCGCCATGTCGGCGATGTGTTTCTTGGCGACGCCGGATTTCATGGCGGCCTCGGCCACCGCGGCCGACACCTCGACGATCAGGCGCGGATCGAACGGCACCGGCACCACGTACTCGGGTCCGTAGCGCAGGCGCCGGCCGGAATAGGCGCGGTCGACTTCGTCAGGCACGTCCTCGCGGGCGAGGGCGGCCAGCGCGTGGGCCGCCGCGACCTTCATCTCCTCGTTGATGGTGGTGGCGCGCACGTCGAGCGCGCCGCGGAAGATGTAGGGAAAGCCCAGCACGTTGTTGATCTGGTTGGCGTAGTCGCTGCGGCCGGTGGCGACGATGGCGTCGGAGCGCACCGACTTCACGTCTTCCGGCGTGATCTCCGGATCGGGATTGGCCATGGCGAAGATGATCGGCTTGGCCGCCATCGACTTCACCATCTCCTTGGTGACGGCGCCCTTGACCGACAGGCCGAAGAAGACGTCGGCGCCGACCATGGCCTCCTTGAGCGTGCGCGCCTTGGTGCGCACGGCGTGGGCGCTCTTCCACTGGTTCATGCCCTCGGTGCGGCCCTGGTAGATCACGCCCTTGGTGTCGACCAGGATCGCGTTCTCGTGCGGCATGCCCATCGCCTTCACCAGCTCGATGCAGGCGATCGATGCGGCACCCGCACCGTTCACCACCATCCTGATGTCCTTGATGTCGCGGCCGGTGATGTGTAGCGCGTTGATCAGGCCGGCGGCCGAGACGATGGCGGTGCCGTGCTGGTCGTCGTGGAAGATCGGGATGTCCATCAGCTCGCGCAGGCGCTGCTCGATGATGAAGCACTCCGGCGCCTTGATGTCCTCGAGGTTGATGCCGCCGAAGGTCGGTCCGAGGTAGCGCACGCAGTTGACGAACTGGTCGACGTCCTTGGTGTCGACCTCGAGGTCGATGCAGTCGACATCGGCGAAGCGCTTGAAGAGCACCGCCTTGCCCTCCATCACCGGCTTGCTGGCGAGCGCGCCGATGTCGCCGAGGCCCAGCACGGCGGTGCCGTTGGAGATGACGGCGACCAGGTTGCCGCGCACGGTGTAGTCGTAGGCGGTCGAGGGATCCTTCTCGATCTCGAGGCAGGGCGCCGCGACGCCGGGCGAATAGGCGAGTGCGAGGTCGCGCTGGGTGACCAGCGGCTTGGAGGCGATGATCTCGATCTTTCCCGGCCGCCCGCTGCGATGCATGATCAGCGAATCGCCGTCGAGGTCGCCCATCTCGTTGCTGACAGCGGCTTCCGAGCTTTTGCTCGCCATTCTTTCCTCTCCCGATTGAGAGGTCATATTGGCGACAATCCACAGCCGCCACCAGACGGCCATGCCGCGCTGCAACGTGACTGTGAAATAGCGGTCCCGGACCGGCGGCGGCGCCGACCGCGAGGGTCGGTGCCGCCGCTCTCCCCCGGGCTACTTGTCGAGCCAGACGTTGGCGAGATCCTGGTTCAGGTAGTGGCTGGGGCTGATCTTCCAGCCCTTGACGTAGGAGCGGCCCAGCACGATGCGGTACCAGTAGGGCAGCACGATCTCGTGCTGCATCGTGTCGAGCGTGTGCTTCTCATAGGCCCGCATCGCCACGCGCTGCTTGGCGGGATCGGTCTCGGTCTGCATCTTGTTGTACAGGTCGATCGACTTCTGGTCGTCGTAGTAGCCGTAGTTCTCCGGATAGACCTTGTGCGGCAGGTACTTGCCGGTATCGAGCACGGGATTGACCACGCTCTGGCAGTTGGCCTCCATCGCCACGTCGAACGTGCCGGCGCGCATGTTGGCGAACCACGGGCCGGTCGGAACGACCTTCTGCTCGACGTCGAGCCCGATCTTCTTCCATTCGTCGATCACCCAGGTGCCGACGAACTTGTAGGGCTGGTCGACGTTGCGGTTGAGCAGCTCGAACTTCAGCCCCTCGGCGCCGGCCTCCTTCAGCAGGCGCTTGGCTTCCGCGCGCGACTTCTCGATGTCGGGCCAGTAGCCGGCCATCTGCTCGAGCTCGGCCTTGGTCGCCGCCAGCGGTGAGCCCGGGAAGACGATGCCGCCCACGGTACGTACCGTGGCGATCTTGGCCAGCGCCGGGGCGCCGTGCCACTGGTCGATGGCCAACGCCAGCGCGCGGCGCACCCGCGGGTCGTCGAACGGCTTCTTCTGGTGGTTGGGCGTCAGGATGTTGCCGCAGTTCCAGTCGCTGTCCTGCACGGTGATCTTGTCGCCCAGTTCCTTGACGAGCTGGTCGCGCGCCGCTGGCGGCAGCCCGCGGAACTCGATCGAGGCGCGGTCGGCGCGCAGCGCGTCGACGCGCACCGACTGCTTGGGCGTGAAGATGCCGATGATGCCGTCGAGATAGGGCTGGCCCTTGTGATAGTAGTCCTTGTTGCGCTCGCCCTTGATCGACTGGCCGACCTCGTAGGACGTGAGCTTGAACGGGCCCGAGCCCATGATGTTCTTCTCGTACCAGTGCGGATCCTTGTCGAGGATCTCCTTCTTGTAGATCCACGTGTAGGGATCGGCCAACGCCGGCAGGAAGGCGGTCGTGGCGTACTTGAGCTTGAACACGACCGTCGCGTCGTCCGGCGCGTCGACCGTGTCGATCATTGCGTAGTAGCTCTGGCGGGCGCTGGTCACGCCCTTGGGGGGATGGACGATGAACTTCCAGCTTTCCGCCACATCGCGGGCGGTGAGCGTGCTGCCGTCGTGCCACTTCACGCCTTGGCGGATTTTGAAGGTGTAGGTCTTTCCGCCGTCTGCGGGCTTGGGCATCTCGGTGCAGAGATCGCAGACGAACTCGGTGGTCGAGGCCGGGTTGTCCGGTGGGACGCGGATCAGGACGCTGTAATAGGGCGCCGCGGTATGGATGGTCGCGTAGGTCGTCTCGCGATGCGCGTCGAAGCTCGGCGGCGCGTCGGCGGGAATAAGGTAGGTCAGCGTCCCGCCGTGCTTGGGCGTCTCAGCCCCGGCGGGAAATGCCGCAAGTGCCGCCGCCATGCCGAGGCCGGCAGCCATCAGTCCCCTTCGAAAGAACATCGTTTCCTCCCTTTCAGCTCCGCTTGTGCGGATGTTCGCAAGACTCCCTGTTTCGATTGACGTCGTTGCCTGCGGCCGGCCGGTGGAGGACGCGCACGACGGCAGCCTCCGTTCGACGTTCGGAGCGGCGTGGCCTTACCTCCAGCAACAGCGACATGCGGTCTCTCCGCGCCGTCGATTCCGGTGGTACGCGTGGTACGCAAATGGGCCTGGTGGGCGGGCAGGATTCGCCACGGGCTCGAAGAACCCTACGGCAAGATGCACCGACGGCAGGTCGTCTCTACTGTGAAGCCTGTTTCCTCAAACGCTGCCGAGGCGCGGGGCAATCGAACAAACGGTCTTGCCTCGCCGATGGCGCAGCCTCTTTGGGCCGCAACGACCCTACGAGCCGTCCAGCGACCGCGCAAGCCGACTCAGGTTGCGGCGTTCGGTCGCCGCGCGACGATGGCCACCACGGCCGCCGACGCCGCCAGGCTGCCGAACACGATCAGGGACGCGACGTAGTTTCCATTGTGATCGCGCAGCACGCCGGACAGCAGCGGCCCCGCCGCCTGCGCCAGCACCTGCAGCGACAGCGCCACGCCGCGGATCGCGCCGTAGCTCTCGCGGCCGAAGAAGTCGGCCCACGCCACCGGCAGCAGGGTCATGATCCCCCCGATGCCGAGGCCGAACAGGCCGCCGGCGGCGCAGGCGCTGGTCAACGAGCCGACGCCGATCAACGCGAAGGCGCCGCCGCTCAGGGCCAGCGCCGCCAGCAGCAGGCCGCGGCCGACCGGCCAGTGCCGCGGCAGGAAGCCGACGCCGAAGCTCGCGACAGCCGACATCGCCGAGAAGAAGGCGATCACCGTGGCGGCGGCGATCGGCGACAGGCCGCGCTCGATGAGGTGCGGCGCCTGGTGCAGGCTGACGCCGGCCTGCACCGGATAGACCAGCACCGTGTAGAGCGAGAGCAGCCAGAACGCCGGCGTCCGGAGCGCGGCGGCGCGGCTGAAGCGCGGCTCGGCCACCGGTTTTGCTGCTGCGGCGCTGCCCGGATTGCGATCGGGCAGCAGGCCCACGTCCTCGGGTTTGCGCACCAGCAACAGGAAGGTCGGCACGAAGCCCACGACCAGCACGGTGGCGCCGACCGCCACCCAGCCGGCGCGCCAGTTGCCGTCGTGCCCCCCGCTCCCATGCATTGCGAATTGTGCGATCAACGGGAGGGCCACCAGCCCCGACATCTGCGCCAGGGTGGCGATCGAGGCGGCGCGGGCGCGGCGGGCGACGAACCAGTTGTTCAGTGCGCCGTAGAGGCCGAGTTCGAAGGGGCTGGCCCAGTTCAGACGGGCGAAGCAGAACAGCAGATAGAAGACGGCGAGCGACTGGGTGAGCGACAGCGCCATGGTTGCCAGACCCGTGCCCAGCACCGCGCAGCACAGGATGAGCCGCGCCCCGCGGCGGTCGAGCACCGGCCCGATCAGCGGCGAGGCGAACGCCGCCAGCAGGCCGCCGACCGAGACCGCGCCCGCGATCGCCGTGCGCGACCAGCCGAACTCCGTGGTCATCGGCACGACGAAGATCGACAGCACCGCCACCGCCGGTCCCTGGCGCGCGAAGCCGGCCAGGCAGATGCAGCCCAGCACCACCCAGCCGTAGAAGAACGGCAGGCGCGGCACCAGCAGGCGGGCGAGATACGGCGCCGGATACAGCGCCGGAGACAGCGGTTGCATCGTTTCCCCCAATTGGCCCCCAAGTCGCCAGGAGCTCCGGCATGCTAAACCTGTGTCGTGCCCGACAGCAGTCCCCCCAGCCCCGCGATGAGCGCCTCGATTCCGGCCGACGCCACGCCCATGATGCGCCAGTACCTGGCGATCAAGGCGTCGCATCCGGACCATCTGGTGTTCTACCGGATGGGCGACTTCTACGAGCTGTTCTTCGACGACGCGGTGCGCGCCTCGGCGGCGCTCGACATCGCGCTGACCAAGCGCGGCCACCACCTGGGCGAAGACATCAAGATGTGCGGCGTGCCGGTGCACAGCCACGAGGTCTACCTGTCGCGCCTGATCCGCCAGGGCTTCAAGGTCGCGGTCTGCGAGCAGGTGGAAGATCCCGCCGACGCCAAGAAGCGCGGCCCCAAATCGGTGGTCGAGCGCGCCGTCGTGCGCGTCATCACGCCGGGCACCTTGACCGAGGACGCGCTGCTCGACGCGCGCAGCCACAATTATCTCGCGGCGGTCGCCGAGGCCCAGGGTGAGCTGGCGCTGGCCTGGCTCGACCTGTCGACCGCCGATTTCGCGACCCAGCCCGTGCTGCCCGCGCAGCTCCCGGCGGCGCTGGCGCGTCTGGCGCCGGGCGAGCTGCTGGTGCCGGACCGCCTGCTGGCCCGCGCCGAGCTGAAGGCTGCGTTCGAGGAATGGAACGAGGTGCTGACGCCGCTGCCGTCGGCGCGCTTCGACAGCGACAACGCGCGCAAGCGCCTCGAAGCGGCGTTCAACGTGGCCGCCCTCGACAGCTTCGGTGCCTTCTCGCGCGGCGAGGTCGCGGCCTGCGGCGCGCTGCTCGACTACGTGGAACTCACGCAAGCCGGCAAGAAGCCCGTGCTGACGCCGCCGCGCCGCGAGCGCGCCGACGGCACGATGGAGATCGACCCGGCGACGCGGCGCAACCTCGAGCTGGTGCGCAGCCTCGACGGCAAGCGCGAGGGTACGTTGCTTGCCACCATCGACCGCACGCTGACAGGTCCCGGCGCGCGCCTGCTCGCCGAGCGGCTGGCGGCGCCGCTCACCGACAAAGCCGAGATCGAACGCCGCCTCGACCTGGTCCAGCTTTTCGTCGAGCGGCCGGCGTTGCGTGAAAAAGTCCGCGAGGCGCTGAAGCGCACGCCCGATATCGAACGCGCGCTCCAGCGCCTGTCGGTCGGCCGCGGTGGCCCGCGCGATCTGTTGGCGTTGCGCGACGGTCTCGACTCGGCCGAAGCCCTGTCCGCGATGCTGGGCGCCGAGCCCGAGGCGCTCAGCCCGCCGCCCGCACCGCTGGGAGAGATCGTCAAGGCCGCGACCGGCCATCGTGCGCTGATCCAGTCCTACGCCGCCGCGCTGGTCGACGAGCCGCCGCTGTTTGCGCGCGACGGTGGCTTCATTCGCACGGGCCACAAGGCCGAGCTCGACGAGCAGCGCACCCTGCGCGACGACAGCCGCAAGACCGTGGCCGCGCTCGAAGCCAGGTACCGGACCACGGCCAACGTCGCGACGCTCAAAATCCGTCACAACAACATGATCGGCTACCACATCGAGGTGACGGCGACGCACGCCGACAAGCTCGACCTGGCCGCACTCGGTTTCACGCGCCGCCAGTCGATGTCGAACGCCACGCGCTTCAGCACCGCCGAGCTGGCCGACCTGGAAACGCGCATCGGCCGCGCCGCCGACCAGGCGCTGGCCATGGAGCTGGTGATCTTCGACGGCCTGGTGGGCGAGGCAATGGGTGTCTCGGTCCGGATCGCCGCCGCCGGCCGCGCGCTCGCCGCCCTCGATGTCGCCGCGGCACTTGCCGAGCTGGCGACCAGCGGCAACTACGTGCGCCCGATCCTGAGCGACGACACCCAGTTCCATCTCGAAGGCGGCCGCCATCCCGTCGTCGAGGCAGCCCTCTCCCGACAGGGCGGCACCGGCTTCGTACCCAACGATTGCGACCTCGGCGACGCACGGCGCCTGTGGCTTCTGACCGGCCCCAACATGGCCGGCAAGTCGACGTTCCTCCGCCAAAACGCGCTGCTCGCGGTGATGGCGCAGGCCGGCTCGTTCGTGCCGGCCAAGGGCGCCCGGCTCGGCATCATCGACCGCCTGTTCAGCCGGGTCGGCGCGTCGGACGATCTCGCGCGCGGCCGCTCGACCTTCATGGTCGAGATGGTCGAGACCGCCGCGATCCTCAACCAGGCGACGCCCAAGAGCCTCGTGATCCTCGACGAGATCGGCCGCGGCACCGCCACGTTCGACGGCCTGTCGATCGCCTGGGCGACGCTCGAGCATCTGCACGACGTCAACAAGTGTCGCGCGCTGTTCGCCACGCACTATCACGAGCTGGGCGCGCTCAAGGAACGCCTCGCCTCGCTCGCGCCCTACACGATGCGGGTCAAGGAATGGCAGAACCAGGTCGTGTTCCTGCACGAGGTCGCGCCCGGCGCCGCCGACCGCAGCTACGGCATCCACGTCGCCCAGCTCGCCGGCCTGCCCGCAGCCGTCGTGTCACGCGCCGAAGAAGTGCTCGAAGTGCTGGAGAAGGGCGAACAGTCCAGCGCCGTCACCCGCCTGGCCGACGATCTCCCGCTGTTCGCCTCGGCCCCCGCGCGTCCCGCGAGCGGCAGCGCCAAGGCCAAGGAATCCGAAGTCGAGAAGGCGCTCGACGCGGTGAACCCCGACGAACTCACGCCGAAGCAGGCACTGGAGCTGCTTTATGAGTTGCGGCGCCTGACGGGCTGACGCGTACCCGATCGGCCGGAAGCACCTCGTTCGGCCCACCCGACCTGCCCGCCGAGAATATCCCCAACGAGTAATATTGTTACGTGGGGGGTGTGGTGGGAAATGAGAAGAATCGCCTAAAACCCTTATGCTATAGGCATCGGAGGTCTCTCACGTTCGTGAGAGACCGGATCTGATGGAGGGGTATTCGGAGGCCTGGCCGGGCGACAGGGCCCGGCGTAACCGGCGCTCGAAAAGCTCTACGTGGAGCGGCTGCTAATCGCTCTCGAAATGGCTCGAGCCGGTGGTCGCCAGCGCGGTGAAATGGCCGGTGCCGTATTCCGGGCGGTCGAGGACTTCGAACTCGTCGACGAATGCTTCGGCCGCCTCGTGGGACGCGATGGCCGGCTCGATCGATGGATCGCTCATGGTGTCTCTCCAAGGTTGGGCTGCCAACAGATCACCCGGGATCGCCCCTTGCAAGACGGCGTCAGCGGCCTGCGTCGGCCGCCAGGCCAAGCGTGCGGCCGGGATAGCCGGCGGCGTCGAAGTAGCGGGTCTCGCCGACGCTCTGCATCTGCAGCACGGTGACGTTGCCCTCGGCGTCGGCCTCCGAGCGCAGGGTATGGGTCTGCGCGTTGGGCATCGCGCCCTTAGGCAGCGCCTCGGCGAGCACGCGGCCGATCAGTTTGCCTTTGTCGGTGGCCTTGAGGTCGAGCAGGTGCAAGATGGTCTTGCCGAGATCGGCATTGCTCGCGGGCGCGGTGTCGACGAAGCGCGTGCGGAAGCCGGGGCCGATCGCGCCCATGGTGTTGCGCGTATCGGCGCGCGAGAACGAGCCGTGCATGCCCTGGCCCTGGCGCAGGCTGGTGTCGGCGATCTCCACGCCGCAGGTCGTGGGGTCGGCGCAGCCGGTCGAGAAGGAGCGGAAGTTGACCACGATCGAGGGATGCGGAACCACCGCGGCGCCCTCGAAGGCGATGGCCGACAGCGGCAAGGTGCCGGGGATCTTGCCCAGTGCATCGGCCACGAAGATGCCGCTCACGTAATCCTGCTTCGACAGGAAGGCGACGACCTTCGCCGCCAGCGCCTTGTCGGGCTTGGGCAAGTAGATGAGATCCGAGCCGCCGTTGCCGACGGCGAAGATGTCGGGATGCTCGGGATCGTTGCCGATCGCCGCGCCGTTCTGCTCGGGATGGGCGTTGGGCTCGACCGGCGCGCGCTTGTCGTCCTCGTTGTAGAGGCCAAGGCCGAGGCCGCGCGCGAGGTCGATCGCGAGAAAGCCCGGCGGCATCTGCCCCGGCGGTACGTCCTTGTAGAGCTGGGTGGCGGAGAAGCTGGTGCCGCTTTCCTTGGAGATCGTCGAGAAGCCGTGGTCGGAGGTCAGGATCACGTCGGTCGTGCCGTCGAGGCCGAGCTGCTTCAAGGTCGCCAGCAATTTGGCGAGGTTGTCGTCGGCGTTCCGGATGCCGGCGAGCGACGTCGGCCCGTTGATGCCGGGCATCAGCCGGTTGAGACTGTCGCCCTGATTGTGTTGGGAGGCGTCGGGATCGCGGCTCCAATAGACCATCAGGAACGGCTTGCTGCGCTCCTTGAACAGCGGCAGCACGACCCTGGTCGCGACGGCGGCGAAGTAATCCTGCTGCACGGTGTTGGCGACCGTCGTGCCGGGCGTCTCGAAATTGCCAGCCTTGCCGTTCTCGCCGCGGCTGGGCGTCTGCAGCGGCAGGCCCGCTGCCGTGAGGCGCCTGGCGATCTCGTCGGACAGCGGGATGCCGGGCGGCCGGCCCGTGCTGTCGTCGAAGAGGATCGTGTGCTGGCCGCTGCGCTCGGTGTGGTCGAAGATCAGGACCGGCCCGAGCTTGCCCATCGCCGCGGTCGACAGGCCGGCGTCGCGCGCGATCTTGAGGATCGTGTCTTCGTTCAGGAAGTTGCCGCCGAAGTGGCGATTGACCTCGGCCAGGACCGCGTCGTTCTCCAGCGCCGCCACCGTGCCGCGGTGGCCGGAGAGCTTGACGCCCACGTGGATGTTGTTGCTGAAGTCGCCGGTGTCGCCGAGGTAATGACCGGTGGCCAGGGCCGAGGCGTTGGCCGTGGTGAAGGTCGGGAACAGCGAATGCGAGTTGGTGAAGCGCACGCCCTCGGTCATCAGCGCCGCCATCGCCGGCGCATTCTTCTCGTTGACCATGCCGGCCCGCAGTCCGTCGGCCACGAACAGCACGACGTTGCGCTTGCCGGGCGCTTGCGGGGCCGGCGGTTGCTGGGCGAACGCGGGAACGGCCAGCGCTCCCATCAGGGCGGCGGCAATCAACAGGCGCATCGACGATCTCTCCCCACTTCAGGTCGGGGATATTAGCGCCGAATTACATGACGACGATGTTTCAGTTGGTGGGAATCTTCCGCCGCGGCCGTCCAAGCCCACGATAGGGATGGTCGTCGGGCTCGGGCTGGCGCCAGTCGACCAATTGGCGGAACAGCGTCGCCAGCGCATGGCCCAACAGGGCCAGCACCAAACAATCGAACAGGCGATGCGCGGCGGCGAGGGCGGGTCCCGCCCATGGCTTTGGCGGCAGGTGCGGGAGCGCCCACGGTATGGCCGCGACCCCGAGCAGCGCCAGAAGCGCCGCACCTGCGACCAGCGCGATCAGGATCGGGCGCACCCGCCGGCCGAGGCGCACGGCTTGGCGCAGGCCGAGCGGTTCGGCGGCCGAGAGCGAGGGCGGCCACAGCGCCAGCAGGGACGCGATCGCCCCGCACAGCACCAGCGGCACCAGCCACGGTAACGGCGACAGGACGGCGGCCAGCGCAAACAACGCCGCGGCCATCGCGAGGAAACCCGGCGCCACGATCGAGCGGCGGAGGTTGTCGACCTCGTCGCAGTCGCTGGCGCCGTCGAGCAGCGTCTCCTTGATCCAGCGGTCGAGGACCATCGCGTAGATCAGCACGAACAGGAAATCCCAGCCCCAGTGGCCGCGCCAGCCGGCGAGAACGCGCTGGCTGTCGAGCAGCCAGGCGACCGCCGCGGCAAGGCCCGCGATCGGCAACGCGATGAGAAGGAACAGGCCGCGTCGCTTCACCAGGAAGGCGAGCGCGTCGATCAGCAGGAAGAGGAGAGACGGTCGGTCGTCGTCGGCGGTCTGCGCTTGTGCCATCGCGCTCCTGTCGTCACAGGGCCTTGCGGGCCAGTGCGGCTCCCTGTGCCAAGGCACGCAGCTTACCGTAGGCGGTGGCGAGCGTCATCGGCGCCATGCCGCAATTCGTGCACGCCTGGATTCTTTCAGCGTCGACGAACTTGGTCGCGAGCTTCAGAGTCGCCGCAACTTCTTCCGGCGTGTCGATCCTGTCCGACGCCACGTCGATGCAGCCGACCAGCACCGTCTTGTTCTTGAGGAGCTTCATCAGCTCGGGCGGCACGTGGCTCTGCCGGCATTCGAGCGAGACCTGCTGGATTTTGCTGCGGTCGAGCGCGGGGAAGGTGTTCTCGTACTGGCGCCAGCTCTCGCCCAGCGTCTCCTTCCACTTGATGTTGGCCTCGATGCCGTAGCCGTAGCAGATGTGCACCGCGGTCGTGCACTTCAGCCCCTCGGCCGCGCGCTCCAGCGCCGGCACGCCCCACTCGACGGTCTCGCCGAGGTAGACGTTGAAGGCGGGCTCGTCGAACTGCACGACGTCGACGCCGAGCTTCTCGAGGTCCTTGGCTTCCTGGTTGAGCAGCTCGGCGAAGGCGAAGGCCATCTTCACCCGGTCGCCGTAGTAGCCGTCGGCCAGGGTGTCGATCAGCGTCATCGGTCCGGGCAAAGTGAACTTGAGCTTGCGCGAGGTGGCGGCGCGGGCGACGCGCGCCTCTTTTTCGTGCACGAACCGCCGGCGCTTGAGCGCCGAGGTGACGGTCGGGCAGTCGGCGTCGTAGCGATTGTTGCGGATGCCCATGCGGACCTTCTTGTCGAAGTCGACGCCATCGACCTCGGCCAGGAAGCCGTGCACGAAATGCTGCCGCGCCTGCTCGCCGTCGCTCACGATGTCGATGCCGGCCTGTTCCTGGCGGCGGATCGACAGGGCGGTGGCGTCTTCCTTGGCGTCCTGCAGCGGCTGGCCGGTGAGCGTCCACGGCGCCCACAGCACGTTGGGCGTGGCGAGCCACGAGGGCTTGGGCAGGCTGCCCGCGAGTGTGGTCTCGAACATCTATCCCCCCGAGGTCGTATAGACCGTGTTCATTGTCAGCGCCGGCTTGGCTTGCGGCAGCAGGATCTGTCCGAACGTGCCCGGCGCGCGCCAGTGCAGGGTGCCGAAGGCGCCGCAGCTCTCGCACACCGAGCGCCAGCTCTCGTGATGGGCGCCGCACGCCGAGCAGCGCCACGCCTTGTCGGCCGGCGCGACGGCGGCCTTGGCGAGCCACTCGTGCACCCGGGCCCGATCCGATTGCGCGCGCTCCTCGACCTCGGCCATCAGGCGGCAGACGCGGACCGCCGGGTTGGTGCCGCCCGCCGTCTGCAGATAACGTCGTGCCTCGCCCCACAGGCCGGCCTCGAGCGAGGCCTGGGCAAGCACGAGCTGGCTTTCGAGATCGTCCGGCTTGGCCGCGACCAGCTTGCGCACCACGCCGATGCGCTTCAGCGGATCGCCCTCGCCCGACGCCTTGAGATAGAGCTCGGCCAGATCGGGATGCGGCGCCAGCGCCCAGCCGCGCTCCAGCGTCTTCATCGCCCGCCGCCCATCGCCCGCCTTGAGTTGCGTCTCGGCCAGCCGGCAGGCGACCGCGATGCGCTCGGGCGCCAGGCCGAAGCCCTCGCGCGCGAAGGCCAGCGCCTCGCCGTCCTCGCCGTCACGCTCGGCCAGGCAGCTGCGCTCGACCAGCAGCAGCGCCTTCAGCGTGCGGCCCTTGTTCTGGCTCACGACCTTGGAGCGCATGCCGGCCTCGAGCGTCGCCTGCGCGTCCTTCCACTGGCCGTTCTGCGCCTGCATGTCGAACAGCGAATGCACGACCCACGGCGTCTGCGGCCGCATCTTGAAGGCGCGTTCGGCGTAGTCGAGCGCGCTGCCCTGGTCGCCGTCGCGCAGCGACTGGCCGATCAGCCCGCGCAGGCCGAGGAACGCCATCTCGTCGTCCTCAAGCATGGCGGTGAAGGTCTTGCGCGCGCCCTCGCGGTCGCCGGCGAGCTGGGCGGCCTGCGCCGACAGCAGCAAGGTCAGCGCCGGCTCCGACAGCAGCGCCTCGGCCTTGCGCGCGTGCTTCTGCGCCTCCGCGCCGTCGCCGGTGGCGACCGCGGCCAGCCCTTGCGTCAGCTCGCGATAGCCGCGCCGTTTGCGGCTGTCGCCCCAGCCCTCGAGCAGCGCGCCGGGCGCGCCGACGATCGAGCGCCAGGTCAGCCACAGCACGACGCCCAGCAGCATCAGCAGCAGCACCGCGACCAGCACGACGCCGACACTGGTGTCGATGCGCCAGCCGCGCCATTCGGCGGTCAAGGTGCCCGGCCGCTCGGCCAGCCAGGCCGCGGCCAGCATCAGGACCGCGGCGACCGCGAACCAGACGACGACGCGGAGCGTGGTCTTCATCGGCTACTTCGCCGCGCCGAGGAGAGCCACGGCATGCGTGGCGAGCTGGTCGACCGCGCGCTGGGCCGCCAAGTGCGCCTCGGCGCGGGCGAGCCAGGCGGCGGTGGCCTTCGACGATTGCGGCGGCAGGGTCTTCACCTGTGCCACCGCCTTGGCGACGTCGCCAGCGTTCAGCGCCGCCTCGGCGCGCGCCACCTTGGCCTCGACCGAATCGCCCGGTACGTCCTCGCCGACGCGGCGCAGCGACACCAGGCCCTTGAGCTTGCCGAGCAGGCGCTCGCCGAAGGAATCGTCGGCGAGGTCGTCGGCCATCGCGGCCTTGGCGACGGCGGGAAAGTCGGCGGCCAACCGCGTGCGCGAGACCACGCCGGCCGCCGCCTGCGGCTGCAGACCGGCCACGATCTCGCCGAGCTTGGGGTCGTCCTTCGCCAGCGGCGCCAGCAGGCCGAGGTCGGTGGCGAACGGCAGGCCCGAATCGAGGGCGGCACTCAGCCGTGCGGCGATGCCGATCACCGCCGAAGCGCGCGCCGCCGCCAGCGCCTTCTGCTCGCCGCTGCTGAGGGCGCTGGCATCGGCCTTGGCCTTGTCGGCAGCCGCGGCCATCGCGGTCTTGAGCCCGGCGATCTCGGTCTTCAGCGCAGCCACGTCCTTTTCGGTTTCGAAGGTCGCGGCCGGCCGGTTTTCCAGCACCTCGACCTTGCCGCGCAGCTCGGCGACCGCGGGGTCGGTGACACCGCTGCGGTCGGCCTGCGCCGCCGTGGTGGCGACGCCACGCACGCGCTTCTCGAGTTCGTCGAGCCGCGTGGTCAGATCGCGCTTGGCGGCATCGAGCGCCGCCGTGTCGATGGTCGGCGTGGGGGCGGCGGGGGCAGCAGGCGCCGTCGGTGCGGCCGTCACCACGGGCGCCGGGGCCGGCGCGGGGCCGCGCCACAGCGTGCGCGCTTCCTGCGGCCAATAGGGCAGCGAGACCAGTGCCGCACCGAGCACGATCACGGCAGCGATCAGGCCGACGACGAACGCGCCGACGACGCCCAGGCCGCGCTTCACGATCACGGGGCTGGTCGCGGAGTCCGCCGCGCGCGGCGGGAGGGAGGGGGAGGGGCTCGGGCTCGGAGTGTCGCTCATGGGTTGGGGTCCTTTTACGACGGCTGGTACCAGCCGGTCGATCTCGTCGAGCACGCCCTGGCGGGTCGGCTGCCGGGCGGTTTGCACGGCCCGGAAGGGCACGGACTGCAGCGGCTGGGCGGCGGCGGCGCTGATGGCGACCGCGGTGACGGCGCGGCAGGCATCGGAAAGCCCCGCCGCCCCGGCCAGCCGGGCAAAGGTTGCCGCCGCGCGCGGGGAGAAGAAGGTCGCGGCGTCGAGCGCGCGGGCCTGCAGGGCGGCCCCGGCCGACGCCGGCAGGGCCTCGGCCTCGCGTGCCTCGTAAAGGGCGAAGCGCCGGACCTCGTAGCCGTCCGCGGCAAGCTCGGGGCCGAGATCGCCTGCGACATCGACGCCCGACACATGGACCAGCGGGCCTTTCGCCGGGTCGAGCCGCTGGCGCACCAGGGCTGCCAGGGCTGACGCGTCGCCCGCGGCGGAGGTGACGGAGGTGAATCCCAGCCCCTCGGCGGTGGCGGCGGTGGTGTCGCCCACGGCAAGGACCGGCTTGCTGCGCTGTTCGGCGGCCTCGGCCAGCGCGCGCGCGCCGTTGGCGCTGGTCAGCAGTACCGCCTGGGCCGCGGCAAAGGCTGCGGCAAACGCCGGCGGCGGGCTCAGCATCTCGAGCCGGAACAGCGGCGCGATCACCGGCACATGGCCGCGCTGCACGAGCGCCGTTGCCAGCGCCGTGGCCTCGCGTTCAGGCCGGGTGATCAGCACGCGCATGCCCGCTCCCTATTTTGGCCAACGACGGTTAAAGAAGAACGACGCCCTCGAGCGCCAGCAGTTCCCGCTTGGTCGGCAGGCCACGGCCGCCGGAGAAGCCGCCCTCCTTGCCGCCGCTGCCCAGCACACGGTGGCAGGGCACGATGATGGGGATGGGATTGCGCCCGCAGGCCATGCCGACCGCGCGCGGGCCCGAGCCCAGCGCCATGGCCATGCCGCCGTAGGTCACGGTCTGGCCGAACGGGATGTCGCACATCATCTTCCACACGCTCTTCTGGAAGGGCGTGCCGCGGGCGCCGAGCGGCAGGTCGAAGCGCCGGAGCCTGCGGGCGAAATAGCGTTCGAGCTGGCGGCGCGCCTCGCGCAGCACCGGCGCGGGTGTCGGCACGGGCTTGTCGTCGCGCGCCTTCTCGGCCGCGGCGGTCCAGCGCCCATTGGTCCAACTGACTGCGGTCAGCGTATCGTCCTCGGCCTCGAGGGCGAGGCGCCCGACGGGACTCTCAACGTACAAAATCGACATCTCTGGAGCGTAGCGTTCGCGGCCATGATTTGCCATGGTGCAGCGATGAAACGGGGAGACAAAAGCATGCAGGGCTGGCAGCCGGGACGGCGCGCCGTGCTCGCGGGCGCGGCGGCACTATGGCCTGCACTCGCGTTCGGACAGCCCGCGCCCAAGCGCCCGGCCGATCCGAGCGGACCGCCGGTCGTGTTCGTCCACGGCAACGGCGACTCGGCGGCGCTGTGGATCAACAATATCTGGCGCTTCGAGACCAACGGCTTCAAGCGCGGCCTGCTGCACGCCATCGACCTGCCGTGGCCGAACGCGCGCTCCGACGATTCCAGGGAGCAGCAGTACCGGTCCTCGACCGACGACCAGATGAAGGAGCTCGCGGCCTATGTGGCGCAGGTCAAGAAGACCACGCGCCAGTCCAAGGTGGCGCTGATCGCCTCGTCGCGCGGCGGCAACACCGTGCGCAATTACCTGAAGAACGGCGGCGGCGCGGCCTCGGTCAGCCACGCCATCCTGTGCGGCACGCCCAACAAGGGCATCGTCATCTCCGACACCATGCTGGTCGGCAGCGAGTTCAACGGCGCCGCGCCGTTCCTCAAGGGCCTCAACAGCGGCCCGGACGACCTGATCGCGGGCGTGCAGATGATGGCGATCCGCTCCGACAAGAACGACAAGTACTCGCAGCCCGACGCGCGCTTCGTCGGCAGTCCCGGCAAGCCGACGGGCGTGAGCTACGACGCCTCGGAGCTGCGCGGCGCCAGGAACGTGATCATCGACGGGCTCGACCATCGCGAGACGGCGTTCCACAAGCTGGCCTTCGCCGCCCAGTTCGAATTCATCACCGGCAAGGCGCCGGGAACGCTGTTCATCGCCCAGGAGCCGCTGCCAGTGCTGAACGGCAAGGTGACCGGCATTGCGCCAGACAATTCCTACACCAATCTCCCGGTCGCCGGCGCCACGGTCGAGGTCTACGACGTCGATCCCCACAGCGGCGAGCGCAAGGGCACCCAGCCGACGCACAAGAAGGTCACCGGCGCCGATGGCCAGTGGGGTCCGTTCATCGGCCACTCCGACGCGAGCTACGAATTCGTGCTCACCATGCAGGGCCAGCCGGTCACCCACACCTATCGTTCGGCGTTCCTGCGCGGCAGCGACGTCATCGACCTGCGCGCGCAGCCGTTCGGCAAGGGCGACGACCAGGCGGGCGCGGTGGTGATCATGAGCCGCGCGCGCGGCTACTTCGGCGTCGGCCGCGACAAGTTCAGCCTCGACGGCAAGGTGCCGCCCGGCATCAACGAGGGCGTGCCCGGCACGGCGAGCGGCAAGCTCGCCTTCGACGCCGGCGCGCGCACGGTGCCCGCGGTGTTCAACACCGAGACCATCGCCGCCCGCACCTGGCCGGTGAAGGAAAACCACATGGTCGTCGCCGAATTCATGAATTAGGCGCTCGCGTCCGCGAGCGCCTGGCCGGCGGCAGCGCATTCACATGCGCGAGAGCCGGCACGGTGCAGAACAGATACGCGCCGTTCTTTATTTCCCGTAGGAATACTTGAAGTCGCAGTGGCTCGCGCCCTGCATGATCGTCTGGCTGCGGTCGAGCTTCAGCTTCGGGTCGTAGCCCTCGCAGAACGCGCCGTCGCGATTGCACGACAGCAGCGCGCCGATCTCGCCCAGGCCCATCGCCTTGTAGGTCTCGGCGTAGCGGCAGCGCACGACATTGAAAGCGAAGCTCGTGTCGGTCTGCTCCTTGACCTCGATCTCGAGCGCGCCGCCCTTGGTCCACAGCGGCATCACGTCCTGGAACGCCTTGAGCGACGTGCCGCCCGGCGCGGCGGCGGCGAACTGCCTGGCTTGTTCGATGGCCGAGCGCCGCACCGATTCGGCGATGGTCTTCTTCGCCACCTCGATACCGTGGCTCGCTCTCAGGGTTTCGTAGACTTCCTTCAAGATTTCGGCTTCGATCTTCCTCTTTTCCAGCATCGACAGGCCGTCGGGATGGGCGGCCGATTGGGTAGACTGTGTCATGGCGGTCACTCCCTGGCGGAGACCGCAAGCCTACACCTTGACATCGGGGCGCCGCGATGAAATATCCGCCCGCAATGACCTCGTTCGCCTCCTTTCCGTCGCGACGCCGCCGCTTTCAAAAGCGGTATGAAGACGCGCGCGCCTAGAAAACGCGCCGTTTCGTGAAGCCGCTGGAAAGAATGAGCGGCTTCCCAATCCACCTTCTTCTCCAGTCGGCCTCTATCAAGGCCCTTAATTAGCGAGAGAGAAGTCCATGCTCGGTCCCAAGACGACCACCAACAAGACCAAGATCTTCATCGATGGTCAGCACGGCACCACCGGCCTGCAGATCGTCGACCGGCTGAAGAACCGGCCCGACGTCGAGCTGCTCGAGCTGCCGATGGCCGACCGCAAGGACCTGGCCAAGCGCGCCGAGATCGCCCGCGCCGCCGACATCACCGTGCTCTGCCTGCCCGACGCTGCGGCCAAGGAATTGGTCGCCGCCCTCGGCAACGCCGACACCGTGGTCATCGACGCCAGCACCGCCCACCGCGTGGCCGACGGCTGGACCTACGGTTTCCCCGAGATGACCAAGGGGCATCGCCAGAAGCTGCTCGACTCAAACCGGATCAGCAATCCGGGCTGCTACCCGACCGGTGCGATCGCGCTGCTGCGGCCGTTGGTCGACGCCGGCATCGTGCGCGCCGATTCGACCCCCGCAGTGTTCGGCGTGTCGGGTTACACCGGCGGCGGCAAGGAGTTGATCGCCGTCCACGAGCAGCCCGGCGTCGAGCCGTTCGGCCTCTACGGGCTCGAACTCACGCACAAGCACGTGCCGGAGATGAAGAAGTACTCCGGCCTCACGCACACGCCGCTGTTCGTGCCGTCGGTCGGCCACTACGCCCAGGGCATGCTGATCACCGTGCCGATCACGCGCGACATCACCAGCCGGCAGGTGACGGCCAGGGACGTGCACGGCGTGCTGAGCGACTATTACGCCGGCGAGAAGTTCGTGGCGGTGCGGCCGCTCGCCGACCGCAAGTGGCTCGAGCGCGACCGGTTCCTGCGCGCCGACCGGCTGATCGACACCAACTCGATGGAATTGGCGGTCTACGGCAACGACGCCGACGGCAACGTGCTGGCGGTGGCCTCGCTCGACAATCTCGGCAAGGGTGCCTCGGGTGCGGCGGTGCAGGTCATCAACCTCAAGACCGGCGTCGACGAGGCGACGGGCCTTGCCGTCGCGTCGTAACGTGAGCAGGCTCAGGCAGGCCGGACCGGCGGATGCGCCGGCCATCCTCGCGTTGACGCGCGAGGCCTATCACAAGTGGGTCGCGGTCACGGGACGCGAGCCGCTGCCCATGCGGGTCGACTATGTCGAGGCGCTGAAGACGCATCGCTTCGATCTTCTCCATGAGGGTGACACGCTCGCCGCCCTGATCGAGACCGCGCGCGCGCCGGCCGATCGGCCCGATCATCTGCTGATCGTGAACGTCGCCGTTTCGCCGGTCTTCCAGAAGCGCGGCCTCGGCCGCCGGCTGCTGGCGCTGGCCGAGACCATCGCCTCGGAGTCGGGGCTGGGCACGGTGCGGCTGTACACGAACGGTCTGATGGCCGAAAATATCGCGCTTTATCAACGGCTTGGCTACGGCATCGACCTCGAGGAGCCGTCCGGCACCAGCATTCAGGTCCATATGAGCAAGGCGATCTCACGCATTCGTGCCTGACGCCTGCGTCATTTTCCTTGGATTTCGAACAATTTGCACTTATTGACCGTGCCGGGTGTGCGCTTGGCCAGGTGTATCCAGATGTCCGCGCAGCCCCTTCTCGAACGTGACCCGCACTTGCAGCGCCTGTCGGTGGCGCTCGAACAGGCGTCGGCCGGCCATGGACACATCGTCCTGGTGAGCGGCGAGGCCGGCATCGGCAAGACCAGCTTCGTCGAGCATTTCAAGGAGACCGGTGCGGGCCGCGCCTGCGTGCTGACCGGCCACTGCGATCCGCTGTCGACGCCGACGCCGCTCGGGCCGCTCTACGACATCGCGCGCCAGACTGCGCACCTGACCGGCGGCAAGCTGCTGGCCCAGCTCGAGAGCGAGACGCCGCGCGCGGCGCTGTTCTCCTCGCTGCTGGCGCTGCTCGGCGGCGCCGAGCACACGGTGGTGGTCGTCATCGAGGACATCCACTGGGCCGACGAGGCCACGCTCGACCTGGTGAAGTACCTCGGCCGGCGCATCGCCTCGACCCGCGCCCTGATGGTGCTGACCTATCGCGACGACGAGGTCGGCGGCCAGCCGTCGCTGCGCACCTTGCTGGGCGACCTCGCGGTCTCGAAGTCGACCCTGCGCATCGAGCTGCCGCGCCTGTCGATGGACGCGGTGCGCCTGCTAATCGCCGACCGGCCGCTCGATGCCGGCGAGCTGCATCGCCAGACCTCGGGCAATCCGTTCTACGTCACGGAGGTTTTGTCGAGCGCCGGCGGCGGTCTGCCGATCACGGTGCGCGACGCGGTGCTGGCGCGCGCGGCACGGCTGGCCCCCGCGGGCCGCGCCGTGCTCGACGCGGCCGCGGTGATCGGCAGCCGCATCGATCCGGCGATGCTCGAGAAGGTCCTGGGTGGTGCGGTCGAGGGACTGGGCGACTGCATCCAGGTCGGCGTGCTCGAGGTCGACGAAGGCGGCATCGCCTTCCGCCACGAACTGGCGCGCAAGGCGGTGCTGGCCGACATCGATCCGGCGCGCGGACGCGAGCTCCATCGCCTGGCCTTCGACGCGCTGAAGGGCGCGGGCGGGCGGCGCTCGGACCTGGCGCTGCTGGTGCAGTACGCCGCCGGTGCCGGCGATGCCGCCGCGGTGCTGGAGTACGGCGTCGCCGCGGCGCGCGCCGCCGCGTCGGTCGGTGCCCATCGTCAGGCCGCCGCGCACTACGCGCGCGTGATGGAACATGCCGGCGCGCGGCCGGCGGCCGAGCGCGCCGGCTACTGCGAGGCCTATGCCGAGGAATGCGCCATCGTCGACGCGCTGGTCGAGGCCGAGCGCGGCCGGCGCCTGGCGCTCGAACTCAGGCGCGAGACCGGCGACGCCCTCAAGGAGGGCGAGAACCTGGCCGAGCTGGCCTGGCCGCTGGTGCGCGGCGGGCGCAACGCCGACGCCGAGGCCACCAGCCGGCGCGCCATCGAGGTGCTGGAGCGGCTGGCGCCGTCGCGCCAGCTCGCCAACGCCTATCGCATCCAGGCCCATCTCACGATGCTCGACCGCGACTGCCCGGTCGCCGTTCGCCTCGGTCACCAGGCGATCGCGCTGGCCGAGCGCTTCGACGACCGGGTGACGATCGCCGCGGCCGAGAACGTCATCGGCTCGGCTCTGCTGGTGAGCGGCGAGGAGGAGGAGGGGCTGGCCCATCTCCAGCGCAGCATCGCGCTGGGCCGCGAAGCCGGCCTCGATACCGTGGTCGGCAACGGCCACATGAACATCGGCGCCTCGTGGGGCGAGCAGTACCGGTTGGCCGAGGCCGAGCAAAGTCTCGCCGAAGGCATCGCCTACACCGCCGAGCGCGACCTCGACTACGCCAATCACTACATGCACGCCTGGCTCGCACTGGTGCGCCTCTACCAGGGGCGCTGGAGTGAGGCCGCCGAGATCGCCGGCGGCGTGATCGCGCTGCCCAACGCTTCGGTGATCAGCCGCATCATGGCGCTGGTGGCGCTCGGCCGCGTGCATGCGCGGCGCGGCGATGCCGATCCCGGCCCGGTGCTCGACGAGGCGCTGGAGCTTGCGGTGCAGACCGGCACCTTGCAGCGCCTGGCGCCGGTGCGCGCGGCGCGGGCGGAGGCGGCGTGGCTCGCAGGCGACGGCGTGCGCGCCGCGGCCGAGGCGCGCGCGGCCTACGATCTTGCCACGAAACACTGCCACCGCTGGTTCACCGGAGAGCTGGTGCTGTGGCGCACGCTGGGCGGCGACGAGGTCGACCTGCCGACGTGGGCCGCCGCACCGTTCCTGTGGCAGCTCAAGGGAAGCTGGCGGCGCGCCGCTGCGGCGTGGGAAAGCCTGGGCTGCGTCTACGAGCAGGCGCGCGCGCTGGCCGGCGGCGATCCGTCGGGCCAGATCGCGGCCCTCGAGATCTTCACCGCGCTGGGTGCGGGCCCGGCCGCTGCGGCGCTGCGCCAGCGCATGCGCTGCGCCGGCGTGCGCAAGATCCCGCGGGGCCCGCGCCAGACGACGCGACAGAATCCGTTCGGGCTGACCACGCGCGAGCTGCAGATCCTCGGCTGCCTGTCGACCGGCCTCACCAACTCGGGCATCGGCGCCAAGCTCCACGTCTCGCCCAAGACCGTCGACCACCACGTGTCGTCGGTGCTGTCGAAGCTCGGCGCCGCCTCGCGCGGCGAGGCCGCCCGCATCGCCCACGCCGAGCATCTGCTGGCCGCAAAATAGGGAGGGTGGACCCTTAAATTGGGGAACACCCTCCGATGCGCCCAAGGCCCGCCGTGCATAGGTTCCCGGCTCTTCGCTGCACTGCAGCAGAAAGGTCGAACGATGCACATTGGAACTTGTTTCTGCGGGGCCGTAACCCTGGAAGTCACGGGCGAGCCGGAGGGGATGGGCTACTGCCATTGCCGCTCGTGCCGGTCGTGGTCGGGCGGTCCCGTCAACGCCTTCAGCCTCTGGAAGCCGGCCGCGGTCCGCATCGCATCAGGCGTGCGCCATGTGGCGACGTTCCAGAAGACGCCGCTCAGCGAGCGCAAGTACTGCGCCAAATGCGGCGGCCACCTGATGACCAACCATCCGACGCTCGGCCTGGTCGACGTCTTCGTCGCGACCATCCCGACCCTGCGGTTCGCGCCCGGCGTCCACGTCAACTACGCCGAGACCGTGCTGCCGATGAAGGACGGCCTGCCCAAGCTCAAGGACTTCCCCAAGGAGCTCGGCGGCTCGGGCGAAGCGGTCCCCGAGTAGCACACACTCTCCCGGGCGCCGCGGCTGCTTCCTTCCCCGCCGCCGCGCCCGGGTCCCCGCCCTCTCCGTTCGTTCCGGCAAGTACAGGGGCCGCGCGCGAGCGGAGAGGGCTCCCCCTCTGATTTCCCACTGCCCCCTCATCGGACACACAATGAAAATCGGCGCTGACCACACGCAGCGCTTCGCGCTCTATGGCGCGGGCGTGATCGTGCTGGCGACCTACGCCAGCGTCCTCTCCAGGCTGCACGGCGGCCCGGTCGCGCTATGGCCCATGATGGCGGTGTTCGCCGCCGCCCTGGTGTCGAGCATCGCGGGCTTCGCCTTCTCGGCGATCTGCGGCGCGCTGCTGTTCCACCTGATCGACGATCCGGTGCGCGCGGTGCAGATCCTGATGATCTGCAGCGTCGGCGGCCAGATGCTGATGGTGTGGTCGCTACGCCGCAGCATCGACTGGTACGCCCTGTCGAACTTCCTGGTGGGCGGCGCGTTCGGCCTGCCGGTCGGCATCTACGTGCTGCTGCACAGCCGGCCGCAGGTCTCGATGCACGTCGTGGGCGGGCTGATCGTGGCCTATGCCGCATTCACCCTGCTGCGCCGGCCGATGGTGGCGCGGCGCCAGAGCGCGCTGCGCGACGGCATCGCCGGATTCCTCGGTGGCCTGACCGGCGGCGTGGCGGCGTTTCCCGGCGCCTTCGTCACCATCTGGTGCGGCTTCAAGGGCTGGAACAAGGAACGCCAGCGCGGCCTCTACCAGCCGTTCATCCTGATCCTGCAGGTCGCCGGCATCGCCATCATGGCGGCGGGCGATATCGCGGGCCTCCAGCACCACGCCTTCGACTGGAGCGGCGTGCTCTATCTGCCGGCGATGCTGCTGGGCGCGTCGTGCGGCATGGGCTTGTTCAAGAACCTCAACGACCGCCAGTTCGCGCGCTGGGTCAACGCCCTGCTGATCGTCTCGGGCGCGAGCCTGCTGGTCTGAGTCCGGCGCCTAATAACGACGGCCGACGTCGTGGCGCTCGCGATAGTCGCGCATTTCCTGCCACGTCACGTCGGCGGGATAGCAGAAAACGTCGCGCCCGGTGCGACGGTTGTAGAGACTCTTGTCGGCGCACTGCTGGCTGTTCCAGGCGTAGCTGTAGGGGCAGGGACAGTCGCCCGCGCGGAAGCCGGCGACATAGTCGGCGACGATCCGGGAGCGCACCTCTTCGTCGGTCATGCGCTGCGCCTGCGCGGCGGAGGCTGCCAGGCAGGCGATGGCCGCCGCAAGCGCGAAGGAACGAAGCCTCACCGTCAGGCCGGTGCGAAGATGCCGCCGGAGGCGGCGCGTTTTGGCGACGCGGACGCCGCGACCGCGCGCCTGGGTCCGGCATAGGCCGGGTCGCGCTGCAGGGTCGGCAGCACCTTGTCGGCGAACAGGCGCACATTCTTCTCGGCCTCGTGGTGCGGCAGGTTGCCGAACGAGAATTCGGCGACCAGGTGCTCGTGGCCCGTCACCTTCTGCAGCGCGCCGAGCTGCTGGAGGCAGTCGTCGGGCGTGCCGACGATCTGGATCGAGACGTAGAAGTCGGTCGCCTTCTTGAGGTTGGCCGGGTCCTTCAGCTTGGCGTAGGTGCGCGCCGTCTTGCCGTAGGCCTCGTAGCCTTTGACGTTGGCCAGGTGCCCGTCGGAGAAATGATAGTGGTCGTCGATCGACTGCCACTTGCGGCCGAGATATTTGATCGCGCGCTCGTTGGCCTCCTCGCGCGATTCGGCGCACGACACGTTGGTCAGGATGATCGGCGCCTTGGGCACGAAGCCCGCCTGCTCGCTCATCGCCTGGAAGGTGTCGATGTCCTGGCGGCACTTGTCCCATTCGTTCTGCATGATCATCAGCATGCCGAAGCCCAGCCTGGCAATGACCTCAGCCGACTCGGGGCTGACGGAGCTGGCATAAAACCGCCGCTCGGGGTTCGACATCGGCCGCGGCCGGATCGACATGCGCGGGATCTTGAAGAACTGCCCGTCGTGCTCGAACGAGTCGTTGGCCAGCGCCTTGACCACGATTTCCGCCGCCTCGGCAAAACGCGGCCGGGCCTCGTCCATCGGGATGCGGAAGCCCTCGTATTCGGTCGAGGCGGCGCCGCGGCCGAAGCCGAACAGGCAGCGCCCGCCGCACATGATGTCGAGCAGCGCGATCTGCTCGGCCACCCGCACCGGATCGTGCCACGGCAGCACGACCACCGAGGTGCCCAACTGGATGCGCCTGGTCCGGCCGGCGAAATAGGCCAGCAACTGCAGCGGCGCCGGCGACATGGCATAGCCGGTGAAATGGTGTTCCAGCGCCCACAGCGAGTCGAAGCCCAGCGGCTCGACGAGGTCGCCCAACTGAAAATGCTCCTGCACCACGGCGACGTCGGGCTTGCCCTGCTCGTAGAGCATGTTCATCGCGATGCCGACCTTCATGCGCGTCCTCCGGGTTCTTCTGTTGGCGCGATTGTCGGCGTGCCGGCCGCCGGTGCGCAAGGGGGGGTGCCCCTCATGCGGTTCCGCAAGAGCTTGACCTGAGGGTGAGTCGGTGTGTATATAGTGTGTATGGACAGCCGGTCGGTCCTCAAAGCGTTGCGAAACGACGGCTGGTACGAAGTCAACCAAGTCGGAAGCCACAAGCAGTTCAAACATCCTTCGAAGCCCGGCCGAGTCACCGTTCCACATCCCAAACGCGACATTCCGTCGGAACGCTGCGGAGCATCGAAAAGCAGGCCGGCCTAAAGCTCAGGTGATCGCCATGCACTACATCGCCTATCTGCACAAAACCCGTAAGTCCGACTACGGCGTCAGCTTTCCCGATTTTCCGGGCTGCATCACCGCCGGCAGGACGCTCGACGAAGCGCGGCGCCTAGCCGTCGAGGCGCTCGCCTTTCATGTCGAGGGTCTTCTCGAAGATGGCGTGACCTTGCCCGAGCCGTCGACGCTCGACAGCCTCGTCCGCGACCCTGCGCTCAAGGGTGCGGTGGCGTTCCTGGTGCCGCTTGCCGACATCGGCAGCAAGGCGGTGCGCATCAACATCACGGCGCGGCAGAAGCAGATCGAGGAGATCGACCGACGGGCACAGGCGGCCGGCCTCTCCCGATCGGCCTACATCGTCCAGGCCGCCCTCCGCAGTCCGTCCAAACGGGCGGCATAGCGGCGCTCTGCCCGCCGGTCATCCTCAGGCGGCCCCGTCGTAGCGCCGCAGGAACAGGCGGGTGGCCGAGGTCGCGGCTGGCAGCATCGCGCGTCCGACCAGCGGGCTCATGCCGAGCGGCTTCAGCAGCATCTTCACCGCCATCTGGTGCGGGAAGTGGTGGCGCATCAGGTGCAGCACGCGGTCGCGATAGGCGTCGTAGTCGGCGCGCTCGAAGTCGGCGCCCGGGTTGCGGACGTGGAAGACGGCCTTGTAGGCGCAGAACGTGTCTTCGCTCTCGACGTCGGCGGCGCGGTTCAGCAGCGTGCGCAGGATGGCGAACCGGCTCGGCCGCTCGATCTGGCGATAGCGCAGGAAATAGCGGTGGAAGTGCTTGTAGTGGCGCACCTCGTCGGCGCTGATCTCGGCCGCCAGGCGCTTGAGGACGGGTTCGGGACTGGCGTCCGACAGCGCGCGGTAGAAGCTCGCGGTGCCGGTCTCGACCACGCAGCGCGCCGCCATCTCGAGCGACCGCGAGGGCGCCAGCCGCTCCAGGGTGCACAGCGGGCCGTAGTCGGCATGGAACGACCGGTAGGCCGCCTCCCAGTCGAAGTCGGGCCACGCGGTCTGGACGTATTTCTTGAGCGCCGCGCCGTGCTGCAGCTCCTCGTGCTCCCAGTGCTGCGCCAGCCAGCCGGCAACCTCGTCGTCGTCGCGAAAATATTCGACGAGATTCCGGGTGTAGAGATCCGACGTGATCTCGATGAACGACGCCGACGCCACGATGTCGAACATCAGCCCGTCGTCGCGCACGCTCTCGTGCGCGAGCGCGCCGTAGGGAATGTCGCCGATCGACCAGCTCGCGCCGTCCAACCTGCTCATGGTTTGCGATCCCTCTTTCGCCTCCATTGCATCGAAATGATCGGGAGGTGGCAAGGCGGGAGAACGCTTTTTTGCTTCGAAAGTTGCGTTTCTCACTAGCCAGTTTGAGGGCCAGTTTGAGGGCTTAGCCGCCGAGGGGATTATCTTTGCCGGCCTATCCCAACTCCGGATGCACCGGCACATCTGCAATCAGCGATAAGTTACGATTGCCGCCCGGTCGAGTTTGGACGCAGGTACCAATTTATAATGCTTTTCATCGACGACAAGTAGCTGACCGCTCTGAACGGTCAACTCGAACATCGCCACTCGCCGATCTGCGGTAATTCGGAACGCGAGCCTTTTTCTTTGCCGTAGGTATTGAGATTGAGGGCCCAAGACCACGAAAGCTTAAGCGTACTCTCACCAACCTATACAGCACGCGCCCAAGTTGGCTGGCTAATGCTCACTGCGAGCTGTGATCGCGCCGTCGCTGCCGCCTATGGCTGGCCTGAGACGCTAGCGGATCGCGCCCAACCAGAGAATACCGATACGGCTGATCGAAAAGCGGCCGAAGAGGGAATCCTGAAGCGCCTGTTTGACCTGAATCAAGAGCGGGCAAAGGCCGGGCGCTAGTGTCCGCCGGTATTGGGTATCCAGATCCAGCCCACCAGACGGATCAGCGCCATGAACGGCGTGCCGACTTCGGGGAGCGGCCTGCCCTTCAGCACGGCTTCGGTAACGTGAAGCGTCAACTCGGTGGCCTCCGCGCCGTCGCGTGCGATGACGACGGTGACGAGGTGCACCGGCCGGCCGAAGATTTCGAACGCGGCCGGCTGGACCTTCGTGACGGGTCCGTGGACTTCGTGGAACTCGGGATGATCGGCGGACGACGGGATGATGGTCGCAAGTTCGTGCATGTGGATGGTCAGGCTGCCGTCCAGATTGAAGCCTTCCGGCGAATGTTCCCGCACCTTGCTCCACGCCGGATTGCCGGCCGGAATGACCACCGGCTGCGTATGGCCGACGTCTGCGTCATGGACGAACCCGGCAAGGATCACGGAGTGCACCGACCCTCGCGCGTAAAAGGCGCGGTCGGCGGCGAACATCGTGTCGTGCCAGGTGAGCTTCAGGCCGCCGTTCAGCGTGCCGGTAACCATGGCTTCGAGGCGATCGGGCGACAACTCAAGCCGCTCGATAGCTACCTTGTCGTGCTGGGTTCCGTCACTGACGAATGGCCACATGCCGAGAAATTCGTTCGTTTCGTTGGTCGGGCGAATCAGCATCGCGACACCGGCCCGGGGGATCGGCGCCGTCAGCAGGAAGCACCGGGGTTCCTGCGGGGAAAGCGGAAACGGCGTGTAGGTCTTGTTGGACACCGCAGTGAACGCAACGCGCGCGCTCTGGGTGAGCCGGGGGAGCGATTTCAGGAGCTCGTCCGCCTCCACGCCAAACGGCGACCACCAGCCGCCGGACTGGAACATCTCCTCCGGGCCGATCTCGGCGAGTCCTTCGAGGGCCGTGTGGCTCAAAAGCAGTCTCCTTGCTGCGACCGGAGCATAGCTATTTTCGCATTGACAAATAGTGCGGAATACGCAATATTAACGTATGGGCAACAGCGGGTCTGCGAGGTGCAGCCAGGCCAGTCGTTCGTCGGCGAAGGCGTGGCCTTGGGGCGCATAGGGCGCGGGGTCGTCGAAGGCGCCGACATGGAGGTGGATTTCGCTCGGCCAACGCTCGCCTTCATAGGTGAGGGTCGAGCCGCAGGTGGAGCAGAAGCCGCGCTGGACGCCGGGCGAGGAGGAGAAGTGCGCGAGGGTGCCTTTGGTGACCCTGATGTTCGCGCGCTCGAAGCCCGCGTGGGCCGAGACCGGCGCGCCGGTGTGGCGGCGGCAGCTCGCGCAGTGGCAATAGCCCCGCCCACCTGGGCGGGCCGTCGACCGCGAATCGAACGGCGCCGCAAAGACAGTCGCCTTCAACCATGTGCGTCTTCCATGTCGGCGCTCGCAAGGCCCCTGTATTTTGGGCAGACGAACCGAAGGGCGCCCTCCGGAATTTACGGAATTTACGGAGGATCGAGCTCCGATGCACGGGGCCGGCGTTCCAGGCGATTCCTCCGGGAAATTGTCATGAGAGGTGGTCCCGCGTCTGCGGCGAAAAGTGGGAAACAGCGGCAAAAGCCCTTTGGCAACGGCACCGGAGGCTTCCCCCGCGGGTGGGAAGTCGGCGACGGGCGCTAGCCCAGCGCGCCGGCTGCGCGCAGGCGGTCGATCTCGGCGCTGTCATAGCCCAGCTCGGCCAGCACCTCGTCGGTGTGCGCGCCATGGCCCGGGCCCGGCCCGAGCGCCGCGGGCTGCGGGGCAAAGGAGAGCCGGATCGGCGCGGAGATCGAGCGCGGCATCTCCGCCACGTCGGTCGGCACGACGGCGCCGTTGGCCACGGCCTGCTCGTCGTCGGGCACGTCGCGCAGCACGCCCAGCAGGCCGAAGGTGATCTCGTGATGGCGCAGGCGCTTCTTCCACTCGGGCCAGGTGTGGGCCGCGAACACCGGATCGAGGATCGCGGCCAGCTCGGTCGCATGGGCGCGGCGTTCGTCGGTGGTGCGGAAGCGCGGGTCGGCCAGCAGGTCGAGCCGCTCCATCGCCTTGCACAGCTCCGGCCACAGTTTGTCCTCGCGCACGATGGTGAGCTGGATCCAGCGGCTGTCGGCGGTGCGGTACTGGTTGGCCAGCGCGCTGCGCGGCTTGGTGCGCGGCGGACGCGGCGCCACGAAGGCGCCAAGCAAGGCGCCCTGCGCCAGCATGGCGTTCGACCACAGGCCCGAGGCATGCAGCGAGGTCGAGACTTCGCTGCCCTCGCCGGTGCGCTCGCGGTGCAGCAGCGCCATCGAGATGGCGGCGAACAAATTCATGCCGGCCATCTGGTCGCCCTGCGCCGGCAGCGAGAAGGCCGGCGGGCCGCCTTCGTAAGTGAGTGCATCGAGCAGGCCCGAGCGTGCGAAGAAGGCCGTCGAGTCGAAGCCCGGCTGCTCGGCGTCGGGCCCGTGCTCGCCGTAGCCGGTCATCGAGGCGTAGATCAGGCGCGGGTTGAGGTGCGCCACGTCGGCGTAGCGCATCTTCAGTCTCTCGCGCACCTTGAGCGGGAAATTCACCACCATCACGTCGGCGGTCTTCACGAGTTTGTCGAAGGCGGCGCGGCCCTCGGCATGTTTGAGGTCGAGCACGATCGCGCGCTTGTTGCGGTTGACCAGGTGCCAGCAGAAGTTGACCGGATGTTGCGGGATCGAGTGGGCCTGGCCCAGCTTGCGCTGCGGATCGCCCTCGCCCGGCGGCTCGATCTTGATCACCTCGGCGCCGTAATCGCCCATCACCGTCGCAGCCACCGGCCCGGCGATGAAGCTCGCCAGGTCGAGAACGCGCAGGCCGTGCAACGGCAATCTGCCGGCGTGTGGTGGGACCATTGATGTTTCCTCTTCAAACCCTTAAACGGCAGCCTACTCCGATGATCTCGCTCAAGGAAAACCTTCAACGCTGGGCGCCGGGCCTCGTCCTCGGCGCGGCCTTCGTCGCCGGCCTGATCTGGCTGCCGATCGGCTGGGCGCTGGCGATCGGCGCGCTGTGGTGCCTGGTGGGCGTGGTGCGTTTCCGCCGGCAGTTCCTGCGCAACGCCTCGCTGGCGCTGGCCTCCCTGATGCTGGCCATGGCCGCCGTGGAACTCGCCTTCTGGATGCTGGCACCCGCCGCTCCCAACGTCGGCGCGGTGAAGACCGAGACGCCGCCGGATTGGTACCCGCAGGATGCCGCGCTGGGCTTCAAGCCGCGGCCCAACACGACCATCGCGGCGACCGCCAGCTACGACGGCAAGCCTCTCTATATGGCCACCTATCACATCGACGGCGAGGGCGGACGTGCCGTGCCGGGCTCGGTCGACCGGGGGCCGACGTGGCTGTTCGTTGGCGACTCCTACATGTTCTCCGAGGGCGTCGAGGACAGCGACACCCTGCCGTCGATGTTCGCGCGCCGTCTCCAGCCGCCGGCGCACGTCGTCAATCTCGGCGTGCCGGGCTACGGCTCGACCAACATCGTGCGCGCGATGGAACTCGGCTCCTACGACAAGTACGTGGTCGGCAAGGTCGCCGCCGTGATCGCCTGGGCGACGCCGCCGCTGCTGTGGCGCGTGACGGGCGACGCGAGCTGGCTCGACACCTCGCCGCGCTACGACTTCGGCAGCGACGGCAAGCTGCACTGGTCGGGTTCGTTCGGGCGCTATCGCTGGACCCATCCATGGGAGGGGCTGGCCTACTACGGCCGCTCCAACGTCGCCTGGATCGGCCGCGCCATGGAAGGCTACATGGAGCGCGAGCAGACCAGGCTCTACGTCGCACTGATGGGCCGCCTCGCCGAGCTGGCGCAGCAACGCTACGGCGCGCCGCTGATCCTGCTCAGCAACGGGCCGGAGAAGGAACCGGCCGACCAGCCCGACCTGCAGTACCTGCCGGCGTTCGACGGCCTCCGCGCGCTCGGCATTCCCATCGTCTCGGTGCGCAAGAAGCTCGGGCCGGTCGGCACCTGGCCGCAGTACTTCATCCCGCACGACGGCCATCCGACGCCGAAGATGAACGCGCTGGTGACCGACGCGCTGCTGGAAACCATCGCCACGCTCAAGGACAAGAAGGCCGAGTGAGCGCATCAGTAACGATGCGCTCGCTCAATCGACCCAAGCCCGAGGTCGTCGTCGAACGCCGCGCCGACGGCACACTGGTCCTGGCGTCCGGCCGCGCGTTGCCCGACGACCTGCCGCTGGTGATCGACCTGCTGGGCCGCGCCGCCGAGCGTCGGCCTGCCGTCACTTTCCTTGCCGAGCGGCGCGGCGCCGATCGGGCGTGGCAGAAGGTCACTTATGCCGAGGCGTGGGCGAAGACCGGCGCGGTCGCGTCGTGGCTGATCGCGCAAGGCTACGGTCCGTCGGCTCCGCCGCTCGCCATCCTGTCGGACAACAGCCTCGAGAACGCGCTGTTCCTGCTGGGCGCCTTGCGGGCCGGCGCGCTGGTGGCGCCGGTGTCGCCGAATTACTCCCTGTCGGACGACCCCGCGCGGCTCGATCACGTGCTGTCGATCGTCGAGCCGGCGCTGGTGTTCGCGCAGGATTCGCAAGCCTATGGCCGGGCGCTCGACCGCGCGGAGAAGCGCGGCGCGCGGATCGTCACCGCCGACGGCCGGTGCGGCCTGCCGTTCGGCGCGCTGGCCGGCAGCTCGATCGACGCGGCGGTGGCCGAGCGGCGCACCCACATCGGCGCCGACACGCCGGCCAAGATCCTGTTCACCTCGGGCTCGACCGGATTGCCCAAGGGCGTGCTCAACACCCACGGCAATCTCGCCGCCGCCACCGAAATGATCCGGATGGTGGGCGAGCCGCTCGACGACCAGCGCATCGCGTTGTCGCTCGACTGGCTGCCGTGGCACCACACCTGGGGCGGCAACGCCAACCTCAACAGCCTCATCCGCGTCGCCGGCTCACTCTATATAGACGGTGGCCGGCCGATCCCGGGGCGCTTTGCCGAGACGGTCGAGAATTTGCGCGAGCTCTCGCCGTCGAGCTTCGGCTCGGTGCCGGCGGCCTATCCGCTGCTGCTCGACGCGCTCGAACGCGACGCGGATTTGCGCGCGAAGTTCTTCAAGAACATGCGCGGCCTGGGCTACGGCGGCGCGCTGCTGCCGCAGGAGAGCTTCGAGCGCCTGCAGGGCGCGGCAGCGGGCGAGCTGGGCGAGCGCCTGCCGTTCGGCTGCGGCTGGGGCATGACCGAGACCACCAGCACCGGCCTGATGGTCTACTGGAACGTCGACCGCGCCGGTCTCCTCGGGCTGCCGCAGCCCGGGATGCTGGCCAAGCTGGTGCCGGCGGAGGGCGATCGCTACGAGCTGCGGGTCAAGGGTCCCAACGTCATGCCCGGCTATTGGCGCGACCCGGCCGCCACCGCCGAGGCCTTCGACGCCGAGGGCTTCTTCAGGACCGGCGACTCCGCGCGCTGGGTCGATCCGGCGCGGCCCGAGGCCGGCATTGCCTTCGCCGGCCGGGTCGCCGAGGAGTTCAAGCTCGCCTCCGGCACCTGGGTGCGGACCACGACCTTGCGCACCCGGTTGATCGATGCCCTGCAGCCTTATGTGCGCGATCTCGTGATCGCGGCCCCCGATCGGCCGTGGCTGGGCGCGCTGGTGTGGCTCGATCCCGCCGCCTGCACCGGCGACTGGCGCTCGGCCGTGGCCGGGCGGCTGGCGGCGTTCAACCGGACGGCCGGCGGGTCGAGCGACCGGATCCGCCGCCTGCTGCCGCTCGAGGCGCCGCCGTCGGCCGCCGATGGCGAGGTCACCGACAAGCGCTCGCTCAACACAAGGCGGGTGCTGGAGCGGCGCGCCGCCGAGGTTGCGCGTCTTTACGCCGAGCCCATCGATTCGGCCGTGGTTTCCGCCTAGAGTGGGCCACGATAGAGCGGCTGAAGGTCGCCTGTTCTGGGAGGAACAATGATGAAGTCGATGATTCGTTCGGCCGTACTCGCCTGCGCCGCGTTGGGTATGGCGCTCGCCGGTCCGGCGCTGGCCCAGAAGAAGGGCGGCACACTGACCGTCGGCCTGGAGCTCGACATCCCGGGCTTCGATCCGCTGAAGGTCGGTGTCTACGACACCTCGGCCAACGTCGCCGCCGCGCTGATCTTCGACAATCTCGCCAGCCTGGGCGACGACGGCAAGGCCAAGCCCAAGCTCGCCGAGTCGTGGACCCATTCCGACGACTACAAGACCTGGACCTTCAAGCTCCGGCCCGACGTGAAATTCCAGGACGGCACGCCGTTCAACGCCCAGGCGGTGGCGTGGAACTACGCCCGCCAGAAGGACCCCAAGAACAACTGCCGCTGCGCCTTCTACGTCGCCAACTTCGTCAGCGTCGACGCCAAGGACGACCTGACCGTCGTCTACAACCTGAAGGATCCGGCGGTCGACCTGCCGGCACTGCTGACGCGCCCCGACCAGAACAGCTCGATGCATTCGCCGACGGCGGTCCAGGCCAAGGGCGACGACTACAACCGCAACCCGGTGGGCACCGGCCCGTTCATGGTCAAGTCGTGGACCGCGGGCGACCGTATGGTGCTCGAGCGCAATCCCAACTACTGGAACAAGGACAAGATCTCGCTCGATCGCGTCGTGCTGCGGCCGTTGCCGGACTCGCAGTCGCGCTTCGCCAGCCTTCAGGCGGGCGAGTCCGACGTGGCGTGGGCCGACGAGTTCGAGGCCGACAACATCGCCAAGGCGCGCAAGGACGCGACCCTGCAGGTGCTGGTCTATGCCGGCTCCGGTGCCGCGGTGAACGCGATCAACACCAAGGTGCCGCCGCTCGACGACGTGCGCGTGCGGCAGGCCCTGGTCATGGCGATCGACCGTCCGCTGATGTCGCAGGCCATCACCAACGGCCTCGCCCGGCCGGCGAGCAATCCCTACGGCGACGGCTCGTGGGTCAAGTGCAAGGACGACGGCGCGCTGCCGTTCGATCCGGTCAAGGCCTCCGCGCTGATCAAGGAGTACGGCAAGCCGGTCAAGTTCAAGATGCTGTTCACCGCGACGCCGCGCGGCCGCGCCAACGCCCAGGTGTACCAGCAGTTCTGGAAGAAGATCGGCGCCGACATGGAGATCGAGCAGGTCGACCAGGCGACCTTCCCGCCGCGCGCCTTCCAGCGCAAGTTCGACATCATCGGCTGGCGCATCGTCGACTTCCCCGATCCCGACGTGCAGATGTTCGCCAACTTCCACAGCAAGAGCCCGCTCAACCTCGCCAACTACTCCAACCCCGAGCTCGACAAGCTGCTCGAGCACGCCCGGGTCACCGCCGACGAGGCCAAGCGCACCGAGGACTATTGCGCCGCCAGCCGCCTGATCAACCACGAGGCGACATGGTTCTGGACCTTCCAGAACACCTACTACGCCATCGCCAAGGCCAAGGTGAAGGGCATCCCGAAGATGTTCGGCGGCATCATGGACGTCTCGCAGGCCTGGCTGCAGTAGGCGGCGCGCGCGGACGACGATAGACAGGCCGCGCGATGATCAGGTTCGTCGGGCGACGTCTGCTGCACCTGCTGCCGGTGCTGCTGGCGGTGTCGTTGCTGACGTTCCTGATCGCCTCGCTGCTGCCGGGCGATCTTGCCTCGACGATCCTGGGCGACCAGGCGACGCCCGAGAAGGTCGCCGCGCTGCGCGCCCAGATGGGGCTCGACCTGCCGATCTGGCAGCGCTTCCTGCACTGGCTGTGGGGCGTGCTGCACGGCGACCTCGGGCGGTCCTTCCGCACCGGCGAGACCGTGCTCTCGGCCGTCACCGACCGGCTGCCGGTGTCGCTCGAGCTGATGGTGATGGCCGAATGCCTGGGGCTGCTGATCGGCATCCCGCTCGCCATCCTGTGCGCAGTGAAACAGGGCAGCGCCGTTGACCGGTTCCTGACCGGGCTGGCCTTCGGTAAGCTGTCGCTGCCGCCGTTCATGGTGGCGATCCTGCTGATCTACCTGTTCGCCGTGCAGCTCGGCTGGCTGCCGGCGACCGGCTGGGTGCCGTTCACCGAGGATCCGATCGGCAACCTGCGCAGCTTCGTGCTGCCGGCGGTGACCTTGGCCTTCGCCGAGTGGCCGGTGCTGATGCGCGTGCTGCGATCGGACATGATCGCCACCCTGCAGGAAGACTATATCGCCATGGCCAAGGCCAAGGGCCTGACGCCGGCGCGCATCCTGCTGGTCCACGCGCTCAAGCCCTCGTCGCTCACCCTGGTGACGGTGACCGGCATCAACATCGGCCGGCTGATCGGCGGCACGCTGATCGTCGAGACGATCTTCGCGCTGCCAGGCATCGGCCGCCTGCTGGTCGGCGCGATCTACGCCCGCGACTTCATCATCCTGCAGGGCGCCGTGCTGTTCGTCGCCGTAGGCTTCGTCGTGGTCAACTTCATCGTCGACCTGCTCTACGCCGTGCTCGACCCCCGGATCCGTCATGGTCGCGCTTAAAGGGGCCGCGCTTGGGGGGGCCGCGCTCGATGTCGGCGTCGACACGGCGGCCGTCTCGCCGGTGCGCCGCCGCCGCGGGCCGGGCGGGCTGTTCGTCGCCGCCATAGGTTGGATCGTGCTGCTCGGGCTGGCCGCCGCGCTCGCCGACCTGCTGCCGATCCTCAGCCCGACCGACATGGACATGCTCGGCCGCCGCGCGCCGCCCAGCGCCCAGCACCTGCTCGGCACCGACCAGCTCGGCCGCGACATGCTCTCGCGGCTGATCTACGGCGCGCGCTTCTCGCTCACCGTCGGCCTGCTGGCGCCGGCGATCGCCATCGTGATCGGCGGCGGGCTCGGCATGCTGGCGGGCTACTTCCGCGGCCGCTTCGAGACCCTGGTGGTGGGCGGCGTCGACGTGCTGCTGGCCTTCCCGCCGCTGGTGCTGGCGCTGGCAGTGACGGCCTACCTCGGCCAGTCGATCGCCAACCTCACGCTGGTGCTGGGCGTGCTCGGCATTCCCGCCTTCACGCGCGTCGCCCGTGCCGTCACCCTGTCGCTCACCGAGCGCGAGTTCGTCGTCGCCGCCCGCGCGCTCGGCGCCACGCACACGCGCATCCTGCTGCGCGAGCTGCTGCCCAACGTGATGCTGCCGCTGATGGCCTTCTTCCTGCTGGGCGTGGCTGTCACCATCGTGGTCGAGAGCGCGCTCTCCTTCCTCGGCCTCGGCGTGCCGCCGCCGGCGCCGAGCTGGGGCAGCATGATCGGCGAGGGCCGCGAGAGCCTCGATCTGGCGCCTTGGCTGGCCTTCCTGCCGGCGATCGTCATGTTCGCCACCGTGCTCGCCTTCAATGTCGTGGGCGACACTTTGCGCGCGCTGACCGATCCCCGGCCGGGCGCGTTATGAGCGGCCCGCTGCTGTCGCGCCCTTTGCTTTCAGTCGAGGGCGTGTCGGTCACCCTGCCGACGCCGCGCGGCGACCTGCGTGCCGTCGACACCGTCGATCTCCAGGTCGAGGCCGGCCGCACGCTCGGCGTCGTAGGCGAATCGGGTTGCGGCAAGACCATGCTGTCGCGCGCCGTCCTGCAGCTCCTGCCCAAGCGTGCGCGCCTCGACGGGCGCGTGATGTTCGACGGCCGCGATCTCGCCTCCCTGCCGCGCGAGGCGCTGCGCAAGCTGCGCGGTCCGGAGCTCGCGGTGGTCTTCCAGGATCCGATGACCTCGCTCAATCCCGTGCTCACCATCGGCACGCAGATCGTCGAGACCCTGCAGGTCCATCTCGGCCTGGGCGGGGCGGCCGCCACCCGGCGCGCCGCCGAGCTGCTGGCCGAGGTCGGCATCCCCGCGCCCGAGCAGCGGCTGCGCCAGTATCCGCACCAGCTCTCGGGCGGCATGCGTCAGCGGGTGGCGATCGCCATTGCGCTGAGCTGCGAGCCGCGCCTGCTGATCGCCGACGAGCCGACGACGGCGCTCGACGTCACCGTGCAGGCGCAGATCCTCGACCTGCTGGCGCGCGAGCAGCGGCGGCGCCACATGGCGATGATCCTGATCACCCACGATCTCGGTGTCGTTGCCGGCCGCACCGACGAGGTCGCGGTGATGTACGCCGGCCGCGTGGTCGAGCGCGCGCCGACGCCGCGCCTGTTTGCCGGGATGCGCATGCCCTACACCGAGGCGCTGCTCGCGGCGATCCCCAAGCTCGACTCCGCGCCGCACACGCCGCTGCCCGCCATTGCCGGCCGGCCGCCCGATCCGACGCGGCCGCTGCCCGGCTGCTCCTTCGCGCCGCGCTGCCGCTATGCCGACGATCGCTGCCGCGAGGCCAAGCCGCCGCTTGGCGATCCCGAGCGCGCCGGCACGCTCTACGCCTGCTGGCATCCGCTCGAGCTCGCGGCGCGGGCATGAGCGAAGCGCTGCTCGAGGTCGAGAACCTCACCGTCGAATACGCCGTCGGCGGCAGGAGCCTGTTCGCGGTCTCCGATGTCAGCCTGAGCGTGGCCCGCGGCGAGACCCTGGGTCTGGTGGGCGAGTCGGGTTGCGGCAAGTCCACCCTGGGCCGCGCCGTGCTGCAGCTCCGCCGCCCGACCGGCGGCAAGGTTTTCTTCGACGGCACCGAGCTCACCGGGCTCGCCGCGGAGAAGATGCGGCTGATGCGCCGGCGCCTGCAGCTCATCTTCCAGGACCCGATCGCCTCGCTCAATCCGCGCCGCCGCATCGGCGACATCGTGGCCGAGCCGCTGATCATCGCCGGCGTCACCGACAGGGCCGAGCGCGACCGCCGCGTGCGCGAGGTCATGACCGCCGTCGGCCTCGACCCGGAGGTCGTCGCGGGCCGCCTGCCGCACGAGTTCTCGGGCGGCCAGTGCCAGCGCATCTGCATCGCCCGCGCGCTGATCCTCGAGCCCGAGCTGGTGATCTGCGACGAGCCGGTGTCGGCGCTCGACGTGTCGATCCGCGCCCAGATCCTGAACCTGCTCGAGGAGATGAAGCGGCGCTACGGCCTCACGCTGCTCTTCATCGCCCACGACCTTGCGGTGGTGAAGGCGGTGTCCGACCGCATCGCCGTGATGTATCTCGGCAAGCTCTGCGAGGTCGGACCGACCGAGCAGCTCTTCGCCCGGCCGGTGCATCCCTATACGGCGCTGCTGCTCGAGGCGATCCCGGTGCCCGATCCGACGGTGCGGCCGGCCACCAACGTGGCCGTCGGCGAGCCGCCGTCGCCACTCGATCCGCCGTCGGGCTGCCGCTTCCGTACCCGTTGCCCGCGCGCCGATGCGCGCTGCGCCGCCGAGGTGCCGGTGTTGCGCGAGATCGTCGTCGGCCAGGTCGCCGCCTGCCACCATCCGCTGACCGAAGGCTAGGTCTTCAGTTTTACCAGGTTGCTGACGGCGATCGGCCGGCTCATGCCGCGGATCTCGCGTTCGCCGAGATCCTGCATCTCGACAATGTCCTCGATCGTGGTGGCGAGCCGACCGCTGGCCAGGATCTCGCCGTCCCGGGCGTCGGCGCACAGGCGGGCGGCGAGGTTGATGACGGCGCCGATCGCGGTGTAGTCGAAGCGATCCTCGAAGCCGATGCGGCCCAGGGTGGCGTAGCCCTGCGCCATGCCGATGCCGAAGCCCAAGGTGTGGCCGCGCTTGGCCCACACCGGCAGGAGCTGCTGGACGGCGGCGCGCATCTCGATGGCAAGCTTGGCGGCGCGCTGGGCGGGATCGGGGCACGGCAGGGGATCGTTGAAGAACACCAGCATGCCATCGCCGGTGAAACGGTCGAGCGTACCCTCGTACTTGCGGATCAGCGGGCCGACCGTGCCGTGATATTCGGCCAGCAACGCCATGATGTCCTCGGGCTCGGCGGTCTCGGAGAAGGAGGTGAAGCCGCGCAAGTCGCAGAAGAAGGCGGCGACCTCGCGCCGGTGGTTCTCCAGGATCTTCTCGTCGCCCGCCGAGACGATGGCCTCGGCAAGCTGCGGCGCCAGGAAGCGCTTGAGACGGCCGACCCGTTCGAGCTCGCCGACCTGCGCCAGCACCTTGGCCTCGAGGCCCTGGTTGAGTTCGTGCACCTGGTCGTGCAGCGCCTTGATGCGCAGCATGGCGCGCACGCGCGCGACCAGGGCGGCGTGGTCGATCGGCTTGGGCAGATAGTCGTCGCCGCCGGCATCGAGGCCTGCCACGACGTCCTTGGGCGAGACCTTGGCGGTCACCAGGATGACGGGGATGAACGGCAGGCTCTTGTCGGCCTTGAGGCGGCGCACGACCTCGAGCCCGTCGATCTTGGGCATCATGATGTCGAGCAGCACCAGGTCGGGTAGCGTCTCGGCGACCTTGGCCAATGCCTGCTCGCCGTCCTCGGCGACCACGACCTCGTAGCCCAGCGCCGTGAGGCGCATGCGCAGGATCTCGACATTGTCGGCGACGTCGTCGACGACCAGGATGCGGGCGGGGTCGCGCATCAGCTTCCTCTCACGCGCCCAATATCTCGCGCACCTTGGCCAGCATCTGGCGCGGGCTGTAGGGCTTGGCGATGTAGGCGTCGCAGCCGGCGTCGCGCGTCTTCTGCTCGTCGCCCGACAAAGCGTAGGAGGTGACGGCGATGATCGGGATCGCCTTCAGCTCGGGGTTGGCCTTGATGCGGCGGGTCGCCTCGTAGCCATCCATCACCGGCATCTGGATGTCCATCAGGATCAGGTCGGGCTTGTGTTCGGCCGCCTTGGCGACACCCTCGGCGCCATCGTGCGCCTCGACCATCTCGTAGCCCGCCATGCCGAGCAGGTCGCGCAGGATCTGGCGGTTGTCCTCGGTGTCCTCGACGACAAGTATCTTCTTGCTCATGGGGCGGCTTCCTTCGCGGCGACGACGTGGACGGGGATCGTGACCTTGAAGGTCGATCCCTTTCCGATCTCGGATTCGACGGTGATGGCGCCACCGTGCAGCTCGACGATCTTGCGCGAGATCGACAGGCCGAGGCCGGTGCCGCCCTTCTTGCGCGTGCTGCTGCTGTCGACCTGCTGGAATTCCTCGAAGATCTTCTTCTGGTCCTCGGGCGCGATACCGAAGCCGCTGTCGACGACCGACAGCTCGAACGTGTCGCCGACGTGTGCCGCGCGCACCTCGACCGAGCCCTGGTCGGTGAACTTGATGGCGTTGCCCACCAAGTTGAGCAGCACCTGGGTGAGCCGCCGCGCGTCGCCGCTGCCGGTCGGCAGGCCGGGCGCCACGGCCGAGCCCAGCGCGATGCCCTTGGTGCGCGCCAACGACTCGGTGGCCGACAGCACCGTCGTCACCATGTCGGCCACGCTATAGGGCTCGACGGCGAGCGCGAGCTGGCCGGCCTCGATCTTGCTGAGGTCGAGTACGTCGTTGATCAGGCCGAGCAGGTGGCGGCCGTTGGCCTGCACGCGGTCGAGCACGCCCTGCGCCTTCTCCGGCACGGCGCCGTAGAGCCCGTCGACCATCATCTCGGTGTAGCCCAGGATGGCGTTGAGCGGCGTGCGCAGCTCGTGACTCATGTTGGCGAGGAACTGCGACTTGTGCTGGCTCGCGACCTCAAGCTGGCGACTCTTTTCCTGGATCTCGGTGAACAGGCGCACGTTCTCGATGGCGATCACGGCCTGGGCCGCGAAAGCCTCAAGCAGTTCGATCTGGCGCGGCGTAAAGGCGCCGGGCTCGGCCCGGCGCAAGGCGATGGAACCGATGGCGAGGCCTTCGCGCAGCATGGGGGCGGCAAGGGCCGCACGAAATCCCATCTGCTTGCCCATCTTGTGCGCGGCGGCGAAGTCGACCGGATCGAGCGCCTGGATATCGGGCAGGTGGATGGTTTGGCTATCGACGATCGCCCGGCTGGGCGAGGTCTCGCGCGTGAGCGGCAGGCGCACGTCGGGGGCCAGCACGTCCATCGGCCCCTCGTGGGCGACGGCGCCCCAGAAGTCTCCATAGCGCAGCGCGATCACCGCATCCTCGGAGCCGCAGAAGCGCACGGCGGCCTTCGCAACCGCCGCCAGAACCGGTGCAACGTCGGTCGGCGATTGCGAGATGACGTGCAGGATCTCGCCCGTTGCTGTCTGCTGCTCGAGAGACTCGCGCAGTTCGGTGAACAGGCGAACGTTCTGGATCGCGATCACAGCCTGAGCGGCGAAGGTCTCGGCAAGTTCGATCTGGCGGGGCGCGTAGGGCGTTGCTGTGGGCTTGCGCAGCAGGATGCAGCCGATCGCCTCGCCTTCACGCAGCATCGGCACGGACAGCACGGCGCGCACGTTGGCTCGCTTGGAGAGATCGACCGTCAGGGCGTATTCGCCCGGCGCGACCTCGTCGACGTTCGAGATGTGGAACGTCCGCTTCTCCAGGACCGCGCGGCCGGCCGTCGTCGAACTGTCAAGCGGCAGCCGCGTTCCAAGAAACTGCTCGAGTGTGCCTTCGTGCTTGGCCAAGACGAGCTCGCTGCCCTGGCGCAGGACGATCGTGGCATCGTCGGCGCCGCAGAACCGGCGCGCGGCGGAGACGACGGCATTCAGTACGGGCTCGACGTCGGTCGGCGACTGCGAGATGACTTGCAGGATGCCGGCGGTGGCGGTCTGCTGTTCCAGCGACTCGCGCAATTCGGTGGTGCGATCCTCGACCCTCTGTTCCAGCGTTTCGTATGAGTCCTGCAGCGCTGCAGTCGAACGGTTGAACTGATCGGCCAGCGCCTCGAGTTCGTCGCCGGTCTTGATCGAGAGCCGGTGCCCGAGGTCGCCACCGCCGATGCGCTCGGCGCCGGCCTGCAGGACGCGGATCGGCACGACCATGCGCCGCGCCAGCAGCGCCGCTGCGCCGCCGGCGATCAGCAGGCCGAGCACCAGCAGGGCGAGGTCGCGCAGGCCGGTGTCGAACACCGGCTTCAGCACCTCGGTGCTCGGCAGCTCGACGAACACGATCCAGTTGAGCGCCGGTATCTCGGCATGCGCCGACAGCACGCTGCGGCCGGAAAGGTCGCGCGCCCGCGCCACCTGCTCGGTCGGCGCCGCGGACTCGCGGGCTTCCTTGACCTGCTCGAGCCGGTTCATGTCGGTGCCGCGCAGCACCAGAGAGATGTCGGGATGGGCGATCAGGCGACCCAGCCGGTCGACGACATAGGCGTAGCCGTCCTTGCCGATCCTGATCTGGGTGATGACGTCCAGAATCAGCTTGAGGTTGATCTCGGCCACGGTGACGCCGCCGTTCTTGCCGCCGTGCGCCACCGCCATCGAGAGATAAGGCTCGCTCTCCTTGCGATAGTAGACCGGGCCGAAATAGACCTTGTTGGCGACCGCCTCGGTGAAGGCGGGCTCGGCCGAACGGTCGACGTCGCTGCCGACCACGTCCATGCTGAGCCGCGAGACCTTGAGTTGCTCGTGCCCGTTGCGGTCGAGCTGGGTCAGCTCGGTGATCGCCGGCACCTGGCGCAGCAGGCGGACGTATTCGAAGCGGCGCTGCTCGACCGGCAGGGCCGCCCACTGCGGATAGGCGACCCAGCCGATCTGGTGCTCGATCTCGCGCACGAACGACTCGATCTTCTGCGACGCGGCTTCCGCCTTCTCGCGCTGCACGTCGATCGAGGCGCGGCGGTTGTCCTGGTAGACGAAGTAGAGGTCGAGTGCGGCATTGATCACCAGCACGACGGTGACCAGCCCGACGAACAGGGTCACGTACTTGAAGAACAGGCCGCGCTTCACTCGACGATCCTCATTCCAGCACCTCGTCGGCGCGCGCCAGCATGATCGGCGGCACGGTGAGGCCCAGGGTGCGGGCGGTCTTGAGGTTGATCATCAGCTCGTAGGCATTCGGCCGCTGCACCGGCAGGTCGCTCGGCTTGGCGCCCTTCAGGATGCGGCCGGCGTAGCTGCCGACGATGCGGTACATGTCGGCCCAGCGCGTGCCGTAGCTCGCCAGCCCGCCGTCCTCGACGAACTCGCGGGCGGGGTAGATCGCCGGCAGCTTGCGCGCCGCCGCCAGTTCCAGGATGCGGGCGCGCCGGTTGATCAGGAAGGCGTCGGCCACGACGGACAGCGCGTCGATCCCGCCCGGCGGCAGCGCGTCGAAGGCGCGGCCGATGTCGGAGGTCGACCGGGCATTCATGACCGCCAGCTCCATGCCGAGAGCCTTGGCGGCCTCCTGCATCTGCCGCAGCTCCACATCGGCACGCGGGTTCTCCGGATTCATCAGCAGCGCCACGGTCCGCGCGCCGGGCAGGAGCGCGCGCAGCAGGTCGAGCCGCTTCACGTCGAGCTCGCCCGCCCACAAAGTGATACCGGTCAGGTTGCCTTCGAGACGGCCGAGGTTGTGGACCAGGCCGATCTGCGTGGGGTCGGCGCCGGCGCTGAACACCACGGGGATGGTCGCGGTGGCCTTCTTGGCGGCGATGCCGACCAGATTGCCGCCGACGGCGGCGATGACGTCGGGCTTGGCGGCGATCAACTCGGCCAGCAGCGCGGGCACGCGGTCGTAGAATCCATCGGCCCAGCGGACATCGATGGTGACGTTCCGGCCGTCGACGTAGCCGCTGGTCTTGAGGCCTTCCTTGAAGGCCACGAGCAGGTGCGCATCGGTCGCCAGCGAGCGGCCGCTCACGTAGGCGATGCGCGGCATCGTTTGCGCGCGGGCTTGCGCGGCCATGCCCGCCGTCGCGGCGGACAGGACGAGGAGGTCGCGCCGCCTCACTCGATTACCTCGTCGGCCTGGGCGAGGAACATCGGCGGCAATGCCAGGCCAAGCGCTTTTGCGGTCCTGTGATTGACCACGAACTCGATGCGCGAGGATTGCTGTACCGGCAGGTCCCTCGGCGCGGCGCCCTTCAGGATCTTGTCGACGTCGGCGGCGACGATGCGCTGGTTGGCGGCTGGATCGGCGCCGTAGGAGTAAAGACCGCCGGCGTCGGCGAATTCGCGGCGGAAGGAAATCGCGGGAAGCCGCCGCTTCAGGGCCAGCTCGGCCGTGACCTGCAGGCCGAGGCTCGGCTGGACCAACACGCCGTCGACCTTGCGGGCGGCCATCTCGTCGAAGGCCTTGGGCAACTCGTCGCGCGTTTTGACCGACAGGGGCGTGAGCTCGATCTTCTCGGCGTGCGCCACCGCCTCGACGTCGCGCAGCAGCGGCACGTGAAAGGGGTCGGCGGCGTTCAGCAGGATGCCGAAGGTCGCGGTCGCGGGCTTGATCTCGCGGAACAGCTGAAGGCCCTTGCCGGCCAGCGTGGTGCTGGCGCTGTACACGCCGGTTAGGTTGCCTTCCGGCCGCGCCACGTTGGTGACGCCGAAGTCGGGGGGCCCGCCGAAGAAGACGATGGGGATCGTCGTCGTCGCCTTCTTGGCCGCGAAGATCGCGGGCGACAGGACCGCCACGATCGCGCCGACCTTGAGGCGGGCGAGGTCGGCGGCCATCGCGTCGAGCTGCCCGCCGTTGCCGTCGGCGGCGCGATAGTCGTAGGCGATGTTGCGGTCCTCGACATAGCCCAGTTCGGTCATGGCCTTGCGAAACAATGTCCAGCTCGGCTCGGGGTCGCCGGCGACCAGGAAGCCGACGCGCGGTACCGGCTTTTGCGCGAACGCCGCGCGCGGCAGGCCAAGCGCCACTACGCCGATGCCGAGGACGCGCCGCCGCTTCATGCCGATACTACAGCCGTGCTGAACATCGATCCGCTTGCCCCCTGCCGGACGAGCGGAATCTATACGGGATGGCGGGTGTTTTTGCGAGCCGTGCTATCGTGCGGCCGATGATCCAGCGGCGTTCCTTTGTTACCGGAGTGGCGGGCCTGGCGATCGGCCGGCCGGCGTGGGCGCAATCGCCGGTCCCCGAGGTCGGCTTCCTGCATCCGGGCAGCTCGGCCGCCGTGACCTTGCGGCTGGCCGCCGTGAACGAGGGCCTGCGCAGTCGTGGGTTCGTCGACGGCCGCAACGTCTCGGTGCTGACGCGCTTCGCCGATCTCGATCCCGCCAAGGTGAGTGCCTTCGCCGCCGAGCTGGTCGGGCGCAAGGTGAGCGTCATCCTCGCGGTCGGGCCGCAGGCCGTGTTCGCCGCGCAGGCGCTCACGAAGGTGGTGCCGATCGTGGCCCAGGACCTCGAGTCGGACCCGGTGAAGAGCGGCCTGGTGGAGCGTCTGTCGCACCCCGGCGGTAACGTCACCGGGTTGTTCTTCGATTTTCCCGATTTCAGCACCAAGTGGCTCGAGCTGCTGGAGGAGACTATCCCCGGCCTGGCGCGGCTGGGCGTGCTGTGGGATCCGGCCACGGGCGCCGTTCAGCTCGACGCCGTGACGGCCGCGGCCGCCAAGCGCACCCTCGAGCTCAAGGTCCTGAAAGTCGCCGCGCCGGCCGAAATGGAGGCCGCATTCCAGGCCGCGAGCGATGGCGGGATGCAGGCCGTGCTGGCGTTGTCGTCGCCGATCTTCGGCACCGTTCCCCGTCAGGTTGCGGCCGCGGCGTTGCGCCATCGCATGCCGACCATCACGCTGTTTCCGGAGTATGCCGATGCCGGTGGCCTGATGGCCTATGGCACCAATCTCACCGATCTCTTCCGTCAGGCCGGCGAGATCGTGGGCAAGGTCCTGGCCGGCGCCAAGCCCGCCGATCTTCCAGTGGAACGACCGTCGCGCTTCGAGCTCGTCGTCAACCTCAAGACTGCTGCAGCACTCGGCCTCGCCATCCCGCAGGTCGTGCAGCTGCGCGCCGATCGTCTGGTCGAGTGATTACACTCGACTGGTCGAGTGTAATCACTCGGCTCATCGAGAATTAGACGAAGCTGGGACGGGTCCGCAGCGTCTCCCGGTCGAAGCCGGCGATCTTCTTGTAGCGATCCGAGATCGTCTCCAGTTCCGAGGTCGAGATCACGTCGTCGATATGCGCGAAGCGCTCGCCCTTCGAGCGCTGCCAGACTTCGCGCAGGATCGTGTCGGGCGGCTCGCTGCGGTTGGTCAGCACGACCCGGGCGGTCGCGGGATTGCGCACGGCCTCGTACTGCGTGAGCGCTTCGGCGCCGGCGCCGTGCCGCTTGATCTGGCCGGCGAGGAAGCGCGCGTCGACGATCGCCTGTCCCGCCCCGTTCGAGCCGCGCGGATACATCGGATGCGCGGCGTCGCCCAGCAGGGTGATGCGGCCGAAGGTCCAGCGGTCGAGCGGGTCGCGGTCGACCATCGGATATTCCAGGATCTCCCCGGTGCTCTCGATCATGCCGCTGATGTCGAGGAAGTCGAAGTTGAGGCCGGCAAAGGCCGGCATGATATCGGCGAGGCGGCCGCGCCCGGTCCAGTCCTGGCGCACGGCTTGCGGGCGCTCGAGCTCGGCCACCCAGTTGACCAGCGGCAGGCCGCCGGTGGCCGGCGTGCCGGGCCGCACGGGATAGATCACGGTCTTGCCGACGGTCATCCAGCCGGTCGAGACCATCGTGTCGCCGCCCAGGAAGGCCGGCCACGGCACGACGCCGCGCCACATGTTCACGCCCGAATATTTCGGCAGGCCCTGGTCGGGATAGAGCTGCAGGCGCAGCGCCGAGTGGATGCCGTCGCAGCCTACCGCGACCTTGCCGGTCCATGGCGGCGCCGTGTCGAAATGGATCGTGACGCCCGCCGCATCCTGCTCGACCCTGGTGCCGCGATGGCCGAGCTGGACGGCGTCCCGGCCCAGGCGCGCGCGCACGGCGTCGAGCAGCACCCGGTGCAGGTCGGCGCGATGGATCGACAGTTGCGGCCAGTCGTAGCCCGCGTGGCGGCCGCGCGGCTCCTTGAAGATGAACTGGCCGTGGCGGCTGTAGAAGGCGAGCTCGCGCGTCTCGATGCAGCACGCCGCCAGCGCGTCCTGCAGGCCGAGCTCGGACAGCTCGCGCATGGCGTGTGGCAGGAGGTTGATGCCGACGCCCAGCGGCAGCACTTCGGGGGCGGCCTCGAACACCGCGCACGAGACTCCGGCCTGGTGCAGGCTGAGCGCCAGTGCCAGGCCGCCGACGCCGCCGCCCACGATCAGGACGTCGGCTTCTTGTTCTTGTGCGCTCACTCCGGGGTGATCCCGCGCTTGGCCACGATGCCGGCCCAGCGCGCCTTGTCGCGCACGACGATGGCCTGCAGCTCGGCCGGCGTCGAGGTCGTGGGGATCAGCCCCTGCGCCTCGAACACCTGGCGCGCATCGGGCGCGCCCAGGATCGTTACAGTCTCGCGGTTGAGCCGGTCGATCACGTCGGCCGGCGTCGCCTTGGGCGCGAACAGCCCGTACCACATGTCGACGTCGGCGCCGCTCAGTCCCTGCTCGATCAGGGTCGGCGTGTCGGGAAGCTGCGGCAGGCGCCTGGGGCTGCCGACGGCCAGCGCCTTCAGCTTGCCGGCGCGGACGTACTGGGCCGAGACATGGACCGGCAGGAACATGTAGCCGATCTGGCCGCCCAGCAGGTCCTGCACCGCGCCGGCCGACCCCTTGTAAGGCACATGCGTCAACTCGATGCCGGCCTCGGTCTCGACCAGCGCCATGGAGAGGTGATGCGGCGTGCCGACGCCGGGGCTGCCGTAGTTCAGTGCCTTGGGCCGGGCCTTGGCCAGCGCGATGAACTCGGCGAGCGTGTTCGGCGCCTGCGCCGGATTGGCGACCAGCACCAGCGCGCCCCAGGCGGTGAGGCTGATGGGCGCGAAGTCGGCGACCGGATCGTAGGGCAGGTTCTTGTACAGGCTGGCGTTCATCACCAGCGTGTTGACCGACGACATGAGCGTCGTGCCGTCGGCCCTGGCGCGCGCCACCTGCTGGCTGCCGATGTTGCCCGAGGCGCCGGCCACGTTCTCGACCACGACCGGCTGGCCGAGCCGGGGCGCCAGCCGCTCGGCCACGAAGCGGGCGATGATGTCGGGCCCGGTGCCGGGCGTGAACGGCACGACGACGCGCATCGGCTGGTCGGGAAAGGCCGCGAAGGCCTCCCGGGCGAACAGGGGCGCGGCGAGCAGCGGCAGGAGCGAACGGCGTTTCATGGGGCCGCATTCAATCAGGCGGGTGGGGAGGCGTCGATACACGAAGGGATGATCGGCGCGGATATCGCAACGATGTGGTCGGAGGGTGTTCCCAGATACAACTTATACGTGCTTTACTTATGAGCCATTCGTTCTTTAACGCATTATTATACTTGACGTACCCAGTCCCGACCCCTATGTTTAGGGCACCAAACGAGGTTCGTTATGTCTAAGTCCGTCCTGACCAATACCCACTTCCACGACGAAGCCGCCGCCATCGCCTACATCGAGGCGCGCGTTTGGCCGAAGGGCCCGACGTGCCCCCATTGCGGCAACGCGGACGCGGACAGGATCGGCACGCTCAAGGGCAACAGCACCCGCCTTGGCGTTCGCAAGTGCTACGTCTGCCGCAAGCCGTTCACGGTCAAGGTAGGCACCATCTTTGAAAGCAGCCACGTTCCTCTGCACCTGTGGCTACAGGCTATCCACTTGCTGTGCGCCTCCAACAAGGGCGTGAGCAGCAACCAGCTTCACCGCGTCTTGGGGATCACCCTCAAGTCGGCTTGGTTCTTGACCCACCGTATCCGCGAGGCCATGCGCCAGAACGGCACCGCGCCGCTGGGCGGCAATGGCAAGGTGGTCGAGGCCGACGAGACGTACCTGGACAATCTGCCGGAACACAAGATCGGCAAGCTGAACAGCAACGGCAAGCCGCGCGCTCCCGGCCCGCGCATGGGTCCGCACCACAAGCGCGCCATCGTCTCGCTCGTTGAGCGTGGCGGCGAGGTCCGGTCGTTCTATGCCGAGAAGGCGCACGTGGACGACGTGACCAAGATCGTGCGCGAGAACATCGACAAGGAAAGCCGCCTGCACACGGACGAAAGCCGCATCTATTGGAAGGTCGGCAAGGAGTTTTCGGCTCACGAGCGCGTCGTTCACTCGCAGAAGGAATACGCGCGCGGCGACGTGACCACGAACAGCATCGAGGGCTATTTCTCGATCTTCAAGCGGGGCATGAAAGGCGTGTACCAGCACTGCGGCGAGCAGCATTTGCACCGCTATCTGTCTGAGTTTGATTTCCGCTATAATGCCCGCGAGAAGCTGGGCGTCGATGACACCGCACGCGCTGACAAAGCGCTCAAGGGTGTGGTCGGCAAGCGCCTATCAGAGGACGGACTTCTCGCAATCTATCAAATGATCCATGATCAGGTTTCGAGCGGAATACAGCTCGTCAGCTAGATGACGGACAAGAGCTTTGGGATCTCGCTATCGTAGTCATGCGGATGATAAACTCGAACAGTAGCTCCCTTCTCGCTGAAGGTGTCCTTCGAATAAATTGAGCTAATTTCCAGAGCAGGATACTTGCTCTTCAAGTGCCGCTCGAGCAGATCATCGAAATTGTACGTGATGATGTTCAGAGTGCTCCCCGGCCTTGTGTTTCGCCTTAGGAATTCGATCTTCGCAATCGCCGAGGCAGGCAATGGATTTGGACCGGCTCGGCCTCCCCTGCAGTTAGAAAGGCATCTAGTTGGGCGCCGCGTCCAGGGGGCATTTGCCAGGTCCCATTTAGGTAGCGGGTCAAAGTGCCCGTGTCCCAGCCGAGGAACTGAGCCACTTGGTGGAAGGTCACTCCCAGTGCCCGCCGCTTGGCTTTCAGACGCTCCGCGAGAGTCGTGGGCACTGGCGTGGGGTCGTACCCGAGGAACTCCACCACGGGTCGATAGTGGGCCGGGACCGGCTTAGTGTTGTCCGTTTCCCAGTTGGCGTAGGTATCCTTCTCGATGCCCATCCGCTCGGCCGCTTCCCGCTGAAAAAAGCCCAGTTCTTTGCGTCGCCGTCTGAGGTGTTCGCCAAGTGTTTGTGGGCTATCGGAGAAATCCTTTGGTCTCAATGCTTTAAGGGTTAGCGGGACACCCGGCAAAAAGGCAACGCGTCTCTGCCGCTGCGGCCACCTGATGGAGCCCGCCCAGGGCTGCGGTCGCGCGCCGCGCTGCGGCACTGACTATCAGGGCAAGATCTCGGGGCCGCTGCTCGACCGCATCGACCTCACGATCGACGTGCCGCCGGTCGGCGCGGCCGACCTCGCCCTGCCGCCGCCGGCCGAGAACTCGGCCGATGTCGCCGCCCGCGTCGCCGCCGCGCGCGCCGTCCAGCGCGACCGCCTGGCCGCGCTCGACCGCACGGGTCGGCTGATCGCGGTCGAAGCCGAACCGACGGCGGGCCTGCTGGCCGGTCGGGCGCGCAACTGGTCCAAGCCGCGCTGCAACGCCGATACCGACGGCGCGCTGCTGGCCGCAATCGCCGAGCCCGACGCCGAGGGCCGGGCGCTGCTCACGCGCGCGGCGGAGCGGCTGGGGCTGTCGGCGCGCGCCTGGCACCGCACCTTGCGGGTGGCGCGCACCCTGGCCGATCTCGACGGGTCGCAGTCGGTGCGCCGCCTGCACATCGCCGAGGCGCTGTCGTATCGCCGGCCGCAGCACCGACCGGCGCTGGCGGCGTGACCCTACGCGCAACATTGTTGCGAGGGGGGTGTGGCGAGAAGTGAGAAGAATCGCGAGAAACCCTTATACCATCGGCATCGGAGGTCTCTCACGCCGATGAGAACCCAGACGGTCTAAAGGGATATACCTTCCGGCATCGGACGATCGCGAAGCGGCGTCGTGACGCGACGTCGGAGGCTATGCCCGGAGGCGGCACAGAGGGTATGAAAATACCGCTGTGCACATCTACTGCACTTATTTCGATCAGCGATTCCTGGATCGTGGGCTGGCGATGATGCGCTCGCTGCGCCGCGTCGATCCCGGCTGCCGCGTCACGGTGCTCTGCCTGACCGAGTCGTGCGAGCAGGCGCTCGTGCGCCTTGGCGAGCCGGGCGTGACGGCGATACGGCTGGTCGATTTCGAGCGGGCAAATCCCGACCTGCTCGCGGTCAAGCAAACCCGAAGCCCGCGCAACTACGCCTTCACGCTCTCCAGTTGCCTGATGACCTCCGTGCTTAGCGAGGCCGCTTGCGGCGAAGTCGTGACCTATCTCGACGCCGATCTGCTGTTCTATGCCAGCCCGCAGCCGATCTTCGCGGCGATGGAAAACGCGTCGGTCGGCCTGATCGGGCACCGCCATCACTGGTGGGCCAAGCGACTGGAGAAATACGGCCGCTTCAATGTCGGCTGGGTGAGCTTCCGGCGCGACGATGTGGCGCGGCAGGCGGCGACGTGGTGGCGCGCCCGCTGCATCGAATGGTGCTTCGGCTATGTCGACGGCGAGCGTTTTGCCGACCAGAAATATCTCGACCACATGTTCCGGAAGTTTCCGAAGGTGGTCGAGATCACGAACCCGGGCACCAACCTCGGCCCGTGGAATATTTGCCGTCACTCGCTCGCGCGCGGGACCGGGAACAGCCTTGTGGTCGACGGCGCGTTCCCGCTGATCTTCTTTCACTATTCGGGAGTGATGGAGACAAAGCCGAACGTCTATCTCTGCAGCAACGTGTCGTATCTTGGGCCGTTCTCGCGGACCGTGCGCGATTGTCTATACAGGCCCTACATTGCGCTGCTCGAACGTATCCGCGAGGAGCTCGGCGGCCTGCCCGAAGAGGACACGCCGAATTTGCGCGGGACCCTGCCGGCCAGGCGGCATCGGCTCGCGCCGCTTCTGCGGATGGCGGGCCTGATCGCGGGACACTATATCCGCGGCGCGTGACGCCTCACTATTGCGACTGTCCGGCGCCCAGGGCACCGAGCGGACTGAGGAGAAAGCGCCGAACCCTCAGCACGGTCGCGGCGCGGCGAAAGCCCAGCGTGCCGTAGATCCAGGGCAGGAAGCCCGATCCGGGCACCTTGAACGCCGGATCGAGTTCGCGGATCCAGTCGAAGACCCGCGTCGCCTCGTCGAGGTCGTAGCGCGCGATCTGGTGCACCAGCGGCCACAGCCGGCCCGTCGTCGAGGCGCGCGCGCGCCGCGCGTTCATCTCGCCGCGGTCGGCCAGCATGCGGTAGATCTTGCGGTAGATCCTGAGTTCGGCCAGGTGCACCGGGACGCTCTCCGACGGCGTCGGCGTCTGCAGCCGGCCGCGCGCATGGTGACGGTGCACCAGGGCGAAGCGGTCCCAGATGGCGATGCGCGGATGCTTCAGCGCCGCCTCGAGGATGAACATGCGGTCGTCGTTGGCGAGGAACTCCTGGCGGTGCGGCACGTCCTGGATGAAGCTCTTCTTGAACAGGAACGCCGAGTAGTGCGAGCCCTGGCACTCGCCGAGCTGCTGGGCGATGAAGTCGTCGCAGCGCTCCCACGGCGCCTCGACCCAGCTATTCGTGCGCTCGTCGATCGTGCGGTATCCGGCGACGACGATGTCGGCATCTTCCTTGAGCGCGATTTCGAGCTGGGCGTCGTTGGCGTCGGTCTCCAGCCAGTCGTCCGAATCGAGGAAGCGCACGTACTGGCCGCGCGCCATGGCGAACGCCTTGTTGACCGCCCAGTCCTTGCCCCAGTTGTCGGTGCGCACCGTCACGATGCCGGGCTGCCCGGCCAGCCATGCCGATGTGCCGTCGGTGCCGCCGTCGTCGACGACGATGATCTCGTGCGGGCTGCGGGTGGCGCGGCACGACTCGATCGCCTGGGGCAGGGCCCACAAGCGATTGAAGGACGGGATGATGATAGAGAGGGCGACCACGATGCGGCTCGACTATGGCTGAGGCTAGAGGGGCTGCGCAACGTAGATGAAAAAGCGCTTGAGCAGGCGCAGCGTCCGGAAGCGGCGCGGGTAGAGGTGCCGCTCCGCCAGCACGCGCAGCCAGGCGAACAGGTAGAAGCGCCAGTTGAAGAGCCGCGTCGGCCCGATCATGTGCTTCCAGTCGGCCTCCTCGGAGACGACGCACTGCAGGGCGCGTGCCGTCGCGTATTCGAGCGGGTACTTCACGTAGAGGCGCAGCTCGAGATTGTCGCGGCCAGGCGCGCCTTCGGCCGTCGGCCCACCGAGCGGCTTCACCGTGTACATCATGTACGGGAAGAAGCGGACGTGCGGCGTGAGGCCGAGCTCGTCCAGGCGGAACTTCACGAACGACTCGGTGTTCCAGTCGACGGGGCGCTTGGCCTTCATGCGCGCCGCGAGCGCCTCGGGCTCCTCGAACACCGCGCGCGTGACGTCCATGAAGCGGCGGAAATGCCTCCGCGGCGCCACCACGCAGCGGTCGGTGACGCCGCGATAGCGCTCGCCGTCCGGCAGGTAGAGATGGTTCGGCGAGAGCCCGTCGAGCGGCGGGAACACGACCGGCCACATGCAGTCCGAGCGCGTGACCACGAACCAGTCGTATTTGTCGAACAGCCCTTCCTCGTCGAGCTTGCGGCGCAGGAACTCGCGAAAGAAGATCTGCAGGGAGCCGCTGCCGGCCTGCTCGAGGTCGGGCCGCGCCGGATGGCGGATGCCGCCGAACCACTGGTCGGGCAGCTCGAGCAGCGCGCGCACGTCGCGGCCGCCGGCAAAGGCGTCGAAGGCCTCGCCCCAGTCCTCGGGGTCCTTGTATTTCCAGACGTACTTGGCGTGGTCGTAGAGGACGTTGCGCGTCTCGCGCGGATTGTCGCCGACGCAGAGCGCCAGGTCGGCGCCCAGCCGGTCCATCAGGTTCCGCTTGAAGAGGGCGAACGTCAGCTCGTGTGCCCGCGTCTCGTTCAGCAGCACGATCAGGGTTCTTCCGGCCGTCTCCATGCCGCACCTTGGCACGAAAGCGAGATTCCGAGGAAGACCGCCGATGGCGGCAACGCGCCTGCGGCGGCTGCGCTCTGGCGGGTCGGGGGTCGATGGCGTAGAACGCCAGTCCGCATGCGTCTTGCGCTTCTTCTCCTCCTTGCCGTCGCCGGCCTGCCATGGGTCGCGCCGGCCCATGCCGCCCCGCCGGTCGTGTTCCTCGAGGAGCTGACTTGGACCGAGGTCCGCGATGCGCTGAAGGCCGGCACGACCACGATCATCCTACCCGTCGGCGGCACCGAGCAGAGCGGCCCGCAGATCGCGCTCGGCAAGCACAATGTCCGCGTCCGCGTGCTGGCCGGCCGGATCGCCGCCCAGCTGGGCGACACGCTGGTGGCGCCGGTCCTGGCCTATGTGCCGGAAGGCAGCATCTCGCCGCCCGCCGGCCATATGCGCTATCCCGGCACGATCTCGATCCCGGACCAGGCCTTCAAGGCCACGCTCGAAGGCGCGGCGCGCAGTTTCCGGCAGGCGGGCTTCACGCACATCGTGCTGATCGGCGATCACGGCGGCTACCAGAACGAGCTGAGAGACGTGGCCGCGGCGCTCAACCGCGAGTGGACCAAGGCGCCGTCCGGCCCGCCGGCCCGCGTGCACTTTATCGACATCTATTACAAGGTGGCGGAGACGCTCTATGTCCAGGCGCTGCGCGCCCGCGGCATCAGCGAGGCCGCGATCGGTAGCCATGCCGGCCTGGCCGACACCTCGCTTCAGATGGCGATCGATCCCTCGACGGTGCGGACCGACCGCCTCGACACCTCGCCGGGTGGCAGCGCCACGGGCGTGAGCGGCGATCCGCGTGGCGCGTCGGCGGCGCTGGGGCAACTCGGCGTCGACGAGATCGTTGCCCAGACCGTGGCCGCCATCCGCAAGGCCCGCCGGGAGCCGCACTGACCCCATGATCCGCGTTCGTTTCCTCGCGATGGCCGCCGTCGCTCTCGCTTCTTGCGCCGCAGTCGGGGCCGCCGCCCAGACCACCCAGACTGCGACTCCCGTCGGTCCCGCGCCGATCGTCACCGTGCCGGGCATGCCGCCGGTGATCGATCCGACCAACCTCTACAGCGAGATCGGCGCCGATCGCCTCAGCCCGGCGGTGCGCGCCGACCTGGCGCGCGTCTACGTGCCCAACCGGCGCTCCAACTCGGTGTCGGTGATCGACCCCGCGACCTTGCAGGTCGTCGACACGTTCCGGGTCGGCCGCAACCCCCAGCACGTCGTGCCGTCGTGGGACCTGCGCACGCTATGGGTCGCCAACAATGCCGAGGGCCGCACCGACGGCAGCCTCACGCCGATCGATCCGCTGACCGGCAAGGCCGGCCCGGCGATCCCGGTCGACGATCCCTACAACGTCTATTTCACGCCCTCGGGTCGTCGCGCCATCATCGTCGCGGAGGAACTGCGGCGGCTCGACTTCCGCCACCCGCAGACCATGAAGCTCGACTATTCGATCGCGGTGCCCAAGTGCGGCGGCGTCAACCACGCCGACTTCTCGATCGACGGCAGCTACGCGCTGTTCACCTGCGAGTTCGACGGCGCGGTGACCAAGATCGACCTCGTCAACCGCGCGGTCATCGGCACGCTGGTGCTGACGCCGTACTACGACCGGCCCGACGTGGTGGCCGAGCTCGCCACCTTCGAGAAGAAGCCGGCGACGGTGCTCGACCGGGCGGAGCTGGGCGATCCGATCTACGCCACGCGCGGCATGCCGCAGGACATCCGCATCTCGCCCGACGGCCGCGTCTTCTTCGTGGCCGACATGCTGGCCGACGGCGTGCATGTGGTCGACGGCACTTCGTTCCGCCAGATCGGCTTCATCCCGACCGGCGTCGGAGCGCACGGGCTCTATCCCAGCCGCGACGGCACGCTGCTCTATGTCGCCAACCGCGGCAGCAACAGAATGATCGGCCGGCCGGGCGGCAAGGGCTCGGTCTCGGTGATCGACTTCGCCACGCGCAAGGTGGTGCTGACCTGGCCGATCCCCGACGGCGGCAGTCCCGACATGGGCAACGTCAGCGCCGACGGAAAATACCTCTGGCTGTCGGGCCGCTTCGACGACGTGGTCTATCGCATCGACACGACGTCGGGCGGCGTCGACAAGATCAAGGTCGGCCGCGAACCGCACGGCCTCACCGTGTGGCCGCAGCCCGGCCGCTACTCGCTCGGGCACACCGGCAATCTGCGCTGATTAAGCGGCGTTAACGCCGCTCGATCCGCGCCGGCCGCCGCGGTCAGGCGGCATAGGCGAGCGGCCGGCTGCCGCCCTTGATCTGCGTGCGATGCATCACCCGGCGCGCCGCACCGTCGAACGGATCGCGGCGATGCATGGTCGAGCGGTTGTCCCACATCACGAGGTCGCCCAGCCGCCAGGCGTGCTCGTAGAGGAACTGCGGTTGCGTGGCGTGGGCCCACAGCGCCTCGAGCAGCGCGTCCGACTCGGCGCGCGCATAGCCCTCGACGGAGGAGTTGCGGCGGCGGCCGAGGTAGAGCGTGGCGCGGCCGTTGGCCGGATGCTTCAGGATCGCCGGATGCCAGGCGCCGGGCGCGGCCATCGGATCGTCGGTCGCGGTGACGCCCTGGCGCAGGTAGCCGCCGGAGTTGTAGGTGCCGTCGTGCTTGATGCGACGGCCCTCGATCTTCTGCCGCAGCTCGGCCGGCAGCGCATCGCAGGCTGCCTGCATGCCGCAGAACCAGGTGTTGCCGCCGCGCGGCGGGATCTCGAGCGCGAACAGCATCGAGGCGTCGGGCGGCGTGTCGAGGTAGCTCATGTCGGTGTGCCACACCGCCTCGCCGGCGCCGAGCGCGCCGATCGGCTCGCCCTTCTTGTCGAGCACGTTGGACACGACATAGATGTCGGGATAGCCCGGCGGGCTGATCTTGCCGCGCTCCTGATTGGGTGGCGGGTCGAGCTCGCCGAAGCGCCGGCTGAACGCCAGCAGGTCGTCGTCGCCGAGCTTCTGGCCGCGCAGCAGGATCACCGAATGGCGATGCCACGCCTGCTCGACCGCGGCGAAGTCGGCGGCGCTGGGATTGCCGAGATCGACGCCCAAGATCTCCGCGCCGACGGCGTGCGTCAGCGGCTGTACCGTTACCGTCATGCCGTCTCTCCCTCCGGCTTTCCCTATTGCCCGATTTGATCAAGCGCCGAGGGTGTAGGCAAGCCACTCCGCAAGCTTGGCGGCCACCGCCGGCGCCAGAGGCCCCGCAAAGCCGGGATCGGTCGGGCTGGAGACTGTCTTGAGATTGTGGCTGACCGCCGGCACGACCAGCGCCTCGCCGGGTGCGGTGCGTCGGCCGAGCTCGTCGAGGAGCGGCTGGATGTCGCCGAGCGGCACGATCTGGGCGTCGGCGCCGCCATGGATCAGCAGGCAGGCAGCGTCGGTGCGAGCGAGTGCGGCGGCCGGATCGAAGGCCAGCGCGGATTGCAGGAAAGGTCCGGCATAGGGCGGAAAGACCCGCTGCAACTCGGCCGATGCGTCGGCCGGCACGTGACCGGTCTCGACGATCGCCGACATGATGCGGTCGGCCGCGGCGACCGGGGCGGGAGCGTTGCGCCCGATCTGGTCGTGCACGATGTCTCGCAGCGTGCGGCCCGGCGTCGAGGCCAGGACAAGCGCGTGCGGGCGGCGCTTGTCCATCGCCACGGTTGCGGCGAGCGCCAGCAGGCCGCCCTCGCTGTGGCCGAGGAAGGCGGTGGCGTAGGGCTTGATCTCGTCGTGCCGCAGCAGCTCAGCGTGCGCGGCCTGGGCGTCGGCAACGAAGTGGTCCCACCGGAAGAAACGTTCCTCGGCCGCGAGCCCGTCGCGCGGCCGCGCCGTCGACTGGCCGATGCCGCGCTTGTCGTAGCGCAGGGTGGCGATGCCGGCGACCGCCAGCCGCTCGGCGATCAGCTTCAGCACATCGATCTTCACGGGAATCAGCGGATTGTTGCCGTCGCGGTCGGTCGGCCCGCTGCCGGCGATCAGCACGACGCCCGGCACCGGCTGGATCTCGCTCACCAGCGGCAGCAGCAACGTGCCGGCCAGCGTCGCGTCGGCGGCTCCGGCGAAGCGAACGTCGCGGCGCTTCATGCCCGACGCGTACCATTTGACCGGCGTTCGCACCTGCGCCTGCGCGGCGGTGGCGGCCAGCAAGGCCACGCCGCCCAGCAGCGCGCGCCGGCCGGTCACGTGCGCGGACCGCCCACGATATGGACGTGGAAGTGGAAGACGACCTGGCCGCCTGCGGGGCCGATGTTGGAGGCGAGGCGGAAGCCGTCCTCGACGCAGAGGTCCTTGGCGACCTTGGCGACGGCGCGCCAGAAGCCGGCCTGCACCTCGGGCAGGGCGGCGGCGGTGAAGTCGACGAAGGAGACGTACTCGCCCTTGGGGATCACCAGGACATGGACCGCCGATTTCGGGTGGATGTCGTGGAAGGCCAGCGCGAACGCATCCTCGTGGACCTTCTTGCACGGCAGCTCGCCGCGCAGGATACGCGCGAAGATGTTGTTGCGATCGTATCCAAGATTGGGGGCCGGCATGGCGGCTACTGTTGCTTGCGCGATGCCTTCTCGGCAATGCCCGACAGGCCTTCGCGGCGCGCCATCTCGGTCCACACCGCCTTGGGCTTGACGTTGACGGCGGCCCACAGGGTCAGCAGGTGATAGAGCATGTCGGCGCTTTCGCCGACCAGCTTGGGCTTGTCGCCGCGGATGCCTTCGATCAGCGTCTCGACGGCTTCCTCGCCCAGCTTCTTGGCGATCTGCTGGCGGCCGCGGCTGAACAGGCGGGCGGTATAGGAGGTCTCGGGATCGGCGCCCTTGCGGCTGTTGATCACGGCATAGAGCCGGTCGAGCACGTGCTCGTCGGCGCCGCCGGTTGCCTGGCGCTGCTGCTTCAACGCCTTCTTCTTCGCTTTTTTCTTCTTGGCCATGGGGAGGGGAACTCTACTGACGCCTCTTGAACGGGCGTATTTGCCATCTTACCGCAAAATCACGCCGGGCGCGAGATCGATCGGACCGGCACACCGGCGCGCGCGAGATGTTCCTTCGCCTGGGCGATGGTGAAGGTGCCGAAGTGGAAGATCGAGGCGGCGAGCACGGCCGACGCGCCGCCCTTGGTGACGCCGTCGACCAGGTCATCGAGCGAGCCGACGCCGCCCGAGGCGATGACCGGCACCGGTACGGCGTCCGATACCGCCCGCGTGAGCGCGAGGTCAAAGCCCGACTTGGTGCCGTCGCGGTCCATCGAGGTGAGCAGGATCTCGCCCGCACCCGACTCGGTCATCTGCCTGGCCCACGCCAGCGCGTCGAGCCCGGTGCCCTTGCGCCCGCCATGGGTGAAGACCTCCCACTTGCCGGGCGCGGTCTGGCGCGCGTCGATCGACACCACGATGCACTGGTCGCCATACTTGCGGGCGGCTTCGCGCACGAACTCCGGCCGCGTGACGGCTGCGGAGTTGATCGACACCTTGTCGGCGCCGGCCAGCAGGAGCTTGCGGATGTCCTCGATGGTGCGCACGCCGCCGCCCACGGTGAGCGGCATGAAGCACTGCTCGGCGGTGCGGCTGACGACGTCGAAGATGGTGTCGCGGTTCTCGTGGCTGGCGGTGATGTCGAGGAAGGTGAGCTCGTCGGCGCCGGCAGCGTCGTAGGCGCGCGCCTGCTCGACCGGATCGCCGGCGTCGACCAGGTCGACGAACTGCACACCCTTGACCGAGCGCCCGTCCTTGACGTCGAGGCAGGGGATGATGCGGACCTTGAGCATGCTTTGCATCACTCGCCCTTCAGCACGCGAATGGCGTCGGGCACGGTCACGCGGCCGTCGTAGAGCGCGCGGCCGACGATAGCGCCGATGATGCCGTATTCTTCGGTCGGCCGCAGCTCGCGCAGGTCGTCGAGCGAGCTGACGCCGCCCGAGGCGATGACCGGCGTGGTGAGGTGCTGGGCCAGGGTGACCGTGGCGTCGACGTTGACGCCGCCCATCGCACCATCGCGGTCGATGTCGGTATAGATGATCGCCGCCACGCCGGCGTCCTCGAAGCGCAGCGCCAGGTCGAGCGCGCGCACGCTGCTCTGCTTGGTCCAGCCGTCGACCGCCACCATGCCGTCGCGCGCGTCGATGCCGACGGCGACCTGGCCGGGCCATTGCTTGCACGCGGCCTTGACCAGCCCCGGCTCCTTGACCGCGACGGTGCCCAGGATCACGCGCTTCACGCCGGCTTCGAACCACTGAGCGATGCTCTCGATGGTACGGATGCCGCCGCCGAGCTGCGCCGGCACGTCGACTTTCTTCAGGATGCTCTCGACCGCCGCGCGGTTCACCGGATGGCCCTCGACCGCGCCGTTGAGGTCGACCAGATGCAGCCACTCGCAGCCGGCCTGGGCGAAGGCCTTGGCCTGGGCGGCCGGGCTGTCGTTGAATACGGTGGCGCGCGCCATGTCGCCGCGCAGCAGGCGCACGCACTTTCCGTCTTTGAGGTCGATGGCCGGGAACAGGATCATGGCGGCGCGGATTTAGCGCTTTGCGCGCGGCCTGTCATCCGGGGGAACTCCTAACGTCCGGGAGGGGAGACCTCAAGCTCGGCGCTGCGCTTCTGGACGGTCCGTTCGATCGCTGGCCGATCAAGGCGGGTCTTGTCGTCGCCTTCGAGCAGCCAGGCCACCCCGCCGGCGCGGCTCACCTGGTTGGCGCGGCGTAGCGCATCGTCCAGCACTTCGTAGACCGCCGGGATCAGCCGGTGCTTAGCGGCGCGGAATTCCTTCTCGGTGGTGCAGACGTAGCCGACGGTCCACCAAAGCCTGTAGGTCATGCGAAGATCCCTTCTCTGCGACCCACTGTGGACCGGTCCCCACTTTAGCCTATGCGTCGTTCAAGTGACAGGCGGCGATATGACCGGGTGCCACCTCCCGCAGCGCCGGCCGCTCGGCCTTGCAGCGGGCGAAGGCGTGCGGGCAGCGCGGATGGAAGGCGCAACCGGACGGCGGATCGAGTGGCGAGGGCAGCTCGCCCGCGATCGGCTTGTAGGTCCGGCGCGTCGCATCGAGGGTCGGCACCTCGGCCAGCAGCGCCTGGGTATAGGGATGGTTGGGGCGGGCGAACAGCTCCTCCGCCGGCGCCACCTCGACCAGCCGGCCGAGATACATGATCGCGACCCGGTCGGAGAGATGCTCGACCACCGCGAGGTTGTGGCTGATGAAAAGATAGGTGAGGCCAAGCCGCTGGCGCAGCTCCATGAAGAGGTTGAGCACCTGCGCCTGGATCGACACATCGAGAGCGGCCACTGCCTCGTCGCAGACGATGAACGCGGGCTTCACCGCCAGCGCGCGCGCGATGCCGATGCGCTGGCGCTGGCCGCCGGAGAACTGGTGCGGGTAGCGCGTGGAATAGGCGCCGTCGAGGCCGACCTGGTCGAGCATCTCGGCCACGTACTTGGCCTGCGTGCCGCGCGCGATCAGCCCGTGCACCCGTGGCGCCTCGCCCACGATCTCCGACACGCGCAGCCGGGGATTGAGCGAGGCATACGGGTCCTGGAAGATCATCTGCACGGCAAGCTGCCAGGCGCGGCGGTCGTGGCCGTTCAGCGCCGCGACGTCCTCGCCGCGCCACTCCATGGCGCCCGCGGTCTGCGGCATGATGCCGGCGACGATGCGGCCCAGGGTGCTCTTGCCGCAGCCCGACTCGCCCACCAGCCCCACGACCTCGCCCTCGGCAATGTCGAGATCGACGTCGGACACCGCCTGCACGACGGTCTCGCGCACCTTGGCGCCAAGTGAATTCGCGATCTTGCCCGCGAGATCCACCTTCTGCGTGAAGCGCTTGGTGATGCCGCGCAGCGCGAGGATGGGGCCGTCGGCTGCGGTCATTTGATCGGCGTCTCCTGATAGAGAACGCTCCACCACTTGTTGTCGCGGCGCACGTAGACGCTCGACGAGATCACCTTCGCGGTCTCGGGCGCGCCGCCCTTGAAGGTGCTGGTATAGGTCACGCGATAGAGCAGCGTAGCGACGTCGGGGCTGATCATGCGAACGGCATAGGTCGGCTCGATGGTGAGGCCGGTGAGCTTGAAGTCCTGCATCATCGCCAGCATCTCGCGCTTGTTGTAGCGCTTGCCGTCTTCGAAGATCAGCAGGGCGTCGTCGGCGAGAAAGCCGCGCATGCCGGCGGCATTGTTGTCGCGCATGAAGTCCCAGCTACCCTTTTCGAGCGCAATCAGCTCTTCGCGCAGCTTGGATGTGTCCTGTGCTTCCGCCGTCGCGGCCATCGCCGCGAAGACTGCTCCCGCCACGATCATCGAACGTCTATCGATCATTTTCTCTCTCCCCCCGTTTATGCAGCCGCGCGCCAGCAGCGTGCCCAGTGGCCCGGCCGGTGCTCGACCAGCTCGGGCATGGCGTTGCACTGCTCGATCGCGATCGGGCAGCGTGACTTGAACGAGCATCCCGTCGGCAGCTTGAGCAGCGACGGCGTCATGCCGGGAATTTGCGCCAGCTTGTGGCCGCGCGTGTTCTGCGACGGCACCGAGCCGATCAGGCCCTTGGTGTAGGGATGCATCGGCCGCTCGATGACGTCGGCGGTGCGGCCCATCTCGACGATGCGGCCGGCGTACATCACGGCGATGCGGTCGGCGAGGCCGGCGACGACGGCGAGGTCGTGCGTCACCCAGATCATCGACGTGCCGCTGTCGCGGCACAGGCGCTGCGCCTCGAACAGGATCTGGCCCTGGATGGTGACGTCGAGCGCGGTGGTGGGCTCGTCGGCCACGATCAGCTTGGGCTTGTGCAGGAGCGCAATGGCAATGGCGACGCGCTGGCGCATGCCGCCGGAGAACTGGTGCGGATAGGCGCGCAGCCGCTCGTCGGGCGAGGCGATGCCGACCTGGACCAGTGCTGCCCGCGAGCGCGCCAGCGCGTCGGCGCGGCTCACCTTGAGATGCGCCTGCACCGTCTCGACCATCTGCGTGTCGATCCGCAGGACCGGGTTGAGGGTCATCATCGGGTCCTGGAAGATCATGGCGATCTCGGCACCTCGGATCGCGCGCAGGCGCTCGGGCCTGACGGTCGTGAGTTCCTCGCCGTTGAGACGGATCGAGCTGCCCTCGACGATGCGCCCTGGCGGATCGATCAGGCCCAGGATCGAGAAGCCCGTTACCGTCTTGCCCGATCCCGACTCGCCCACCAGGCCCAGTATCTCGCCCGGCGCCACGTCGAAGTCGACGCCGTCGACGGCGCGGGCCACGCCCTCCTTGGTGAAGAAGTGCGTGCGCAGGTTGGTGACGCTGAGCGTCGCGGACGCAGCGGGCGTCATCGGAGATTCCGCGGATTCAGCACGTCGCGCAGGTGGTCGCCCGCGAGGTTGATGCCGATGATCGCGATCGCAAGCGCGATGCCGGGGAAGAAGCTGATCCAGTAGCTGCCCGACATCAGGAACTCGAAGCCGTTGGAGATCAGCATGCCGAGCGAGGGCTGGGTCACCGGCACGCCGACGCCGAGGAAGGACAGCGTCGCCTCGAGCGCGATGGCACGCGCCAGCGTGATCGTGGCGATCACGATCAGCGACGGCAGGCAGTTGGGCAGCATGTGGCGGAAGACGATGCGGCCCGCCGGGAGAGCGAGGCAATGCGCGGCCTCGACATATTCCTTGTTGCGCTCGACCAGGGCTGCGGCGCGCGCGGCGCGGGCGAAATAGGCCCACTGCACGAGAATGAGGGCGATCAGCACCTTGTCGATGCCCTTGCCCAGCACCGACAGCAGGATCAGCGCCACCAGGATCGCGGGGAACGACAGCATGATGTCGACCACGCGCATCAGCAGCGCGTCGATGCGGCCGCCGGCGTAGGCCGCAACCAGGCCGACCACGATGCCGATGCCGAGGGCCGCGATCACCGAGGTGAAGCCCACGAACAGGCTGAGCCGCATGCCGTAGAAGATCGCCGACATCATGTCGCGCGCCTGGCCGTCGGTGCCCAGCCAGTAGGTGATCTTGCCGTCGCCCGAGACGGTGCCCGGCGGGGACTTGGCGTCGAGCAGGTCGAGCGCGCCGATGTCGAACGGGTCCTGCGGCGAGATCAGCGGCGCGAAGATCGCCACGAACAGCGCGGCCAGCACCAGTACGAGGCCGAACACGGCGAGCCTGTCCTCGCAGAAGTTCGAGACGATGCGCTGGAACGGCGTCTGCGGCCTGGCCGCGACGGGCGCGCGGGCGGGATCGAGGGCGGTCTCGCTCACGCCGCGCGGCTTTCGAGGCGGACCCGCGGGTCGAGTACGGAATACAGCAGGTCGACCAGCAGGTTCAGCACGACGAAGAAGACGACGATGATCATGAGGTAGGCCACGACCACCGGCCGGTCGAGCAGCAGGATCGAATCGATCAGCAGCTTGCCCATGCCAGGCCACGCGAACACCGTCTCGGTGATCACCGCGAAAGCGACCGACTGGCCGAACTCCAGCCCGCTCACCGTGGCGATCGGGATCATGATGTTCTTCAGCACGTGCACGCCCACGACGCGGCGTTCGCTCAGCCCCTTGGCGCGCGCGAACTTCACGTAGTCCATCGGCAGCACTTCGCGCGCCGTGGCGCGGGCCAGGCGCACGATCAGCGCGCCTTTATAGAGCGCCAGCGTGATGGCGGGCAGCAGCAGGTGCAGCAGTCCGTCGCCGGTGAACAGCGACAGGTTGACACCCAGCACCGAGACGGTGGTGCCGCGGCCCGATGCCGGCAGGCGCGGCCACCAGGGCACGAGGTCGGGCAGCAGCACGGCGAAGACCATGATGAGCATCAGCCCGACCCAGAAGTTGGGCAGCGAGAAGCCCAGGATCGAGCCGGTCATGATGGTCTTGGCGCCGATCGACTTGGGCCTGAGCCCGGCATAGACGCCCATCGGCAGGCCGAGGCCGAGCGCGATGACCAGCGAGAGGAACACCAGTTCCATCGTCGCCGGCATGCGTTCGAAGATGAGCTGCATGGCCGGCTGGCCGGCCAGGAAGCTCTTGCCGAAGTCGCCGTGCAGGGCGGCGTTCATGAACACGAGGTACTGCCGCCACAGCGGCCGGTCGAGGCCGAGTGCGGCGCGCACGGCGTCGCGCTCGATCTCGCTGGCGTCGGGGCTGATCATCATCGCCACCGGGTCGCCGATCAGGTAGATGCCGGCGAAGACGAGCGCCGACATCACCACCATGACCAGCGCCGCCTGCATCAGGCGGCGGATGATGTAGACCAGCATGGCTGCGCGCGCGCTCCTACTTCACCGGCGTCACGTCGACGGCGAAGGTGTTCTGGTCGGCGCGCCCGGGATAGGTCAGGCCCTTGCGCATCGCCCACACCGAGACCTCGAAGTGGATCGGGATCAGGCCGTGCTCGGCCATCAGGATCTTGCTGGCCTCGCCCAGCAACGCCTCGCGCCTGGTGTCGTCGATGGTGCCGAGCGCCTCGACGAGCTTGGCATCCATCTCCTTGTTGGAGTGGCGGCCCGAGTTCGTCGTGCCCATCCCCTTGGCGCGGTCGGGCGTGGCGGCCAGCGACTTCAGCGCGTTGCTGAGCTCGCCGGTGCTGGCGCCCCAGCCGGCCATGTAGGCGCCGTACTTGAAGCTGTCGCGGTTCTTGAAGAACACCGGCGGCGCGTTGGCGTCGACGTCGGTCTTGACGCCGATCCTGGTCCACATCGAGGCCACCGCCTGCGCGATCTTGAGATCGTTGATGTAGCGGCCGTTGGGTGCCCCGAGCGTAATCGAGAAGCCCTTGGGATAGCCCGCTTCTTCGAGCAGCTTCTTGGCTCGCGCCGGATCGTACTTGTCGATCGGCGTGTCCTTAGCGGTGCCGCCCATCGGATAGGGCAGCAGGTCGCCCGCCGGCATGGCGACGCCTTCCATGATCTTGTCGTCGATGCCCTTGCGGTCGATGGCGATCGACAGGGCCTCGCGCACCCGCTTGTCCATCAACGGGTTCTTGCCGTTGGTGTCGGGGATGCCGATCGGCGGCTCGCCGTGCTGGTCGAGCGCGATGTAGATCACGCGGTTGGAGATCGCCTTGGCGAGCGTGATCTTGGGATCGGTCTTCAGCTTGGCGAGGTCGGTCGTCGGCGGATCCTCGATCAGGTCGACGTCGCCCGACAGCAGCGCCGCCACGCGTGTGGTGTTGTTGCTGAGCGGCCGCAGGATCACCGTCTTCCAGTAGGGCTTGGGCCCCCAGTAGTTGTCGTTGCGCTCGGCGACGATGCGGCTGCCGCGCTGCCACTCGACGAACTTGAACGGGCCGGTGCCGACCAGCCCGTTGCCCGAGTTGAGCTCGGCCGTGGTCTTGCCCTCGGGGGCCGCACCCGCCATCGCCTTCTTCGACAGGATGGGAAGTGCGGCGACATCGAGCGGCAGCAGCGGCGCGGGGCCGTTGGTGTGGATGCGCAAGGTGAGCGGATCGACGATCTCGAAGCTCTTCATCGAGCGCGTATAGATCGTGTAGGGGCCGGGGCTGTTCGGCACCTTGGGAATGCGCTCGTAGGTGAAGACCACGTCCTCGGCGGTGAACGGCGAGCCGTCGTGGAACTTCACGTTGGGGCGCAGCTTGAATTCCCAGGTCGTGTCGTCGATCGCCTTCCACGACAGCGCCAGCGCCGGCTTGGTCTTGAGGGTGGCGTCCTGCGCCACCAGTGCGTCGAAGAAATACGCCGCGACCTGGATGTTCGGATTGAGCGTGTGGAACTGCGGATCGAGCGCGCTCGGCTCGGTCTTGATGCCGATCTTGAGCTCCTGCGCGAGCGCGGGTGCCGCGATCGAAGCTCCCGAAAACGCCACCGCGGCCGCCATGGCCGCCATCTTCCTGCCGAACCTGGTCATAAAACCTCCGACCTGCACAATTACTGAAGTGTTATGGCAAGGCGCGGCGGCTGGGGCTAGTCTCTGCGTCTCACGCGAGGAATTTACATGACGCGCCATACGCCCGAGCAACTGTCGGCCGACGTCGCCGAGTTCACCGCCATCCGGCGCGACATCCATCGCCATCCCGAGACTGCGTTCGAGGAGCAGCGCACGGCGCAGATCGTCGCCGACAAGCTCACCTCGTGGGGCATCGAGATTCACCGTGGCCTCGCCACCACCGGCGTGGTCGGCACCTTGAAGGGCAACCGCAAGGGCCAGAAGACGATCGGGCTGCGCGCCGACATGGATGCGCTGCATCTCCAGGAGAAGAACGAGTTCGAGCACGTCTCGACGATCCCCAACAAGATGCATGCCTGCGGTCATGACGGCCATACCACCATGCTGCTGGGCGCGGCCAAGCAGCTCGCGGCCAAGCCCGACTTCGCCGGCACTGTGCACTTCATCTTCCAGCCAGCCGAAGAGGGCCAGGGCGGTGCGCGGGTGATGATCGAGGAAGGCCTGTTCGACAGGTTCGACTGCGACGCGGTTTACGGCATGCACAATATGCCGGGCTTCCCCAAGGGCCACTTCGCCATTCGCACCGGCGCGATGCTGGCGGCGTCCGACAGTTGGGAAGTCACCTTCAAGGGCACCGGCGGCCACGGCGCCATGCCCGATCGCGGCACCGATCCGACGTTCCCGGCGGCGCAATTCATGGTGGCCATCCAGGGCATCGTCGGCCGCAATGTGGCGCCGGCGCAGGCCGCGGTGCTGAGCGTCGGCCACATCCATGCCGGCACGCCGGGCTCGCCCAACGTCATTCCCTCGGAGGTGCTGATCAAGGGCACCGCGCGCAGCTTCCAGCCCGACGTGCGCGCGTTGCTCGAGCGGCGCCTCGCGGAAGTCGCCGCCGGCATCGCCCAGGCCGGTGGCTGCACCGCGGTCAGCAAATATCACCGCCGCTATCCCGCGCTGATCAACGCCGCCGACCAGACCTCGATCGCGGTCGAGGCGGCGGCGATGACCGTCGGCCGCGACAAGGTCGAGGCCAACACGTCGCCGCTCGCCGGCGCCGAGGACTTCGCCTTCATGCTCGAGAAGAAGCCCGGCGCCTACATCATGATCGGCAACGGCGGCACCGGCGAAGGCGGATGCCAGAACGTCCACTCGCCGCTCTACGATTTCAGCGACGAGATCATCACCACGGGCGCGGCCTACTGGATGAACCTCGTCCAGCTCGAGCTCGGCGACGCGCAGCGCTCCATTAAATAAATGGAAATTTAAGGGGAAAGGTTCCGATGCGGGACTTTCCCCGTTCAAGGGTTGGCGCGTCGACATCGCGCTATTCTAGGCGCGTCGGCGCAAATCACCCATCTTGGTCGTTATCACCGACTTAAGCTTGATCTGCCTGGGTTTTGCAGACAGGGGAATGGTGTCATCCCCAGCGTAGCGAGGGATCTTTTACTGCTGCCGCGGAAGGATCCCTCGCTACGCTCGGGATGACAATGTGTGGTGTGATCCGCGGTCCGGAGATCAGCGCGGCGCGGTCTTTGCCGGCGTGACGAACTGCGCCAGCGTCGCCTGGTCGGCGCGGCCCACGTACGTGAGGCCCTTGCGCATCGCCCACACCGACAGTTCGAAGTGCAGCGGCAGGATGCCGTCGTCGGCGATCACCAGCTTGGCTGCCTCCTGCAGCAGCGCCTCGCGCTTCTTGTCGTCGACGGTGCGCATCGCCTCCTCGAGCTTGGCGTCCATTGCCGGGTTCGAGTAACGCCCGCGGTTGGTGCCGCCCATGCCCTTCTCGCGGTTGGGCGTGGCCACCAGCGAGCGCAGCGGGTTGGACATCTCGCCGGAGTCGGCACCCCAGCCGGCGAGGTAGGCGCTGTACTTGTATTCGTCGCGGTTCTTGAAGAAGACCGGCGGCGCCGTCGCCTCGACCTCGGTCTTGACGCCGATACGGCTCCACATCGAGGCCACCGCCTGCGCCACGCGCAGATCGTTGATGTAGCGGCCGCTCGGCGTGCCCAAGGTGATCGAGAAGCCGTTGGGATAGCCCGCCTCGGCCAGCAGTCTCTTCGCTTCGGGGGGATCGTAGCGGTCGGGCTGCGTCGTCTTCGACGTGCCGAACGCGGGCCACGGCAGGAAGTCGCCGGCCGGCTGGCCAATGCCCTCCATCACCTTGTCGACGATGCCCTTGCGATCGATCGCGCGGCTCAGCGCCTCGCGCACGCGCTTGTCCTTCAGCGGATTCTTCGCTTTGCCGTCGGGGCCCTTGGCGTCGGGAATCCCGGGCGAAGGCTCGGCAAACTGATCGAGCCCGATATAGATGACGCGGCTCGACACCGCCTCGGCCAGGACGATCTTGGGATCCTTCCTGAGCTTGGGCAGATCGGCGGTCGGCGGATCCTCGATCAGGTCGACGTCGCCTGCCAGCAACGCGGCGACCCGCGACGCGGCATTGGTCAGCGGCTTGAACGTCACCTTTTCCCATGCGGGCTTGGTGCCCCAGTAATCGTCGTTGCGCGTCAGCACCAGCTCGGCGCCGCGCTTCCAGTCGGCGAACTTGAACGGGCCGGTGCCGACCAACCCCTCGCCGCGGTTGAGCTCGGCCGTCGTCTTGCCTTCGGGTGCGCCGCCCGCCGCCGCCGTGTGCGACAGGATGGGCAGCGCCGACAGGTCGAGCGGCAGCAGCGGCGCCGGGGCCGCCGTGGTGATGCGGAGCGTAAGCGGATCGACGATCTCGATCTTGGTCATCTGCCGCGTCATCAGGGTGAAGGGCGAAGGACTGTTCGGCACCTTGGCGGCGCGCTCGTAGGTGAAGACCACGTCCTCGGCGGTGAACGGCGAGCCGTCGTGGAACTTCACGTTGGGCCGGAGCTTGAACTCCCACACCGTGTCGCCGATCGCCTTCCACGAGACGGCGAGCGCGGGGATCGGCAGTTGCTTGTCGTTCTTGGCGATCAGCGGATCGAAGATGTGGCTGGCGATCTGATTGTTCGGCGCGAGGTTGTGATACTGCGGATCGAGCGAGCTCGGCTCGGTCTTGAGCCCGATCTTCAGTTCCTGCGCCGCCGCCGGCAGGCTGCACGCCAGCAGGACGGCAACCGCGAACGAACAGGCCCTGCGGATCGACGGCATCCAACGCTCCTCGTGGGGAGCGGAGTCTTAGGCGTCGTTCGGCAGGCTTGGCAACGCGTCAGGACGCGCAGGCGGCATCACTCAGGCGTGAGCGTGATCGACGACCCAGCCGGCCTTGTCGAGATCCCAGTACCAGCCGTCGGCCAGCGGCAGGATGGTGTGCACCAGGGCGCCGAAGTCGCAGAGCACTGTGGGCTCCGGCAGGAGCGGCGCGTCGTGCAGGGTGACGGGGCCGTTGTCCTCGAGCGTACCGATGCGGTCGTGCTCGGCCAGCGGCAGGATCAGCCCGTCGCTGAGGCCGGTCATCAGCACCAGCGGATCGTCGACGATCGCGGGCGTGCTGGCCGTCGTCGCGTCTGGCAGGCCGACCACAAAAATATCACCGGGCTCGCCGAACAGGCGGTCGAGCGAGACGCCGTGCGCGGCGCTGCCGGGACCGGCATCGGCCCACGCCGCATCGTCGCGCGCGAGCGCGGTCGACGGAGACGAATGCGTGAAAGCGACGAGGTCAGCGCCGATGGGGAAGAAGGTATCGGCCGTTGAGCTGTCGGAGGGGACCGAGTGGCTCATGGAAATTCTTTCGCTTCGTTATTGCTTCAAATGTATCGGATAAAGGATTGGAAATAAAGAATAAAAGGTGAACGCCTGCCAGACGGAATTTGCCTGTAATCGCAAAGGCTTGGTGGCGTCGGGCCGGTAGCCTAGGGTGCCCGCGCACAAACATCAGAGTGGTTGGGGGCGTCTATGAACGGTGCGGAAAGTTTGGTCAGGACCTTGGTGAAGGGCGGCGTCGAAGTCTGCTTCGCCAATCCCGGCACTTCTGAAATGCACTTCGTGGGCGCGCTCGACCGGGTCGAGGGCATGCGCTGCGTGCTCGGCCTGTTCGAAGGCGTGTGCTCGGGCGCGGCCGACGGCTACTACCGCATGACCGACAAGCCGGCCTCGACGCTCCTGCACCTGGGACCGGGCCTCGCCAATGCGGCGGCCAACCTGCACAACGCCAAGAAGGCGGGATCGGGCGTGGTCAACATCGTGGGCGAGCACGCGCTCTATCACATCAAGTATGACACGCCGCTCACTGCCGACATCGAAGGCATCGCACGTCCGTTCTCGCATTGGGTGAAGACGTCGCCGACGTCGAAGACCGTGGCCAGCGACGGCGCGCTCGCCATCCAGGCCGCCCGCGTGGCGCCGGGCCAGATCGCCACCCTGATCCTGCCGGCCGACACCGCGTGGACCGAGGCCGACGGGCCGGCCGAGACGCCGGCGACGCCGGCGCCCGCCAAGCCCGGCAACGACACCGTCGTGGCCGCGGCCAAGGCACTGAAGAAGCCGAACGCCATGCTGTTCATCGGCGGTCGCAGCTTGCGCGCGCGCGGTCTCGAGCTCGCCGGCAAGATCGCGGCCAAGACCGGCTGCAAGGTCCAGGGCGCCGGCGGCACGGCGCGCATCGAGCGCGGCGCCGGTCGCGTGCCGGTACTGCGTCTGCACTTCGTGATCGAAGCGGCGCAGGCCCAGCTCAAGGGCACGCAACAGATGGTGCTGTGCGGCGCCAAGGCGCCGTTCGCCTTCTTCGCCTATCCCGGCAAGCCGTCGGTGCTGACGCCGGACGGCTGCGAGACCATGACACTGTGCCCGGTCGACGGCGATCCGCTGGGCTCGCTCGAGGCGCTGGCGATGGAACTGGATGCGATGAACGAGAAGGCCGCGGGCGTCGCCCAGCCGCATCGCCCCGATCGTCCGACCGGCAAGTTCACGCTCGAGGGTCTGGGCCAGGCGCTCGGTGCCACGATGCCGGAAGGCGCGATCGTGGTCGACGAGTCGGTCACCACCGGCCGCGGCTTCTTCCCCTATAGCGCGGGTGCGCCGCCGCACGACTGGCTGAACAACATGGGCGGCTCGATCGGCTTCGGCGGACCGGTGGCCGTCGGCGCCGCCGTGGCGTGTCCGGACCGCAAGGTCATCTGCATGATCGGCGACGGCTCGGCGATGTACACGATCCAGTCGCTGTGGACGATGGCGCGCGAGAACCTCGACGTCTGCGTGATGATCTTCTCGAACCGCTCCTACAACATCCTCTACAGCCAGCTCGCCGACGTGGGCGCGGCCAATCCCGGTCCGCGCGCCATCGACATGCTGACGCTCGATCGCCCGACGCTCGACTTCGCGATGATGTCCAAGAGCATGGGCGTGCCCGGCGGCCAGGCGCGCAATCTGGAAGAGCTCACCAAGCAGCTCACCTACGCCATGTCGCAGAAGGGCCCGTACCTGATCGACGTGATCATGTGACGGAAGTCCGCGAGCGCACCCTCTACGGTCGGCGCCGCGGCAAGAAACTGCGCGACGGGCAGCAATCGCTGCTCACGACGCTGTTGCCGCGGCTGGCCCTCGACGTTCCGCCACAGCCGCAAAAGCTCGACCTGGCGGGGGTTTTTGGCGGCTCGCTGCCGACCGACGGGGTCTGGCTCGAGGTCGGCTTCGGCGCCGGCGAGCACCTCGTCTGGCAGGCCAAAGAACATCCGAATGTCGGGCTGATCGGCTGCGAGCCCTACATCAACGGCGTCGCCAAGTGCCTGGCCCACATCGAGCGCGAGGGCGTGTCGAACGCGCGGCTGTTCACCGACGATGCGCGCCTGGTGATGAACGCGCTGCCGGACGGATCGCTGTCGCGCGCCTTCGTGCTGTTCCCCGATCCGTGGCCCAAGTCGCGCCACCACAAGCGGCGCTTCGTGCAGCGCGCCAATCTCGACACCCTGGCGCGGCTAATGAAGCCGGGCGCCGAGCTGCGACTTGCGACCGACGATCCGAGTTACCTGCCGTGGATGATCGAGCACGCCTGCACGCATCCCGCGTTCGAGTGGCTGGCCGAGCGTCCTGCCGACTGGCGCGGCCGTCCGGCGGACTGGCCGCCGACGCGCTACGAGACCAAGCGCATCGCCGGCGTCCCGCACTTCCTTCGTTTCAGGCGCCGGTAGGCGCGTCGATCGGCGCGCGACCGGGGCGGATCAGCACCAGGATCGCGGCCGCCGCCTCCAGCACCAGGCAGGCGATCAGCGACGTGCGGTAGTCACCTGACAGGTCGTGCAGGATGCCGATGATCGACGGTCCGGTGGCGGCGACGAGCTGGGTGATGGCGACGTTGAGGCTGACGGCGCGCGCGAAGTCGCGGCGCGGGAATTCCTGCTGCACGATCAGGCCGGGGAGCGTGATCAGGTTGCCGACACCGAAGCCGAACAGGACGCAGCCGAGGTAGAGGCCGACGGCGGAGTGGCTCGACAGCAGCACGACCATCGACAGGACCTGCACGCCGAGCACCGCGGCACTGGCGCCGCGCCGGTCGATCCTGTCGATGACGAGGCCGACGGAGATCCGGCCGATCAGCGCGGAGAGCGAGGCGATGCTGACGGCCCAGCCGGCGCCCTTCAGGCCAAGCGTCGGCTCGAGGAAGGCGACCTGGTGGGCGATGAAGCTGATCTGGGCGAGCAGGCCGAGCGAGAAGGCGCCGACCATCGTGAGATAGCGCGGCTGGGCGAGCAGCGCGCGCCGGCTCGCAGGTGCGCCGCGCTCGATGCGCGCGGCGATCTCCTCGTCGCCCGCGTCGTGCTCGTCGGCGCGGCGCGGGCGCAGCACGACGGCGACGAGCGGCCACAGGGTCAGCATCATGACGGCGATGGCGGCGAAGCAGGCGTGCGCAAAGCCCAGGCCGTCGATCGCCCAGGCGAAGGCTGGTGTAAAGACGAGGCCGGCGCTGGTGGCGCCGTTCAGCGCCAGGCTGGCCGCCCAGCCGCGCCGGCGGTTGAACCACTGCGCGACGATGGTGTTGATGGCGCCGCCGCCCATCGCCGCCCAGCCCGGGATCATCACGGCGACGGCGATGTAGAACTGCCAGAGCTCGTGGACGTAGGCCAGGCCCGCCACGCCCAGCGCCATCAGGGCCGAGCCCGCCAGCACGACGGTGCGGGCGCCGCGCTTCTGGATGACGTCGCCCACCTGCATCACCAGGAAGGCGCCGGCGATGTAATAGAAGGTGATGGCCGACGCGATCTCGGCCGGGCTCCAGTTCCACGCCCGATGCAGGGCCACCAGGTAGAGGCTCAACCCGTAGAAGCCGAACCCCCACCCATAGAAGGCGATGATGAAACTGCATAAAACCACCCACCAGCCGTGGTAGCGCGTCTGATTTTTGTCCATGGCGGCTATTTTTTCAGGTTCCGGGCGAGGGTGCTGGCGGTTTTCGGGCCTCATTAAGAAGGGCGAGGAAACCCTTGCCAGCAAGCAATAACGCGCTTATATCCGCGCCATCCTCATCGGGTTCGCAGGACGAGCCAAAGAAAAAAGAGTGGGCCAAAGCCCGCTCTTTTTCGTTTCTCCAACCCCTGCGTGCCCAAAGCCAACGGATTTCGCCCTACGTGACCGACATCTTGCGCCGAATCGAAGACATCGTTGCCCCGACCATTGTCGGCATGGGCTACGAGCTGGTTCGCGTGTCGATGAGCCGGGGCGGCGGGACCTTGCAGATCATGATCGAGCCGGCCGATGGCCGCCCGATGGATGTCGAGGACTGCGCCACGCTCTCGCGTGCGCTGTCGGCGGTGCTCGACGTCGAGGACCCGATCGCCAACAACTACACGCTGGAAGTGAGCTCGCCCGGCATCGACCGGCCGCTCACCCGGCCCAAGGACTACACCCGCTGGGCGGGCCACCTGGCGCGCTTCGAGACGACTTTCCCGGTCGACGGCCGCCGTCGCTTCAAGGGCACGCTGCTCAGCCTGGAGAACGACGTCATTCGCCTCAAGCTCGACGACGGCACGGAGGCGCAGCTGCCGCTGGCCTCCGTTATCCGGGCCAAGCTCGAGATCACCGACGCCCTTCTGGCCGAACATCAACGCGCCACTCAGATGAACGAGCCCGGCGCAGAACCCACGCACTGAACGCGACTAACGGAGAGGAAGAGACATCATGGCCACGACTGCCGACATTCCGCGTCTTGAGATGCTTCAGGTGGCCGACATGGTCGCCCGCGAGAAGGGCATCGAGCGCGAGGAAGTGCTCGAGGCGATGGAACAGGCCATCCAGAAGTCGGGCCGCGCCAAGTACGGCATGGAGCACGACATCCGCGCCGAGATCGACCGCAAGACAGGCGAGATCAAGCTGCTGCGCTACATGCAGGTGTCCGACCCGATCGAGAACGAGAACACCCAGGTCACCGTGGCCGAGGCCCAGC